>JABXKS010000063.1 GCA_013619125.1 Clostridiales bacterium
CAGTACTCTATCCAGCTGAGCTACGGGCGCTGCGTGAGGTGTGATCATACCGTATGTGCTGGTTGCGCAGGAAGCGGGGTGTTGATGCCCAGGTAAGGCGCTTATATTTGGAGTACCAGTCACCGGTGTTAAGCGATCAGTATATCCTGCCTATGCCAAGCACCTGAAAGTATTGATAATACTTGTAATTTTATGTATTTGGCGTTTCCAGTATAATTCGGCAGCATTCGTTCCCGGCTGCGGTGTCTTTTGTTGTTATGCGGTGGCGGTGAATCCAATGTTTTCAGATTAATCAGGAGAAGACAGTGAGTCAGGATAAAGAGTTTTTTACGACATTTTTTGCGTTAATGGGCGGCTTGACCGTGTTTGCCATTATATTGATTATCCTTGCCGGTAAATTGACCAGCGGAGTATCCGACTACAAGCCTGATGAAATCGTATTGGAGAACATCAAGCCGGTTGGACAGGTATATGTCGCCGGGGAATCCGAGCCGGAAGCTGCAGCGGATATCCCGAAACTCGGAAAAGGAACACCCAATGTTGAAGATATTTTAACCTACGAACCGGATTTGGTTCTTCTAAGTGCCGGTCGCTCGGCGCATCAAGAGTTGGCTGATGTATTCGATCAAAACGGAATTCAGTATCTCTTTATCGATTACAATAATTTTGAAGAATGTTTGTCGACATATCAAAAATTTTGCCAGTTGACAGATCGATCAGATTTGTTTGAAAGCCAAGGGCTGAAGATGCAAGAGGAGATCAAGTCGATCGTGGCGGAGCAAGGAGAAAAAGAATTTACGTATTTACTATTATTTGCAACATCGAAATCCGTTACAACAAAAGATGACAATATTGCTTCAGAAATCATCAATGAATGCGGCGGCATCAACATCGCGGAAGACGGTGCTGTAGCCAATGAAGAAAGTAAGCAATTTAGCTTGGAGAAAATCCTTGAAATGGATCCCGACTATATCTTTGTTCAAACCATGGGAACGGTAGAGAAGGCGCAGGCTCGTTTGGAGTCGGACATCCTGTCCAACCCAGCATGGAATGGTCTGTCAGCCGTGCAAGGTGATCGATACTTGTATCTCCCCAAAGAGTTGTTCTTGTATAAGCCAAATATGAAATATCCAGATGCCTATCAAACCCTTGTTGATATGATCCATGAATAGCAAGGTGGATCGCCGCATAAAAATTTTAATTGGAATTTTCCTGTTTTTTGTCGTTTCCTTGTTTTGGGGAATTGCGAAGGGTTCTTTGGAAATTTCGGCAAGGGAAGTGATTTCTGCCATTTTCTCTGATGAAAATCGCGTCCATCACAATATAATCTTTAATGTGCGGCTACCTAGAAATTTGATCGCCGCTTTGGTTGGTATCAATCTAGCCTTGTCTGGGGTGACTTTGCAGGGCGTTATGAACAATCCCTTGGCGGATCCAGGAATTATCGGGATTTCTTCTGGGGCGGGATTGGCTGCATTTATTGTGATGATTCTATTCCCGGATTATTCCTATCTGGTACCAGTGGGCGCATTTGCAGGAGCCTTGCTAACGACATTTCTCATCTATTCCCTGGCTTGGAAAAATGGGGTTAGTCCAATCCGCTTGATCCTGGCTGGGATGGCGGTGTCAGCGTTGTTAGGAGCTGCGATTAATTTTCTAATGACTTTTTATCCAGATCGTATTGCAGGAACCATGTCATTTATGGTTGGTGGTCTATCGGGTCGAACCTGGCCGGATTTTCGAATGATTTGGCCCTATAGCCTGATCGCTGGTACCGGTTGTTTATTGATGTCCTATCGCATGAATGCCCTCTTGTTGGGGGATGAAGTAGCAACGGGACTCGGAATTTCAGTGGAACGGACAAGACGGATTTTTATTGTGCTGGCTGCCTTTTTAGCTGCTAGCGCTGTGAGTGTTGCTGGATTATTGGGATTTGTCGGATTGATTGTCCCTCATATCGCCCGGTTGCTGATCGGTTCTGATTATCGATATCTATATCCGGCAACCATTGGATTGGGTGCAGGGATTATGGTACTCTGTGATTGCATTGCTCGTCTGCTGTTTGATCCCGTTGAACTCCCGGTTGGAATTATCATGGCCCTTTTGGGCGCACCGTTTTTTCTGTACTTGATAAGAGAAAGGAAAGGATCGTTATGATTAAAACTCAAGGTTTGAGTCTTGGCTATCATCATACGAAGGTTGTTCAAAATGTGGATTTGCATATCGAGAAAGGAAAAATTACAACCATCGTTGGTCCAAATGGATGCGGGAAAAGCACCGTACTTAAAGGAATTTCCCGACTGCTGGATCCAATCGAAGGGAACGTTTTTTTGGAAGATCAGCGCATTGGCGAGCTGACAAGCAAGCGGATTGCAAAAAAAATTGCGATTCTCCCTCAGATTAGAAGGGCTCCGGAGGATATACGGGTTCGGGATTTGATTGCCCTTGGTCGCTATCCACATTTGAATTGGCGTGGGAAGCTCAATCAGAAGGATCAGGAAATAATTGAGTGGGCATTGGATAAAACGGCCATGACGAATTATGCAGATCGAAGAATTGATCAACTCTCGGGCGGGGAAGCCCAACGGGCTTGGATTGCCATGGCTTTGGCGCAGAAAACGGAGCTAATGATCTTGGACGAACCCACTACGTTTTTGGATCTGTCTCATCAATTAGAGGTATTGGAATTGTTGAGTGAATTGAATCAGAATGAAGGATTGAGTATTTTGATGGTTTTGCATGATTTGAATCAAGCCATCCGATTTTCTGACCAAATCTATGTGATGAATAAAGGGAGAGTCATTTGTGGAGGCAAGCCGGATCAGGTTTTGAATGAGTCGATTCTTCAGCAGACATTTTCGGTTAATGCGGATTTTTATCCGGATCAGCGGCATCATTGTCAGCATATGATTGCTTATAAATCACATATGGGATAAGTCATCGTTCACTAAATTGTAAGAGGAATTTCATTGAGATTCCTCTTTTTTTCGTCTATACTGAGAAGAGCAAAAGGAGGATGTCAGATGGACACATGGATATTATTGATACAATCGGTGATCTTGGGAATCGTTGAAGGGATTACTGAGTTTCTCCCCGTATCTTCAACGGGTCATTTGATTATTGCGCAAAATATAATTGGTTTTACTTCTGTACGTGGTGCATATTTGGAAATGTATACCTATGTGATTCAGCTTGGCGCGATTCTCGCTGTTGTGGTCTTGTATTGGCAGAAGATCAAGGATACCTTGATTCATTTTTTTCCTAAGAAGGTTGGATATGAAGATTCTGGATTTCGATTCTGGTTGATGATTGTGATTGCTTGCATACCCGGTGGTTTTTTCGGAATTTTACTGGATGATTTGGCAGAGAAATATTTGTTTTCACCCTATACGGTTGCCGCCGCCTTGTTTGTAGGCGCAATATTCATGATTGTTGCGGAAAATCGATTTCGTGGAAAAAATGGTGGAATTGAGGATTTGAAAATTTCACCGAAACAGGCGATTTTGATCGGGCTGTTTCAATGCTTGGCGATTATTCCGGGGATGTCTCGCTCTGCTTCAACGATTATCGGAGGCTGGATTGCAGGACTTTCTACCGTTGCGGCTGCCGAGTTCTCGTTCTTCTTGGCGATTCCTGTTATGGTGGGCATGTCTTTTTTGAAGATTGTAAAGATGGGCGGATTTGGATTGATGGCCGGCGCTGAGTGGGGCGCACTGGTTATTGGATTTGTGGTTTCTTTTCTAGTTGCTCTAGTCGTCATTGGCCGATTTATTAACTACCTGAAGCATAAGCCAATGAAAATTTTCGCGAAATATCGCATGATCTTTGCGGGATTTGTTGTCATTGCGGGCCTAATGGGCATGTTCTAGAAAGAAATGATTGAGAGGAGAAGGGGAAACCCTTCTTTTTTTATACGATATAGGTGTGAGCGACAACCCCTAGGGTTGAATGCTTGCACCTATATTTTTATACAATAAGATTGCGATTGGTTGACGAGCATCTATTAGGGCGAAACGCCCGTAATAAAAACCATAAAAAACGTTGCAAACCCATAGGGGGGTGGGGTATACTGTGGAGAGGTTTTGACAAAAGGAGTGTTCAGATGACTAAAAATAGAATTTCAACAATGGATGGTTTGTGGGTAATTACAGTACTGTTTTTTTCTCTAGGGTTTGTGCATATCGGATTTTCGCTTCTAGGGTTATTTTGCATGGGATTTCCCTTTGCACTATACCTGAAAAGTGGTGAAAAACTTTGGTGCAAGAAATATTGCCCAAGAGCGAGTTTGTTTCTTCGAATCTTACATAAGATCTCTCTGAAAAAACCATTGCTGAAAGGGTTTACCAAGCAGAACGTGAAAACAGGCGTGCTGATCTATTTTGGAATCAATGTGTTTTTTGCGACCATGTCAACGATCATGGTCAGTCTCGGGCGGGTCGCACCAATTGACTATGTGAGGTTCTTAATCGTTTTTCCTATTCCTGTGGCTTTTCCTCAGCTACTACAATTCACAATTTCACCCTGGTTGCTCCATTTATCTTATCGAATTTATTCGATGATGTTGACGTCAACAACAATTGGTCTCATCCTTGGTTTTCTCTATGTACCACGAGCGTGGTGTGTGATTTGTCCGATTCAGACACTAACGACAAAGAAGCCTGTGAAAATTCAGGGATAAACATCTTGTTTTACTAGCGTTTTACTCCTTATAATAAAAGAAAAAGGAGATTCGATGGATATTCGAGATTTGATAGAAAAAGCGATCGCGGCAATGGATTTTGCCTATACACCATATTCCAACTTTAAAGTGGGCGCAGCACTTTTAACCAAGAGTGGAAAGATTTTTACGGGCTGTAATATTGAAAATGCCGCTTACTCACCGACGGTCTGCGCGGAACGAACAGCAATCTTTAAGGCTGTTTCCGAAGGTGAGACTGAATTCGAAGCAATTGCCGTAGTGGGAGGGCCGAATGGGGAACTAAAAGAAACCGGTGATTTTACGGGACCGTGCGGCGTCTGCCGCCAGGTACTGATGGAATTTGGATCAGACATCAAGATTATCAGCGCGAATAGCGTTGACGAGTATTTTATAAATACAGTGGCTGATTTAACACCCAAAGCGTTTGGTCCTGCCAATTTAGCCGAATAGAGTAAGGAGCCATGGGAACCCATGGCTTTTTTGATGCAAAGAAAAGGGTATGAACAAAAGTAGCAGCCCAGAAAGAGCATGGAAATTCGAAATAAGGTTGTGATTTCATGATGTCCTCCCGAATGTCCGAGGATGGTCGCATTTCTATTGGTTCAAGCAAGGATTGAAAATAAGGCTGGAGTGTGGTACGCTTCGCTTGTGACCAATAGTCATAAGGAGGTGCCTATGCCAAAGAACACGTTCTTTCATTTGTCTTTTGAGAAACAAACGAGAATCATACAGGGCGCGATGAAAGCTTTTTCAGACATGTCTTATTGCCGTGTCACGATTGATCAAATCGTACATCTGGCTGATATTCCGAAGGGGAGTTTCTATCAGTATTTTGATAATAAAGATGACTTGTTCGTCTATATATTCGGGGAATTGGGAGATGGGGAAAAAGAAACATTAGAAACCATGATTCATCAAATTAAGTATTATCACTTTGCTGATTTTGTTCCGATGCTTCTCTCTCAATCGAAGGCGGTTGAGAATCAGGATGCTATAATGATTGGATTGAAGAATCGTTTTTTGCGGGAATGTCCGCAAGAGGTAAAGAAAGAAATGATGCAATCGATGATTCCAAAGAGCTATCGCTTGTTTGAAACCATTATTCGAGCCTATCAGGAAAAGGGAGAATTTCGTTCGGATCTGTCTGTAAAAAATGCAGCATATCTAGTAACAAGCGCGATTACGCAGTTAGAATACTATGAATCTGTAGAAAATATAGTCGATGAGGAAATCGTCAAGCAGCTATTGCACATGGTTACCATTGGCTTCGGGAAGGAGAAACAGCATGATTCCAATTCGTAAAGTTGAGGAAAACCAACAATCGCAACAGCGGTTGCTCGTTCTTTTATTCGTTTTTCCAGTTTTATTTCTTGTATTTAGTTTGTTTGTTAAATCCAATGAACGCACTTGGATGGATGGGATGTTCGAAATCTTAACTTCTCCCGGTACGTTACTTACAGATTTTTTTGAGGTGGGAGGAATCCGCGCCGCATTTACCAATGCTGCTTTGATGGGTGGAGTGACACTATATCTATTCAAGCGTTATAAAGTACGGATTGGTGGATTATCGATTGCCGCATTTTTTACTGTCTTGGGGTTTTCGTTTTTTGGAAAGAATCCATTGAATATTTTTCCGATATTTATCGGTGGCGCGGTATACTGTAAATATCAAAGAATTGCCATACGTGATGTGTTATTGGTGTTGATGTTTAGCACGGGGTTGTCTCCAATTGTCAGCCAGATCATGTTCGCGGGTATTTTTCCGCCCTGGATTGCCTTTCTGTTGGGCATGGCGATTGGAGTCTTGATTGGCTTTATTATTGTGCCGATCTCTTCTCACATGCTGCGGTTTCATGATGGATTCAATCTGTACAACTTGGGATTTACAGCCGGAATTATCGGCACCATCTTCACGAGCATTATGAGAAGTTTTCAAATCGAAATCGAGCCGGTTTTCCTGGTATATCAGACGAATCACCGCGTAATGATCGTCTTTTTGATCTGTCTATTTCTCTATTTGATTGGTTTGGGTTTTCGGATCAATCCCAAAGCGCATCGAAACTATCTGAGGATTCTCCAATTTCCCGGTCGAACCGTTACTGATTTTCCCATGCTTGTTGGATACGGAATTACTTTCATGAATATGGGCATGATGGGTTTGCTTGCTGTCGTGTATGTCTCGCTGGTTGGAGGTATTTTTAATGGGCCGGTGTTGGCGGCGATTTTTACTGTAGTTGGTTTTTCCGCATTCGGGAAACACCCGAAGAATAGTTTTCCCGTGGTACTGGGTGTCTGGATCGCGGCTGTTTTTTTTGGATATGATTTACAATCGACGGGCATGATCCTCGCTGTTCTCTTTTCAACAACGATCGCGCCAATTGCGGGCACATATGGTCCCTTTGCCGGGGTGATCGCGGGGATGTTGCATTTGGCGCTTGTAACGAACATTGGTGGCGTTCATGGAGGGATCAACCTCTATAACAATGGTTTTTCGGGTGGGCTCGTTGCCGGTTTCTTTGTGCCGATCATCGATGCCTTTAAAAAGGGAGGAAGATAATTATGAGACATGAGGTAAAGAAAATTTCTCGAATCGTAGACGAGTTGACAACGATGTTGCTGAAGGATGACACAAATGAGGTGGACTTTAAGATCAAGATGGATCCCAACCAAACGGTGATTAGCATCGTGGATTATCATAGTCGCTGTGATGAAAAGATGATTGAACGATTGCGAGATGCTTTATCGATCGAGCGGCAACACGAAATGGAAGAATATTATTGGCAATTGGCTGGTGAGAGCGATTGCGACGATGAACTGACACTCGTAGGTGCGATGATCGATGAAGCCAAGGTTGAGATGATTGATGGAAATCTAACCATGGAATTGATCCGATACCGATAAAAGACTGCTGAATTTTCAGCAGTCTTTTTATTCGAGAAAGATGGGGTATAATGGAATAAGAGATCAAAGTCGGAAAGGAGTATGAATGAGAAGACTCGGGTATTGTCTTTTATGCTGTCTTCTGTTGAGCGGATGTTCCAATCCTTCAAATTCTGAGGACAAGCAAGTGTTGGTCCTTGAATCGCAGGTGATGGAGTTGCAGGAGAAGGCAAGTCAGCTGGAAGAAGCTTTGAATAAAAGCCAAAGGGAGATTGCGTCTTTGCAAGTTGAAAACAAGCGAATTCAAGAGCGTTTGATCCAAAATGAGTTGGGGATGGATCTTTTCCCTTTATTGAGCAATCTTTCACTGAATTTTGTCCGTGCCCATACAACGGGGGATGCGGAGAGTGTACTATCTTTAGTTGGGGATCCGATTCGCATTCAAAACGAGGACGGGATACTTCTCGGAAGCTGGGAGGAAAATGGACAGGAGATTGAATGGGAGTTATGGCGAGAGGATGATTCCAAGAGCTATCAAGATATGGTGATTCAAGGCTTTGGATTGCTTGAAAATGGCCGTTATGTGATCCATATTAGAGAGTTTTATACGGACTTTGGTGTAGAAACCTCACCTCCTACTTTTTTGAATCTCCATTTTCAGAAAGTAGAAGAGCAATGGAAAGTCGTCTATTTCGAATTCGACGTGTAGAAAGGAGTTAGAATGAATTCTTACAAATGTACAGTTTGCGGATATACCTATCGCCCGGAGCGCGGAGATTGGATTCACGATATTCCTCCCAATACTGCCTTTGAGGATCTGCCCGATGATTGGAGCTGTCCGACCTGTAATCAGCCTAAAATGGCCTTCGAAGAGATCCAGAAATAGGAGAAGTTAGGAAGATGAAGATATCGTTTTAAGGAGGATTCATGGAAGCAAGGAGTAATAAACGCAATGATAACATCAAGCTGATTGCAATGGTTACCATGCTGATCGACCATCTGGGTCATATGCGGATGGTGAGCGAATCTTTGTATACCATTAGCCGAACGATTGGGCGAATTGCGTTTCCAATTTTTGCCTATCAAATCGCCATTGGGTTTGAGAAGACTAGCAATCGAAAACGCTATGCCCTTCGTTTATTCGGATTCGGATTGATTGCGCAAATACCCTATATCTGGTTCAATCCAGAACTGAAACGAAATCTTTTGCATTTCAATATACTCTTCCTGCTATTGGCAGGATTGGGGGTCTTGCAGCTTTTTGAATGGGGCGAGCAAGCAAGCCGACGCTATCGAGAAGCACAAAAAGGAATTGACTTCTTTCTTGCCGCAGGTTATTATTTCGCGACCCTTGCATTGATCGCTCTGCCTGAAGTGGTTACCATTCTTTGCCTTCAAAGAGGAATTGAGATCTCTTTTGAATACAGCAGCTATGGTCTACTCATGATTTTATTTTTTTATCGATTCCGAAGATCGCCATGGAAGATGGCTGTTGCCTATCTGGCATTGTCGTTGATTGGCGTGGGGCTGACTTCACTTTGGGTCGCGGTAAAATATGGACCTCAAATTATCGGCGAAGAGGTAGGCTATTTTCAAGCCCTGCAAAACTGGGGCTTGATTCAAGGAATCATGACGAGAAATCAAGTGCATACAACTTTAACTGGGGTTTGGTTTCAAACGAGAAGTGTTCTCGCAATCCCGATTATTCTGTTTTTTGAAGCGTACCGAGGGAGACTGCAATTCCATTTGCATCGGGCTGTGGGATATTGGTTCTATCCCGTTCATATTGGGATTCTTGTCGCGATTGCCATGATCATTCGATAAATTGGAAAAAGAGAAAGGGCAGAAGCCCTTTTTTTTGAATTCCTGTGGTATGATCAATTAATTGAAAGAAACTCGGATGAAACAACGACGATTTGCGTAACTGTAATGCTGGGGAGAAAGAGTTCGCGAACCAAGTGATCAGGTGGGAGACAAGCTGATGTTGGGCTTCGATGAAAAAACTTTGCGTATTCTATAAAAACAAGTGTTGACAAACCACGCACACGATGATAAAGTTACTTAACATTTAAATGACGATGATGAAACGCCAAAATCAGAAACTGTACAGAGAGTTTGGGGATTTGCTGGAACCCAAATCAGGGCATGATTTTGAACTCCTTTCTGAGTCTTGTCTGTGAATTGTAGTAGCAGACAACGGAAGCCCCGTTAAAAGCAAAGAAGAAATTCGGAGTGACACGGTTTGTGTAACGAAGGTGGTACCGCGGGTAATGACTCGTCCTTTTTATAGGACGGGTCTTTTTGTTTACTTGAAATAAAAAAAAGGAGGGGAAAAGATGATGGAAAAACGTAAAAATGAGAACCATGAACATTCAACAGTTTATGCATATGCGCAACAAAATGTGAATTATTTTGGTTTGGGTGCATGTAAAGACGAGTGGGAGGACTAAAAAGAAAGGCTGAACAAACAAAATGAGGGGGTGAAATCATGATGGAGCAATATAAGGGTGAGAATAATGAAGTTGCCGCTGTTTACGCATATGCGCAACAAAATGTGAATTTTTTTGGATTGGGAGCATGTAAGGATGAATGGGAGGACTAGAGCATGAAAGACGACCTAAGTGACATTATAGGGAACTTGCAGAAAAATAAGAATCGGTGAGGGCAACCATGGTGTTGAACTTCGCGGGTTCTTATTTTTTTGTGATATAATTGCAAAAAAAGGAGGAGACTATGAAGCTTGAAAAATTAACAGACGGAATCCTGTTTTCTCATCCTGTGGAAGATACAGATCGGCCTATTTTAGCAGGAATTTGCGGTGATGACTTCACCCTGATGATAGATGCGGGCAATTCAAAATCCCATTATCAGGAGTTTGAAACCGCCCTTGCCGAGAACCGATTTCCAAAACGGAATGCAGTTGTTTTAACCCATTGGCATTGGGACCATATTTTTGGTGCGGCCTCGGCAACGGGACCTGTGATCGCTCATCGCCTGACACGGGAAAAAATGATGGAATTAAAGGATTATAAATGGACAGATGAAGCGTTGGAAGAACGGGTGAAGGCTGGGACGGAAATCGAGTTTTGTCGAACCTGTATCGCAACGGAATTACCGAGTCCCCGAGAGGTTGTTATTCGAATTCCAGAGATTGAGGTAGACGAGCGTTTGATTCTGGATCTTGGACGCACGCGATGTTTGATCGAGCATCTTGGCAGCGAGCATGCGAAGGATCATCTCGTTGTTTTTTCGGAAGAGGATCGGGTGCTTTTTATAGGTGATATTTTATTTGTCGAAATCTATGACGGAGAGTGGTATTGGACACCGAGAAAGGTCGAGAGGCTAATCGATCGACTATTGTCTTATCCGGCGGAGTGGATTGTAGCATCTCACGTCTATCCCGTACAGTCGAGAGCGGCCTTTGAAGCGGAATGCTCGTGGATTCGATGGATCGGCGAGGTGGTAGAGGCTACGGGGTCTTTAGAAGCGGTAAGAGAAAGGATCGCAACTGATGCGCCCGGACGTGAGGAAGAAGGAATGGAAATGGCAAGCTGGTTTATAGAAGGTTTGAGACGTGAAAATGAGAGCAAGGTGAAATAGAAAGGGTGAAGCTTGATTAAGCTTCACCCAGTTTTTTGTAAGATGACAACATCTAAAATTTCTTCGAATTTTTCAGCGGCTTCTGTCAGTCTGCCAGTTTCAACAAAGCCTTTTTTTAGATGTAATTTGATACTGACTTTATTTACCGCTGTGATTTTTGCAATGATCTACTTATAACCTAATTGATCTGCTTCTTGAATGATCCAGTCCAAGCAGATGGAACCGAATCCGAACCCATGGAATTTTGGTGCGGGCCGAAAATACGGCTTTATGCTGTCGTGACTCCGAGTGTTCTTTGTGTCCATCGTTTCATCCCCCACATAGCTGCAAATAAAGCGAGTAGAATTCCAACACTGCGAACCGGTTGATCCACAAGGGTTGAAATCTGAGATCCAATTACCGTCAAAAATAACATAAGAAATACTTTGCCGCCCAATAGAGCGAAAAGAAAGTGCTTTCGTGACAAGTTGAACCAAGCCGCACTTGTACTAAGAAGAATCGAAGGCATAAATGGCATCGCATACAAGATCAACAAGCCCATCCAACCCTTTGCTTCCATCCATTGATGGATTTTTTTCATTTTATTTGTGTCTGTTTTCTTTTTCCAGCGTGTAATGGCAGTGTACAGCAGGAAAGATCCCACGACATTGCCTGTCCATGAGTAAAACGCACCGGCGAGAAGTCCGTATAAATGGACATTCAACGCGACAATTGCGGTTAATGGAAAGACTGGAAAAAATGCTTCTACGATAGGAATTCCAATACCTGCGACAACACCATATGTTTTCATGGTGGCCATCACCCATTCGATGAGGGCTAGGTTTGAGAAGAACTCCAAAATTTGATTGATCATTAACTCACCCTTTTTTCAGAATTATCTAATTTTATAAAAAATGAGCGGACTTGTCAATGGGAATCATTCCTATTTGGGACAAGCACGCAGAAAATAGATGGGCTGCCCCTTGGCTCTGAATTTTCTTTCGTATTCTGTTTCAACGTTCGCTTCAGCCAAATCGGTTTGATGCAAATCGCGCTCAATCCGCTGAAGATCCCACTCTTCTTTATGAAATTGTTTCAGTGAATATTCAAAGAGGGGAAGATTATCGGTTTTCATTTCCAGTACGCCGCCTGGAGCCAACAGTCGTTGATACTCAATCAAAAAGCTGTGATGTGTCAATCGGCGTTTCGCATGAGAATTTTTTGGCCAAGGGTCTGAAAAATTCAAATAGATTCCTTGGATTTCATGGTCTGGAAAATGGGGCAGCGCTTTTTCTGCATCCAGATGAATAAATCGATAATTCTTTGTTTCAAATTCTTCCGTTTTTTTGGCAGCTCGAATCAAAACTTTTGTGTCCCGTTCAAACCCGACAAAAAAACGTTTGGGGTATTGTTCAGCCATGCCCAATAAAAAATCGCCCATCCCGGTACCTAATTCGAGATGAAGGGATTGATGGGTTGGCAATGCTGACCAGACTTCTTCGGCCGTCGCTTTTCTGATCGTAATGATTTGTTGACAAGCTTCTAAAATTTCGTAACCGTTTTCTACATATTTTAATCGCATGAATTCGCCTCCAGTTTCTAATTTTACCTTGTTTTGCAGAATGCTTCAAGCCTTCGTTGAAAGCGAAAACCAAACATGATAAAATGAATTGATTTTAACCAAGGAGGCAACTGATGGTTTTTGATATTCTTGGTCCAATTATGATTGGGCCTTCAAGTTCTCATACGGCAGGCGCGGCACGTCTTGGAAAGGTGGCCAGAGACCTGGTGGAAGGCGAGATCCTTTCGGTTACCTTTGGCCTCCACGGGTCCTTTGCCGAGACCTATCGGGGTCATGGTACGGATCGCGCGCTCTTGGCAGGGGTCCTGGGCATGAGCCCCGATGATGAACGATTGGGTCAATCCAAACAAATCGCTCGCAATCATCGATTGATCTATTCTTATGTACGGGTGGATCTTGAAAACGTGCACCCCAATACCGTGAAGTTTATCTTTGTCAACGATCAGCATGAAGTCATTCGGATCACCGGTTCCTCTCTAGGTGGCGGTCAAATTGTCATCACGCAAATCGACGATTTTTCAGTGAGAATTACTGGAAGTGAACCGACTCTTTTGATTCAGCATACAGACAAACCTGGCGTAATCAGTACCGTTTCGAAGGTCATTGCAGATTCTGGCGTCAATATTGCCGATATGAGGGTTCGACGAACGGAGAAAGGGAAATTGGCTTCCATGATTATTGAAACGGATGAATCAATTCCAGTAAAAGCCATTCAAACCTTGAAGGATTTTGCATGGATTCATTCGGTTAAACAGATTGATCCGAATGGGGAGGCAATATCATGAATTCAGCAAAAGAATGGTTGGAAAACGCACAGGCGATGCAAGCCACGTTATCTGCAACGTATATGGAAGAACAATCAAACAAACTGGGTCGAACGAAAGAGGAATTGCTGGGAGAGATGGAAAAGCGATGGATGATCATGGCAAACTCTGCTCAAAAGGGTCTCCATGGTGCCCTTAATCCCTTGGGAGGGATCATCGGTGGAGAAGCATTTAAGATGAGAGAGTTTCGAAAAAAAAGGAAATCCTACTCTGGTTCTTCTCTTGTCAATGCCATGGCCTATGCATTTTCGACGTCAGAATACAACGCATCCATGGGGAAGATCTGTGCAGCGCCGACTGCGGGTTCTGCGGGGATTTTGCCTGCTGCGATTTTATCAGCACAAGAGCAGCATGAATTTTCAGACGAAGCATGTATGCATGCCTTATTTACGGCTGGCGGAATTGGAGAATTGATCGCAAAGACAGCGACTGTTTCCGGCGCGGAAGGGGGATGTCAAGCGGAGTGTGGATCAGCGGCAGCCATGGCTGCAGGCGCCTTGGTGGAATTGTCCGGAGGAAGCCCCGAGATGGTCTTTCATGCAGCTGCCATCGCTTTGAAAAATGTGATGGGCCTTGTCTGTGACCCCATCGCTGGACTCGTGGAAGCACCCTGCTCAAAACGGAACGCTTCGGGGGTGGTCAATGCCATGATATCAGCGGATATGGCCCTGGCTGGAATTGAAAGCATCATACCATTGGATGAAGTGATTCTCGCCATGAAAGACGTGGGGGATCGAATGGATCCTGATTTGCGGGAAACGGGAAAGGGCGGTGTTGCCGCGACACCTACCGGACAAAGAATTGCAGATCGTATATTTGGAAGAGACAAATAGTCTCTTCTATTTTTTTTATAAAAAACTCAGCCAAAGGGCTGAGTTATGATCGGTCTGTAAATTGCAAATCTAATTTTTGAGAATCGCGGTTTGAAGCAAGTTCCGCATTGAGTTCCGCTCCAAGAAGCAAAATCAAGCTACTTAAGTACATCCAGATCAGAAGAGCGAATAAGCCCCATAAGCTGCCGTAAAAGGACAAGTAATGGGCAAATTGCGAAACATAGACGCCAAATATTTTGGAGCTGATCATCCATGCGATAGCAGTCAGGGTTGTCCCCGGCAAAACATGAATTAGTTTTGGCTGATGCCCGGGAGCAAAGCGATAGATCAAAAGAATATTTAAAAAAGTAACAACAAATGAAATCAAAGTAACAAAAAAATTGAATCCCATATCACTAATATTGATTCGAAAGACCATGGTTACTATCCAAGTCAGAGCGTTGGATGCAAAGAGTAAAAAGAATGCATCTGCGATAAACAGGATTAAAATCATAAGCGTGAAAAAAAGCGAGGTTGGGATATTACGTGTGAATTTTCGTTTTGGGACCTCGTCATAGGCGCGATTGATACCCTTCATAATGGCTCGCGTGCCTCGGGAGGCAAGCCAGATCATAACGAGAAAGCCTGCGGTAAAACCGCCGGCACTTTGACCTCCAGTGATTTCTTGCACGATATTATAGATGATTTGAAAGGACTCCTGAGGAAGAAAATCCGCCAAGGATCGCACAAATGTTTCTTCCGTAAGGGAAGTGAAGCGACTAAAGGAAGTCAGTAAATATAGAAATGGAAATAGCGCCAGGAGAATGTAATAGGTTAATTGTGCACTCAAACCCATTAGATCGTGACGCTGAAATCGGAGGATCATCCCTTTTAACGTGATCAAAGCATAGGAGGGGGAGGAATTATCCTCGAATATAAAAGGCTTTTTCATCTTCTGCCAAGGGCAAGTCTGAAGAAGCGACTGCATCCACCCGCGCATGCGGGTGATCGTGCTGAATGGATTGAAGAAAAAGCATCAGCACATCGCTCGAGCCCTGGATTTCCATCCAGACACTGCCATCCCTTCGGTTTTCGACCCAGCCGGTTATTTGATAGCGCACGGCGGTTTGCTTGACAAACCATCGAAAGCCAACGCCTTGCACCCGCCCGGTAGCTTTGATCATCACACGTTTCATAAAAGAACCTCCTAAAATTTCCTATTCATATCATACCCTTATTTATGATCGGATTCTAGGGGATCTTTCTTTTTCTTCCAAATTGGAGTCAGCTTTTTAAAGAATCGGTACAGGATCAGGAAGAGGACGCCTAAAATAATCAGGGTCGGCAGCCATAGAATTGCCCACAAAATGATTCCCTGTACCCCATCGACGACTTGTTGTCCGGCGCGAACCATTTGATTTTTCACGCGATCTAAGAAGGTGACTGGTTCAGGAAGTACATTTTTTGTTTCCTGAATATCCAGATACAGGGTGCTATAGCGTACTTGTGAGTCCAGGCGTCGAAGAATGCCTTGATTGTTTTCGATTTCATATCGGATACGATTCAACTCTTGTTCTAGGGCTAAAACATCTTTTAATTCCGTTGATTTTTCTACTAGTTCCAAGAGCCTTGCTTCATGGGTCTGCGCGCTCTCGATTCGAGCTGTTAGATCAAAGTAGTGGTCGGTGACGTCCTGGGAATCCAATTGCAATCGACGGACTTGTACTTGATTTTGCAAGACTTGAACGGCGCGTTGAAAATTTTCTGCTGGAATTCTGATGGTGTATGATGCGTATCGTCTTGGGTGGTCATAGCTTCCATGATCCTCAATACGAGAAGAGGCGATTGAACCATCGAAATCATGAAGCCATTGATCGAGACCGGCAAGGGTTTCATCAAAGTTTTCGGTTTCGACGGAAGCAGAACCCGAGTAGGTCATTTTTCGATTTGTGTCTTGCGTGTTCTCCTGAGTGTTCAGAAATGGATCAGACGTTTGATTGACGGAGAATTCCTCTGTTTCGGCCTCTTCCATCATGTCATAGGCAGGGGCTTCCATTGCAGGCTCGGCGGGCATAGCCATGTCGGCATTGCTCGATTCAGCAGATTGCTCTGCATTCTTTGAACGACAGCCTGTTGCCAATAAAATGATTACGAGAAATAGCAGCAAAGTACTCTTTATTCTTTTCATCATGTCCTCCTTTTTTTATTTTGACGAGAAAACGTTTGGAAGGTTTCAAAACGTAAAATATTTATAAAATCAGTCCCAAGAGTTTGTATCTAGTTGACGATTGCTGTACTATATTTATATATAGTTTCGAGAGGAGCAGACAGCATGGAACAAGTTTATTCATTAGGTGTTGATGTTGGTTCAACAACAATTAAATATGTATTACTCGATCCCCAAGGGATTGAGGTGGAAAAAGAGTACCGTCGCCATCGGTCGGATGTACGACGTACCTTTATGGAAATGCTACGGAGTTTAACGAGCCGATGGTCGGAAAAAGATCTTCGGATCTATATGACGGGTTCGGCGGGAATTGGAATATCTAGCTGGCTGGACATTCCTTTTATGCAGGAAGTGATCGCTTCTACCCGCGCCATTGAACGCACAGCGCCGGATACTGACGTTGCCATTGAGTTGGGTGGAGAAGATGCCAAGATCACCTATCTTTCCCATGCGGTGGAACAGCGGATGAATGGAACCTGTGCTGGTGGGACAGGCGCATTTATCGATCAGATGGCGTCCCTCATGGAAACCGATCCAAACGGTCTGAATGATTTGGCCAAAGACGCAAAGCAAATTTATCCCATTGCCTCCCGCTGTGGCGTATTTGCCAAAAGCGATGTGCAGCCTTTATTGAATGAAGGGGTAAGGAGAGAAGACATTGCCGCCTCGATTCTTCAAGCGATTGTGACGCAAACCATTGGTGGACTTGCGCAGGGCAGACCGATACGAGGGAAGGTTGCTTTTCTAGGAGGACCACTCACCTTTTTATCGGAATTAAGAGTGCGGTTTATTGAAACCCTACATCTTTCTGAGCATGAAGTTGTTCATCCCGCGGATGCGCAGTATTTTGTTGCAATGGGCGCCGCTTATGGCGCAGAAGAAGACGCGGATCAACCGATCTTTCAGTTACAAAAATTGACAAAGAAGATGACGGAACATCAAGATAATTTTGAAATGGCTACGCAGTCTTTAGATCCCATGTTTCAAACAGAAGAGGAGTTGCTAGCCTTTAGAAGTCGACATGCGGCACATCAAGTACCGAAAAAAGAACTTGCCAGTTACCAAGGTAAGGCTTTTCTGGGGATCGATTCTGGATCCACGACCACAAAGATTGCTTTAATCGGTGAGAATCATGAGTTGCTTTACTCGTTCTACGAAGTCAATCAAGGAAGCCCTTTGAATACCGTCATTCGAGAAGTGAAGAATCTCTACGAAGTTCTTCCAGAAGCTGTTCAGATCACGGCAACGGGCGTGACGGGATATGGAGAAGCATTGATCAAAAAAGCATTGCATATTGATGTGGGAGAAGTAGAAACCATTGCGCATTATCGCGCAGCGAGATATTTTCGTCCCGATGTTGATTTTATTATCGATATAGGCGGCCAAGATATGAAGAGCCTTCGAATTCGTGATGGCATGATTGATTCGATCATGCTCAATGAGGCTTGCTCTTCGGGATGCGGTTCCTTTATTCAAACTTTTGCCAGTGCCTTGGGTGTCTCCGTGGAAAACTTTGCAAAACAGGCCTTGCAATCAAGGTCTCCCGTTGATTTGGGTACGCGCTGTACGGTATTTATGAATTCACGCGTGAAGGAATCACAGCGTCAAGGCGCGACCGTCGCGGATATCTCCGCGGGTATTGCCTATTCCGTTGTAAAAAATGCCTTGTACAAGGTCATTCGGATTCACTCGCCAAAGGATTTGGGACAATCCATCGTGGTTCAAGGTGGAACCTTCTATAATGAAGCGGTGCTTCGCGCATTTGAACTGGAAACCGGCGTGGAAGTCATCCGGCCGGACATTGCGGGATTAATGGGTGCTTTCGGGGCTGCTTTATTGGCTCAGGATCGATGTGAATCTACGCAATTTCTAACGAAGGAAGAGCTCTCTCATTTTGACTATACCCATCAAACCGCGCGTTGCAAGGGGTGTTCGAACAATTGCTTGCTGACGATCAATCGGTTTAACGATAAGACCAGCTATATTGGCGGAAACCGATGTGAAAAAGGTTTGGGACTAGAAAAGAAGAAGGATCCAGAGCGGAATCTTTCTCTCTATAAGTATCTACGTGTTTTTGATTATCACCGAACTAGCCCTGCCATCAGAAAAGAGCGTATTGGGATCCCGAGGGTCTTGAATGTGTATGAAAACTATCCGTTCTGGTATACCTTGTTCGATTCCTTGGGATTCGAGGTGGTTTTGTCCCACGAGTCCAATCGTAAGTTGTATGATTTGGGTCTGGAAAGCATCCCTTCGGAATCTGTTTGTTATCCGGCCAAGATTGCGCACGGACATATCGAAGATCTGGTGAACCAAGGGGTCAGTCATATTTTCTATCCATCTGTGCCCTACAATCAACAGGAAGATCCGAGTGCAACGAACAAATTCAACTGTCCCATCGTTGCATCGTATCCGGATGTATTGAAAGGCTCAATTGAAGCCTTTAAAGATCAGGTGCAATTCATGCATCCATACCTTTCCTTTGACAATCCCAAAGCCCTGGCGACTCGATTGAGTGAGGAGTTGTCTGATTTCAAGGTGACCAAAGGGGAAATTAGGGCTGCTGTTGCACTGGCATATGAAGAGCAAGAGCGATACCGAAAAGACATTCAAAAGGCTGGTGAACATTTGCTGGAAGTGCTTGCAGAAGAAGGCGGTCGAGGCATTGTTCTGGCAGGACGCCCGTACCATGTGGATCCAGAAATCAATCATGGAATTCCAGACCTCATCGAAGGGGAAGGATTCGCAATTTTTACGGAAGATTCCATTGCTCATTTAGGGGATCTGAAGCGACCTTTGACCATTCACAATCAATGGACCTATCATGCGCGGCTCTATCGGGCAGCAGCATTTGTAGCCACGCAGCCCCATTTGGAAATGATTCAACTGACTTCATTCGGTTGCGGCCTTGATGCCATCACAACGGATGAAGTCAAGGAAATCCTCGAGTACGATGGGAAGACCTACACCCTGTTAAAGATTGATGAGATATCGAATCTGGGAGCAGCACGAATCCGTGTCCGTTCCTTGAAAGCAGCCTTGGAAGAGCGTGAGAATCAAGTGAAGCACAAGCACACGCCGAAACCCTTGGTGAAACGAACGGCCTTTACAAAAGAAATGAAAGAGACCCATACGATTCTTGTGCCGCAGATGGCGCCATATCACTTTGAATTTATTGGAACCATTTTAAGAAATCATGGATACAAAGTCGTTATCTTGCCTGAAATCGATTATGAGGCAGTGACGGAAGGGCTTAAGGTGGTTCATAATGATGCCTGTTATCCGGCGTTATTGACGACAGGACAATTTATCCGCGCCTTAAAATCGGGGGAGTATGATCTGGATCGAACGGCCCTCTTGATGTCTCAGACCGGAGGCGGATGTCGGGCGACGAATTATATTGCCTTTATCCGAAAGGCCTTGCGGGATTTAGATATGCAGCAAGTGCCTGTGATTTCTTTCAACTTCAAGGGCCTTGAAGGCCAACCGGGATTTCAATTGCCGACACGTGCGGTTTTGGAAATGTTGCGTGCCGTTATTTACGGTGACCTCTTAATGAAGTGTGTATGCAGAACGCGTCCCTATGAAAAAGAAGAGGGAAGCGTGGAAGCTTTATACGAAGCCTGGAATCAAAAAATTCAATCTGAATTGAAGGTAGGACAGAGTTATCACCGTTTCCAAATCGTATTAAAACAGATTATCGCAGATTTTGACTGCGTTCCTTTACATGACATAAAAAAACCACGGGTTGGAATTGTGGGAGAAATTTTGGTGAAATTCCATCCGACGGCCAATAATCAAGTTGTGAAGGGATTGGAAAAGGAAGGGGCGGAAGTGGTTGTTCCAGAGCTTTTTAACTTCTTAACCTACTATCTATTCAGCAATATCGCAGATCATCGCTATCTTGGCGGTACGAGGAAAAAACGGGTGGTCAGTGAGGCGGTGATACAAGGACTGGAACTATATACGAAATCCTTGCGCAAAGCCTTGGATGCAAGCAGTCGATTCGCGTCTTCTACATCCATCTACCACAAAGCGGAATTGGTGGAGGATTTGGTTTCGACCGGGAATAAAATGGGAGAAGGGTGGCTTTTAACGGCAGAAATGATCGAACTTCTTCAAGAAGGGGTGCCAAATATCGTATGTGTGCAGCCATTCGCGTGCTTGCCCAATCATATTTCTGGCAAGGGATTATTCAAGGCGGTTCGTGAAGCTTATCCAACGGCAAATATCGTTCCCATTGACTATGATCCCGGGACGAGTGAAGTCAATCAAATCAATAGAATCAAACTGATGATGTCAATTGCTTTGCGGCAAGGCGCATCGAGTTTTGAAATAATTTCGTGAGCCCCCATATGGGGGCTCTTTTTATTGGGTAAAAAATACTGTATAGGAGGTGATAGCTTTGTCTTTTCATTGGAATCAAGAGCAAATATTTCTTTTTCATGAGGGCCGATATTTCCAAGCCTATGAGGCGTTCGGGGCACATGCTGCACCGGAAGGCATACGATTTTGCATTTGGGTACCGGACGCGAAATTCGTTGCGGTGTCTGGTGATTTTTCTGAATGGAATGAAGAAGGAGTTTCTATGAAGTTGATCGCCCCTGAATCGGAAATCTGGGAAATAATTGTACCGAATGCAAAAATTGGAGATCGATACAAATATTTGATTGAGACGAGCGCCGGAAAAAGAATTTGGAAAATGGATCCTTATGGCAGAGAGGCGGAAATTCCTCCGGAAACGGCTTCTATCGTTTCAGAGTTTTCATTGGCGCCCGTATCAAGCGCATCGCGACAAGTGAAACAAAAACGTGCCGGCAACCAGATTCAACCCATGAATATCTATGAGGTGCATATCGGTTCGTGGCGCGAAAATTGCAATTCTTACCAAGCATTAAGCAAGTCGCTTCCCGGTTATTTGGTGGAGCACGGATACACCCATGTCGAATTTATGCCGGTTATGTATCATCCCTTTGGCGGGTCATGGGGATATCAGATCACCTGTTTTTATGCACCAGCTGCGCAATGGGGGAATCCTCAGGAATTAAGGGGGCTTGTGGAAGCTTGCCATCACGTGGGTCTTGGGGTGATTTTCGATTGGGTTCCGGGGCACTTTTGTCAGAATGAAGAAGGGTTGAACGAATTTAATGGGCGCGAGGTATACGAAGCGGAAGAACACCCATTATGGGGAACCAAGCGATTTCAATTAATGAGACCAGAAGTGCAAAGTTTTCTGATCTCCAATGCCGCCTTTTGGTTTGCTTTTTATGATATCGACGGAATTCGGGTCGATGGGGTAGCCAGCATGTTGCAGCCCGAAGAAGACTATGATCCTGTCGCTGTTGAATTTTTTCGGACTTTGAATCGCATGCTTTTCAAGCGGTTTCCGTATGCAATTGTAGCGGCGGAAGATTCCACCGCATTTCCGAAAGTAACGACACCCGTGTATCATGGCGGTTTAGGGTTTAATTATAAATGGAATATGGGTTGGATGAACGACGCCCTGCAGTATTTTTCTTTGTCTGATCGTGAAAAAACTGAAGCACATCATCAATTGACATTTTCCATGGTCTATGCCTTCAATGAATCGTTTGTCCTTCCTTTTTCTCATGATGAGGTGGTCCATGGGAAGAAGACGCTGTTGGATAAAATGGTTGGCAAGTATGATGACAAGTTCGATAAACTACGGATATTATACCTGTATATGATGACGCATCCAGGGAAAAAGTTGAGTTTTATGGGAAATGAGTTGGCTCCGTTTCTTGAGTGGCGATATGATGAAAGCTTAGAATGGAAAATGTTGGAATATGATGCGCATCGCTCTTTTTATCGATATTTACATGACTTAAATCACTTTTATCTGAAAGAGAAATCGTTGTGGGAACAAGATCAATCTTGGGATGGATTTCGATGGATAGACGCGAACAATCAGAAACAGTCTATCTTTGTATATCAGCGTATCGCGAAGGAGACAAAGGACTATAGCATGATCGTGATCAACGCAAAAGAGGAAAATCAGTTGGAATTTCGAATGGGGGTGCCCGAGCGTGCGAAATATCGATTGGTCTTTTCTAGCAATCTGCATGCGCGTGGGCTGCAGCAGTCAATAAAAAAAACCATGCAAGCCACTCCCGTACCGTGGCAAAGTCAACCGTATTCGATCGTTCTTCGATTGCCTGGATACACGGGATTAATTATTAAACCGATTAGAAAAAGGAGGCGAAAAGATGATTAAAACGGCTGAGGAATTTCAAGTTTTATTGAATAAAAAAATACGGAAAGTAACAGGGGAAAAAGTCGATCGCGCTTCCCGTCATGAACAGTATTTAAGTCTCGTAGAGGTCGTGATGGATGAGTTGTCCGAAATGTGGGTTGAGTCGAATGAACGACATTATCGGGAGGATGCGAAACTGGTTTACTATTTTTCAATGGAATTTTTGATTGGGAAACTATTGGATCAGGTTCTGTATGCATTGGGGATTCGTAGTTTGGTTGAAATTGGTTTGCAAGAATTGTCGATTTCTCTGGAGGACATGCTGGACGAGGAAAAAGAAGCTGGCCTGGGGAATGGCGGATTGGGTCGTTTGGCAGCATGCTACTTGGATTCAATGGCTGCCCTTGGAATCTCGGGACATGGGATGGGGTTGCGCTATACCCATGGTATGTTTGA
Organism: Clostridiales bacterium; assembly: GCA_013619125.1. Taxonomy (GTDB): domain Bacteria; phylum Bacillota; class Clostridia; order Tissierellales; family GPF-1; genus GPF-1. Next base: position 23,274 of record JABXKS010000063.1, read on the forward strand.
GCAACAGATTGTGAAGGGAAATCAGGTGGAGGTACCGGATGATTGGTTGAGCGATGCCTTTTCGTGGGAGGCAGAAAAGCCGACGCGATCCGTTGTCGTGCGATTTGGAGGCCATGTCAGAAGGGAAGAAATCGAAGGACGATCGGTGTATTTTCACGAGGGATATGACGCGATTCGTGCGGTTCCCTATGATGTTCCGATTGTTGGTATGGGGAATGGTCAAGTCAATACCCTTCGCTTGTGGAAAGCAGTCACGATGCGAGATATGGATATTGATGCCTTTCATCGTGGAGAATTTATTGAAGCGGTGCGTCATCAATCGGAAGCGGAAGCCATCTCTCAGATTCTATATCCCAATGATCAAAGTCATGAGGGGCGAGTTTTACGGTTGAAACAACAATATCTTTTGGTTGCAGCTGGATTGGAAACAATCATTGGTCGTTTCGTGGGTCGAGGATGCGATCTGAGTCAATTGTCCGAGTCGGTTGCAATACAGATCAACGACACCCATCCAGCCCTTTGCATCGCTGAGCTGATGCGCATTTTAATCGATGAAAAAGGAATGGATTGGGAGAGTGCGTGGGAACAGACGAAGAACACTATGCATTATACCAATCACACGATTATGCCAGAGGCTTTGGAAGAATGGTCGTACGATACCATGAAAAATTTGCTTCCGCGAATCACTATGATTCTGGATGAGATACATCGGCGGGATCGAATCGAAAATCCAGAGTTGGATCCGATGATGGAATGGGGAAAAGTCAAAATGGCAACCCTTGCGATCATTGGATCACGAAGAGTGAATGGGGTCGCAAAACTTCATACCGAGATATTGAAAGAGGAATTGTTCGTAGCACGATTCCAAAAGAATTCAGAGCAATTTGATTCGATTACCAACGGGGTATCTCATCGTCGGTTTTTAATCGGCGCAAACCCAAACTTATCACGACTGATTAGCGAAAAAATTGGAGAAGATTGGAAGAAGAAGCCGGAGTTGCTACAGTGTTTGACTGATTATTCCGACGAAAATGGTTTTCTTGATGAATTGCATCGAGTGAAGCAAGGCAATAAAGAAGAATTGACGTCAATTATTCGGAAACAATTAAACGTTCGCGTTGATCCGAATTCAATCTTCGATGTACAAGTCAAACGAATTCATGCTTATAAACGCCAATTGATGAACATTTTGCATATTATGCATCTCTATAATCGCATCGTGGATGATCACGCGCAAGAAATGTTACCGAGGACCTTTATTTTTGCGGGGAAGGCAGCACCTGGATACTACTATGCAAAACGTTTAATTGAATTGATTCACGCGGTTTCGGAGAAAATTGAAGCAAATCCCAAAACGAGAGATCGGATTCGAGTGGTGTTTATTCCGAATTTCAACGTAACCCTAGCAGAGCGGCTTTATCCAGCCGCTGATTTAAGCGAGCAGATTTCCACGGCCTCACGGGAGGCTTCGGGAACTGGAAATATGAAGTTTATGATGAACGGAGCCGTAACCATTGGAACATTGGATGGAGCAAATGTTGAAATCTATCGAGAGGCTGGCTGGGATAATATGTTTATTTTTGGTATGAAGGCAGATGAGGTTTTACGTTACTATCGGGATGAATCCTACCATGCCTTGACTGAATACCAAAAGGATCCACGTTTGAAGCGGGTTGTCGATGAATTGGTCAATGGATTTTTCGAGCGGCGACCGGGTGCTTTTCAATCCATTTTTGATTCTCTTCTATTGGAGAATGATCAATTTTTTGTTCTGCGTGATTTTTCGGAATATCTGGAGACGCAGCAGGTCGTTAGTCGCTATTATCGTGATACGTATCGTTGGAATCGGATGCAGCTCGCGAATATCGCTCATTCAGGATATTTTTCCAGCGATCGCTCGATACAAGAATATGCAGCAAGAATTTGGAGATTAGGAGGTGAATCATGAAAAAGAAATGTGTTGGAATGCTGTTGGCAGGAGGGCAAGGAAGTCGTTTGGGCATCTTAACAAAGAAGGTTGCCAAACCGGCGGTGCTTTTTGGCGGAAAATATCGCTTGATCGATTTTTCTTTAAGTAATTGTTATCATTCCAATATCGACACGGTTGGGGTGCTTACACAATATCAGCCATTGGAACTTAACTCATACATCTCTACAGGTAGCGCATGGTCTCTTGATAATGTGAGTGGAGGGGTTACGATCTTGCCGCCGTATCAAAGTCGGTATGGGGCGAGTTGGTATAGGGGAACGGCAGATGCTATTTATCAAAATCTCTCCTATCTGCAATCCTATGATCCCGAGCACGTCTTGATTATTTCTGGTGACCATATTTATAAAATGGATTACTCAGAAATGTTGAATACACATATCAAGAATCACGCGGATCTAACAATCGGCGGACTGATCGTTGAACCGGAGGAAGCATCGCGGTTTGGAATCATGAGTACGGATCAGGAAAATAGAATTTTGGAATTCGAAGAGAAACCAGAAAATCCCAAAGGAAATCTAGCATCAATGGGGATTTATATTTTTCGGTGGCCAGTTTTGAAACGATTGCTGAAAGAGGATGGCGTCAAGGAAGAAAGCCAGCACGATTTTGGGAAAAATGTGATCCCGGCCGTTTTGGCGCAACAACTTAACGTCTTCGCTTATCCATTTATGGGATATTGGCGTGATGTGGGCACCATTCAAAGTTTTTATGACGCGCAAATGGAATTGTTGTTGCAGAATCCGCCCCTCAATCTATTTGACAAGGAATTTCGCATTTATTCCAATCACGAAAGCTTGCCGCCTCACTATATTTCGACGGAGGCATCTGTGACAGATAGTTTAATCTCAGACGGTTGCTCCATTTTCGGAGAGGTGAAGCATTCTATTTTATCCGGCAGTGTAGTCGTTGAAGAGGGGGCAATCATAGAAGATTCGATTTTGTTGAAGAATGTGAAGATTGGTAAAAATGCGCGGGTGAATCATGCGATCTTGGATGAAGGGGTTGTGATAGCAGCGGATGAACAAGTTGGATCTGCTGAACAAGCGATTCTATTACTTGGAAAGGAGGAGTCAGATGCGTAAAGTAATGGGTATTATTTTTCAACGGTGGGATCATGAGCTACAGATATTCACCATGAATCGAGGGATATCGACCATTCCTTTTGGCGGTCGATATCGACTGATTGATTTTGCTCTTTCTAATCTTGTGAATTCGAATATTCGTTCCATCGGTGTATTGGGTGGCGCAAAGTATGGTTCTTTAATCGATCATTTGGGAACGGGCCAAGAATGGTCTCTTCATCGAAAAAGTCAGGATCTTGCGATTCTCCCGGCGCTTGAGAATTATTCGATTGAACCGGGCGTATATTTTGATCTGCGAGAATTGTTGCCAAGCAAATTATTCATTGAAAATCAGACGACCATTCAAATGATTATTTTTCAGCCGAGCAATCAAATAAACAATCTTGATTTTAAGCCGATGATGGATGAACATTTTAACAGCATGAATGACGTAACCATTGTGGCCGGGAATGGCAGGAGCGATGAATTTATTGGATCTCCAAATGAAAATCGCAGAAAATGGCGGAACCGTGAAATATTGGCGGTATTGGTTCGACGGACTTTGATAAGCCAAGCTCTTCAACGGATGAATCAGGGCGGTTCCTATGATTTGCTGAACCTCATTCGAAGAAATCAAGAACACCTTCGCGTGAAGATGTTAATTTATGATGGCTACTATCGAGAAATTTCAGATGTGTCGGGATACTATGAAGCGAATTTGGATCTTTTGGAAGCCCCGGTGCGAAAGGAATTATTTGAAGGACCACGCATGATTTACACCAAGAGCAAGGACAATCATCCAACCCAATATGACAATGCTTCCATTGTGAACAACGCATGGATTGCAAGCGGATGCCAGATTTCGGGAATTATTCAAAATAGCATCATATCTCGAGAATCGATGATTGGATCTGGAAGTGTGATTAAGAATTCGATTTTGATGCAGCGTGCACACATTGGAAATGACGTTTACCTGGAACATGTTATTCTTGACAAAGCAGTCACTATTCGCGATCGGACCGTCTTGAAAGGATCAAAAGACAAACCCATCGTGATTTCAAAAGGGAGTGTGATCTGATGGCGAAGCAAGTGTTGTTTGTTGCTTCTGAGGCGACACCATATGCGAAGAGCGGCGGGCTTGGCGATGTGATCGGAGCATTGCCTCATGCCCTACACAATGGGTGGAAAGCTGAAATTATCATGCCGAAGTATGCCCATATTCAAATTGAAAACCTTGAATTCGTTATGGATTTTGAAGTGATGTTGGGATGGCGTCGGCAATATGTTGGCGTTTATCGTGCCGAGGATCGAGGGGTTGTTTACTGGTTTATCGATAATGAATATTACTTCCGGCGCGAACAATTATATGGATATTTCGATGAAGCAGAACGGTATTTGTTTTTTTCTGCGGCAGTTGTGGAATGGATTCGAAGAAATCCTGAGAGGTATCAAATGGTGCATTGCCATGATTGGCAATCCGCATGGGTCGTGCAATTGATTAAGGAGAAGCAACTTCCTGTTCCAGTGATCTATACCATTCATAATCTTCGATATCAAGGAAGATATGGGATTGATGTAGCGGAAGATTTGATGGGTTATGAGGGAATCCCCAATGAACTGGAATTCAATGGGGATTTGAACTTGATGAAAGGGGCGTTGGTTACTGCTGATTATGTGACCACGGTAAGTCCAAGCTACGCCAAAGAGATCATGGGGGAAATCTATGGAGAAGGACTGGAGCCTATTTTGCAATTGATCCAGAGTAAATTCGGCGGTGTGCTTAATGGTCTTGATCTGAAGAAATTCGATCCTATGACAGACCCTTCGATTCAATTTCACTATCGGTATTCCAGCCAAAAAAAAGAAAAAAACAAACGTTTCTTGCAGGAAGAGTTGGGACTTGCTCAAGCAGAACTTCCATTAATTGGATTTGTGAGTCGTTTGGTTGAACAAAAAGGGTTAGACTTAATTGTTTCTGTGATTCACGAATTGATCAATTTAGACTTGCAATTTGTTGTGTTGGGAACGGGAGAACAGCATTATGAAGAGTTATTAATGAAAACAAGTCGTGAATATCCCAAACGGTTTCGCGTAATTATTGATTTTGATGAGAGCTTGGCTCAACGAATTTATGCGGGAGCTGACATGATATTGATGCCTTCTCGCTTCGAACCTTGCGGACTGACCCAAATGATCGCGATGAGGTATGGCACGATCCCGATTGTTCGTGCAACCGGTGGGCTTCAGGATACAGTCTGCGATTATAATCGGACAGATAAAAAAACAAATGGATTCGTTTTTGAAAGATACAATGGCTTTGCGATGCTTGAAGCAGTCAAGCGTGCAGTGCGGGCGTTTCAAAATCCAGAGAGCTGGCAATCGCTGGTTCAACGATCGGGAAAGTCCGTTAGAAGTTGGGAAGATTCGGCCAAGGAATATGAGAAGATTTATGATCGAGTGAGAGAGGAGTATATCGAGTGAAGGTGAAGTTTGATTCCCAGGATCCGAAATATCGAAATCCCACTGGAGCAGTTATAGTTGGTACGTCAGTGACTTTCAATGTCGTTGTCGAGATATCTGAATCGGTGCATTGTTTGATGCGGTATCGATTTGCCGAAGAGCCTGAACAGATTTGTACAATGGAACGACTAGACGAGTCTGAGCAACGGCACAATTTCTCTTGCACGGTGGAAATGCCGACTACTCCTGCTTTGGTATGGTATGAATTTGTTATTAGAAAGGGTGAAGACTATCACTATCTTTGCAATCCTGCCGATCGGTTGGGCGGTGAAGCGATTTTAGTATCTGAACCGACCGATCCCTTTCAAATTACCGTGTATCGAAAAATGGAAGAACCACCTAACTGGTTTGAGGGAGGTGTCATGTATCAAATCTTTGTTGATCGTTTTGCGCGCGGATCAAAACCTGGGAAATATCCGCGTCCAGTTTTGATGCATTCCGATTGGATGGATTCTCCCTACTATCTTCGAGATGAAGAGGGGCGCATCTTGCGCTATGATTTTTTTGGAGGAAATTTGGATGGGGTGCGGGAGAAACTGCCCTATTTGCAGGAATTGGGGATTACCATTCTATATTTGAATCCCATATTCGAGTCTTCAAGCAATCACAAATACGATACGGCAGATTATAATAAGATCGATTCCAATTTCGGAGACGAAGGGGATTTTGTACGTCTAAATGAGGAAGCGGAGCAACATGGTATTACCATCGTTTTGGATGGCGTTTTCAGTCACGTGGGAAGCGATAGCCGATATTTCAATCGGGAAGGCTTCTATGATGAGGTGGGAGCGTATCAATCCAAAGAATCCCCCTATTATAAGTGGTTTCGATTCAGGCGGTATCCCGATGATTACGAATCCTGGTGGGGAATTGATACCATGCCTAATATCGAGGAAGATAATGCAGAGTATCAGGACTTTATCCTAGGCAAGGAATCTGGTGTGATCGCGCACTGGATGAACAAGGGCGTAAAAGGGTGGCGACTTGATGTGGCTGATGAACTGCCGGATCAATTTATTCAAGGCATTCACCGTCGTGTCAAAGAAGAAAATCATGAAGGCATCGTAATTGGAGAAGTCTGGGAAGACGCCTCCAATAAAATCAGTTATGGAAAACAACGGGAATACCTTTTTGGAGGGGAGCTGGATTCCGTAATGAATTATCCCTATCGGGAACGGATTTTACGGTTTGTACGACGGGAGGAGAATGCCCTCAGTTTGTCTAGGACCATTAGCTCCATTCAAGAAAATTATCCGAAAGAAGTCTTTCAACAGCTTATGAATTTTCTCGGCACCCATGATACGATTCGCGTGTTGAATGCGATGATCTACGCGGAAGAACCGAACCGACCCAAAAGTGAATTGATGCGGCTTGCCTTGACAGAAAAAGAATGGGAGTTGGCAGTAAAGCGATTGGCATTGGCCGTACAATTGCTCTTTACGCTTCCAGGTGTTCCTTGCGTGTATTATGGTGATGAGGCTGGTTTGGAAGGCTGGAAAGATCCCTTTAATCGGAAAACCTATCCCTGGGGCTCGGAGGATCAATCCGTTTATGAATTGTACCGCAAATGGATTCGACGATATCGAGAGCATTCAGCCCTCTCAAGCGGTGTATTTAAAGCGGGTGTTGTTCAGGGACAGTGTTTTACCCATGTGCGGGAAATGGAAGAAGAAACTTTCTTTTGCATAGTCAATAGCGGTGAGGAGTGGGCAGAGGGAGAATTCCCAAGTATGGGAATATGGGAAGATTTGGATAATCATGAGAAGCTAGAGAATACCTGGAGCATTGAGGGCGAGTTTGGTCGAATTTTCATGAAAGTTTCGGAATGACTTGTTCCTTTTTCGCATTCAGTTTATAATGAGGTCAATAAAACTAGGAGGAAAATATGTTTGATTCGCATATCCACTCCTCGATTTCTTCGGATTCTACCCTAGCGGCTGCCGATGCGATTCGAGAGATGAAAGACAAAAAAATAGGCGGCGTTTTTACGGAGCATTATGACTTTGGTTATCCGGAGTCTGGAACGTTTTTGTTCGATCCTGAAGTGTATTTCTTGAACTATGATAGCCTGAGAAGTAGCCAATGCCTCTTGGGCATTGAATTGGGCATGGTACCAGGTTATGACGGAGAAGCATCCAAGTTGGTTCACAATTTTCCCTTTGATTATGTCATTGGATCCATCCATGTCGTAGAAAACATCGATATTTATTATCCGGAATTTTATGCGGATCGTACAAAATTGGAAACGTATGGTGCGTATTTTGACGCCATGGAAGCTTGTATCCTTGAGTTTTCCGATTTTGACGCCTTGGGGCATATCGATTATATTGCGAGATATGCGCCATATGCAGACCCGGAAGTGTGGTCGGAACCTGAACTACATCCCTATATCGATCGTGTCTTGCGAGCTCTGATCAAAACGGAACGCGTGTTAGAATTGAATACGCGCCGAATCGAGTCAGAGGCCGATTTGAATTCGATACGTCCCATTTATGCGCGATATGCCGAGTTGGGAGGCCGTAGCGTTACGATTGGCTCCGACGCTCATAGTCGTGATCGTATAGGTTGGAAGTTGAAGGAAGCCAGTACTTTTATCGATTCTTTGGGGCTCGAGATGGTTATGTTTCATAACCGAAAGATGATCCGATTATAACGGTACTGTTTCAAAAAAAGGTCTTTGTACAGAAGCCATCAATCAGAAGAACAAGCATGATGAAAGTTGTAGTCATTGAAAGTTTTTGTGGGTTGGGGAATGCAGAAGGAGGGTAAAATGGAGATACAGGAGAGGTATCAAAAATGGATCGACAGTGCGTATTTATCCGAAGCAGATCGGGTTTCTCTTTTGAAGATTACGGATGGATCGGAAATTGAAGAATGTTTTGCCAGTGAGCTTACATTCGGCACTGGGGGAATGCGCGGCGAATTGGGTTTAGGACCCAATCGAATGAATCGATATATGGTCGGAAAGGCCGTGCAGGCTGCTATGACGCCTATTCGTGTTCGAAAAGACGAGCCCCTGGTGATTATCGCATTCGACACAAGGCGCAGGTCTAAAGACTTCGCGGATGAAGCTGCGCGGGTTGCGTTGGCCAATGGCGCGTGGGTGCGTGTTTTTGACGCAGAAAGACCGGTGCCGGAATTATCATTTGCTATTCGCAAGGCCAAGGCTGATTTAGGCATTATGATCACTGCCAGTCACAATCCACCGGAATATAATGGCATTAAACTATATGGAGCAGACGGCGCTCAATTGGTACCAAAACAAGCACAACCGATTGTTGATGCCTTCTCTGCGATTTCTGAATTGTCCATGATTCAGCGAGATCCCTCTCACCGATTATCGGATCATCCAAGGTTCTCTTATCTGGGAGAAGAGATGGATGAAGCCTATGTAAGCTATTGTCTCTCCCAAAGAAAACGGAAAGAAATTGATTGTTCGATCAAGGTTGTTTATACACCACTTCATGGAGCCGGGAATCGCTTAGTGCGTCGGGTGTTGGCAAGACGGGGGTACCAAAATGTCTGGACGGTTACCTCTCAGGAACGACCTGATCCTGATTTTTCTACTGTGACAACGCCAAATCCAGAGGAGTCGGCTGCCATGCGGCTTGCTGTGGATTTGGCAAAAAAAAGGGGCGCGGATCTTGTGATAGCCACGGATCCGGATTGTGATCGTGTTGGCGTGGTTGTTATGGATCAGGGAAACCCAATCCCATTGAATGGCAATCAGATTGGTGCCTTGCTTTTAAATTACATCATCAATCAGACCCAGGAAATTCCAAAGGGAGCAACCGTTGTTAAGACCATCGTGACGAGTGATTTGGGACGACAAATTGCGGAACGCAATGGATTGCTTTGCGAGGAAACTTTAACTGGATTCAAATATATCGGTGAGAAGATTGAAGCCTATCAATCCATGAACAATCGCAGTTTTTTCTTTGGTTATGAGGAAAGTTATGGATATTTGACTGGTGATGCCGTTCGTGACAAGGATGGGGTGCTGGCAGCCATGTTGATTGTAGAAATGGCATCCTTCTATCGGTGCCATGGCGTCACGTTGCATGGTCATCTGCAAGAGATTTATAACGATTTTGGTTTCTATCAAGAAGCCTTGGATTCCTTCGAAAGCAAAGGCATTCATGGAAAAGCGAAGATCCGTGAGTTGATGAATCGTTTTCGAACAGAATCGCCTTTTGTGGATTCGCAGGTGAAGATCATTGATTATCTTTCGTCGGACACTGGATTGCCCTCTGAAAATGTTGTGAAAGTATTCTTTGAGCAGGGCTGGGTTGCCATTCGACCATCAGGAACAGAACCGAAGATCAAATGCTATTATTCAACATGGGCGGAATCCGAGGCGGTTTCGAATCAATTAATGGAGGCGCTTCAAAAACAGATGCGTGCTTTTATCCATTCAGAATTTGACAAACATCAGTGAAAGAATTATAATAGCGTCAATCAGAAAAGCAATGAAGGGACGAGTAAAAATCAGATGCCTCAAGAGAGGATGGGATGCTGGAATCCATCTAGGCTTATGGTTTTGAAAACTACCCCGGAGCTGGATCAAAGACCTGTTTGGCAGCAGATAATCTGCGACAGGTAATGATACCCGTTTGGACACGTTACGTCTTTTGAGGAAACAGCGGCTTTATGGTTGTTTCGAATTAGGGTGGTACCACGTGATGCATACCTCTCGTCCCTATTAAGACGAGGGGTTTTTTTATGTTGTTTTTTAATCTGTAAAGGAGGGTTTTGGATGAATCAAAATGTAGAAGTAACGTTGCCGGATGGATCGATCAAAGAGGTGCAAAAAGGCACGACAATCCTAGATGTTGCAAGAGGAATTTCAGAAGGTTTGGCACGTGTGATTGTTGGGGCCAAATGGAATGGGGAATTGACGGATCTGAGTGAAACCCTTGAATCAGACGGGCACTTGGCCTTGTTGAAGGTGGATGAAGAAGACGGAAAGCATTTTTTCTGGCATACAAGCGCTCATCTATTGGCTCATGCAATTCAAAATTTATTTCCAGATACCAAGTTTGCAATAGGACCAGCCATTAAAGAGGGTTTCTATTATGATGTTGAAACAGAGCATCGTTTCACACCGGAAGATTTGGAAAAACTGGAAACAGAAATGAAAAAGTTGGCAAAGCAAAACTTTGCGATGGAAAAAGAAATTTTGACTCGTGAGGCTGCCTTGGAACTCTTCCGTGAAAAAGGGGAAGATTATAAAGTTGAATTGATTCAAGATCTGCCAGAGGACGCGGAAATTTCCATTTATCGACAGGGCGACTTTATCGACCTGTGCAAGGGACCGCATCTTTTGGGAACCAAGCGAATCAAGGCAATTAAATTGATGAGTATTGCAGGCGCTTACTGGCGTGGAGATGAGAACCGCACCATGCTTCAACGCATTTATGGCATTACTTTTGAAAAGAAAAAAGAGTTGGATGCCTATTTGGAAAGAATTGAAGAAGCAAAAAAACGGGATCATCGCCGTTTGGGAAAAGAGTTGGGACTCTTTGTTATGCACAAAGAAGGACCCGGATTCCCATTCTTCCTACCAAAGGGAATGGTGATTCGGAATCTATTGCAGGATTTATGGAAACGCGAGCATATCTTACGCGGTTATGGTGAAATCATGACGCCTTTGATATTGAATGAAGACTTGTGGCATACTTCGGGTCATTGGGATCATTATCAAGATAATATGTATTTTACAAAAATCGATGAAGAGGATTATGCCATCAAGCCAATGAACTGTCCAGGTTCGATGTTGGCGTATAAGAGCGGACGCTACTCTTATCGAGATTTGCCATTAAGACTGGGTGAATTGGGTCTCGTTCATCGTCATGAAGCAGCAGGAGCCTTGCATGGTTTGTTCCGTGTTCGTTCATTCACGCAAGATGACGCGCATATCTTTATGACGCCTGATCAAATTAAGGATGAGATCAAGGGTGTAATGAAATTTGTCGATGAAATCTATGCAATTTTTGGGTTTAAGTATAACGTAGAGGTTTCAACTCGTCCTGAGGATTCCATGGGAACGGATGAAGAGTGGGAACATGCAACGGCTTCCCTGGTTTCTGCCTTGGATGAGATGGAACAACCATATACCCTCAATGAGGGAGACGGCGCCTTTTACGGTCCGAAAATTGATATTCATTTGGAGGATGCAATTGGCAGAACTTGGCAATGTGGCACCGTTCAACTGGATTTCCAAATGCCTCAGCGTTTTGAGTTGTCCTATGTTGGCGCCGACAATCAGAAACATGTACCGATAATGATTCACCGCGTACTCTTTGGAAGCATTGAGCGTTTTATCGGGATTTTGATTGAGCATTATGCGGGTAAATTCCCGGTATGGTTGTCGCCTGTTCAGGTCTCTGTGTTGCCGATTAGCGACAAGTATAATGCGTATGCGCAAGAAGTCATGACTTCTCTGCAACGGGCAGGCGTTCGTGTGGATATGGATCAAAGAACCGAGAAGATCGGGTATAAAATACGCGAAGCACAATTGCAAAAGACACCTTATATGATAATCGTAGGTGAAAAAGAAGTGGAATCGAAGCAAGTGGCAATACGAAATCGAGATGAAGGCGATCTTGGCGCCATGGAACTTAACGATTTTATTGCGCGGATCCACGAAGAAGTGGAAAAGTATCAATAATGAATCTGATTTTATTGCGTGAAGATGATTTTCTTCCCTCTGGACTGGCGAAAGTCAGTCCGCGGCAGGAGCGCCATATTCGTAGTGTACATCAAGCGGTGACAGGACAAACCCTGCGAGTGGGAGTAGAGAATGGAAAGATGGGTGTGGGCACGATCATATCCATGGAAGAGGAGGCCATTCTTTTGGAAGTTGAATGGACGGAAGAGCCGCCTGAACCGTCTTCGATTCGATTGATTCTGGCGATGCCCCGACCAAAGGCTTTGAATCGCATTATCCAGGATATTGCGACCCTTGGGATCAAGGAGTTGCATATCATAAAAACATGGCGAGTGGAAAAAAGTTATTGGTCCTCTCCAGTCCTGAGCCCGGAGAGCCTGAATGAACAGATTCGGCTGGGTTTGGAACAGGGGCGGGATACCGTTTTTCCTACCATTACGGTGCATCCATACTTTAAGCCCTTTGTTGAGGATATTTTGCCAGTGATAAGCGAAGGGAGCTTAAAGCTTGTTGCCCATCCCAAAACAGAAACAAAAGCGCCTCGCACTATTGATCAACCCGTTACTTTGGTTATTGGACCAGAGGGCGGATTTATCGACTATGAGGTTGAAAAGTTTGAAGAACTCGGGTTTCAAATTGTTTCTCTCGGAGCACGCATTATGCGGGTAGAAACAGCCATAACAGTATTAATCGGACGACTCACTTAGAGTCGTCCGATTTTTTTAATAGGTTATGCCGCGCGACAAATTCTCGAGCGAATTTTTTGCATCCCTGTTTGGGAAAGTCAATCCAAATGCATTTATAGTCCAGTTGTTGAATCACACCCACGCCCAAGGTTTTGTGTGCGACCGTTCCACCGACGACCCACTCATCGGGTGGTTGTATAGAAAGAAAGGGTTGAAGCTCCGCCAGATAGGGCGAGGGAGTGCTTGGTGCTTGATCCAATCTTGTGTAGCTGTAGAAAGAACAGGACTTTTTGGCCCGCGTCATTCCCACATAAAACAACCTTCGTTCTTCTTCCAATAGAGCGGAGTCTCCAAAAGAATCCTGTTTTTTTGCTACTGCCGATGGTAGGATTCCATCGATCAGATCGATGATTAAAACGTGATCGAATTCGAGGCCCTTCGCGCCATGGAGGGTAGAAAGGGTGATGGACGATTGGGTTTTTTCAAACCGAGACAATCGTTTTTGCAAGTCTTCACATCGAGAAAGAAAATCAATAATGGAAACCGACTGTGTGGCAAGGGTTTGAAGAATCGAAAGATGTTGGGAATCGACTTCACCCCGATAATTTGCGCTTTCTTTTTTTTGGTTCAGATGTTCTCGGTAGCTCAGGTCTCTAAGGATTGTTTCAATGGCAAAACTTGGACGTTGTTTTTGAAGTTGATAAAAGCAATCTTCTATCCGCAGAATATTCTTGCGCTGGTAAAGAGGCAAATCAGCGGTTCGGATCAGTCTGCGCAATAGGTTCTCTTCGGATTCAAGGGCACGAAGCTGCTGATAATCACGTTTTTTAATGTAGCCGTTGAATTTATACCAAATTTGATCCAAGGCATCGCCATCAGAGAGATCCATGGAAAAGAGAAAAAAGGCACGAAAATCTTTGAAGAGAGCGGAACGAAAAAAACTGGTTTGAAGATCCCGGACATTGACAGCAATCTGATGGCTTTCCATCAAATTCAAAACAGGAAGGGCTGATATTCGGTTACGAAATAAGATGCCAATGGATCCTAGATCACGTTTTTCCTGCACCTTTGCTTCAATTTGCTTCAGTTGATCCTCTGGATTGTTGCAGATATGCAGCTCCAGGACCGTTGAAGCGTCAGCACGCTTTTGCATCTTCTTATCAAAACGAGCCACATTTTTCTTGATAATCGTGTTGGCGGGCTCAATTAAGGGCGTGCCGGAACGATAATTGGTTTCCATTCGATAAACAGAAAAATCCGCTTCATTTTTTGTAAAGGCAAAGAGTTCTTCGGGCATGGCGCCCCGAAATCCATAGATGGATTGATCATCGTCCGCAACCATAAATATGTTTTTTTTGATAGATAAAAGACAGGAGATCAACTGAAATTGAATGGGAGAAAGGTCCTGAGTTTCATCCACTTGGATATAGGGATATTGATTTTGCAATCGATGCTGCAGTTCAATATCACTGCGCAGTCGATTCAAGGTATGGCGCAAAAGGTCGTCATAATCAAACCAGCGGTTCTTCTCTTTCTCAGATTCGTAGCGCGCGGCAATTTCCGGTAAGGCTTTCACCATAGATGAAGTGGGAACAGAGGTTTCGCGGTTCTTCGCGACACTGATTTGACGCAGGATTTCTTCAGTTATTTCCTCATTGGGCCATGCGTGATGGAGGGAGTAATGGACTTGAGCGATCAGCTTTTTCTTGGAAATAGGGGCGTTTTTTCCTTCAATCAGAGTCCACTCAGGCTGTTCTCGATCAAAAGCTTTTAGGAATCGATAACAAAAGCTGTGAAAGGTCGAAAAGGAAATATTGGCATGAACATGGGATTGAAAGAGTTCGTTGAATCTTTTTTTCATATCCATAGCCGCTGCGCGGCTGAATGTCAAAGAGAGAATGGAATGAGGGGCAACCTGCTGTTCGAAGATCAAAAATCCAGTGCGGCAGATGAGTGTTGTTGTTTTCCCAGCGCCAGGCACGGCAAGGATTAAGGCAGGTCCTTGGGTGTGTTGAATGGCATCAAGTTGCTGTTGATTAAATTGAAGAGCATGGTTTTGCTCGAGTTCTTGAATAAATGTCATGGTGTTCCTCCTCGCTCTATTGTAGAAAAGAAATGAGTAGGATGCAAGGGGCGTGGTATAATATCCAAGGGAGGGGATTATGAAAATTTTGGAAGTTAGAAATTTAGACGTCTATCGTGGTGATAAGAAAATTTTGGAAGATGTTTCTTTTTCCCTGAATCGGGGTGAAGTTTTAGGGATTCTTGGTCCCAATGGTGGCGGGAAAAGTACCTTGGTGCAGACGATTACTCGGGCGATTCCCTTCAATAAGGGAGTCGTTTGGATTCATAAAGGGGAACGATTGGGGTATGTGCCGCAATTTGCAACCTTTGATTTGCAGTTCCCCATCACAGTCGAGGAAGTGATTTTAAGCGGAAGCGCTCATTTTTCTAAACGAAAGCGCATTGCGGCTGGTGATGACAGTAAAGCAAAAGACCTGATGAAACAATTTCAATTGCTGGATGTGGCGGATCATCCGATTTCGGATTTATCAGGAGGTCAAACCCAAAGAGTTCTGATTTGTCGTGCCTTGATGGGAGAGCCAACGATCCTTTTGATGGATGAACCGACGGCCAGTATCGATTTTCAAACGAAGGATCAAATTATTCGTCAGTTGAAAGACAAGGATCCTGAATTGTCTATCGTCTTGGTCAGTCATGACTTAAACGTAATTAATCAGACTGTTGATTCCATTCTCTGTGTCAATTTTCATGCCGATTTTCATGCCGGTAATCGGCTGGAGTCGGATCAATTGAAAAAAGTATATGGTTGCCCGATTGAAGTGGTCTTGCATGGCGAAATTCCCCATCGGATTCTGGATTCACATTTGAAGAAAGAGGAGGATAAGCCTTGATATTTTCTTATCAATTTGTACAGAGAGCATTGATCGCGACTCTTTTTGCTGGAATTATTTCAGGAGTGTTGGGCACCTTGATAACAGAAAAAAAGAAGATTATGATGACCAGTGGGGTTGCTCATGCCTCTTTCGGTGGGATTGGTCTCGGGTATTTATTGGGTATTGATCCGATGTTGCCTGCCTTGGGTGTGGCTGGATTGGTGGTCATGGTAATGAAACAGATGGAGGAAAAGCTGTCGAGTCATTCTGACACGGTCATGGGTATGTTGTGGGCTTTAGGAATGGCATTGGGTATGATTTTTGTTGGACTCCGTCCGGGATATCCACCGGATATGACAAGCTATCTTTTTGGTGATATATTGACGATTTCCGAGCGTGATCTACTTTTTATGGTCATCGTCAGTGTGGGCTTTTTAATGATTTACAGTTTTCGATTTGAGCAATGGAAGATTGTTCTTTTTGATGAAGAACACGCTAAACTTCAGGGATTGATGGTTGATCGCTACAAGACAGTCTTTTATTTATCAATAGCAGTCGCTGTTATTGCGATGATCAAGGTTGTGGGCATTATTCTCACCCTGGCAATCTTAACGACACCGCCGATGACGGCAAAACTGTTTACAAAGCGATTGTTGCCTCGAATGATTCTGGCGACAATCTTCGCATGGATCACCATATTCTTGGGATTTTTCTTATCCTTTTTAATCGATGTGCCATCCGGTGCTATGATTATTTTTGTTTCCGTCTTGGTATACTTTTTGATGGCGGGGGGAAAAAAGATGGAGAAAGTTCTTGCAATTCGCAAATGATTCCGGTATAATTCTTTTAATAACTAAATCACTTATCGGACAACGGCGTCCAACAAGCAGGGTGAACCCCCGCTACGTTGAGGCGCTTTTTTTGTACTTATTTAGGAGGATGAAGAATGAATAGAAATTTTACTAAGGAAGATGTTTTACGAATTGCCATTGAACAAGAGCTTGCATTTATCCATTTGCAGTTTACGGATGTTGCCGGTATTATGAAAAATCTCTCCATCCCATTGAATCAATTGGAAGCGGCACTCGATAATGAATTGATGTTTGATGGATCTTCGATTGATGGATTTGTACGTATTGAAGAATCGGATATGTACCTGTTCCCGGATCCAACGACCTTTGTCATTTTCCCTTGGTCAACACCAGGCGCTTTGGAAGCGCGTTTGATCTGTGACGTGTATAAAGCGGATGGCACGCCGTTCGACGGTTGCCCTCGCCAAACCTTGAAGCGGACTTTGAAAAAAGCGGAAGATATGGGATATTCTTTAAAGGTAGGACCCGAGTGTGAGTTCTTTCTGTTTAGTACAGATGAATCAGGCGAGCCGACATTGGAAACCCATGACAAGGCGGGATATTTCGATTTAGCACCGGTAGACATGGGTGGCAATGCGCGTAAGGATATGGTGAAGGCACTACAAGATATGCATTTCTTGGTGGAAGCTTCTCATCATGAGGTAGCGGCAGGACAACATGAAATTGATTTCAAATTTGATGATGCACTACGCGCGGCAGATAGCATTATGACTTTCAAAATGGTTGTTCGAATTATGGCACAGCGTCACGGACTTCATGCGACCTTTATGCCGAAACCAGTTGCCGGTATCAATGGTTCTGGCATGCATATCAATATGTCTCTTTCTACTTTGGAAGGACAAAATGCATTTTATGACGCAGATGGAGAAGCGCAATTGTCTGTTGAAGCCTATGAGTATATTGCAGGTTTGGTAAAACATGCAAAGGGTTTCGCCGCTTTAACCAATCCAACAGTCAACTCTTACAAACGTTTGGTTCCGGGTTATGAAGCACCGACCTTGATTGCATGGTCAGCGAGTAACCGTAGTCCGTTGATTCGAATTCCAGCAAAGCGTGGAAAGGGTACTCGAGTTGAATTGAGAAACCCAGATCCAGCGGCAAACCCATATTTGGCTTTGGCAGCGGTTTTAGCTGCAGGTCTTGATGGAATTGAGAATAAAATGACACCGCCAGCGGCAAGCAATATGAACCTATATCATGTGACGCAAGCGGAATTGGACGAGCTGGGCATTGAATCATTGCCAACAAACTTGAAGGAAGCCATTGCGGAATTGGATCAAAATGAAGTGATTAAAGTCTCCTTGGGAGAACATGTTTATGAAGCACTGAAAGCGACAGCCTTGGCAGAATGGGATCAATATTCCCAAATTGTTTCCGAATGGGAGTTGGACACGTATTTGAAAAAGTTTTAGGAATTGGGTAAGCGGCTCTTGTAGTCGCTTCCTTTTTTTTATAAAGTAGTGGTAGAGTAGGAGGTTGGCTATGAACAACCGGATATTAATTGTTGACTCAGATGAAAAAAGCCGCATCCGTACGGCGACTATACTGCATCAATATGGCTATGATGTTCATCAGGCACGGGAAGCAACGAAGGCATTACGAGATGCTCGCCGTCTTCGTCCTGTATTGACATTGATTGACATGGAGATGACCCGTGGCATGAATGCCTATGAGCTGGCTAAAATTGTCGAAAGTGATAGAATCTCCTCATGCCTTTTTATGAGCACGCGCTATGATTCTGCTTTGGTTGCGCAGATGGAAACCTTGCGTCTATACGCCTATGTGCAAAAGCCTATTCAACCCCTTTCTTTGATTCAAGTGATTGAATTTAGTTTATCCATGAGCCAAAAATTGATGGCTTTAGAAGAAAAGGTGGAAGACCTGGAATCCTCCTTGGAGGGAAGGCGAAAGATGGATCGATTAAAAGGTCTCTTGATGGAGAAAAAAGGGATGACGGAACCTGAGGCTTATCGCTTAATCCGAAAAAGAAGTATGGACAATGGAGAAAAAATCGAAGTGACCGTGGAACAAATGCTTGATTCCATCTTGAAGTAAGCGGGTTGATATGATACGATTTCCCGCGTGGGGGTGAGAACTTTGATAAAACGGTTTATTCAATACTATCGGCCACACTGGAGATTATTTTCTTTGGATCTTTTGTGTGCCTTTTTAATGTCTATCATTGACTTGTTGTTTCCGGTTTTAACGCGGCACGCAATGAATACCTTGATTCCGCAAGGACAGATCCAACGACTGATGGTCTTTGGCGTTGTGATGTTGATCTTGTACTTGATACGGGCTGGATTTGAGTATTTTGTGGAATGCTATGGACATGTGCTTGGGGTTCGCATGGAATATGATATGCGAAAGAATCTGTTTGCGCATCTGCAATCACTGTCCTTCCGATTTTATGATAAAAACCGAACGGGGCATTTGATGTCTCGCATTGTCAATGATTTGCGGGATATTACAGAATTGGCTCATCATGGTCCCGAGGATTTATTTATCTCTTTAGTGATGATTATTGGATCTTTTCTTGTCTTGGTTCAAATTGAATGGCGATTGGCGGTTGTAACCTATGGTTTTTTACCCTTTATTATTTTGTACGCCATCAAGATGCGCTCAAAATTGGCTTACAATTTTAAAGAAGTAAAAAGGAAGATTGCAGACGTCAATGCCCAGGTGGAAAATTCGATCTCCGGCATCCGCGTGGTTCATTCCTTTACCAATGAAGCCTATGAGATTGAAAAATTCGAGAGTGGAAACAATTTGTTTCGCATATCAAGAGAGAATGCTTTTAAGACCATGGCGCAATTGATGACTGGAATTCGCACCATGTTGAATGTGTTGAATTTGACTGTTTTGCTCTATGGAGGATGGTTGGTTTACTCGGGAGCCATTACAATGGGCGATCTATTGGCGTTTCTCCTGTATATTGGACTGTTCTTGCAGCCAGTAAGGCGGTTGATGAATTTCACACAGCAGTATGAGCAGGGAATGGCTGGATTTGGCCGTTTTTGCGAGATTATGGATGTGCGGCCAGAGATTGAAAATCGAATTGATGCAAAAGTGGTTGAAGAGGTACGTGGAGAAATACGGTTTGAGGATGTTGATTTTTCTTATGAAGAGGAAGAATCAATTTTAAGGAAAATATCTTTCACTATTCCGGCTGGGAAAACGACAGCGTTGGTGGGACCTTCCGGGGGAGGGAAAACGACGATTTGTCAGTTGATCCCTCGATTTTATGAAGTAACTGGCGGAAGTGTACGTCTCGATGGCACAGACATACGAGATTTACGCCTGGAAAGTTTGCGTAAGCATATCGGCATTGTACAGCAAGATGTCTTTCTGTTCGCCGGTACGATTGCTGAAAATATTACCTATGGACGAGGGGAAGCGACAGAAGAAGAAATGATGGAGGCGGCCAAACAAGCTGAGATCCATGATTTCATTGTCAGCCTTCCCGCGGGATATAAAACAGAAATTGGTGAACGGGGCATTCGCCTATCGGGTGGCCAGAAACAACGTTTGTCTATTGCAAGAGTTTTTCTGAAAAATCCGCCGATTTTGATTTTGGATGAAGCGACATCGGCGCTTGATAATGAGACCGAAGTCAAGATCCAAGCTTCCTTGGAGAAATTGTCCAAGGGGAGAACGACCCTCGTGATTGCGCATCGTCTATCAACGATTCGATCGGCCGACCAAATTTTGGTTGTTTCCGATGTTGGAATCGAAGAATCCGGAACCCATGAAGACTTGTTGGCGAAAGCAGGGGTATACGAGCATCTTTATAAGATGCAGTTCCTAGGATTGGAAAAGCAAGGCGATCGTTAGATCTCCTTGCTTTTTTTTACGCCTTCGTATAGGACTTTCAATTTCGTTAAAACGGGTTGATAGTTATCCTTATGGTGGGGAAAGGTACAGTTTTGGCAGCTCTTTATCCCCGATTCCAACCAGGTTGGATTGCCTCCGCATTCATCGCCCAAGGCATAGAGAGGACAATAGCAAAACAGGCAATTGAATTCCTCAATTGGGACATGTTCGTGGCAAGGGAAGTATTCACAGTCTTTGTGTTGAAAAAACGAATATTTGGACATTTCAGTCCTCCTTCATGAAATGGTTGTGCTCTGGCATGAAAAAAAGTAAAATGAAAGAATGAAGAGTTTATGCGAGTTTTGGATAAAAATTGATCATCGAACAGATCAAATCATGCAGTCTCAACGTCTTTCTACTAGTTTACCGTTCTTTCAATTGATCAGCAAGGAATTCAGCCTGTTTCTTTCTCTCTTGATTCCCTTGGTGGGATGGGTGCTTCTTCGAGAACGCATTTGGCTTGTTGCCTTGGTCGCAGGAACAATCGCTTATATGTCAGCGAAATGGGTGAAGGGCTTGGTTGGTCGTGCGCGACCTCAGGAAGCAACAAGGACAACTTTTCGCATTGATCAGGAGTCCAGTAGCTTTCCATCACGTCATGTTGCCGTATTAACGTCTGAATGCATGGTCTTAATTCTCAATCAGTCGGAGTGGGCGATTCTCTGGATGATCGCAACCTTTTTGGTAGCAGTCTCGCGAATTATCTTGCGGGAGCATTATATATCGGATATTTTTGCGGGGATCAGCCTGGGTATTCTAGCCGGCTTAACCGTTGAGTTAATTAAAGGAGTTTTGACAGCATGAGTGAAAGAACATTTTTAAAAGGTGCTTTATTTTTATCCCTAGCTGGGATTTTTTCAAAGATTATGGGTTTGATTCTCAAAATGCGGCTCAGTGTAATTCTGGGTCCTGAAGGCTCGGGAATCTTCAGCTACCCGCAGCAATTTTATGTATTGATGATTGCTGTCTCCGCCACTGGTTTTGCTTCTTCCATCTCAAAATTGGTTGCAGAAAAACGCTCGGTTGGGAAGATGAGGGAAGCCCATCGAGTATTTCATGTTTCTTTGGTAGTAATGCTGGTACTCAGCGCTACTATTACCTTATTGATGCTTCTATTTACCCCGGTTGCCATGAAGATATGGGGCGAATCGGTTTATTACGCATATATTGCCGTAGCGGTGGGGCCAATTTTCGTATCGATTATGACCTCCTTTCGCGGCTATTTCCAGGGCATGCAATTGATGCAGGCTACCTCTGTTTCACAGGTTTTTGAATCGGCAGGCCGCCTTGTATTCGGTCTTGGATTGGCTGCCTTTTTCGCTGGTTCCAGTGTAGCGAAAGCAGCAGGCGGTGCGTCCTTTGGCGCGGCAGCCGGAGGTGTAATCGGTTTTGGCGTTATTGTCCTTTATTATCTGCGGAACCGCGGAGGGATTATGAATGACCTTGAAGCAGATCATCATCCCCAGGACAAAACTTCGTGGGAATTGGCGAAGGAATTGATTGCATTCACACTCCCCATTACCATCAATTCTGTTATCGTGCCTTTGATGCCCTTGTTCGATTCCCTATTGATCAAGCCGCGTGCAATCGCGGGGGGATACTCCCCGGAAATGGTTGATCGTATGTATGCTTGGTTGAGCAGCGCGGTTACGGTTAACGGACTACCGCTTACATTCACCCTCGCGTTGGCAGTGAGTTTGATCCCCGCTATTTCTAAGGCGGTGGCGAAAAACGATATGTCGGAAGCAAATCGAAAAATCAATCTGAGCTTGCGTTTGGGCTTTTTGATTGGATTTCCTTGCTTCGTGGGGTTCTTGGTGATCCCGGAAGAGATCATGGTCTTGTTGTTTCCTACTTTTGCAGGTAGCGGATACGTCTTGCAGGCCTATGCAGTGTGTTTGATATTTATGATCGTATCTCAATTGATGAGCTATTCCCTTCAAGGGATCGGACGTCCAAGGATCGCGACAAAGAATCTGATGATCGGATCTGCGATCAAACTTATTCTCAGTTATTTCTTGATTGCGTGGGAGCCTGCCGTGGGTGCAAGTATCGCAACCTTGGCTGCTTATCTGTTCATTTCCACCATGAATTTTCGGGCCGTTAAACAATATACGCAGATTCGGTTTGACAAGCGGATTCTATATGCGCCTTTGACCGCTTCCGTCGTGATGGGAATCGGAACCTATGTTGTCAATCGAGTCTTCAGCAACACCTTGCTTTCCATTGGAACGGCTGCTGTCATCTATTTCATCGGAGTCGTTGTTTTTGGAGGGATTCGGAAAGATGAAATCCGTGAAATGATCGGTCGCTAACGCTTTGCAATTTACGAGAAAAATGATAAAATTAAGGCGGAGGTGGTGAAATGAAACAATTTCTTGCCATCGGATTGGCAATTGTTTATGCTATTTTTGTTATAGTGGTATTGTTTTGGGGAGATCCAACAGATGCTTTGGTTCTGGGTTTTATGCGCGGGATGGGAGTTGTTGTTGTCTTATTGTTGGGACTTCTGATTTTTGAACGTATTCAGGATCGCAGAGAGGAGAATGACGATGATCATCGTAAATACTGAAACCATACATGGAAAAGAAATTACAGAGACTTTGGGTCTTGTTCGTGGAAGCACAATTCGAGCCAAACACATTGGGAAAGATTTGATGTCAGGGCTTCGACAAATTGTAGGCGGCGAGATGAAAGAGTACTCTGAGATGTTGACAGAAGCACGTCAATTTGCAACCTTGCAAATGGTGGAAGAGGCAAACGCTCTGGGAGCGGATGCGATTGTAAATGTACGATATACGACATCTGCGGTTATGCAAGGTGCCGCTGAAATTTTAGCATATGGAACGGCAGTTAAGTTGAAATAAGCGGAGGAAACTCCGCTTTTTGATTTGTAACGGGAGGATTTGGATGAAAGTATTATTGGGAAAACCAGTAGCAGATGCGATTTATAATAAAGCGAAAGCGAGAGTTTCTTTACTTCGGGAATACGGATATGTTCCACGGGTTGCAATGGTGCAAATTGGTGCGGCTTCGGATGACACCTATTACAAACAGAGTTTAGTGCGCCAATGCGAAAAAATTGGAATTCAAGCGGATGACGTCTCCTTGCCCAAATCTATCACAGAAGAGGATTTGATCCATCAAATTCAATTATTTAATGAAAATCCGGAAATCCATGGCGTGATGATTTTTCGTCCCCTGCCTGACCATATTTCCAATGAAAAAATCAGCAGCTTTCTAGATCACTGCAAGGATGTTGACTATATGAATCCTGATAATCTTGGGAAAATTATTATCGGAAAAAGCAAAGGTCGTTTACCCGGCACACCGGCGGCGGTGATGGAAATGCTGGATTTCTATGAGATTCCCTTGGAAGGACAGGAGGTGGTGATTGTCAATCGCTCACTTGTTGTGGGGAAACCCTTGGCGATGCTGCTCTTGGATCGAAATGCAACGGTTACGGTTTGCCATTCCAAGACGAAGAATCTGACCGAAGTGATGAAACGCGCGGACATCGTTGTATCGGCTGTTGGAAGAGCTGAGTTGTTCACGTCTTCGTCTTTCGATACCCATAGCGTTGTCATTGATGTCGGAATCAACAGAAGAACGGATGGATCCATGTGCGGCGATGTTAAATATGCGGAGGTTGAAAATCGCATAGCCGCCATAACGCCAGTCCCCAGAGGGATTGGAGCAGTCACTTCAGCTGTGCTCTTAAGGAATGTTGTGTATTCTTGTCGTCAGCTCAGCGGACTAAGCATGGTTGCATCCTTTGAGGAAAGATGGGGGTAAATAAAATGAACGGATTTTTAATTGGACATGCAGATGATCAGAATGCAAGAACGGGTTGTACGGTATTTCTCTGTCCAAAAGGCGCAATCGCCGGTGTTGATGTGCGTGGCGGTGCCCCGGGTACAAGAGAAACTGCGTTGTTGGATCCGCGCATGACGGTAGAACGCGTTCATGGCGTTTTGCTATCGGGTGGAAGTGCCTTTGGTTTGGATGCAGCTTCGGGTGTGATGCAGTATCTGGAAGAGCAAGGGATTGGATTTGATGTAGGCGTTGCGAGGGTGCCTATTGTTCCGGCTGCAGTTCTCTTTGATTTGGCTGTGGGGTCTAGTTTGGTTCGACCAAATGCAAATATGGGATATCAAGCGTGCGAAAATGCGAAAGCTGAAACCCCGAAGCAAGGGAATTTCGGTGCAGGAGCCGGTGCAACCGTAGGTAAGGAAAAAGGAATGAATTTTGCTATGAAGTCCGGATTCGGATTTTCGATGATACAAAAAGATGAATTGTTTGTCGCGGCAGGTATTGCAGTGAACAGTTTTGGAGAGATCTATTCCCCTACTGGGATCAGGATCGCAGGGGTACGAGTGCATACGGATGTGCAGCCGGATCAGCGTCCGTTTTTGGGCAGCAATACAACGATTGGTGTGATACTAACCAATGCCGTTGTAACGAAGGCACAAGCGAACAAATTGGCGTCTGTTGGACATAACGGATATGCAAGAACCATTCGACCATGCCATACGCCCTATGACGGAGATACCTTGTTTACCATGTCAACGGCACAAGTACCCGTTGATTTTTATCGCTTATGCAAATTGACTGAAGAGGTTGTGGCTTCAGCGGTAATCAATGCTGTCGAAGAGGCGGTTTC
>JABXKS010000064.1 GCA_013619125.1 Clostridiales bacterium
TTTCTGTTCATTGATTTCTGTTCATTGATTTCTGTTTCATTTTCTTCTCCAAGGTTTATCCTAACCATATTATTCAAATCATTAAGATGGAAGTATTCCTAGATCACATCGGGTACTAATTCCACAGGTGGTGAACTGACATCCTCATCAGCACAATGTGTTTCGCCTTTCAGGCTTCTACTTATTTCCACATGGTACTCGTGGCATACGGCCGCAATCCAATGCTGTAATAGAATTGTTGAGAAGAGCCGACCAGCACCGTCTTAGCGCCAAGCTCCCCAACCCGTTTGATTCCTTCCAGAACCACCGCCTTGCCCAATCCCATTCTGCGATAGGCAGGAACCGTTGCGACCGGTTCAATGACCGCATAGCCCGCTTCTTTGTCATACCACATCCCACAATAAGCAACGAAGTTCCCTTCCGGATCAACTGCCGCAATCTTCAAATTCAAATCAACATTCGGGCGGATCATGCTATCACTTAAGTCCTTTTCAACTTCTTTTGAAAAATCAAATTCCCCTTCGCCGTTCATCTCGTGATTAAAACCCCGCCATAGAACACGACCATATTGATAGAGATTATACGTTTCCTTCATGGAAGTCAAAGTGAAACCTTCCGGCAGCTCATAATTCATTGAGGTTTGTTCCAAATAGAAAATGGCATCACTCTCTTTACTGCCAGTCGCAACAAATCCCTGCTTAGCGGCAATCTCCTGAAACGACGCGTCGGTATCTGCAATCATAATGCCGAATTCCCCGTCTTTTGCCAAGAACTCTTTTACATAACGTAGCATCTCATCTTTCAAATCTGCGTATTGAGGCAAGGTGATGCAAAAAGCCGTTCCCAACTGGCAGTCATGGGTAGCCAGTCCAACGATTGCTCCATTCTCTTCCCATATGCCGATCTTGCCAACTGACTCTTTATCCAAATAACTATGAGTTGTCATCCAGTCCCATCGGGTATAGGTGAATTCGCAATACCCCGCTTTTATCAGAAACGCTCTGACTAAATAATAGTCATCGGTAATCCCCGCCTGGTTCGTGTAATTCCTAAATACAATGGACATAGTCAAGCCTCCTTCAAGATTCGCTCTAAACCCTTCATCATTCAACCACATCATCTCAGCTACCATTCTATCATTTTTTTATCTTTTCTATGTAAACGAAAGCAAATTTCATCATTTTCTAAATATAGTCTAGTTTATGAAAAACAAAAGAACCGAGACCGGTAGAATTGTTCCACCCATCTCGGTTCCGTTTCATCTTTTATTTTATTCTGACACGCACGTGGTCCGAATCGATAACCGGATAGACCGGCGTTTCTGTTTCACGATTGAGATCAAAGACCTTAATCATATATGATGAGTCGTCTTGATCCCCGCCATGTCCCTTCTTCTCATTGGTCACAAAGGCGCCGGCACCGCCCAGTTCAAAGAAAGTATTTTGCGTGTTTTCCCATCGGGTTGGCAGCATATTTCTGCCAAAGTGTTTGATGATCAAATCCTTTTCATTCTGCTCGTAGGGGGTTGCATAGTCCAGTGTATCATTTTTGTCCAAACCTCCCATGTAGAAGATCTTTGCCACCCGGTTGTACGCTTCCATATTAAAAGTTTTTCCCGTGATCTTTTCATTGTCTGCCGTTCCTACGGGGTACATCAGTCGATCACCTTGATAGGAGTCTGCCGGCATCATCACAATGCTGTTCACAGCCCCGGCATACGCCGCTTTCACCCGTTCCGGATATAGCGCAATATATCGATTCACATAGTTCCCCGAAGCAGAGAATCCGTACATAAAGACCTTTTCTTCATTCACATTTTGATTGTTCGCGTTTAAGAGCTCGATCGCATGATCCATCATAGCATTAAGCTGCTCATCGAGGTTGTACATTTTCTCAACCTCAGCTTTTGTAATTTGGTTCTGTGCCATCATCGCTTGATAAGAAGAATCCTGATAATCCTCTAGAAACCACTCATCCATAAAGATCGTGTAGCTGTCCAACGAATGCGTATAGGGTCCTCGACGATCAAAGTACAAATCCGGACGCGGGAAGATTGGGATCAGCCGTGGCAACCACAGCTCCTCCTGCAATTGATAGGAAGGCACTTGGTCATAGATCCCTTGCAGAGCATCATTCACATGATCCTCTAGGTTGTTCGATGTTTGCCCAAAATTGTTGGGTTCCACCAAAAGATACCGTTCTTTCCCTTGGTTCTTCTCTTTATATTGATTGCTTGGAAAGCTGATCACGTACGGATAATTGAATCCTTTTCCCGGCTCTGCTGCAATGTAATAGGTCGTATACTCCCCGGTTTCGATAAGCTCCGGATACTGCGTTGTTTCAAAAGTTACTGTAAGTGTTGCACTTCCTTTTGTGAATACCTTCAATGTGTATTCACTGCCCGGCGCCAAGACATTCTGTATGTTCTCTTGATAATTGTTGAGAAGAAGCTCCTTACCGTTGATTCCATACTTCACAAATTGTGTCTGGCCATCCCTCTCAATCTCAATCGCTTCAATCATTTCTTCGCTGATATCCAATTCGTCCAAGTTGATTTTCGGATTATACGCATCAACTTTGTTTTTCAGGACAAGAGTTTGAGTATCGTAATCATCGATACGCACAAGTGACTCGGCCTGATCCCACGAGACTTTTTTCCCCAGTATTTCTGCAAACGCTCGCAGTGGAACATACGTCGTATCCTCGTATGTCATGCTCCTCTGCTCCATGTTCTCTCCATTGATCTCAATCCCAATTTTATTAAACACAACAGCGATTGTTTCATCGCTCGTAACCGAAAACACCGCAGTCGTTGTTAGGAAAATACCGATCAACAGTATAAACCCTTGGATTCTCTTTTTCATATGTCCTCCATCGTTTCGTCTCATTTTTTCTATTTTATAGTAAATTCTACCATTCAACAAGAAACTATTTCCGAACACATCAATAAGAATCAAACAAGGAACCCAGCGAACAAATATGCCGAGAACAAATTCTTGCATTTTACAAAAAAACTGCCATAAGATCTATGGCAGTTTCTCAATCAATTAATTATCCAGCGCGCTCGCATCTATTTGAATCGTTGATAAATTATACGCTGTCGCGTCTCGTACCGTTAATTTGACTTCATGGTAGTAAACCTCGGACTTGCCTTCAAAACCGGAATCTGTACCGATCATCAAATAGACAGCACCATTTTCATCCGTTGTCGCACGGAAATAATGCGCAATCGTTTTATATTCAAAAGCCTCTGAATAATCCTCCGACGCTTTTTCCATATTCGATACAATCTTCAGATCCTTTCCGCTTTGACTTTGATTGGCTTTATCGACATTTTCGAATCTGATATGATTGAGCGCATCCTTCACAAGCTGCGGTTCTTCCGATACAAATCCCGCCTTCACTTCAACAGCGGATCCCGGTGATCCGCCAATTCCCATCATCCCCTTTGGTACATTGGTGCCAAGATCGAATTGCAGCTTCAAGATATATTCTGTATTCGGCTCCAAGCCTTTGACTTCTCTATAGAATCCCATAAACATGTCATCCGAATGATTGTTACCGATAATCTTGATCGCTTTCCCATCGCTGTCAAATGAGTCTACAATTTCATGTGTGTATTCATAAAAATTGTTTTCCATGTAGTTCTCTGGCACATCCGCAACAATTCCTTTGACTTCAGGATCCTCTGCACTAAATTCATAATCGTAGCATCCCTCGAGAATGGTTTGACTTCCATCAATGGTTACCTCAACCGATAAGACTTCGCTAAAAAATGTGACAGGTACAAAAGTCCTTTCCTGTGAAATTTCAGGCGCTATACCAAGAGCGAAAGACTGCCCGCCCAACTTCAGGTATTCATCTGTCCCAATGGTTATTTGTATATGATCGACTCCTTTTTGCAAGTCGATTCTTTGAGCATCCTCATCCCAACCGACAACAAATCCAAGATTTTCAGCGATCGATCGTAGCGGAAGCATCCAGATCCCATCCCGCTCGTATGGTTGTACCGTATAGCTCGAAAATACAAGTTCTTCACCATTGACGATCAATTTGACTTCATCATTGGAAACTTCATTGATTGGCGTTACCCCTGTATCCATCGCAAAAACTCCATTGCTCAACAACATGATCACCAACATAGCTGTTCCGATAATTCTTTTCATCTCTATTCCTCTTTTCAAGTATTTAATTTTTCAGATACCTAGTACCCTTACATCTTCTAAACTAGACGCAATTACCCATCAAAAAGTTTCAGTTTGTCGGCTTGCTAAAGGAATCTTGAATTTGAACATGATATAAAAATAAAGGTGCAAGCATTCAACCTACTGGTTGCTGCTTACACCTTTATCGTACAAAAAGAGCCCGAAGGCTCTTTTCATTTATGCTTTGTTAATAGATCCGAAGATCTCCATTTTTTCTTTTACTGTTGCCTTGATCGCTTCGAAGCCAGGTCCTAAGATTTTTCGAGGATCAAATCCCTTACCAACCAAGTCTTTCTTCGCTTCAAAGTATTCACGAGTCGCTGCTGCGAACGTCCATTGGCACTCTGTGTTTACGTTGATTTTCGCAACGCCTAGAGAGATCGCTTCTGTGATCATCTCTACAGGGATACCAGTTCCACCGTGAAGAACCAAAGGCATATCGCCAGTTTTCGCTTTAATCTCAGCCAAAGCGCCGAAATCAAGTCCCGCCCAGTTTTCTGGATATGCGCCGTGAATATTGCCAATGCCTGCGGCTAACAAATCAACACCCAAATCAGCAATTAATTTACACTCAGAAGGATCCGCGATTTCGCCAGCACCAACAACGCCGTCTTCTTCGCCACCAATAGAACCAACTTCCGCTTCTACTGAGATGCCCTTTGAATTTGCAATTGCAATAATCTCTTGTGTTTTTTTGATGTTTTCATCAATAGCATAATGAGAACCATCGAACATTACAGAAGAAAAACCAGCTTCCATCGCCGCTTGTGCGCCTTCGTAGCTGCCGTGATCCAAATGCAATGCAACAGGAACCGTAATTTTTAATCCTTTCAGCATGCCGTTTACCATGCCTACTACAGTATCAAATCCGCCCATGTACTTTGCAGCGCCTTCAGATACACCCAAAATAACTGGTGAATTGTTTTCTTGTGCTGTCAATAGAACCGCTTTTGTCCACTCAAGATTGTTGATGTTGAAATGACCAACTGCATATTGCCCTGCAACAGCATCCTTTAACATTTTTGTTGTTGTAACTAACATCATGAAACCTCCTTTAGATCTTCATACACACCCTATGTGTAAAACATGTAAACATTAAGAAAGAAGATACTTAACAGTATCCCCTAATCTCATACGGCTATATTATACCATAATTTTTGCAGAAAATTTCACTAAATCACGACTTCTTGTCAGTTTTCATCTCGGATAACATTACTACGCAAAATATCTCATTTATCTTCGATCGATTTCTTAAAAACTATCCCCTTTATGATTCTACACACCGAATACCATGATCTTTCAAAAAATTGATCCATCATGGTATATGCAACGAATTTGTTTCATTCATCAATTCAGGCGCAGCATTCGCACTCCTTGATCTTTTTGAATTACTAATGTTTCATTTCGCACATGGTCTTCCAGTTCTCAATAGAATGCAACATCGATCGCTCGATCAGTTTCTCAGCGACCTTGCTGTCTGCAATTTTATCCATAAGCTTATTTGTCATGGAATAGTGCATCAGCATTTCAACATGGGAGCCATCGCCTTCTTCAACAACATTAATAATCTGATCGCCTTCCATAGCGCCAGTGATTCTTCCTTTCCAGTGATGGTCGTTGCTTTCAACAACTTCAATCTTAACAGGAACATGTACACCCATTACCGAATATTCTGCTTCAACAATTGTCCCCTCTTCACCATGGCCGGTAAGCGTTTTATGCCCGCTTAGGTTCACATACCACTGTTCCCATTTCTCGGGATCTTGCCCGAACATATGCACCTCATGTACAGGTGCGTCAATATGGATATCACTTCTAATCGTTTTCATCGTTTCACCTCCATCTTCAGCCTTTCGAATTAAAAGACTGAAGCGTTGCAAAAAACAAATGACTGCCCACACGGGCAGTCAAGTCATCAAATCCATCTATTATTTTCTCGCTCGCTATGTTTTCGCATCGCTGTCTTCATTTTATAAATCTAATGCAAATCCTACGCCATTTATACTTTACCCGTGGTCAATTAATCCAAACATCAACACGGTAAACCGCTATATTACGTTAACCTTTTACAAATATAACAATATATTCAAAATAAGTTAGTTTTTTTCTGCGTTCAATCCTGTTTTGCCACATTCGTAATCATTTCGATGAAAATAACTGTTGTTTCCGCTGCTCCTTATTCGTGTTTCGACCTACTGGGCTTTTAAAGCGCTGCTCCCGTACAAAAAAAGAACCAAGCGTCACGGTGTTTAAGCCGCGACTCCCGGTCCTGTTTCATCAAATGCTAACTAACCTTTTCACCTTCGAATTGCGCATTGTACAGATCCGCATAGAAACCATTTCTATCCAACAATTCCTGATGATGACCCTGTTCGACAATATCACCGTGATCCATAACCAAGATCAAGTCTGCATCTCGAATCGTTGATAAACGATGGGCAATAATAAAGCTGGTTCTGTTCGTCATCAGGCGACCCATCGCCGTTTGAATCTGAACCTCAGTTCTTGTATCCACTGAACTTGTCGCCTCATCTAAGATCAGAATCGTTGGATCGGAAAGAATCGCTCTGGCGATGGTAATCAACTGCTTCTGCCCTTGCGATACATTCGATGCATCTTCGTTCAGAATCATGTCATAGCCATCCGGCAACATATGAACAAAACTGTCCACGTGGGCGGCTTTTGCAGCCTCAATCACTTCTTCATCGGTTGCATCAAGGCGGCCATAACGGATGTTCTCCATAATGGAACCATTGTACAACCAAGTATCTTGCAGTACCATGCCAAAATGATCCCGTAAATCGTCTCTTGTGTAATCACGAATATCTTCACCATCCACGAGAATTGCACCTTCATTTACATCATAGAATCGCATAAGCAATTTAACCATGGTGGTTTTCCCCGCACCTGTCGGCCCAACGATGGCAACCTTTTGACCGGGTTGAACGTCTACAGAGAAATCATTCACAATAATCGTTTCTGGTTTATAGCCGAAGTGCACATTCTTGAATGATACCTTTCCTACAACATTGTCCATCTCAACGGGTTCAGTTGTTTCTTTAATTTCTTCTGATTCATCCAAAAATTCAAATACACGCTCCGCTGCAGCTGCGGTTTGTTGCAACACATTCGATGCACTGGCCAATTGAGAAATCGGCTGCGTAAAGTTCCGTACGTATTGGATAAAGGCTTGGATATCACCAACCTCAATCGTCCTTTTCGCCGCCAAGGCACCACCGACAACGCATACAGCCACATAGCCGATATTTCCGACAATGGTCATCACAGGCATCATTAACCCTGATAAAAATTGTGATTTCCATGCAGTGCCATATAACTTATCGTTAAATTCATGAAAGGCTTCCGCGCTTTTTTCTTCTCCGTTATAGGTCTTTACAATCACATGACCACTAAACATCTCTTCAATATGGCCGTTTACATTCCCCAAGTATTTCTGTTGATCTTTGAAATACTTCTGTGATCGTTTCACGATGGCAATTACAATCACCATGGATGCGGGAATGATAAAGAGCGCAATCAATGTCATGGTGAAACTGATGCTTAGCATCATAATCAAGACACCGATTACCGTTGTAAACGAGGTGATGATCTGCGACATGGATCGACTCAAAGTCTGACTAACAGTATCAACGTCATTCGTCACTCTCGACAAGACTTCACCATGGTTGGTGCCGTCAAAATACCGAAGCGGCATACGGTTGACCTTTTTGGAAATATTCTTGCGCATATCATAACTTACCGTCATGGCAACACCTGCCATAATGTATCCCTGGATATAAGAGAACAAGGAACTCAGTCCATAAAGCACCAAAAGGGTGATCATAATGCTAGCGATCGACTCGAAATCAATGCCCGTTCCCTTTCCAGTAACCTGTCCGATAAGTCCTTCAAATACTTTCGTCGTTGCTTTACCTAATAGTTTGGGTCCATAGATTCCAAAAGCCGCACTAGCGATCGCAAAGATGATCACAACCAGTATGGTCGCCTTATGCGGGCTTAAATATTCGATCAGTTTTTTCATGGTTCCTTTGAAGTCTTTCGCTTTTTCACCGGACATATTCATATGTCCACCGCCTGGTCCACCGCCGCCTGGTCCACGTTTTTGTCCGCCGGATGAACGAGTACCTGTTTCGTTTTGTTTGTTCTCGCTCATGCCAACTCCTCCTTCGACAATTGTGAATACGCAATCTCTTGATACGTCTCACAGGATCTCATCAATTCGTCATGGGTGCCAATGCCCACCATCAACCCGTCATCCAGCACAATGATTTGATTCGCATTTTTGATTGTTGAAATTCTTTGGGCAACAATCAATAGTGTCGACTCCCCTGTTTTCTCTTTGAGCGCTTGACGCAAGTCTCGATCCGTTTGAAAATCGAGGGCGGAAAAACTATCATCAAAGATATAAATTTCCGGTCGTTTCACCAATGCCCTGGCAATCGATAGCCGCTGTTTCTGCCCGCCTGATACGTTCGATCCGCCTTGTGAAATTCGTGTTTCCATTTTATCTTGACTCTCTTCCACAAATTCCGTTGCTTGGGCTATGCTAATCGCTTCTTTCATTTCCGCGTCCGTAGCATCCTCTTTGGCAAACTGCAAATTGCTTTTGATATCTCCACTAAATAGAGCTGCCTTCTGTGGAATATAACCAATATGGTTTCTTAATTCATGTTGGGTGACTTCTCGAATATCAATCCCGTCCAAAAGGACTTGACCTTCGCTTACATCATAGAGCCGTGGAATCAAATTCACCAAGGTGGTTTTCCCAGAACCCGTTGATCCAATAATTGCCGTTGTCTCTCCAGGTCTCGCTGTAAAACTTAGTTTCTTCAACATATTTTCCTCCGCTCCAGGATATCGGAACGAAACCTCTTTAAACTCAAGTCTGCCCTGAACCGGAGCAGCAAACGTTTTGGGTGCAACAGGATCTTTGATCTCTGCTTCGACATCGAGTACTTCAGCAATCCTGCCTGCGGCAACAGAAGCACGCGGAATCATGATAAACATCATGGACATCATTAAGAATGCCATAATGATCTGCATCGCATACTGCATAAAGGCCATCATATCTCCAACTTGCATGTTCGCGGCTGCAATTTCTTTCGCCCCAACCCATACAATCAGAATCATAACCGCATTCATCACAAACATCATGACCGGCATCAAGAATACCATCACGCGATTCACAAACAAGTTCGTCGCTGTCAAATCACGATTGGCTTGATCAAAACGATCTTCTTCAAACTTCTGCGTGTTAAATGCGCGAATAACCATCATGCCCGTCAATGCTTCCCGCATCACCAGGTTCACTCGATCGACTTGTTTTTGAACGATCTTGAATTTTGGCATGGCAATGGAGAACACAATGGCAATCATCAGGATGAGTACCCCGACGGCTAAGGCAATGATCCACGACATGGAGCTATTGCTGTTCATCGCTTTGATCACGCCGCCAATCCCTAGGATCGGCGCGTAAAACACCATACGGATCATAACGACCATCAAGTTCTGCACCTGCATAATATCATTCGTTGATCTCGTGATCAGAGACGCTGTAGAAAATTGATCGAATTCAGCGTTGGAAAAACGGCTGACCTTGTCAAAAATCCTTCTTCGCAAATCTCTTCCCAAACCTGCCGCTACCTTCGCGGCGATAAAACCAACCGCAATGGATGCAATGGCACCAAGCAGCGTGATCCCTAGCATAATCAAACCTGTCATCAGAATATAGTTCTGACGAACCTTATCAACATCAAAACCCATCTCTTCGTATAGCCCGATTGTTGCATTGGCGCCTGCTTGAAGAATCATTGCATCGCCAAGAGCTACAAACTGCTCATTTGAGGCTTCCATCATCTGAAGCCTTTGTTCCGCTGGCAGTCTCCCCAACATCATAAAGATATCGGTGCCTGCAGGAATTGTCTGTCCATTGATTTCGAAATCCGAACCGTCAGCGGTAGCGATCGCTTGCTGAATGCCTGTAATCGCCAAAAGCGCTTTAGAAACTTCCAGCTCTAATGCGCTAGTTTCCTCTTCCGACAGTAATCGAAGCTGATAGTACGCGTCCTCATTGTTATTCGGATACGCCTCCGCTAATGAATCATATGCCGAAGTGCCCGGTTCAACCCGTTCATAAGCGGATTCGATTAACGTCTTATTTTCTGTTGTTACAAACAGCGCCATCTTTTCCAAGTCCGCTTGACGGATCACTTCAGGCAATGCATTCTCATTACCGCCCTGCTGAATGCCGATATTTACAATGTTCGACATATAATCCGGCAATGCCAGATCTGCCATTGCTTGTCCATAGAGCAATGCGATCGCAACAACGATCCAAAGCGTAAATGGCTTTAAATACTTAAGTAATTTTGTCATCTAATTTCCTCTCTTCAGTCGGCTTATTCGTCGTACATATCATCGAGTTTCATGAAAATACGATGAATCGATTCAAAGTTGACGACTAAGGTTTCTACTTCGTCGTCTGTTAGTTTCTCCGTTGACACACGTACCTGTTCTTTCATCCGTTTGTAATGTTCTTCAAGAAACATTCTCCCTTGATCGGTCATATATATTCTAGTTACTCGCTTGTCTTTCTCGCTTTTTTCCTTCCTCACCCATTGTTTGTCCACCAACTCGTGGACCAACTTTGTTAGATTTGGCTTTGAAATACATAGCTTTTCTCCATATGTATTCATTGGCAATCCATCGGCCATCATCAAATTGTTTAATAGAAGAAATTCCGTTCGCTTCAGTTCACTGGATTTATACTTCTTTAATAGCTTTCGATGAAAGAGGGGGATCATACCCAGTATTTGGCCCGCCAATTTGTCTCTACTCATCAATCTCATCTCCTTTCATTTCGGATGATAGATGTCTCTATAATCAAGAAACTTAATCTTCAAATAGTTATATTTTATAGTTATAAAACATAACTAATTTAGTTTAATCCCCTTTCTTACTTTTGTCAATTTATTTCCACAAAAAATAGGAGATCTGTTAAGACCTCCCATTACCCATTCTATTAATTCACTTTGAATTTCCCAATTTGTAAAACGACGACCAACCAAAACATACAACTGATCAACCCGAACATATACCCGGTCAATCGGTTTGGATCCAGTACGACCTGCGCAATCCAATAGGTTGGAAATCCCAACGACATCGTCTTGATGAAATCCCCCTTCAGCAAATCGGCAAAAGCGAAGATTACAATGAGATTCAATCCTTTCGCATAGGTCAGTCCCTTGATCTTGTCGGTGGCTACCGAGAAGAAAACCAGCCCAACAGCAATCGCCAAGAGGGAGAGGATTGCGATTGTCAACATCAGTGTTGGCAGCGTGAAGATATAATACCCCATGATCATATAACTGAGTAACGCATGCAAAATAGTTGCTCCTACGGCAAACACGAGCCTGTTCGCGATATAGCCTTGCTTTGCCAATGGCGTCACACTCATCAGTTCAATGATTTTTGCATCCTTGTCTTCCATCATCATAAATCCCATCACAATCCCGATCATCATCGGGCAGAAGATCAAGGCTAATGCCAAAGAATAGGGCAGGTACGGGGTGAAGCGTAGATTGAAGTACTGAAAGATCCTCGGCATCAGAAATAATGTTAGCAGTCTGAATATGATGGAAATCAGCACTGGACAAAGAAAGAGGATCATCATGATCGGTTCTCGGGCGATTTGTTTCCAATCATTTTTGAGATGGATCAATTTGACCATGTTGTCCTCCATAAACGATTCGCTCCTCAAACTGCTTCGTGGTGTAGATCAATAAGCCGCCATTGAGAAGGGCCATATAAATCATTTGAAAAGCTATCATCCCAATCGAATTAAAGTGGTATGCCCCATAGACCAATCGCAAACATGCCACGATTGGAAAGAGGTTCAACACCGCTGCATCCCAAAACGGAATCAAGAGGAACGCTGGTGCCATCAATGCCAACATCCACGGCACCATTCTCAGAAAGAATTCATTGATTGTCCGGGATCTGCAAGCAATGAGAATGCCAATCTGCGTAAAAAAGAAGGATGTGAGGAGAATCCCCATAAGCAAATATATATAATTCACGCTCTCTGAATAGGTCAACCGTGAAATCAACAACCCCGCCAAGACTGCAATGATCGATAGCGAAGCTACCTTGCTGATCACATACTCTATCGACTTTAAAGGCGTCACCACAATAGATTGCAAAATCCCCTGCTCCTTTTCCAAAAGCAGCATGCCACCGATAAAGAAGAGACCCAATACGGATGGATCCGAGAAGATCACCAGGGGCACTGCAATATGACGAACATTTTCTGGGATCTGTGTCAGCACCAAAAGATAGAGAAAACTGATGATGAGATAGATGATGAAAAAGCCCTGCTTTCGTTCGAACTTGAGATCCGCAATCAACGCGTTTTTGATTCGCTTCATCGATTCCTTAATCATAGAAGCGACCTCCCCGTAAGCTGGATAAAGACATCCTCGAGTGTCGCTTCCTGGCTGTGAATGGTGAGAATGTCACAGGTATCGACAATGCGATGAAATTCCAGATTGCCGCTCATCTCGGTTAAAGACAGCGTCATTGTTTCTTCCTTGCCCGCTTCGATATACGAAACCTTGACCATGGGATTTCCATACGTAACCATCAGGTTTTTGGGGCTGTCAATGACGGAGAGCACTCCGTCATTGATAAATCCAACGCGGTCGCAGAGTTGCTCCGCCACCGTCATATTATGCGTCGTCAAGAAGATGGTTTTCCCTTCCCCTTTCAATTCCAAGATCTTGTCCTTGATGATCTTGGCATTCACCGGATCAAGACCGGTTGTCGGTTCATCTAGAAAAATCAGATCCGGATTATGAAGAATGGAGCGGACAAAGTTCAAGCGCATCTTCATGCCCTTGGAGAATCCCTCCACCTTCTTGTCTTTGTCCTTAAGCAAGCCCACATGATCCAACAATTCTTCAATATTCTGTTCTTGATTTCGGTAATAGGAACCGATCAACTTCAAGTTTTCACTGGCAGACAGCTTGGTATAAAGATTCGGGAAATCAAAGGCAACGCCAATCCGTTCATAAAAGTCCTTCTTCCATTCTCTCCGTTCTTTGCCAAGAATTTTGACTTTTCCGGAATATCCGCGCAGCAATCCGATGATAATCCGTTGCGTCGTCGTCTTTCCAGCTCCGCTTGGACCCAAGAATCCAAACACTTCCCCCTTTTCGATATGAAAATCAAGACCGCTTAGCACCTCTTTTTGACCATTATGATAGGTGAAATCCAACTTTTCTACAAGAATCATCACTATACTCCTTTCAATAAAAATCATTCGATCTTTTTTAAATGAAATAAAAAGTGCTCATTCATGAACACCTAAAACGCTTTCAATATCCCCATGATGCCAATGGCAAAAAACAAAATCTCCTCAATAATCAGCTGCTGGCGCACCTCATCGTCTTCATTATTCTTCACAATCATCACCAATCCAAAAATCAATTGCTCCGCCATCACCTTCGCCATCTGCGGGTTGGGATATCTCGGATTGAATTCCTCGATATGCGCCATAAAATGCTCTTCCATCACTGCAAGCAAATCCTCTTTGGCATGGGCAAACCTGGTGCCTTCGCTGCCTTCAATCAAGATGACGAAAGGAGTTGTAAAGGCTGGCATAACAGGAGTAATCAGCGTTTTCAGTTCTCGCCGCCAAACCTCGATATCCTTAAGATCCCACAGCTCATCATTGCTCTCCCATTGATGATGATTCTTAATCAACTGCACCATCCCGGTATAAGCGCCCTCAACAATGCTAGCAAATAACGCTTCTTTGTTTTCATAATAGTTATAGAAATTCCCCAGTGTCGTACCTGCCGTTTTAACAATCTGTCGCAAAGAGGCTTTTTCAAATCCCTTCTCCTGAAATTCATTTTTGGCCGATTGGAAAATTGCTTGTTGGACTGCTTCTTTTTTCATTTGCATAAAAGATCACCCGTCCTTTTTTAATATCTTAACGCGTTTCAGTTTCTTTGTCAACTCACTCGCCGTTTGATCCGAACTTTCTTTCACAGAAAAAAGAAGAGCAAACCATCACCACCCATTGGTGATGGTTTGCTCTTTCCGGTTTTATAAGCTAAATTCAACCTTGATGCATCGGCCAATCACTTTGATCTCTGCCATCGCAACCAATTCTGATGATGTATCAATTTGATTTTTAAAGAGTCGCGCTTGATTATTTTCCTTACGAATTTTTCGAATGACGCGTTGCTTGTCAATCTCGATCAAGTAAATATTATTGTTTTGAATCTCTTTTGTCTTGAGGACCATAACAATATCACCCTTCTTGATGCGAAGTGCCTCTGCTTCCTGGTTGGATGCTTTCACAAATAGTATCTTCTCCGGATGATAACCTTCCACTTTTTTACCCAAAATCGGCAGTTCTTTATAGCCCACTACCTTGTTGTTCCTGCACTCGTGAATCGGGAATTTTTCAATAACACCTGCCAAGGCATTCGCCCATTGTTCGTTTGGCTCTACCGTAAAACCGGCGGGTTTTACAGGCCTTGAAACACGAGCTGGCCGTTGCGGTTCTTCTTCCTCTTTTTTCCCCGTCACATTAATAAATACAATTTCTTCCCCTAAGACACCCAATATTTTATCGGCGGTTGCCTCATTGATAATCTTCTTCCCAGTTTCAACTTGCATGATATAGCTCGCAGCCAATCCGCATTTCTTTGCCAGTTGCTTCTCTGATAAGCCTGCTTTTCGTCTCGCTTGTTGGATCTTTTCAGCTATTCTATTCATTTTCTTCACCTCGTATTATTCTTCTCTTATTTTACCATTTTATCATTCAATAATAAAACATGCACGATTTCTCGTGCATGTCTTTACAGATTTGATTGAAATTCGTGTTTCGGATTCCGCTTCGACCACCAGAAGATCACTCCAATGCTCACACCAATTTCCAGAATAATGGTGAGAATCGTGCTAATATCTTGATCCAACATAAACACGCCATTAAAACTGTTGGTGCTAGCATGAAAAAGAATACAAAGAAAAACGCTGCCGGTCACTTTTCGAATCGCAGCTAGTACAAAGGAAAAGCCAAAGACACTCACGGCAAACATGGAAAAGCCAATGGTCGATTGATAGGTGCCAATTATTGCCCATAGCGGCAAATGCCAAACGGCCCAAATCAACGCTACCATAATCGTGGCAGGCACAAAGGGGATTCTCTTTTCGAGCTCCGGTTGAAGGATCCCCCTCCAGCCAATCTCCTCAAGTCCACCGCCAATAATGTTTACAGGGATATACGCCAACCCCATATAGAGGGCCACGGTTTGATTGGATGCCCCCATAGCAAGAGGAATCAGAAAATGAAGCACCAAAAAACCAAAAATCATCGCATAGTGTTTTGCATCCGTTTTGAACTGGAAATATTTTTTCATAAACGACTTAAAACCGTCAATCTCGCCCCATCGCTTCAACAAGAAATACGAAGCAATGGGCGGCCCATTCCCACCAATCAAAAACAAAATCATGGCAAGGGGTGTGCCGTATTGCAAGGTTCCAAACCGATTGGCAATCACCACCGTTCCCCAGCAGATCCACGTAATCGCAAAGGTCCAGAGCAAAAACTGAGCAACTCTTGATTTGGGTTCCGTTTTCATTTTGACTCTCCTTTTATTTGGCTTTTTTTTCTTCAACACCCAACATGTATAAAACCGTTCTCCCTAAAAGCTTCATACTTTTCTCTTCATCTACCTCGCCTGTTCCTGCCTGGTAACATCTAATCAGCACCACTTTATGCAACAATCCATCAATATAGGTGCCAACATACGCTACAATTTCCTCCAGCGGAACGATCGGTTCAAATTCCCCGGTCTCTATTCCCTGTAGTATCTGCTGAAACAGGCATTGAAGCAAATATTGCCCAGCCACCTGCTCCGTCAAGTTTTCCACAATGCTTGCCGACTTTTCGGGATGATTCGCGACCATCACCGTTAACTCAAACTGAATTTTGCCGACAGTGTTCACATGTGCTTGAATATACTTCCCCAAGAATACAAGCAGCTCTTCTATGGCATTTTTTGAACATCTTGTCTTTGCCAAAATCTGATCAATTTTCTGAACCAACTCATTTTGAGTGGTGACTTGATTCACCATGGCGACGATCACCTGATCCACATTGTCATAATATTTATAAATACCACCACGGCTCAATCCCGCCTCGGTGATCACATCCAGCATAGTCATCTCATATAGTGGCTTTCGCTGAAAGACACGGAATGCCGCATCGCGAATTTCTTCCTTTTTCTTTTCAATATATCTCTCACTTACCTTTGGCATATGCTCACCTCTTTTTATAAATGAGACTAGTCTCATTTATATTAATTTCATCATATCGTAAAATAGGTAAGATGCCAAGCTTTTTTTACACAAAAAAACCGAGAGCCTCGGGGGAGAAAATCCGCTGCTCTCGATCCTTCGTTGTTACTTGTTCTTATTTCGTGTAGAAATATCAAACCATACCGCCAGCAAAAGGACGAGCCCTTTGATCAAGTATTGATATGATATGTCGAGGTTCAATAAAGACATGCCGTTGTTGATGGATGCCATTACTAGTGCACCAATGATGGCGCCAAAAACGGTGCCTACCCCACCGCTGGCGGAAGCGCCACCAATGAATGACGCAGCGATCGCGTCGAGTTCAAATAGGTTTCCGGCCGAAGGTGCAGCCGAGTTCAATCTTGCGCTATAAATCATGCCCGAAAGTGCAGCGAGCGTACCCATGGAAACAAAGACTTTAAATAATGTTTTACGGGCACTGATTCCCGATAATCTTGCGGCTTCAAGATTGCCACCGATTGCATAGATATGT
This sequence comes from Clostridiales bacterium, assembly GCA_013619125.1. Classification (GTDB taxonomy): domain Bacteria; phylum Bacillota; class Clostridia; order Tissierellales; family GPF-1; genus GPF-1. The sequence goes on from JABXKS010000064.1 coordinate 17,092, forward strand.
CGGCCTAGAGGTGTTTTCTTTGTGATAAAGGTATAGAGACCAATGAGTAAAACAACAATAATTACGGTATACGGTATTCCTTTATAAAGTGCCATGGACAAGATAAATGCAAGGATCAAGCCACTGACAAGAATTAATTTACCAATAAAAAACTGGATGGGAAGCACTTCAAATCCATACCCGCGGCGTTTTTCCCGCTTATTGAATTCCATGATCGCATAGGCAACTACACCCACAACGCCGACCAACAAGGAAAGAAGATGGATCCCTTCGAAGTTCGCAATATCTGGTAAGTAGCCAACCGACATCCTGTTGAAGCTGTCAGAGAATGGCCCAATGGTTTGGCCACGTGTAATGGCAATAACCGCCCCGCGAAACATCAGCATACTGGCCAAGGTCACAATAAAAGCAGGTACTTTTCGGTATGCGATCCAAAAGCCTTGCCAGCAACCGATTAAGGCGCCAACGAGCAATGTAATCAAGACAGTTGGAATCGTCGGCAAGCCCATTTTAACCTGTAAAATAGCCGCGATCGCGCCGGTGAAGGCAGCGATAGAACCGACAGACAAATCAATATGGCCGGCAATAATGACAAGGACCATGCCGGTTGCAAGCACGGCTATATATCCGGTTTGCAAATAAAGGTTCGTCAGATTTCGGGCTGATACAAAGATTCCATCCGTTAAGATGTTGAAGATCACCATAATGACAAAGAGAGCGATAAACATCCCGTATTGCCGTATATTGCCTTTCATCAGATTCGTAAGTGTATTTAGGTTTTTTTGTTTTTTATCCATTGGCTTTCTCTCCTTGACCGATTGAGTATTTCATAATTTCTTCTTGCGTCATTCGCTCTTTTGGTATTTCAGCAACCAACTTGCCTTCAAACATGACATATACCCGATCGCTCATTCCAATAATTTCGGGCAGTTCTGATGAAATCATGATGATCGATTTTCCTCGCGAAACATACTCATTCATAATCCCATAGATCTCATATTTTGACCCCACATCAATCCCCCGGGTCGGTTCATCAACAATCAATACATCCGGAGATGTCAGCAAACATTTGCTCAAAACAACCTTCTGTTGATTCCCCCCACTTAGATTCATGACTTTTTGCTCTACACTCGGGGTTTTTATTTGCAATGCCGTTCGGTATTCCTCGGCATTTTTAATTTCTTCATTATCATTAATGACATTTCGATGTGTAATTGCCTGCAAACTGGAGAGCGCAATATTACTCTTGATATCTTGGATCAGAATCAAACCTTTTTCTTTTCGGTCTTCCGTCAAGTAGTTGATTCCCGCTTCAATCGACTGCTTCGGAGAATTCAATTCAATCCGCTTCTCGTTCAATATCAAGTCTCCCTCGATTTTTGAACCAAATGACTTTCCAAAAATACTCATGGCCAGCTCCGTACGACCCGCGCCCATTAAGCCTGACATGCCAATGATTTCGCCTCGTCTCACATAAAAATTCGCATCGTCGATCACCTTTTTACCACCGGAATCATATACATTCCAATTCTTGACTTCCATCAAAATATCTTCAATTTCAACATCTCTTGTCGGATATCGATTGGTCAATTCACGGCCGACCATCAGTCTGACGATTTCATTTTCGTCGATCTCTTGCTCACCGCGGTCCATTGTTGCAACGGTTTGTCCGTCTCGCAAGACCGTCACCTCGTTTGCCACTTCCATGACTTCGTTCAGCTTATGAGAGATCATGATACATGTAATTCCCTGGTTTCGTAAGTCCTTCAATATTTCCAGCAGGTTCGCACTGTCATCATCATTTAGGGCCGCCGTCGGCTCATCTAAAATCAATAGCTTTACATCTTTTGCCAATTGCTTGGCGATCTCGATTAATTGCTGTTTTCCTACTCCCAATTCCTTCACTAGGGTATCGGGATTCACATCCAAATTTACTTTTTTCAAAACGCCTTGTGCCTTTAGGATGGTTTCATTCCAGTCAATCACAGCACCCTTTTTAATTTCATTCCCAAGGAAAATGTTTTCGTACACGCTCATTTCTGGAATCAACGCCAACTCTTGATAGATGATTGCAATTCCAACTTTTTCACTGTCTTTAATGTTCGAAAACTCTTGGACCTCACCATTTAATACAATATCGCCTGTGTATGTTCCATGGGGATGGACTCCGCTCAATACTTTCATAAGTGTTGATTTACCAGCGCCGTTCTCACCAACAAGACAAAGGATTTCCCCTCTTTTAACTTTAAAATCAACGGCATCCAATGCCTTTACGCCTGGAAACTCTTTTGTTATATTCTTCATTTCTAGAATAAAATCCGCCATTCCACACCCTCCATTGACTCGCTGAACGCTGCTCATCAAATTTCAAATGAAGAGCCAGGTGCTTTGTTGCGCACCTGACACCCCGTTTCTTTCAACCTACTATCTTAGTTTAATTCGTCTGCGTTGATGTATCCGCTATCGACTAGCATTTCTTGGAAGTTGTCTTGTGTCACTACTTTTGGCTCAAGCAATACAGACTTCACTTCGATCGATCCGTTGTCCACCATACCGTTGGTCTCAACAGTGTCTCCGTTTCCAATGGTTATTGCCATGTCAATGGCCGCTTTTGCAAGGGCTCTTGTATCTTTAAAAATTGTCATTGCTTGCTCGCCAGAACGAATTCGTTTGACTGCTGCCAATTCTGAATCTTGACCTGTAACAACCGGAACAGCCAAGCCAGCTGCTTTGAATGCTTCAATAATACCACCGGCAGTGCCGTCATTAGGTGCTAACACGCCGACAACATCTTCATCAGCATTGGCCGTTAAAATATTCGATGCTCTGTTTTGTGCGTTTGCTGGCACCCAGTTATCCGTTGCAACTTGTTGGAACTCTGTTCCGCCAATCACCTTATAATCGCCGCTGTCAATTTTCGGTTGAATCACACTCATTGCTCCTTGGAAGAACAATTTTGCATTGTTGTCTGTTGGCGCACCTGCAAATAGCATGATTGTTCCCGACTCTACCGTATCCACAAAGTATTCGCCTTGCAATCTGCCAACCGCTTCATTGTCAAACGATAGGTAGTAGTCAAGAGAATCAGAAGATGTCACCAAGCGATCATAAGAAATAACCGGTACATTTTCTTCGTGGGCTTTTTTAATCAATTCAGCTGATGCAGATGCATCATGTGGCGCTAGGATCAAAACATCGATGCCTTGCGTCAATAAATTCTCAACTTGTTGTGTTTGTTGTGCTTGATCGGCGTCAGCAATTTGAACTTTGATCTCATAGCCCAACTCTTCCGCGTATGCCACCATAGCTTCTTTATCTTTTACCCATCGTTCTTCTCGCTGGGTTGGAAGTGAAACGCCAATCACCAATGTTTTTCCATCTTCCTGTGCAGTCGGCTCGCTTGGTGCGCATCCGCCCAACACTGGGATCACCAATAGTACAATTAGCGCTGCAATCATAATCTTAGAAAACTTTTTCATCTTTGCCCTCCATCTGTTTTAATTTCAACTTGATCATATCCAAAATACGATCATCAAACACTTGACACACTTAACGGATAAAAAGAAATCGTTTTCTAATCGCTGGAAAATGTTATCCCGACGCAAAAAAACAGCACAAACTTAATGTTAAGTTTGTGCTGTTTCGTACCTCTTTATTTTTGATTCGCATTGATATAGACGGATTCCCGGTCATGAAAACCTGATTCAATAATAATTTCATCCATATTCGCTTGGTCAACCACAATCGTTTCAAGCTTGACATACGGAACCACATTGTTCTGAAAATCATTGTCGATGGACTCCAGATACTCAAAAGGTTCATCCCTCATTAACAATAGCCCGTAATCCACCGCCGCCTGTGATAAGGCATTAAGCGGTTTGTAAATCGTTGCCCTCTGTGTCCCCTCAACAATGCGTTGGCAAGCTGATAATTCGGCATCCTGCCCAGCCACCACAACCTCTCCCGCCAGGCTTCTCTCCGCCAGCGCCTGAATCGCTCCTGTTGCCAGCGTGTCATTCGCTGCAATAATGCCATCAATTCGCATCCCTTGATTCAAGGTTTTCTCTATGATGTCAAATGCTTTGCCTTCCCTCCAGCCAGCGGCCCACACTTCGGCAATGATATCGATCGAATCGGGATCGGATTGCTCCATGATGTTCTTGATTCCCTCATTGATCAATTTGGAATTGAAATCATCGGGATCACCATTGATGATGACAATATTCTTTTTGCCGTCTGGCGTTTCTTCAATGCCATCCAGAACCTCACTAGCCAGGTTTTCACCAATCACCTTGTCGTCAAAAGACAAATACAGATCGATTTCTCCCCCGGTTAAAAGCCGATCATACGCAATCACTTTGATTCCCTCTCGTTCCGCCAGCCGCAATTCTTCCACAAATGCATCGAATTTGCCCGGCAAAATCACAAGCAAGTCCACCTTGGCTTGAATCAGTTCCTTTATTTGTTCTTTTTGCAACGCCACATCATCGTTGGCAATTTGCACATTCACTTCGATTCCTTTTTCGTTGGCGTAGGAAACGAAGGTTTCCATATCCCGTTGCCATCGCTCCACCACCAAGCTGTCAAATGAAAGTCCTATGGTATAGTCGTCCTCTTCTGCTCTGGGCATTTGCGGTTCAAAGTCTTTTGCATTTCGAAAGAAAAAAACACCCACAGCAAGCAAAAGAATTGCACCAATAATCCATATCCCTTTTTTCATCCTTATCACCCTCTAAACTCTGTTGGCGTGCAACCAACCGTTTTTTTGAACGTACGAATAAAATAATTATAGTCATTGTATCCAAGCTGATCACTAATCTCTCTCACCGACATTTGATCCGCAGCCAGTAATTTTTTCGCCTCTTCCATCCGCAGGTCTTTGTGATATTCCTTAAAGCTCTTTGAAGTGTCAATCTTGAAGACGCGGCTCAAATACTGCGGTGTCACCCCAATCTCCTTGGCGGCCTCCTCAAGGGAGACATTCTGGAACCGATGCGATTCAATCAATTCAAGAGCACGCATGGTAATCTCCGAAAAGTTTGCACTCTCCAAATCCTTGTATAGTTTAAAGAGAATCCGAATATTCGTATCAAATTCAACAATCTTCGCAAGCGGTGTCAAGTTTAAAAACGCATTCAAATATGTTTTCGATTGATAGATTTCTTTTGACACAATATTGGTTTCCCTTGCAATCCGATAGATCAATACATAGGTTTCCATCAATGCGCGAATCACCTGAGGCTCATAAGACGCCAGCAATGGTTCATATAAATTCACAACTTTTCTCAAAACATTTGTCATCTTTTCGTTCTTTTGAAGAAAGTACTCATACACCTTTTCCAGCAACTCGACAAAGACTTCGATATCTTTGCCTACCGCATGGCGTCCGTAGAAGACTTCCACATTTTTTCGACTGTATGTCAAATTGTAAATGGATTCTTCATAAGACATAAAAATTTCCGCAAGCTCTTTTTCGCTTCCGATGGAAATTCGCGTACTTAACCCGAATTTCTTGAAGATATTCTTCTGAATTTTTTCGAACTCAAGAAGCAGGTTCTCGGTGGTTACCCCCTCCTCCACCTCAAAATATAGAAAAATGCGATCTGCCACAACATTACCAATCAAACATTTATACTTGTACTTGATTTGAATTTTCAAGTACTCGGAGCATTCTTGAATCTTTGCGTTATAATCTTCAACCGTATTCCAGTCGACCGTCTCCTTTAGCGTTGGCACTTGAATCGTGATAAATCTGCCGCGCTCCAAGTCCAAGGAGAATATTTCGCGATAGAGGTGATGAGAAAACTTCCTGCCTTGAACAATGTTGACCAAGAAGTTGCTTTCCAATAATCCGATTGATTTGTAGTATCTCTCAATGCTCTCCAACTCTTTATCTCTTCGTTGGATTTCCTGTTCAATCGTTCCGATGGTTTTATCGATCATCTCCATCAATTTCTTTTTGGTGACAGGTTTTAAGATATAGTCCTCTACATTGTACTGAAAAGACTCCTGCGCATATTCAAATTGCTCATACGCAGATACGATGATGATTTTCACCTTCTGGTCAAATTTCCTGGCTTCTTTGATAAACTCCAGCCCACTCATGCCTGGCATGCGAATATCCGTAATTACGAGATGTGGTCTGAATGCTTCCAGTTTCAACAAACCCTCCACCCCTGTTCGCGCTGTCTCAATCTCGATATTTGCGTAATTGATTTTCACGATATGCGAGTAGGTGTCCAATACAATTGCTTCGTCATCAACGATCAGTAATCTATACATGCGTCACCTCAATCGGAATTCTGATTGTCACTTTTGTCCATTCTCCTTCTTTGCTCTCGATATCAAATACCTCGTTGGAGTCGTAAAACAACTCCAGTCGGCTCTTCACGTTATCAACACCCAACCCGGTGGTATGTCCGTGTTCCGGATCGATTGCCATTACATGCGATTCGATTAGTTGATCCAACTCCAACATCGATCGATTCTTAATCGCTTTTAACTGTTCGATCGAGATGCCCGTTCCATTATCCAATACTTCAATCTTTGCACATTTCGCCTCACGTATTACAGAAATTTCCACCTTTCGCCCATACTCCTTATCTCTGAAGCCGTGAACAAACGCATTTTCAACAAGGGGCTGCAAAATCAAGGGTGGCATTTCCAGATTCAAAAGCTCTTCATCCAGATTAAAAACAAACTCAATTCCATCCGCAAATCGCACCTTCATCAACTGATAATAGTTTTCAATATTCCTGATTTCGTCACGCAACGTTACCCTGTTTTCGAGGCCTTTTAGATTGTATCGGAAGAGCATCGCCAAATGATCCAGATAATCGGAGGTGCGCTCCGCCTCCTCAACCTCTGCCAAACCAACACCTGCGTTAAGCGTATTGTAAAGAAAATGCGGATTGATCTGCGATTGCAGCGCCTTCAGTTCCGCTTCTTTGACAATGTTCCCCATCCGTAGATTTTTGATCTCCGAGATCCTCAATTTATTTTCCGTGGTCGCCTTATCTTTAATATCCTCGATATACAGCTTAATGCTTCGTGCCATGTTGCCAAAGGATTCTAGCAACACCATCGCTTCATCGAAGTATAAATCTTCCCCCGTTACTTCATTATAATTTCCTTTTGAGATTTCTTTCGAGTACTTCGAAAGCCTCTCAATCGGGTGAATCACCTTATCCGTATAGTCATAGATAAAAACAATACTGATCAAAATCAAGAGAACGGTAACCATCAAAAAGGATGTTGTCAATCGCTTGATAGATTCGGTCAAGTTATTATAGTTCGCAAGATTGACCGCAACCTCCGACAAACTGATCTCGTTCATTTTCTTTTCTATATAGGAGATCAAATCCTGGGTATTTTCGAAGGACTGAATATACTCTATGGTAAAACGACCTCGCTTAAATTCGATCGCTTGCTCCGCCTCATTCAAGTACTCTTTCAACATCTGACTGATATTGGTCAATTGCAATTTTGTCTCATCATAGCTCAACCCGGTATCATACTGTTCAATAAACGCTTCAATCTCCATTCGACGATCCAGATAGATAATAAAGGCATCTGAATCTTTTGTATCCAAATACTTCCCGATACTGTCGTTTGAATCCGCCAAAATCACTTCCAAACGACTTAACTCCTTATTGAGATCAAACATTTGACCGGTTCTCTCATTCACACTGATCGTAGAAAAGAAAACAAAAGCATACACCAGAAGAAAACAGATTAAAAGCAAAAAAACAAACCGAGTGATATGATTTCGAATACTGTTTCCAGTAAATACATTATTCAAGATCATCGAGTTCACCTGCCGTTTCTTGCCCCATAATTTTAAAAGGGATTGCCTGATACGCCGAAGTCGAGCGTTGATGACCCAGTTCATAGATCGTTTGAATCGCTCCGCTGCCAATCAGCTGAAAATCTTCGACAGCAGACGCCACTATGGTGCCTTTTTTTAAATAATTTACAATATCTGGATGCTGGCTGCTCGCAATAATTTTAATGTTGCCAATTTCATTGAGATCAATCAACGCCTTTGTGACACGCAAGGAATTGATTGGATCTGTGGCAATGATATAATCCAGCTTGTCCTGGTCCAAAACAGACTTGACCGTTGACTCGATTCGCTGATTTTCTTCCAAAAACAAGGTTTGTATTTTACGTCCATCACTCTCCTTGATCGCAGATAAGAATCCATTCAGATAGTTATTGGTAGCTGCACCCTTCTTATCGGTATAATCGAAATCAAAAACAATCAGTACATTTTCTGCGGCCTCATCTGATAGAATCAGTTCGCCCACACTCAGACCCAAATTGTATTTGTTTGTTCCGATATAAGCGCTTCTCTCGCTGGTAATGGAATCATTCCCAACGACAACAACAGGAATTCCCCGCTCCTCGCTCTTCTTGATATACACTTCCGCCCGATCATTGTTGGCAAGCTTCAGTACGATGCCATCTACATGGGCATACATGCTGGCTTTGAAAGCATCTTCGATTTCATCTTCATTTGTGCCGTCCTCGATGGGCTCGATTTTCACCACAACATTCAAACTCTCGCTTGCGGTACTGACACCGTCCATAAATGTCGCATGAGCATATGATTCCTCATCATCCGTAATAATCACATACTGCTGTTCTGGAATCTGAGTAAAGAGAGTACCGGCACCCGTCTCGGATGACCGAATTTGATAGGTAATGAAGCCGATATAGCTGACCAATGCAATCAACAAGATCGCCAGTATGAATTTTGTGAATTGAAAGTTCCTAACTCTCTGCTTCTTCATTGCATCTCCCATTCGCCGCGAATCGTTTTCCGGGTCTTTTCATCTATATTACCATATTTTTATAAAGATAAAAAAGGCGCGCGATTTCTCGAGCACCTTCATCCATTCTAAATCTGTTTTCCTTCGACATATCGCGCGCAAATATTTTGACTGTTCCCTGTGTATAAAAACTTCTCCAATCGTTCTTCAATCGAATAGAGTTTTGCGACCAAAGGGTGATCTTCAATCACCAAGGCGTCAAGGAAATATCCTTCCTCAAAACTGCCCGTCTTTCCAAAAAAAGCCCCCCCCGCCTTGGTTCCCATATAAAATGCTTCAGAGACACGAAGCGGTTCAACCTCAGGTGATTGTATATTTATCAATTTAGACAACTGAATCGCCCGCACCATGGCCTCATTCATTGCAAGCCGATGACCACCCGCCACATCGCTGCCTAAGGTGATCTTCAATCCTCGATTCAAATATTCTCGAACCGGCATGATCCCGCTCCGAAGATTGATATTGGAATCGGGACAATGAATCAAGATGACATCCCGCTCCTTAGCCTCCATCATCTCCTCTTCCTCCAGGTAGATCGCATGGGCCATGATGGCATTCTTCAATAGCCCGCTTCTCCCATAGAGATCGAGGTAATTTTTTGCGTCAGGAAAAAGTTCCCGCACCCATTCCACTTCCCGTTTCGTCTCTGACAAATGAGACTGAACGGGTACATCATAATCATTCGCGATCTTGCCAAGCTCACCCAACAACTCCTGCGTACAGGACGGCGCAAACCGTGGGGTCAAGATGGGCTTAACCAACTTTTCATCCTTGTATTTCCCGATCAAATATTTTGTTCCTTCCAAGGAATCTTCCATCGATTCCAGTATTGAATTCGGAGCATTCCTCTCCATGTTCACCTTTCCAATATATGCGCCAATCCCTTTTTCTTTTAAAATTTCAAACAAAATTTCCGTTGCCGCTGTTGAAGAGGTTGCATAGACGCATGCCCGCAAAGTTCCGCTGGCAACCAGATCTTCCGCAAAGTATTCGTAGGCCTTCTGAGCAAAATTCAGATCTTTGAATTTCTTTTCTAATTCAAATGTGTACTCCGTCAACCACTCCAACAATTGCTTGTTCATCCCCAGACCCATTTGCAAATATTGCGGCGCATGAACATGGAGATCCACAAATCCAGGAATAATCAATCGATTCCCGTAGTCTTCGATCGGCATGTCTGAATAGGCATCTGGTAGCGCTTTGTAAATCCCCACTACCTTGCCGTCAACAGAAACCAGATAACTGTTTTCAAACACCTCAAATTGCTCCATTTCCTTGGTATAAATAATGTTTCCCTTTACGATCAAGGCATTCATCCTACCCTCCCTGCATCTTTCCTGTTCACTTGCCTTTAAACAGCATAATTCTCTTACACACTCTATACCCGAGAAAATCCAGAAAAAGACAAATACACGATGTAGTCAATCCAAAAAAATTCCCTGAGCGAAATCTCACTCAGGGATTATTGTTCTTTATTGGATGCGGCTCGCGCATACAGGTCACAAAGAGTGTTCTCAAAGTGATCGCTATGACCTTTCACCCATTCAAATTCAATATATTTGCCCTTGGACAACTCATTAAAACGCTGCCACATCTCAATATTCTTCACTTTCTCGCCGTTCACGGTCATCCAATCATTGAGCTCCCAGTTGACAATCCACTCCGTCAAACCTTTCCTCACATACTGAGAGTCTGTGACGATCCGAATTTTTTCCACATCCCTCAGAATTTCCAAACCCTTAATCACCGCCATCAATTCCAGCAAATTGTTTCCCAGACCGTTGACCGATTCCTGATACAACGAATACTCTCCATTCCTGTCCTCATGAATGACAGCAAGCCCGCCTTTCCCAGTTTTCTCCATTAAGGAAGCATCCGTAAAAAGTTTGTCGATTTTCTCATCGGAATAAGCAATGACATAATTCTTCCAAGCCGCCCGCCGCTTGTCCAGCACCACTAGCTTTGATCGATCATTGTACGCTGCCACATCTTTTCCAAGCCAGAAAACAAAGGTCAGTCGAAACCCTGGATAAAAGGTGTCCAATCGTTTATTGTGCAACATGGTTCTCAATTGATATTCATGCCGCTGAAGCCATGCTGAAAAATCAGTTTCCTCCAAATGACACAGTGCCTTTTTTGCAGGCTCAAAGAGAATATGCGCGTTTTCTTTGCCAAAAGCAATCCGAATCAAATAAGCTTGATTCACTTGCTCCACTATCTCCATTTTCATAATGATCGTTTCCATGACAAACCCTCTTGCTTTATTATTTTCAATACTTGTACCCAATTCCCCAATAAACACTTCCGACAGCCATGGATTCCAACATAACAAAGAGATTCTTTTCAAATATCCATAAAAAAAACATGCGCAAGTCTTTCACGCATGTCTCGTTATTCGTGATTCAAAAGTTCTTTCAACTTCTCAACACTCGTGTTGATGATCAATTCTTCTGGGAAGTCCACCTCTTCGATCAGAGCAAGGGCTTCATCGAAGCGTCCCACATCCAAATAGATATGCGCATCGCTGCCAAGAAGAATCTTCGCGCCGTGTTTCTTAGCCGCAATCAGCATTGCTGTTGCATTTACTTTTCCATTCTTTCGAACCGAATTTGGCACCAAAGATGAGTTATTCAACTCAAGAGCAACACCGGTTTCCTTCGCAGCCTTCGCCAATCGATCAAAATCCACTGGGATACGATCGTCGTCGGAATGTCCGATGATCTTAACGTGAGGATTCTTCATAGCACCTACAAAGGCGTTGGTGTTCTCCTCTTTCGAGCCAGTGGTGTAACAGGGTTGATGAATGCTGGCAATCACATAATCTACCTTGCTTAGTATAAACGGTACAATATCAATCTCACCTTCATAATTCGTTATGTTTGCTTCAATCCCTCGAAGAATTTGAACACCCATCATCTCTGGGCGTACGACGCGGTAATTCGAAAACATATACGGATGTGCCGCTCCCGGCATGCCACCGCCATGATCACTGGTGCCTAAAACAGCCAATCCTTTTTCCGCTGCCGCTTCTATATTCTCCTTCAAGGTGCTGAAGGCGTGGCTACTCGCCACTGTATGTGTGTGTAAGTCCATCACTAGTTTCAATTCGCTTCTCCTTTACATCCCATTCCTTCATGCTTCTATCAAATCGCATCTTTACAACACCTTTACCCTACCTTGAACTGCCAATTTCGTCAAATCATTTATGGGATTTTCACCAAATGATTAAGGAAGTCAATTCCTTGATCATTTGGTATGATTGCCATTTCTTCTTAACAAAGGCTTTGAATCCATGAGATCCTCATCCTTTTTCGCAAAACTTCAGTTTTTTTTGCTTTTTTTAGCACAAGCGCTTGAAAATTTTGTATAATGAAACCAATCATATATCGTCAGTACTCCGAGTCTTCTCACCTACCGCAATGCCATGGTGCTTAGACCGATGGGTTACAAGGGAAACCTTCTAGCCTCCCGTATTTGGAAAGGAGATGCTCAGGGACTTATTAGCCGCAATCATTCCTCCTTTTTAGGGGGATTTTTCTGTTTCTGACGAATAACAAAAGGAGAGCTGTCTTATGAAAAAGAACCTCGTCTCAACAATTGGTCTATTACTTTTACTTTGCTTGCTTGCCACCAGCGGATTTGCCGCAAATGGCGAACCCCTGACTCTTGAATCCTCCAGTCCAGAAAATGGCGCGGTTGATGTCGCAATGGAGCTGGATGAAATCGAGCTGATGTTTTCAAAAAATGTTGTTAATATGAAGGTCTCAGAAAACAACAAGACCTGCATCGACTTCGTTGATGAAGACGGGAATACAATCCCCTTTGAACTGATTATGGCGGATGACCAAGTCGACCGTGAAAAACGAGACTATCTAACCATACGACCCGAAGGTGCTTTATCGGAAGGAACAACCTACGTTGTGAAAATCAGCAAGGAACTCACTTCAAAAAGTGGCACTGCGCTGGAAGATGATCTTGAAATCTCATTTACAACCCTTGGTGGTCCTGTTGAGGATGAACCTGCAGGTTCCACGCCCAATATCGCACCCGTATTTATTGGTATAATTGGTGCCGTAATCATAGCAGGCGTTCTTGTTAGCCGCAGAAAAAAATCATGAAACTGAAGTCAACGCGCAGACGTGCAATCCAGAAAGGTGCTCCCCTTCTTTTTGTGCTCTTGCCGCTACTCTTTATCATTCTTTCCATCTTCATCGGAAGGTATCCCATCTCTGCCCAAATGGTTATTGATACTGTATGGAGCAAAATAACAGGAAATCCCGTTGCCGTTCCTGATATCGCTCAAGCAGTGGTATGGGATATTCGACTTCCACGCGCCATTTTAGGTGCTATGGTTGGTGGAGCCTTGGCAGTCAGCGGCGCTTCCCTTCAAGGACTCTTTCATAACCCGTTGGTTGATTCCGGCATTCTTGGGGTCAGCTCCGGTGCAGGATTTGGCGCTGCCCTAGGCATCATCCTATTCGACAACGTTGTGATGATCTATGTGCTTTCTTTTGCCTTCAGCCTGCTCGCAGTAATGTTGAGCTATATGATTGGACGCATCTACAGTACGGTACCGAATATCATGTTGGTATTGGGCGGCGTTATCGTCTCTTCGATTTTTTCCGCATTGATATCATTTCTGAAATATGTCGCGGATCCCTATGATCAATTGCCTACCATTGTTTTCTGGCTGATGGGCAGCCTGGCCAATGCAGACTATCGGGAAATCAGCATCTCTCTTCTGCCCATCGCCGTAGGCACCCTGGGATTATTCGCTTTGAGATGGAGAATCAATGTCTTGTCCCTGGGCGACAAAGAAGCACGGTCCCTAGGACTGAATATTAGACTCTACAAGATGGCGGTTGTCATCTTCACAACCCTGGCCACTGCCGGCGCCGTCAGTGTTAGTGGAATCATCGGTTGGATTGGTCTCGTCATTCCCCATATCGGGCGTATGATTGTGGGCAATGACAATCGTTATCTCATTCCAGCCAGCATGTCCATCGGCGCTTGTTTCTTAATTTTAATCGACAACGCAGGCCGGATGCTGACTGGTAGCGAATTGCCCTTAAGCATTTTAACAGCCTTAGTAGGCGGTCCCTTTTATGTGTACCTGCTGAAGCGAACCAAGGGAGGTGGATGGTAATGCATGTTATTGAAATTCAACATTTATCTTTTGCCTATCCACAATTGGATGCCCTGCAGGACGTTTCCCTCCATATGGATCAAGGGGAGGTACTCTGCCTGGTAGGTCCCAATGGATGTGGAAAAACAACCCTTCTGGATCATTTGATTGGTGCCCATTCCATGCAAAAAGGGCAGATCTTTTTTGAAGGAAAAGACTTACGAAAAATGCGCACCAAAGAACTATCCAAGAAAATCGGATATGTGCCTCAATCGAGGCGCAACACCTTTCCCTATCAGGTATTGGATTTTGTGCTGATGGGCCGAACCCCCTATACCGGTGTGTTCGCCAGTCCAAATGAAAACGACATGCAAATCGCCTTGGATGCCTTGGATCAGATCGGAATTATTTCTTTTCAGGATCGAATCTTTACGCAATTAAGCGGCGGCGAACGGCAGCTAGTCATTCTGGCACGCGCCCTTGCACAAAAAACGCCCCTACTTTTGATGGACGAACCCACAGCTCATCTGGATTTTGCCCATGAGATGATGATTTTGGAAACCATCGTGAAAATGATCAAAACCCAGAATTTATCGGTCATGATGGCAACCCATTTCCCGAACCACGCTTTCTATCTGCAAAGTAACGGGGTTCCTACTCGTGTTGCCATGATGAAACAGGGACGTATCTTACAAATCGGCCAACCCGACGAGGTGCTTACTGTACCCAATATCGAACAAGTCTTTGGCGTTAATTCCCAAATCCTTTCGATTCAAAATGGACAAGCCGGTGGATTAAAAACCATCGTTCCCACAAAAACTACAAACAAGAAGGAAAGGATGATGATATGCGACAAGATCGGATAAAGAAACAAGTCTTGATTCTCCTATTGATGACGAGCCTTCTCCTAACGGCCTGTTCATCCGGACAATCGTCTACTCAGGAACCATCGGTTGCAACATTCATTGTCTCCGACACCCATGGTCGCGAAGTGGCAGTACCCGATGAAATGGATTCCATCGGCACGCTCTTTGCCGTTGCCGGGCATATCACAACCATGCTGGGAGAAGGCGAAAAAATAACGGCCATCAGCAATGGATTGCGCAGAGACAAGCTGCTTTTGGAAATCTGCCCGTCCATCGGGGAATCCGTGATTCCCAAAGTCAGCGGCAGCATCAACATCGAAGAGGTTCTAACAGCCGACCCTGATCTGATTTTTATTGATTCCGAGGTGGCGACCTTCGAAAAAGAAACCGCGAAATTCGACAAACTCCACATTCCCTATTTTGTTGTGGATTTCAACTCCATCGAGGAACAGCAATTTCTCGTTCAGCAGATGGGGATTGCATTGCAAGAAGAAACAGAAGCAAAAAGCTACATCGACTTTTATAACGACTGCATCGAACGCGTAGAAACGATTGTTGCGACGATCCCCGTAGAATAAACGTCTCATTGGATGATCCATTGGACTTTACGGACAACAAATATTTCGCCAGCTTGGAGCAGATCATGATGTGGAATCCCGATGTGATTCTCGTCAACGAAGACGGGGTCGATAACTATATCCGCACCAAGGATCAATGGAAAACCCTAAGCGCTGTCCGAAATGATCGCGTCTATTTGATGCCAAATGGTATTTCACGCTGGGGACATCCGACCTCCATCGAGACGCCTTTGGCCATTCTATGGACGGCAAAAACGCTGTATCCCGACTATTTCGAAGACCTTGATGTGAAAGAAGCGGCACGAGGCTTTTACCGCGATTTCTTCGAGTATGAAATATCAGATGAGCTCCTTGAGCAAGTCATGATCGGAAAAGGCATGAGAAATATCAAATAGAGGAGGACGACATGAAAATATTATTGACCATCGATGATACGGATAATCTAGAAAGTGCCGGAACCGGTGAGCTGTGTGAAATAATCGCTGCAAGCATTGAGGAAAAGGGGTGGGGTTCATGCTCCGGTGTGACCCGTCATCAACTGTTTATCCATGAAGACATTCCCTATACCTCCCATAACAGTTCCATGTGCTTTCGAGCGACGATCCACGAGGATCATCTGGAATCAATTATCACGTATGCCTCTCACTTTTTAGAGACTGAAAGTGCGGAAGGCTCGGATCCTGGACTCTGCGTCTGCAACGAAGAAACCTTGCAGGCTCCGCAAAAACTGATAGCATTCGGCGAAAGCGCAAAGAAAAAAGTGCTAACCAAGGCGGATGCCTATGGCTTGGCGAAAGAATTGGCCATCCACCTTTCCGAACATGGGGGAACTGGTGATGGCGTCATCGGTGCCTTGGCTGGAACCGGCTTGCGGCTGACGGGAAATGACGGACGCTTCAAGGGTCATCATCAAATTCCTTCGAACGCGGAAACAAGCACCGTTCAGGAATTGATGAATCATCCTGGCATCGATCGAGTGGAAGACATCAACAAAGGAGCCTTACCCCTTGATACTCCTGTCTTCTTATCCAAGAAAGTGAAAACAGTACTCTTGGATCATCAATCCATTTTGCTTCTCTATCGCGATCCTAAGGATCAGCAGTGGAAGAACTGCACCAAGCAGCATTTGAAAGGATATTAGAATGGACAAACCTTTGTTTATCGCAAATAAGCATGGTCGTCCCGCCTATCAAGGCGGTCAAGAAGACTGGGAAATCGTTCATGAAATAGCAAAGTCCTGCACTTCATTTCTAGTCGATGACGAGGATGAATGCGTTTCGGATCTGGATCCCTCTTGCTACAATTGTAAATACCGACGGTGGACATCAACTTCTTTTACCTGCATGAAATAAGAAAAACCCTCAAATCCGATTAAATCGGGCTTGAGGGTTTTTCTTGACTCAGTTGAGTCTTAGACTTGATTGAGTCTTAAACTTGAACCAAACCAATCTTTTTCTTCACTTTTCTAAGGGTTTTCACAGCCATGCGACTTGCTTTTTCAGCATGCTCTTTCATAATCGCTTCCAAGCCCTTCTTATCGCTCATCAATTCTTCAAATCGCTTTTGAATCGGCTCAAGTTCTCCGATTACCACATCGGCAACAGCATCCTTGAACGCCCCATATCCTTGCCCTTCAAACTTCGTTTCGATTGCCTCCAATGATTCACCTGTAATAGCTTGATAAATTTCCATCAAGTTCGCGATCCCAGCCTTGTTCTCTGGATCATACGCAACCCTGGCGTCGGAATCTGTCACAGCACTTCTGAATTTCTTTCGAATCACATTTGGCGAATCCAATAAAAGAATATATCCCTTGTCGTTGGTGTCTGACTTGCTCATCTTCTTCGTAGGTTCTTGCAGACTCTTCACCCGCGCGCCAGATTTTCCAAAATACCCCTCTGGTACAGCAAAAGTTGGGCTATAGGCATTGTTGAAGCGATCTGCAACATCCCTCGCCAATTCCAAATGCTGCTTTTGATCGGCGCCAATTGGCACCAAATTTGCTTGATACAAGAGAATGTCCGCCGCCATCAAGACCGGATAGTCAAACAATCCCGCATTGATATTATCTTCATGTTTTTGCGACTTAACCTTGAACTGCGTCATGCGGCTCAATTCTCCAAAATAGGTATAATTATTGAGAATCCAACTCAACTCGGTATGTCCAGACACATGGGACTGCACGAACACCAAGGCTTTTTCTGGATCAATTCCACAAGCCAACAATAAAGCGTATGCCTGGTAGGTTTGATGTCTAAGATCTTTTGGCACCTGGCGCACGGTCAAGGCATGCAGATCGACAACACAAAAAATACTGTTGTATTCATTCTGTAAGTTCTTCCAATTGCGAATTGCCCCCAAATAATTGCCTAGGGTAAACACCCCAGTTGGTTGAATGCCGCTAAAAATAATCTTTTTTTCTTCCATCTCAATTTCCTCCTTTCTCAACTAATGAATTCTGCCTTGAATCCTGTTCAAGTCAGACCATCTTCGTTTGAAAGCATATTCGCAGATTGGTGCCTTACGCTCTGTGTTAGCAAATTCTACCCTTTGCTAATTGCTTAACGAAGATCTATTCATCGTAAATAAAAAAAGTCCTTAAACCCATATTGGGTTTAAGGACGAATCTCTCCGCGGTGCCACCTTTGTTGGATGCGACTTGCATCCCGCTTATCCCGTAACGGCGGGAACCGGGTCTGACTATGTATTCATCAGCCATTTTGCAAGTCCATTCACCAAAAATCTCTAGACAAGGCTTCCACCATTCCCTGTTCGCTATCCTGATTCTTTTGGCTACTCTTCTTGCGCATCAATATTTCCTATCTAATTGCATTCATTGTAACAAATAACTATGTATTAATCAACCAGATTGTCCGTCTGTGCCGGAATTTGAAAATAATTTTCAATCAATTGCATCAAGGCCAATTCTGCCTCTTCATCACTTTTCGATCCCTGAATCAAAACGATCAAGCTTTGCATAAATCCGCTGGCCAAAGCCTTTGTATAAATGGGTAAAATCGTTCGCCCTAAGACTCGCTCTCGCTCCACAAACACTGCATGAATCCACCCGACCATATCCTGCAAGGTATTTCCATACAGATAACCTTCACTCTTGGTCAACACCAAAATCGATTCGTCCCGATGCTTGCGAATGATGCGCACTAAAAATCGTGTCATATTCATTATGGCTTCCTGGTAGGGTTTGCCCTTCAGGTCAAAGACCCCCGTCGGCGGTGTCTGCAGGCTGACCCAGTCTTTGGTGGTTTCCTTCAAAATCTTGTCAATCTCCCCTAAAAAGGGATCCACAATCGCGCCGAAAAGACTCGCTTTATTTTCAAAGTATCGGTACAGATTCCCCACGGTCATATCCGATTTCTGAGCAATCTGCCGCATAGATGTATTTTGATAACCCGTAAGTAGAAAGGCAGCCTTCGCTTCCTTCATAATTCTCTTTTTAACGGATTCCTTTTGAATTTGAGGCATCGTACTTCCCCCTTAGCTGTTCTTCTTCAGACAGTCTGGACAAATCCCCACAAAGTGTACAAATTGTGCTTGTACGTGAAACTCGCTCAATTCATCAGTGAAAATCTTTTCGATCTGAACCGGAACATCAAAAATCCGATGACATTGGGTGCATTTGAAATGCCCATGCCCTTCTGGATCCTTGATATCGTATCTCATTTCACTTCCTTCAATGGTGACCTCTTCCACCAACTCTTTTTCTACAAAGAGGTTTAAGGTGTTGTACACCGTCGTTTTCGACAAGGAAGGAATATCTGTAATTAAAGCATTGTAAATCTCCGCAACCGTTGGATGGGTGCGGTTATTCATCAGATACTCATAGATACGAATCCGTTGATAAGAAGCTTTGATTCCCTGATTTCTCAAGAAAGAAGGAATATTTAGATCCATCATTTCACCCCAATCTAATTTTGTATTCATTACAAGTTTATCATAGTTTTGTAAAAGAGAAAAGCATCGGAGCAATTCCGACGCTTTACAAGCTAAAATTGAGCTGAATTTAAGATTTTTGTTTCTTCCGCATTGGCTTTTCGCTCCAGTTCAAGAACTTCTTTTCGCATCGCTGCAACAAAAACTTCATCTTTAATAGACTGAAGATTGATTCTCACATTGAACAAGGCGGCTAAAATCGCATTACGTGCCATCATAGCGGCAACCAATCCATCGGATGCGGCATTCTGATTGCCCCGCTCAACAACCGTCTGGATCCCTGGGAACAATTTCATACCCAACCGCGCTGTTTCAATGGGCACACGGGAGGCTTCCTTGAATGCATTTTGCATGGTTTCTTTTCGAACGCTCTTCTGATCTTCCGTCTCTCTCGGCATGGACAAAGCATCCATCACCAAATGAAAGGCTTGCGCATCCTCATCCATTCCCCTTAAAAAGGCTTCTCGATATTCAGCAAAGGCAACCAAAATCTCTTGCATCTCTGCCTCTGAATCCGCATATTTTGCTTTCCCAATCGTTAGATTCGCCACCATCTCCGTTAAAGCTGCCGCAACAGCTCCACTTAATGCAGCTACACTCCCACCGCCAGGAACCGGCGCATTGGACGCGAGGGTTTCCATAAACTCATCGACTCTCTTTTCCTGTAACATGATTCCTCCTAATAGTCTCTCTGATAAACGACTCGACCCTTCTTCACAACGGTTTTTACACTGTTTACCCCAAGATGATAGATCAATTGAAAATAACTCGGCGCATCCAAGAGAATCAGATCCGCCTGCTTGCCAGCAGCCAAAGATCCAATGGTATCCAATCGATTCACTGCCGCCGCTGCATTGATCGTCAGTGCCGTAATCACCTCTTCAATGGTCATACCCATCTGCAGACAGGACAATGCAATAATCAAGGGAATCGACTCGGAATGACAACTCCCGGGATTCAAATCCGATGCCAAGGCAACCGAACAGCCCGCTTCAATCAAACGACGTGCCGGTGCATAGTCCGTCTGCAGGCTAAAGGCAGTCCCCGGCAAAAGGGTCGCAATGGTTCCCCCTTCTGCTAAGGCGCGCACGCCGTCATCCGTCACCTTTAACAGATGATCGGCAGAGGTTGCTCCCATGGACACCGCCAATTCCGCTCCTCCCAGAGGAACGATCTCATCGGCATGAAGTTTCAATTTGAAACCGTGACGATTCGCTGCTTCCAAAAGCTTTTGGGTATCTTCAATTTCAAAGACGTTTTTCTCACAAAACACATCAAAAAACTCGGCTTTTGTCTTCTCACGGATCCCAGTCAAATCTTGAAGTATTGAGGCGATATACGCTTCTTTCTCCATTCCTTTCGGGATATCATGGGCGCCCATATACGTGTGCACCAAATCCACCGGGTGAATTTGATTGAGCTCTTCAGCTGCTTGCAATTGCTTGATTTCCGTTTCTAAGTTCAATCCATATCCGCTCTTGGCTTCCACCGTTGTAACGCCCATGCGAAGCATGGAATCCAACCGCTTGCCTGCCGCTTCAATCAGTTCATCTTCCGATGCCGCCCGCGTCTTCTCCACAGTGGCGGCAATGCCGCCGCCTCTGTTCATAATCTCCATATAGTCCATGCCTGAAAGTCGCCAAGAAAATTCCTCGGCGCGCTCACCGCCCCACACCAAATGGGTGTGAGAGTCGATAAACCCCGGTAAGACCGCGCGGCCCTCCGCGTCTAGTACCTTTGCATGGGCAAGATCATACTTGGCTTCCAGATCAATACGCGGCGCGATCGCCTCAATGAGGCCATTTCGAATCAGAATTTCGACTCCGGTGAGCCTACCAATATCCTGCATGGCGCTACCGGATTTCGGTTGATTGGCATGACAAGTAATAACCTCTGATGGATTTTGAATCCATAACATCATTCTCACCTACTCCATCAAATGGGTTTCAAGCACTTGCTCATACGAGAAGTCTTCAAGACCCATATAATAAACGGCCGAATCGATCAAGGCAGCCATCGGCGCCAATCCAATCAATTCTGTCCCAATCACGGAAACCCCGTATCGAGCCGCTTCAAATCGCACCATCTCAACGGCTTGATAAAGCGCCGTTTTGGTGTAGTTGGTCATATTCATCGAAACCTGCACGATCCCACGATCCTCTAGGGCAACGCCCATGGCTTTCACAAATCGCAATCCGCCGGAAGAATGACGCACCTTCTTGCCAATGGCTGACGCAATGGACAAATCATTGGTATTCAAATTCACATTAAAGGCTACCAAAGGCATTCGCGCACCAACAGCGGTAACGCCCGCGGTTGGATGCGACGCCGCCGGACCGAAATCCGGTGTCCACTCTTTTTCCTTCAGTTTCTCTGCCATGGCTTCGAATCCGCCCTTTCGCACCTTTGCCAGGTTATCACATCCGTTGCGCCCATGCGCGGGTGCTGTCCCTGATGAGTGGTCAAATTAATCAATTCCGTCGCAATTTTCACAGCGGCAAATAAGGCTTGCTTCAAGGGTTCAGGTTCCCCAACCACGGTTACAACCGAACGATTGTGATCGGCGTCAGAGCTATAATCCAAAAGCTTCACGCCTGGATTTCCACGGAAGCAATCGATGATCTTTTCAACTTTTTTCAGATCTCGTCCTTCACTGAAATTAGGAACACTTTGATACAGCGCTTTTTTCTCCATGATTTCCTCCTATTCCCCCTTGACCAGTTTTGTCAATGCATCGACATCCGCCAGAAATGGAAGTGTGATATGATCTTTTCCAACAAATTCTTTATTATAAGCCATTGCTGTTTCAATGGCATGGGGATTTCTCGCCCAGCCGCGTCTGGCTACGCCGCCCATGGCATCCCATGGAATAGCGGACTTGATCACTTCATCGACCCTTTCGCTGCCATCCAAGAGTAGACCGAATCCACCGTTGATGACCTTTCCAATGCCGACGCCGCCACCATTGTGCAGGGCGATCATGGTCATGCCCCGCGCCGCATTGCCTGCAAAGCAATGGGTCGCCATCTCCGCCATAATATTGCTGCCATCTTTGATATTGGAGGTCTCCCTAAATGGAGAATCCGTGCCTCCGGTATCATGATGATCGCGCCCAAGCATGACGGGGCCAATCTTGCCTTCCCTGACCAGCTCGTTGAAACGAAGGGCGATTTTCATTCGGCCCATGGCGTCCTGATAGAGAATCCTCGCTTGCGTTCCCACCACCAAGGCATTCTTCTTTGCGTCCCGGATCCAATTGTAGTTGTCACGATCTTGAAACCTTCGATTCGGATCAATGCAATCCATGGCCGCTTGATCGGTTTTGTCGAGATCTTTTGGATCACCCGATAAACAAACCCAACGAAACGGGCCATAGCCGTAATCAAAAAATAATGGCCCCATCAAATCTTCCACATAAGACGGAAACACAAATCCATCTATGGGATCCAACCCATTCTTGCAGACCTCGGGCACACCCGCGTCAAAAACGGCTTTTAAAAAACTGTTTCCATAATCAAAAAAATAGGTACCCTGTTGCGCCAATGCCTGAATCGCCTTAAAGTGGCGTTTCAGGGTTTCGTCCACCATCGCTTCGAAACGCTCCTTATCCTCGGAAAGGAGCCGGGTTCGCTCTTCAAAACTCAAGTTAACGGGGCAATAACCCCCATCATACACCGCATGGCAACTGGTTTGATCCGACAATAGATCAATGGTTACCTCGTGCTCAGCCGCGTATTCCAAGAGATCGACGATATTACCGTGATAGGCAATCGACAGGGCTTCTCCCTTCGCCTTGGCTTCCTCAGCACGGGCAAAAGCCTCTTCAGGAGATTCTTTCACCTCAGATACCCAACCCTGCTCATGGCGAGTTTTGATCCTTGATGCATCCACCTCCGCAACGATTCCAACACCGTTGGCTATTTCAACAGATTTTCCCTGCGCGCCCGACATGCCGCCAAGCCCGCTGGATACAAAGAGTAGTCCCGTGCAATCGGCATCCGCAGCGCGATCATCGCGCTGACGTGCCGCATTCAACAAGGTAGAATAGGTACCATGCACGATCCCCTGGGGACCGATATACATCCATCCCCCTGCCGTCATTTGACCGTAATTGGCAACACCCAATTGCATGGCGCGATTCCAATTTTCCTGATTGTCATACATGCCGATCATCAAGGCATTGGTCAGAATCACCCGCGGCGCGTGTGTGTCGGAGTGAAACAATCCAACGGGATGCCCAGAAGCAACCACCAGGGTTTGATCTTCCTTCAACTCTTCCAAGTATCTTCGAATCAGTTGATATTGCATCCAGTTCTGACAGACCTGTCCCGTTTCGCCATAGGTCACCAATTCATAGGGATAGAGCGCAATCTCAAAATCCAGATTGTTGTCGATCATCACCTGAATCGCTTTTCCCGCTTCCGTATTCCCCTTGTATTTTTCGATTCCCTTTCCTTTAATGGCTCCTTCCGGACGAAATCGATACCCATAAATTCGGCCATGGGTACGGAGTTCTTCCAGGAATTCCGGTGCCATCGTTTCATGCCATTTCTCCGGCAGATACCGAAGGGCATTTTGCAGAGCCAATACCGTTTCCTCTTCCGTCAAGGTGAAGGCTCGTTTTGGTGCGCGTCGTTTGTCAGTTTCAAAAACCGGCGGCTTGGGCAACTCCTTGCATACATCTTCGAGTTTCACATGCATCGCCTGATCAATCGCTTCGTTTCGAATCATGTCGTCCCCCTTATCTATGTTTTTTTTTAGAATAACCCTTGAATCGTTCCCTTCTCATCGATGGTCATTTTCACCGCGGACGGCACTTTCGGCAATCCCGGCATGGTCATCACATTTCCTGTATATACGATCAAAAATCCGGCGCCAGCCTTGGCGCGAATTCGTTGTACATTAATTTTAAATCCTTCTGGGCGACCCTTTAAACGCGGATCATCCGATAAGGACATCGGTGTTTTCGCCATGCAGATTGGATAGCGATCCAATCCCAATTCCTCCAGCTCCGCAATATGTTTCTCGCATTCCTTGGAAAATTTCACTCCGTCCGCTCCGTAGATCTCCTTGGCAATGATAATAATCTTCTCTCGAATAGAACGATTTGAATCATAAAGATAATGGAAATTATTATGGTTGCTTTCCACCAGTTCAATTACCTTTTCCGCCAAAGCCAATCCGCCGGCTCCACCTTTTTCCCAAACCTCCGCCAGAACGACTTCGATCCCGATTTCATGACACAAGCGATGAATCAAATCCAGCTCTTCCCGGGTGTCAGTTGCAAATACGTTAATGGCCACCACGCAAGGAATTCCAAATTTCCGCACATTTTCCACATGCTTCTCAAGATTGGCAAATCCCTTCTTCACTGCTACCAGATTTTCCTCTGTTAAGCGTATTTTCTCCACCCCGCCATGGAATTTCAATGCGCGGGCAGTCGCTACAATAACAGCGGCATCCGGTGTCAAGTTCGCCTTGCGACACTTAATATTAAAAAACTTTTCGGCACCCAAATCTGCACCAAATCCAGCTTCAGTCACTACATAATCACCAAGTTTCAAAGCCATCTTGGTTGCCAATACACTATTACATCCATGAGCGATATTCGCGAAGGGTCCCCCATGAATAATGGCGGGTGTTCCTTCAATCGTTTGCACCAGGTTGGGATTCAAGGCCTCCCGAAGAAGAATCGCCAAGGCATCTGTCGCCTTCAAATCCTTACATCGAATTGGCTGAACATCATATGTATAAGCGACAATAATTCGATCCAATCGACGCTTTAAGTCTTCAATATCATTGGATAAACAGAGGATCGCCATAATCTCCGATGCAACCGTAATATCAAATCCAGATTCTCGCGGTACACCATTCATGGGACCACCCAATCCAACATTCACATATCTGAGTGCACGATCATTCAAGTCCATCACACGCTTCCAAACAACGCGTCTTGGATCGATATTCAATTCATTGCCGCGATGGATATGGTTGTCCAAGAGCGCTGTCAACAAATTATGTGCCGATGTAATGGCATGAATGTCTCCGGTAAAATGGAGATTGATTTGTTCCATTGGCAACACCTGCGAGTATCCGCCACCGGCGGCACCACCCTTGATTCCGAAAACTGGACCCAAAGAAGGCTCTCTCAGCGTTGTAAAGGTCTTCTTACCCAATTGATTCATGGCCATGCTCAAGCCGATATTCGTGGTTGTTTTCCCTTCCCCCGCTGGGGTTGGATTGATCGCTGTTACCAAGATCAATTTGCCATCCGGCTTGCCTTGCAAGCGTTTCATGGCATCCAAAGAAATCTTCGCCATATATCTTCCATATGGTTCCAACTCCGACTCTAATATTCCGGCTTCCTTCGCAATTATGTCGATGGTTTTCATTTTTGCGTTTCTTGCAATCTCAATATCTGTTCCTACTTTAGCCATGACTTCACCCCACTCATAATCTCTTTCATATTCAATCAAATGATTCTCGTTCTATGCAACTATTTTCAGCGTTTTTAACGCCAGCAACAGCTCTGCCATCTATCATAATAACACTTTTCAGAAACTTTTAATATCCTTTAATTACAAACTTTTCACGAACGATTAATACCTTCCCTTTGTTTTCATACGCCATAAAGCGGCCAATTTCTTCCTTCAGCGGGTCGAGTACAAATATATGGTCAAAAACACGAATAATGCTCTCTTTTTTTCAACATTTAAAAAAACGTTTGCAAGAATCTTGCATTGAAAAGTGCGTAAAAAAAGAACCCGTGGCAACCCACAGGTTCTGCTTAGTTCTATCTCCACGCCTGATTCACAGAATTGAACATGCGCATTTTGTCTTTCACCACTTCTTTCATCGCTTCTTTTCCAGGCGTATTGATCTTGCGAGGATCATACTCATCTGGATTTTCCGTAATAAATTTCTTTACGGCGCGATGATAAGCTTGCCGAAGGTCAGTATCAATGTTGATTTTGTTGATGCCGGCAGCAATTGCCTTCTCAATGGATTCTTTCGGCACGCCTGATGAACCATGAAGCACCAAAGGAATATTTAGTCTCGCTTTGATTTGTGCAATGCGCGTAAAGTCAATCTTGGGATCGCCTTTGTAGGGACCGTGAGCCGTACCAACCGCAATCGCCAAATAATCAACGCCTGTTGCGCAGACGAACTCGTATGCTTCTTCCACCTCTGTATACGTCGCGTCTTTTTCGTCAACAGCAATATCATCTTCCACGCCGCCGATCTTCCCAAGCTCCGCTTCCACGCCTACACCCACTTGGTGCGCCATTTCCACAATTTCTTTCGTCTTTGCAATGTTCTCTTGGAAATCGTAATGAGATGCGTCAATCATCAATGATGTCCAACCTGCTTGCAAGCATTGCACTTGACTCAAGAATTCTGTACCATGGTCCAAGTGGAGGACCACAGGAACGCTAGCCGCTTCCGCCGCTACCTTCACCATTGCAGCGATATATTTTACCCCTGCATATTTCAAACCACCTTGCGAGGCTTGAATAATCACTGGTGATTGCAGTTCTTCCGCCGCTTCGATAATCGCTTGAATCGCTTCCATATTGTTCACATTGAAAGCACCCACAGCATAACCATTCTCATGAGCGTGCTTCATCACATCTTTGCCAGATACTAACATGAATGATCCTCCTTTGCAATTGCCTATTTTCCATGGCCGCAAACCAATTTATTGCGGGATTTCTCCCTCGGTTAGATCCGCCCATTGCGAACGAATCATTTCCTGCAGCTTTATCGGAGCCAAACAGACTTGAATCCCCCTGGCTCCACCACTCATACAAATTTTATCATACCCCTTGGCTGATTGATCAATCCATGTGGGGTAGCTTTTTTTCATACCAACGGGGGAACATCCGCCATGCACATATCCCGTTCGTCCCAGCAACTCTTGCATAGGGATCATTCGAATCCGCTTTGTACCCACCGCCTTGGCCGCTTTCTTCAAATCCAAGGAGCATGAAACAGGAACACAGAACACACAAATGTTTCCGTCTTCTCGTTGCGCGACAAGGGTTTTAAATACCTGTTCTGGCATCCGCCCCGTCTTTTCTGCAACACTCAGTCCGTCCATCAGACCGTCATCGATTTTGAACTCGCGTATTTCATAGGCAATTTTTTGGCGCTCCAATAGCCGGATCGCATTGGTTTTTTTCTTCTTGCTCATCACTTTCCCTCTTCCTTCATTCGATTTCCCTTACATTGTACATCGAAATTTCACTTCTGATAAGTTCCTCAGACATTTTTTCGCGTACTAAAAAGAACGCGAGAATTGAATTCACGCGTTCCGTTGCTTTTATCGTTCATCCATCAAATGGCAGGCCACAAAATGCTCTGGTTCCACTTCCTGCAAAACTGGAACTTCCAGCTTGCATCGTTCTGTCGCATAACGACAGCGGGTATGAAATCGACAACCCGATGGTGGATTGATCGGACTTGGTACATCCCCCTCCAACAAAATTCGGTTTTTTACAGCCTTCGGATCCGGAATCGGAACGGCTGACAAAAGCGCTTGCGTATAGGGATGCAAGGGATTGGCGTACATGGGTTTAGCTGGTGCCAACTCCATCATATTCCCCAAATACATCACCCCTACGCGATCCGAAATATGACGAATAACATTCAAGCCGTGGGCAATAAATAAATAGGTCAGACCAAACTCTTCCTGCAGATCATCCAAGAGATTCAAAACCTGCGCTTGAATCGACACGTCCAATGCCGATACCGGCTCATCACAGACAATCAATTTGGGTTTCAGCGCCAAGGCGCGTGCAATACCGATCCGCTGCCGTTGCCCGCCACTGAATTCATGCGGGTACCGGTTTCGATAAAAGGATGGCAACCCCACCGTATTCATCAATCGCAAAACCTCTTGCTCCAATTCTTTCTTCCCAAGATTCAGATGCAGTTTCATAGGTTCTGTCACAATTTGTTCAACCGTCATCCTTGGATTCAACGAGGCATAGGGATCCTGAAAAATAATTTGGATATCCCGAGCCAAGGCTCTCCGTTCACGGCCAGACTGATGAGTGATATTCTTTCCTTCAAAAAACAATTCACCGGCCGTGGGTTCCAGCAACTGAACAATCAATTTTCCCGTTGTGGATTTCCCGCAACCCGATTCCCCCACTAAACCAAGGGTTTCTCCTGCGGCAATGGAAAAACTTAAGTCGTCAACGGCACGCACCATCTTTTTTCCTCTAGATAAAAAACCCTGTTCAACAGGAAAGTGTTTCGTTAAGCCCCGAACTTCCAATAATGGCTTCATTCAACTTCCCCCTTTTCTTCATATAAAAAGCAACGTACTTCCCGATCGCCTATCATCTGGATTTGCGGCATCTTTTGCTTGCAAATTTCCATAGACTGCGTACACCTCGGCTCAAAGGGACATCCTTCCGGCATATGCATCGGATTCGGTACATTGCCTTCAATCATTGTCAATCGACCTGACTCGCCTTCCATTTTTGGAATAGATGCAATCAAGCCCTGGGTATAAGGATGCTTTGGATCATCAAATAGATCCACCACATTTGCCATTTCCATCACCTTGCCGCAATACATAACTACAACACGATCCGCCGTTTCAGCGACAACCCCCAAATCATGGGTAATCAAAAGAATCGATGTGCCAGTCTCTTCCCGCAAACGATTCATCAGATCCAATATCTGCGCCTGAATGGTGACATCCAATGCAGTGGTTGGTTCATCGGCAATCAAAAGTTGCGGTTCCGTTGCCAAAGCCATGGCAATCATCACGCGTTGTCGCATCCCGCCGCTCATCTGATGAGGATAATCATCCACCCGAATCTCAGGGGATGGCAGACCCACCTTATTCAGCATATCAATGGCAATAGCGCGTGCTTCTTTTTTCGAAATTTTATTGTGGCGACGAATCGCCTCCGTAATTTGTTTTCCAACTGGATACACAGGATTCAAGGAGGTCATAGGCTCTTGAAAAATCATCGAAATTTCATTTCCACGGACATCCTGCATTTCTTTGTTTGTCTTCTTCAACAGGTCCTCTCCATCAAAGATGATTTCCCCGCCTTCGATTTTTCCCGGTGGCGATGGAATCAATCCCAGCACCGAAAGACTCGTTACACTCTTCCCACTGCCTGATTCGCCAACCAAAGCGACAACCTCTTTTTTTCCAACCGAGAACGAAACGCCATCAACGGCTTTCGCGACCTTTCCTTTGATATGGAAGTGCGTCTCCAGTCCTTTTACTTCTAGTAACATATGCCCCTCCTATCCTTTGCGGATCCGTGGATCTAATGCATCCCGGAGTCCGTCTCCCAAAAGGTTGAATGCCATTACCGTAAAGGTAATTGCCAAACCTGGGAACAATACCAGATGATTCGCGTTAAAGAAATATGCCCGACCTGCGCCCAGCATGGTGCCCCATTCAGCTGTTGGAGGTTGTACACCCAGACCTAAGAATCCAAGGGCAGAGGTATCCAAAATCGCAATAGAAATTCCCAGCGTTGCCCGGACGATAATCGGTGGCAAAATATTGGGAATGACATGATAGAGGATGATTCGCCAATCAGGGTTTCCGATGGCTCGAGCTGCTTGCACATACTCATTCTCCTTCACCGACAAAACGGATCCTCGGACAATTCGAGCATACTGCGGAATCGTCACGATACTGATAGCAATAATCGCATTTTCGATTCCCCGACCCAGAACAGACATAAAGGCGATCGCCAATAGAAGGGATGGAAATGCCAACATGATATCCATCAAACGCATCAAAATCATATCAATCTTTCCGCCATAGTATCCAGCAACGGCGCCAATCAACATGCCGCAACTCAAGGCAATACCCACAGCCGACAAACCAACTCGCAAAGAGATAGCAGCTCCGGCAATAATTCGACTCAGCATATCGCGGCCCTGTTCATCGGTTCCCAACCAATGCGCACGAGAGGGTCCTTGAAGACTCTCTTTCAGGCTTCCGCCGTACAACGGATCGTACGGAGTTAAATACTTGCCAAATAGTGCAAAAAACACAAGCAATCCGACAATAGCAAGACCAAACATAGCTGCCTTATTTTGTTTTAATCGATCCCACATGTCTCTCCAGGGAGAGACACCTTGCTCCACAGGGACAATTTCTTCGTTGCTTTCGTTCTTAACTTCTTCAGTCATTTGTCCCTCCTACGAATACTTGATACGTGGATCTAAAACACTATAGATCAAATCCACGCCCAAATTTACCAATACAAATATGATCGACATCATCATAACGGTTCCCTGCACCACAGGATAATCCGATTTCAAAATGGATTCCACCGTGTAGGAACCGACTCCCGGCCATGAGAATACCGTCTCGGTCAAAACCGCGCCGCCCAAAAGGCCGCCCATCTGCAAACCGATCACCGTGACAATCGGGATCATGGCATTTCGAAGGGCATGCCTTACAATAACAAGCCGCTCCTCTATACCCTTTGCTCGTGCGGTACGAATATAATCCTGCCCCAAGGTTTCCAGCATCGTGGAGCGAGTCATCCGCGCGATAATCGCCATGGAATACATGGCCAACGCTGTACCCGGCAAGATAATATGTTCCACCGCACTCTTAAATGCCGCTGTATTTCCGGTAAGAATACTGTCCAAGATATACAAGCCTGTCACATGCGCCGGATCATATCCCATCTGAATGCGACCAGATACCGGGAACCACCCCAGCTTTAAGGAGAAGACCACAATCATAATCAAACCCAGCCAGAAGATCGGCATCGACACCCCCATCAAACTGATCGTCATGGATGCGTAATCAAAGATGGTATTTCGCCTCACAGCTGAAATAACACCTAAAGTCACCCCAACAACTGAGGCAAAAATAATTGCAAATAAAGCCAACTCAATCGTCGCTGGAAAACGCGACATCACTTCCGTAAATACCGGTGTGTGTGTAAATAATGAGGTTCCAAAATTCCCGTGCAGCATCCCGGTCAAGAAATTCCAATACTGTTGAACCAATGGCAAGTTAAATCCCAATTCCTCGCGCAAGGCCGCCGCGTCCGCATCCGTTGCATGCTGACCCAAAATCGTCAGCGCCGGATCCGATGTGAATAAATGCATCACCGTAAAAACCAATACGGAAACACCAAACACGACGGGAATTAGATACAATAATCTTCTTAAAATATATTTTCCCATAGAAACCCCCTAAACAAAAAAACCGGTGCCGTATTAAGGGCACCGGTTCTCAATTCTCTACTTGTCTACGCCAAACAGATTAACACGTCCTGTTGGATGCAATTCATATCCTGTAACGTTTGTTCTCCAAGCGCCAAGATCCAAAGCATGTGAGATTGGTACCCAAGGAACCTCTTGAGCCAACACTTCTTGTGCTTGCCTGTAAGTTTCCCAACGCTCTTCGCCGTTTGGTAATTCACGACCTTTGTTCATCAAAGCGTCAAACTCAGGGCTTGACCAACCAGTATCGTTCAACCCGCCAATGCTAGCCCCTTCAAGCAATGTCAAAAAGTTGTCCGGATCCCCATTGTCGCCAATCCATCCCATGAAGTAAATATCGCCTTCATATTGGTTTACTTTGTCTCGATAATCTGTCCAAGGATATACAACAACTTCTGCTGTAACTCCAACTTCATTCAAATACGCTTGAACAGTTTCAGCCAATTTTCCACCGGCTGGGTTGTAAGGACGTGGGTTTGAGTAGCAAATGATTTTGATTGGCGTTTGATCCAATCCCAATGCAGCAACTTCGGCCTTCGCTGCTTCAACATCATATTCCGTCAAACCGGGATCCCCGTTGTATCCAGGCATAAAGTCTGGGAAGAAGCTTTCCGCTTTTGTCGCATATCCTTGATAAAGGAAATCTACGATTTCTTGCGTGTTGATTGCTTTTGCAATGGCAACACGTGCTTCTTTGTTATCAAATGGTGCGCGAGTGGTATTGAACGCCATGTAATTGATGTTCATGCCCGCTACCTTTTCAACTTCTACTTCTCCGCTAGATTCCAGTTGCTCCACATCGTTGAAGCTGATTCCGTCGATCATGTCGACTTGACCTGACATCAATTCTGTTGCGCGAACCGCATTCTCTTTTGTTACCTTAAAGATCAATTTATCAAAGCTTGGTTTTTCATCGCCCCAGAAATCTTCGTTTTTCAGAAGTGTAATGGATTCGTCTTTTTTCCAAGAATCAAATTTGTATGAACCAGTCCCAATTGGGTTTTCCGCTACATCATCACCAGGCTTATAGATCTGTACAGAAAGACTCATGGCCAAGTTTGCAATAAACGGTGTTGACGGTTTAGTCAATATAATTTTAACTGTCAGAGGATCGACTGCTTCAACCGATACAACATCTGCAAATGTAAAAGATGCATACGGCATATCAGACGTTCTGTTGTCAGCCAATTGACGATCAAAGTTCCAAACAACATCTTCAGCAGTCAAATCGCTGCCGTCATGGAATTTCACGCCTTCACGTAGATGGAAGAGATACTCAGTTCCATCTTCTGAAATGTCCCAGCTCTCTGCCAACCAAGGCATAATTTCAGTAGAACCATCTTTATAGCGTACCAGCGTATCTGCGATTTGATTCAATACCTTTGACGATTCTCCGTCTGATACAAACGCTGAATCAAGACTGATAGAATCAGATCCCCGTGCATAAACGAAGATCTTAGGTTCCGCTTGTGCCGGCTCGTCGCCATCTGCTGCTGGTTGCGCGCCACAGCCCGCTGATAGAATCATTGCCACCAAAAGTAGTAATGCAATCCATGTTTTTTTCATGTTTTTCATTTTTCCCCTTCTTTCTAAGATATTTCATTTGCGTAACATTTTATAATTAATATTACCTCACATCTGTGTCTGTGTCAAGTACAAAGCATGTCATTTTTGTAATTGTAATCGATATATGTAAAGGAATGTTCATAAATTGTCAGATATTTCTGTAAAGAAAAAACGCGAGAGGCCGACTCTCGCGTTTTTCTGACATCAAAAAGGGGGTTGACGTCACACCTATTGAAATAGCCTTACAGCTATAGCAAACATACTCATGTCTTTTTCGTAACACTTTGTTCATAGTTTAGTGCATGATCGTATTAAAGTCAAGAACTAGATTCAAAGATTTCCGTTGAAAATGTTTTCATTAAAAAACGCCCGGATCAACCGAACGCTTTTTCTTATCTTTCCATCTTATATTTTTCCAAGTTCTGCTCAATGATGCCACGTACATGACCGCTTAATGCTTTCTTTTCACTGCGGTCCATATTCGCCGTTGGAATTGGCGCATCGATCACAACTCGCACCTTTGCCTTCTCGATCAGGTTGCTGCCTTTTTTCTGAATCCAATAGCTGCCTACCATGGTGACCGGCACGACCTCCGCCTTTGCCTTTAACGCCAAGTTCATGGCACCCGACTTAAAGGGCAGCATTTCCTCTGAGGTCGAACGCGTACCCTCTGGATAAATCATCATGGGATATCCGTTTCGAACAAACTCTGCTCCCTCTTGAATCGCCGCAAGGCTTTGCCTTAAATCTTTGCGATCAATCAAAACACAATGATCCAGTTTCATTAAGTACGGAACTATTGGTAATTTCGAAATCTCCTTCTTCGCGACAAATCCAAGGCTGCGATCCATAAATAAAAATGGAAAAAAAGGATCAGCGTGGCCCTGATGATTGCCCACCAAAACATAATGCCCATGCTTAGGTAAATTTTCCTGGCCAATAATCTCAACTTCTATGCCAATAATTTTCATCAAACGACGGACAAATCGCTTCAACATGGCAATCGTCACCTGGTCCGCTTCTTCCGCTTTCCCTTTTGCATTCAGCCGATTTATTTTGGGTGCCCACATGGGACCAATTCGCATCCATGTGATACCGATAATTGCATAAAGTATTGCTATAAGTTCCCGTATAACTGTCATAAAACCGCCTCCTCGTCTTTCCATTATAGCACAATTTCACCATTCTTGGACCAGTCGAGAAAACGTCTAATCAACTGGCGGTCGGGCGGATTCAAATCTCCTTCTTTCGGCAAATTTTCTAAAGAAAACAATTTGATTTCCAGGGATTCCTCATCATGCACATGAGGGACTCCCTCCCATGTTTCACAAACGAAGAGACAGGCGACATTGTAGACCTGATCGCCATTGGGATACGTATGGAACAAGGCTTCTCCGGCTTCTACCCCAATCAGTTCGAGGGCTGTTGCTCGAACCCCTGACTCTTCAAACAATTCACGTTTCGCCGTATCCTCCGGTTGCTCGCCAAATTCCATGGCACCTCCAAAGATTCCCCAGCAGCCATTGTCAGATCTTTTTTGCATCACGATCTCACCGGCAACCGCATCATACAAGACGACCCCTGATCCCGGCATAAAGATCGGTTTTTTTCCTACATATTTTCTGATTTCCTGGACATAATTCGCCACTCTTTTCTCTCCTCCATCACGCTATATACAACTGGGATCACTATCAAGGTCAATACGGTCGAAACCAATAATCCAAAGATCAGAGCGATACTCATGGGTTGGAACAAACTGCTCCCCCCAATCGCTAAAGGAATCAATCCAATGACTGTTGTCGTTGTCGACAAGAGAATCGGTCGGATCCGTTTATTGACCGCCTCTTGACATGCCTTTTGTACATCGTGGCCCTGGGCTCGTTCCGAATTGATAAAATCAATTAAAACGATCGCATTGTTTACAACAATTCCCATTAAGGATACCATACCCAAGAGTGCTGTAAAAGAGAGGGGTTGACGGAAGATCGTAAGCCCTAAAATCGATCCCACCAAAGACAATGGTACCGTCGCCATAATAATCACCGGCTGCAGGAAGGAATTAAACTGCACCAAAAGAATCAAGAACACCAAGGCCAAAGACAGGAATCCCAAGGGAATCAGGTCTCCAAAATAACGACTAACGGATTCCCGCTCCCCATCATAGGAGAAGGTAATCCCCTTCCAATCCCTTTTTTTCAATTCCGTTTCCAGCTGATTTTCTATGGAAATGGGATCGTAACCCTTCCCCGCATTGGCATAGACAGAAACAATTCGCTTTCCATCCTCATGACGAATAATCGGCAATTCACTCTTCAATTCAACATCGGCAATCTGCTTGAGCAGAATCTTGTTTCCCGTCCTCTGTGAATAGATCGCCAAGTTCTCCAAGTCTTCCAGGGTCTCCATGGTGCTGACCAAACGAATATTTGATTCCTTGCCCTCCTCGCGGAAAACCGATACCTCACGACCCCTAAGAGCCAAGTTCATTTCATTTTGAATATCATATTTGGTGATTCCCAAAGCGGCGGCTCGATCTGTATTCACATCCAGATAATACTCGTAGATTCGATTGGCCGCATTGTTTCCTACCTCAATGGAGCCCGGAATATCCATCAAAATTTCTTGCACATCTACCGCGGAATTCGCAAGCTTCGACAAGTCATCACCGATCAATTTAACAGACACACCATAGACACGCGGTTCTGCCAGCTGCAATTGACGCACAAAGGCTTGCCCACCCACTAATTCTTGATCCAGCTTTCGCTGCAATCCATTCACCAAATCCTGCTGATCCTCGTAGATTTCCGACTCCTCCAGGGAGTAGCGGAAAACAACTTGCGAGTAATCCGACGAGCGAATCGGCGGGCTTAACGTCGTAACAAATTTCGGAAAGCCATCCCCAATGACTTGACTGACTTTCCCCACCTCAGAAAATTCCTTCATAATAGATACCGTTTGATCCGACACTGCTTCCGTACGAGCAAGGTCCCCATCGACTTCCGAATAGACATCGACATATAGGAGATCCGTATCTTTAAAAGGAAATACGCTCATGGTCAAGAACAAAGCAAGACTTCCTATGGCAATGGCTACAACCAAAACACCAGCCAAAGTTCGTCCTCTGTGTTGCATCGCACGTACCAAAAGTCTTCCATATAGATCTTTCACCCGGCTCTTTTTAAGCCGCTCATGGCTTGGTTTGAAGAACATATACGCAAAGGTCGGCGTCACCAATAGAGCAATCGCGTAAGACGCCAGAAGCGCCATCATCACCACCAAAGGTAAGGCATGCATATATTTCCCAGCTGTATTGTTTAAGAGCAAGAACGGCGCGTAAGCCGCAATGGTGGTCATCGTAGAGGTCAGAATCGGAATCGCAACCTCCTTCACACCATCCACACAGGCTGTAAGACGGTCTTCCCCCACATCAATCCTCATTTGTATGGCATCGCCCACCACAATGGCATTGTCGACCAGCATCCCCAATGCAATGATCAGAGAGGCAATTGAAATCTCATGAATTTTCAAATCCAATCCATCCATCCCTAAGAAAGTCAGGGCGATAGACAAAGGAATTGCCAAGGAAACGATAATCGCATTTCTTGGTCCCATTCCCACTAGGACTACCAGAATGACAAGTAAAATCCCCATAATCAGGTTGATCATAAACGTATTCACTGCCGTCTCCACATCATCCGGCTGATACACAATAGTATCAAAGCGCAAATCCTCCGGCAGATCTTTCTTGAGCGCCGCGATGGTCGCTTCGACATCATCGCCGATCGTAATCACGTTTTTCCCCGACTCAAAATACCCCGTCAATAAAAGTGCCGGAACACCGTCATCCTTCACCTTGTAATTAGACGAAGCCGGAACAAATTCGACTTCGGCAATATCCTTTAATCGAACGATCGCGCCGCTCTCTTGCGAGCCGTACACAATGGTGTTGGCAATCTCATCGAGTTCAGAATACATGCCTGTGGCGCTGACTTGGATCTTCCCGTATTCATCCTCGATCACGCCGGATGGAATTGCTAGATTCGACGCGACAATCAACTTTGACAATTGATCATAAGAAATATTATATTGATTCATCTTTTTAAAATCGACAAGAATTTGCAACTCTTCTTCCTGCTTGCCGGTAATCTCAAACCGACTCACTCCGTCGATGGAAGTCAACGCTTCCTTTACTTCTTCCGCGTAGAGTTCCATTTCCTCATAGGTATAGTGGGTGCTGGACAAAGAAATCAGCATCCCCGCGGTTGAGATCAAATCCGTATTCACCTCAACAGGCAGGGCAAACGCCGGCAACTCCGCTTGCAAATCGGTCATCCGCCAACGCAACTCCGCCCATGTTTCATCGATTTCTTCATCACTCACACTTTCATTCAATTTAATAATCACAACAGAAACAGAATTCTTCGATTGCGAAGTTAGTTTATCGATACCCTCCAAGGCACTCACTTCATCCTCGATCCGTTTGGTGACCATCTTCTCGATATCTTCCGGGTTCGCCCCAGGATACACGCAATACACCATGGCATAAGGCACACTGATATCTGGCGATTCTTGCTTTGGCAGTTCGATATAGCGAACAAACCCGAAAAGCAATAGAAAAATAACAACCGTTATGGTGACTCGTCTTCGTTGAATGGCTCCTGCGATTATTCCTCGTTTCATTCTTCCATCTCCCGTACGGAGACAGCCTGTCCCTCTTCCACATAGGCCATTCCCATGACAACGACTTGATCACCAGGTTCAAGTCCTTCCACTTCAACAAAGGTATTTTCAATTTCCTTTCGGGTCACTACTTTTTTCTGAATTTCTCCATTCTCAACTACATAAACATAGTCGCCAGACTCGTCGTTCATAATCCCTTGAATAGGGATCTGAATCGCCTGAACACGCTTCAGAATGAGATCCACATCAACCATCGTTCCCAAACGAAGATCCGACTCTTCCACCTTCACCTGCACCTCGTAGGTAAGAGTCGCCGCATCCGGCACCTCAGAAATCCAATCAACCGTCCCCGCACAAACCTGCTCGCCAAAGGTACATCTAGCAATCTGTCCCACTTGCAGATCCACCACTTCATCCTGGGTAGCAAACAGCCGAACACGGCTTTCTGCGTCTCGAAGGACAATCACTGGATATCCCGCTCCCGCAAATTCTCCGGGTTCATTCAGGATGCTAACCACATAACCCGAGGCCGTTGCGCGAATGATACTCTCATCGGCAATCTTACCCGCGCCAGTGTAGCCCGCTTGCGCCTGCTCCCATACCTGATAGGCCGCGTTGCGATCTTTCAAAAGTGTATCCAGTTGCAACTTGGCCTGATCTCGTTCAAAGGCCGAAACCGCTCCCGATTGATACAGGGTTTCCATTTTTTCATAGGTATCTTGCGCAAACTTCACTCCAGCATTTACTTTTTCAACCTGAGACCGTGCCGCCTCCCATTGCGCGCGGCTGGCATCAACCTGCAATTGCACCGTTTCTGGATCCAGGGAAGCCAAAATTTGACCGGCTTCCACCCAGTCTCCTTCCGTAACCGAAATTGAGTCCACTTTCCCGTTAGCAGGAAAGCTCAACTTCTGCAAACTCTCTGTATCCATCACGCCAATATAGCTATGGGCATACTCCACCAATTTTGTTTCCACCGCAATCACACGAACACTCACAGGAATGGTTTCTTCCAAAGGTTCTGGCTCACAACCCGACAGCACAAAAATCCCTATGAGTGCCACCATAAGGATTGCAATTCCTATTCTTCTCTTTTGTCTTCTCATTCTGCTCATCCCCAATCGTAAACGTTTGTTCATTATTCGTACATTCAGCGTACCATGGCAACAAATATTCGTCAATGAAAAAGAAGCTGATTACTCAGCTTCTTAAGAATTCTTCGATTCGCTCCATCAACACCTCAGGATCATCAGTTCCCTGTGCTAGTTTTTCAATGGGACAAAGATCGTCTTGGGCTCGATTCATCACAAAAGGAGATACCGATTCATAGGCATATGTCACAAATTTTTCTTCTCTTAATATATCCAACGCAGACTCGCTGATCACAAAGGTAAACAGAGATTGAATGCCTGCCGACAAGGCCAGCATCGCAGCAGCCCGTCCAATCACGCGATCCGCTAGTACGGCACCCGTCAAATCCACACCAGACAACAAAGCTTCATACATGGGACGAATCCCCTTCTTGTGGCTCTCAAACAGCACCTCTCCGTCTCGAGCAAAAGCAAGGGTACAGTCATTCTCTTTCAAATAAGAAACCGCCAACTCTTGATCTGCTTTCACTCGCGCTTCAACGATCTCTTCCACGGCTTCAATCATGGCTGCTACCGCCGACTGATCATTGGAAGGCATCACCCGCTTGGCAATCTCCTTCAATCTTGGATTGGCATTTTCAACACACCAACCATTTTGAATGCTTTCCACCATCGAATAATCATTCATATTGTCGCCCAACACAAAGACATTCTCTTCCTTCATCCGCAAACCCTTCATCACGAATTGAAGCGCTTCCGCCTTGGATACGCCCTTTGGCAACAATTCAATGGAGGTTTCATAGGACTGAACGATCTCAATCTCACAATTTTGTTTTCGAAGATACGCTTCCAATCCGATCATATCTTCCGTCTCTACGGAGAAAAGAACCTTCGCCCATGATTCGCCCATTTCAGACAACTTTCTTCTTGGCAAGGTATCCGCACGATACAGTTCTGCATCTCGTCTGAAAATCTCGTTTTCCCGTACCATCATCACCTGTCCCTCGGCAACAACCATCACACCGGCTTGGGGATACGCTTCCATCACTTGTCCTGTGAAGCCTTCGATTTGATGCGGTAAAAATCGTTCCATGATCATAAAATCAGAATTGAAATCATAAATCATACCACCATTGGAAATGATCGCCGGCACATTCATGATCAACTCATCCAAGAACGGTTCCACTTCTTCGCGAATTCTTCCCGTTGCAACGGTGAAGCGTCCTCCGTTCTCAATAAAATATCGAATCGCTATTGCGTTTTTCTCGCTCACCTGATGTTCCTCATTTAGCAAGGTGCCATCCAGATCCGAAACCAGTAAATAACCTGTGAACTTTCCCATTCATTTCCTCCATTTTTATGGCATATCTTTGTCTTAATTGTAACTTTTTTATGTATATCCAGGTCAAAAAGCGCTCAACCCTAGCATTCATCAAGCTTTGAAAGGTTTTTCCCTGTATTTGACACCCCTTTCCAACTCCCCGTATTATGGAGATAGAATTTGACTCGGAATGGAGTCATCCCAAGGAGGAAAAACATGTTTGGCCTAATTCAACAATTAAACCCTTTAGCCATAACGATTATAACACTAATCGCCGTGGTATTTCTATTGGCATTTATTTCCACGATTCTTGTGAGAAATCGCTACGGCAAAATCAGCCGGGATTTTCATAGAAATCATAAATTAAAGAATCCTAATTTTTCTGAAATCGTTCTGACTAAGATTGCGGAAGATTATCGGAAAGCAGCGGAGTCCAACGGACCCGACGTCAACACCCAAGCCATTATTGAAAAGTACTTCAACAATGAGCACAGCACCTTGTCTTTGGGAGAGCGGTTTGTCAAGCAAGCTGCTTCCATTATGATCATCCTAGGCTTATTGGGTACCTTCTACGGATTGACCCTTTCCATCAGTGAGCTTGTCAATTTGTTAAGCCATGGAGGCGGAATGGAATTTACCAACGTTGAAGGTGTGGTCACTGGATTGATTGATTCGGTTCAAGGCATGAGCGTTGCCTTTGTTACTTCTCTCTTCGGCATCACCGGCTCCATCGTTTTGACGGTTGTTTCCATCTTCGCCAATGTCGGCACCGTACGAGAAATGCTATTGGTTGAAGTCGAATCATACCTAGACAATGTAGTTGCAAAGGATTACTCCA
Source organism: Clostridiales bacterium (assembly GCA_013619125.1). Classification (GTDB taxonomy): domain Bacteria; phylum Bacillota; class Clostridia; order Tissierellales; family GPF-1; genus GPF-1. The sequence continues at coordinate 58,173 of JABXKS010000064.1, forward strand.
CTCGTATGCAAGAAGAATATCAAATGTTGGCACAAGCCGTTCAACAAGTATTCGACCGCTACGGTGATCAATTGTCCAACGACTTAATCAATTTGGCACAAGATTCCACCATCCAATTAACGAAGACGACAAATGAGCTTAAAACCTCATCACAAGCTTTGATGCAAGCCATCACCATGTTTGCGGCATCTTTGGAAACCTTCTCGGTCAACACCCGAGACTTGACGGAATTCAACCACCATTTGAAGACCAATATCGAACGGATGAATGTAAGTTTTGCGGATTTCACAGATACGCTGAAGGATACAACAAATAACGTTCAAAGTGCGTAAGGGGTGATCAGCGATGAAAATGCGACGCAGAAACTTTAAAGCAACAGAAGAGGCACCGAATTTTTGGCCTTCATTTACGGATATGATCTCCACGATCGCCTTGATTCTTTTTTTCCTGATGCTTCTATCATATGTTCAAAACATCATAACCGGAACCAATCTAAAAACAAAAGAAGAACAATTACAGCTTGCCAATGCGGATATCCAGGAAACCAAGAAAGAATTGATGATCCTGGAAGATCAATTGGATGAACTCAACGCAGAGATCGACGAAGGACAACGGATCCTACAGCTTTCCCTGATTCAAATGTCAGAGCAACAAAAGATTATCGGCAACTCCAATCGAGAATTGGCAGAACTCAGAACCAAGCTCGATCAATTGGCCGCCCTTCGTTTTGAAGTCTTAGAAGCCGTCAAACAATCCATCGAGGAAGAATTAGGCGGATTCACAACCAACGGAGAATCGGTTGTCACCATTGGTGAAAACGGAAACATCATTCTCAACAGCAGCGTCTTGTTTGCACCAAGCTCCACAGAGATTACACAAGATGGTAAAGCGCTTATTGGAAAACTGGCAGACGCCTTTGAAAATATTTTGGACGATGATTCAATCCGACAATTTATCGACGTGATTGAAATTCAAGGTCATACAGACAAGCGTCCAGGCATGGATCCAAACCGAAAGCTTTCCACCGACCGTGCATCGGCCGTTACAGATTATATGGCTTCGGTAAATCCAAATCTGGAAACCAAGTATGGGGAGTATATCGCGGCATCTGGATACTCAGAATACCGACCAATCGACTCGAGTGAAACGGAAGAAGCTTGGGCGAAGAACCGACGAATTGAAATTGCCATTGGCTTGAAGGATCCAAACCTTCAGAATTTGATCAACGAATATCTCAATGGAACCGATCAACTGCTAGGCATCGCCTCAGCACCATCGGATGATTCCAACTAATAGAAACAAAAAAAGAAGGTTCCCGTTCATTATTGAACGGGAACCTTCTTTTTTGTTCTAAATTTCATCCACCAAGTTTTTTGCCCATCGATTGGTCAAAACCCGTGGCAGACCCATTGCAACTTTCGCGATCTCCATCAAGCTAACCAAAGCATATACCCATATCATCGGCCATTGCAGGATATAGGCGCCCAAGAAAGCCAAGGCCGTTCCCACAAACCAAACCGACCCCACATCCACAACCAAAGCAAATCGTGTATCGCCTCCGCTCCTCAAAACACCGACAATGGTGGTCGCATTGACCATTCGTAACGGCATGGTAATTGCCATCACGGTCAACAAGCCACTGGCAATCTGCAAGGTCGCATCTTGCACCGTATAAAACTGTAGCGCAAACGGCTTGCTGAAAAATAAGACGGCGCCCAACACAAGGCCAACACCGCAGGCAATCATCAAGAACCAGCGACCCTCTTGCTTCGCCTCTTCGATCTTGCCTTCACCCAGGGTATTGCCAAGAATCACCGCACAGGCATTGGCAACACCAAACCCAAAGACGATAAAGAGTCCATTGATGGTATTGGCTATCTGAATGCTTGCCACGGCTTGGGTTCCAATATGAGCATAGGCGACCATATGAAGGGTCATACCCAATGCCCATAGAAATTCATTAAAAATCACAGGACCCGAAGTCTTTAAGACCTTTACAACAAATTCCTTTGAGTAGGAAAAGTACACCGATAGCTTCGCCAATAACGGACTAGCTTGACGCTTCATCAAGATGATGATCAAGAAAAATTCCATCCATCGAGAGAAGGCTGTCGCAATTGCAGCTCCCTGAACCCCCAATTGAGGAAAACCAAAGTTTCCATAGATCAGGCAATAGTTCAGAACCGTATTACTTGCCAAGGCGATCATGCTCACAATCATCGGCAATTTTGCATTTCCAATGGACCGAGAGGAAAAGCCAAAGGCGAAGGAAAGAGCTGTCGGCAAGTAGCACAACACCACAATGCGCAGATATTGACTTCCAAGACGAATCACCTCTGGATCATCGGAATAAAAACCCAAAACCAAATGAGGTGCCAGCCAACCCAGACTGGAAAATACCGCAGTTCCCATCAAACCAATGGTCAGCCCAAGTCCCAGGCTGCGATGAATATTAGGTATATCTTTTTTGCCCCAGAATTGTGCGATAAACACCGTCATTCCACTGAGGGTTCCGAACATCAATAAATGAAACAAAAAGAAAAATTGATTGGCTAACCCAACGGCGGCAATGGATACCTCCCCCAGAGAACCAATCATAATCGTATCAACCAGATTCAGTGAAGATGCAATCAGATTTTGCAGGGTAACAGGTACCGCGATCGACAATAATCGTTTGATAAAATCCTTATGCATCTTCGGTTCCTCCTACTTTTGCAGCTCTTCTTTCCAATCGTGAATCACGATTTCTACTGCCGCAATCTCCGCGCTGTTTGCTGCATCCATAATATCCCCACGTCCGCCCATATCGTCACCCATTCGACGATATAAACTTTCCAATAAACGTTCCAGATCTTCAGTGGTAAGGTTGGCATTTTGCTCCCGGTCAACCATCAAACTCTCATAGGTTTTATCAAATACAAGTTTATAATGTTCCTCTAGACAATCATTCATAAAAAACACTCCTTTTTCCTCAATCGAATCAATGATAAAATAGGGTTGGTTCTAATTGATTCAATCCTTATCTTAACGGAAAGACTCAAGAATTTCAATGACTGGAGAAAAAAATGACGAAAAGAGACGAGCGACTCAAAACCTTATATGCCTTCGATGCTGCCTATCAAGATCCAAACCTTTGCGGGATCGACGAAGCTGGCCGCGGATGTTTGGCAGGACCCGTGTTTGCAGCGGCAGTCATCTTGCCTGCACAGCCATGGCCGGAGGATCTCAACGACAGCAAAAAAATTGCCGAACCCAAACGCTACCGCCTAGCAGACGAAATAAAAGAACTTGCACAATGGGGCATTGGCATGGCGACCGCCCAAGAAGTTGATACCATCGGGATTCAACAGGCAAACTTTCTTGCCTTTAAACGAGCCCTTCAACAGTTGAAAGACAACTTTCCGGTGTCCCCCACTGTTATTCTAATCGACGGAAACTATAAAAACACCGGTATTCAATCCGCCATAAGCGTTGTCAAAGGCGACACCAAAAGCGCATCCATTGCCGCTGCCAGTATCTTGGCCAAGGCTGGAAGGGATCAATATGTGATTGATCATTTTGACACCGTCGCACCCGAATACGGATTTGCCAAGCACAAAGGCTATGGAACCAAGCAACATCAGGAAGCAATCATCGCTCACGGACTCACTCCATGGCACAGACGAACATTTTGCCGCAAGTTTACAGGAGGCGAGAAATGACACGCTGGAATAGCTTCAATCATCGAGGCGACTATACCGAAAACCTAATCGATGAAATCAATCAACTGTATGAACGTCAAGAAATGGCCATCGTCACTAAGGTTCCGGTTCCTATCAAGGTTATCGAAATAGGCGACGGCGTTATCAACAAGGCGTTCTTCGAAAAGAAATCAACGGTGGATTATATTGGCATGTGTCAGGGCTTCAGCCTCTGCTTCGATGTCAAAGAAACCAATCAAAAGTACCTACCGTTAAAGAATATCCACGAGCATCAAATCGTCTATATGAATGCCTTTCAAAAACAAGGGGGGTGGGCTTTTATCATCTGTCATCTGAAGATCACTGGTGATTTCCACCTAATCCCAATGGAATTATTGAATTACTATTGGTACGAATCAACTCGGCAATCCATTCCTTTGGACGCCATGGTAGAAAAGGGGTATCCGATCCCCATGGAACAAGGCTTGCCTAATTACCTCTCTGCCTTCAACACCTATATCAGCGCAAAAAAATAGGGAAGCGAATTCGCTTCCCTTTTCCTATGAAGGAAAATATCCCCAGGTCTGATAGGTTATTGGCAGAATTCTTATTGGCAATCTTTTGTCGTTTCATTAAAGGGTAACCTTTATAGTCGAAATTCTAATGCGAATGAACCGTTCTTCAATTATCGTGTTAATTCTCAGCTTTTTCGCTACCTATTGAGACCGTATGATATAATATTTAACAATACTTAAAAAGAGGGGTGATTTCATGAAAATAAAAGCGTGCGATGCGATTATAAAATGTCTCGAAGAGGAAAATGTAGAGATCTTATTTGGTTATCCAGGAGGTGCAGTCTTACCTTTATATGAATCGCTGAGAACGTCCAGCATAAAACATGTACTCGTAAGGCAAGAACAATCTGCAGCACACATGGCAAATGGTTACAGTAAGGCCTCAGGAAATGTTGGTGTTTGCTTAGCAACATCAGGACCGGGAGCAACTAATTTAATAACAGGAATCGCAACTGCATACATGGATTCAATCCCACTAATTGCTATAACTGGACAAGTATCGTCAGAGCTGATTGGAAGAGATACTTTTCAGGAAGCAGATATTAGTGGAGCGAGTGAACCCTTTACAAAACACAATTATCTCGTAAAAAATGCAGCTGAGCTTCCAAGGATCATGAAGGAAGCTTTTTATATAGCGAATACTGGAAGAAAAGGTCCCGTATTAATCGATATTCCTAGAGACATTCAAGAAGAAATCATTAGCTTCGCATATCCCTCTAAAGTAAGTATTAGAGGATATAAACCAACCTATACAGGGAATACAAGGCAGATCGATAAAGCTGTCAAATATATAAATAATGCTAAGAAACCGATTGTATGCGTAGGCGGAGGTATTGCATCCTCTAATGCTAAAAAAGAATTAAAGGAATTTATAGAAAAAACAAAAATACCTGTCATATGTTCACTGATGGGAATTGATGCTTTTCCGAATGATTCTGAATATTTTTCTGGACTATTAGGTTCTCACGGATATCCTTATGTGAACAAAAGTATTCATGAATCCGATTTGCTTATCGTAATAGGCGCAAGATTTGCAGACCGATCAACACATATGCTTAAAAAAGAGGAAATCACTCAAAATGTAATTCATATTGATATTGATCCTGCTGAAATTGGTAAAAATGTGTCTACCAATATTCCGATTGTAGGTGACGCTAAAAACATACTTACCGCATTATTAGAATATGAATTTACGCTAAACACGGATGAATGGTTAAGCAGTTTACAAGAAAAACGTCTTGCATACAGAGAAAGAATATTACAAAAAACGGATCATGGTGATATTAATCCTAGACGACTTGTAAAGATGATCTCTGAAGCCATGAATGACAATGGAATATTAACTGCCGATGTTGGCTTAAATCAAATTTGGGCAGCACACTGCTTCAATGCGACTAACGACAGGAAATATATGACATCCGGTGGGCTAGGAACAATGGGCTATAGTATTCCTGCATCAATTGGTGCCAAATTCGCAAATAACGAAGCTGACGTGGTTGCAGTTGTAGGTGATGGCGGCTTTCAAATGCTCTTAGGTGAACTTGCTGTGATTGCAGAACATAACTTAGGTATAAAAATTATTGTATTTAACAATAGTCAACTCGGCATGGTTAAAGAACTTCAAGATAATGCCTATGGTAAAAAGTCCAACTACGGTGTTAAAATTGGTTTTAATCCTGATTTTATTAAACTTGCAGATGCATACGGAATTGAAGGAATGCGAATTTCTAAAGAAAGCGAAATGGAAAACGCTGTTAAACAAATCTTTGAAAACAAAAAGCCATTTCTATTAGAGTGTATCATCGACCCTGATTTTCCATCAACACCTCGCTTAGGAGGAAAACAGTATGAATAAGAATAGACATGTTTTATCAATATTGGTTGAAAATTATTCAGGAACACTCAGTAAAGTCGCAGGTCTTTTTAGTAGAAGAGGGTACAATGTAGATACGCTAAACGTTGCTGAAACCCAAGATCCCAATATATCAAGAATCACGGTTACCGTAACTGGTGATGTTTATATCCTTGAACAAATAACAAAACAACTAAACAAACTAATAAATGTCATCAAAATAACTGATTTGACAAAACGCCCTTCTGTTTTGAGAGAACTAATGCTCATAAAAATACATTCAAATACCCAGACAAGATCAGAATTAATTCAAATTGCAGATATTTTTAGAGCAAAAATTGTAGATGTAAGTCCAAAGAGTGTAACGATAGAAATAACTGGTGATGAAGATAAAAACAAGGGTCTCCTAGAATTAGTTAGACCGTACGGGATTATTGAAATGTCTAGAACGGGACTTACCGCATTGGAACGAGGATAAAAAAAGGGAAGCGAATTCGCTTCCCTTTTTTTATGCATAATTTTATGCGTATTTTTCTTTTTTCAATTTTTCTTTTCCTTTTGCCGCAACAGCTTCCGCTTGTTTGATTCCCGCCGGCGAATCTACCCAAATTTTATCGGCTACCGGTGCCCAACCGCCTGCAATCGGGCCGCACTTGTTCATTAAAAACTTCGAAGATTCATGGTCGCCCGGCTGTGTAGAGTGAGCGCCCGACTCCGTCACCATCTCATGGATCATTGTGGGATTATCCAATATCGGACATGGGCGAAGATGATTGTCGTTAAACGGCTGTCGTGAAGCATAGGCTTTGAATATCGGCGATGCCAAGGCCTCTTTTAGGCTGACATCTTTGATATTTGTATCGGAATAGTGTACGAAAGCACAAGGCTCCACATCCCCTGCCGCATTAATGTGGAAGTAGTTTCTCCCGCCGGCAATGCAGCCATCAACAAATTCCCCGTCGTTCCAGAAATCCATGAAAAACATGGGTTTACTTTTTCTCATGTCTCGAACGCGATCATACATAAAGGATCGTTCGTCCGGGCGAGTGACCAGATCCATATTCGCATCTTTTCCAATCGGCATATAGGTAAACAACCACATAAAGTATGCACCTAAATCAAGCATGTCGTCTGTGAATTGCTCCGCACCGATCTCCTGATAATTGAAATGATGGTAACACGTCGATACCCCGAAGAACACGCCGCGTTCCTGCAAGAGCCGCATGCCGCGGGTTACACCTTTGTATGTGCCTTCTCCCCGTCTGAAATCAGTGGCTGCTTCATCGCCTTCCACGCTAAAAGCAAAGGTTAAATTGCCCACTTCGGCGATCTGATCAGCAAATTTCTCATCGATCAACGTACCATTTGTAAAAGCAAGGAAGAAACAATCGTCATGTCGCTTTGCCAATTCGATCAAATCGTCTTTTCTAACCGTTGGTTCTCCGCCTGAATATAAGTAAACGTAGATGCCTAGCTCTTTGCCTTCTTGAATGATTCGATCCAATGTTTCTAACGGCAAATCATTTTTCTGATCGTATTCTGCCGCCCAGCAACCCGTACACTTCAGATTGCATTTTGCGGTCGGATCCATTAAGATGGTCCAAGGAATTCGCACCCCTAATTCTTTTTGCAATTCATTTTTCTTCGGAATGCCAAAAACAACAGAATTTAAAAAGAAATTCACTGCAAATTTTTTCTGCATCTTTGGATTAACTGTTTTGAAGAATTTTTGAATCGCCTTTGCCCATGGATCCTCAGGATTCTGCATGCGCACCTGCGCAGACTGGATCACCGTAATATCCCGTGGATTGGTTGCGAATTTCTCTGCCAATTTCAAGATCTTCGGAAGATTCTTCTCCGGATCCACATTTAAATATTTTACCGCCTGCTTTACCGCAACCTGACTACCAAACTCTTTTATCGACTTCATTTCACTATCCCCTTTCTTTAATTCCCTCCAGCAATGCATGCATGGTATCTAAGTACTCATCAGCTGTCGATGTTTCCTTATCCATTAAAATTGTCAGCGACTCAACCACCGCCAGCAAGATGGATGCCAACGCTTTTCCGTTGACACTTTCTGAAATTTCTCCCGCATCTTTGGCCTTCTTTATAAGCAATTCAAAACTGACCAGCATTTGATCCGAAAGCTTAAAGAGCTCATCTTCCAATTCCTGATCCTTTCGATGAATGACCATCCAAAAATCCAGGAATCGATTGCTAATGGCACTCCCCTCCAAATTCTTCACCAGATATTCAATCAAACGTTCCAAGCGTTCCAAATTCGAGAGTTCCAAGTTCAATACCCGCTCAACCTGCTCTTCGAAAAAAGCGTACGCTCTTTTTACAATGTAATAATAAATCTCGTCCTTGTTTCGATAATACTTATACAGGGAGGTTCTGCCCATCCCCGTCGCCTTGGCGATATCTTTCAGATTAGTCTTATAATACCCATTCCGGGCAAATACTTCGATAGCATCGCTGGCAATTTTTAATCGCTTCTCATCATAATCAATAATCTTTGGCATAAACTGCTTCATCCCCTTTTTATCTTTTATAGACATCAGTGTTTTTATAGACGCGCGTGTCACTTACAATTTAATTATATGCTCTTTTCTAAAAATGTCAATTTTGTTTCCGCGAATTTACGATCTGAAAACAGGCTTTTTTTATTTTATTCCTAAACTTGTTAGAATTTGTAATGTATATTTTTTGAAATTCACTTTTATTCTCCCATCTTTTAGGTATCATATAAGTAAGTGTATTTTGGGGGAGGAAGAAATGAGAAAACAGGACGGTTTTACCTTGCTTGAATTAGTTGTTGTACTCGCCATACTAGGAATCCTTTTAGCAATCGCAGTACCCAATTATTTGGGCATCAACGAAAGTGCAGACAACAATGCGCAAGGCGTACAAGCAGCTTTGATCGCCAAGAGCCTGCAACAGGAATTTGCCGATGATTTTGCAACCGTTGATGAAACACCGGATCCGTCTGTATTGATGGCCGATGATTCCGATGGTTTGTCCACCATCATAACTGGATTTAAAATCGATGACAATGCTCCAATCCGTGGTCATCTTTGCTTTACTTATCTGACAGCTGCCGATCCTACACCTCCATATTTCGACTACGAAATCACCGATGGCACTGACACACTGACCCTGAAGTATGTTAAGTCAACCAGCGTAACCCTCGACAATCTGGCAACAGTCAATTACTATTGATTCTTTCCAAAACCAAACGCCCTTTGCGAATTTTCGCAAAGGGCGTTTCTTACGTTTTCATTTCTGTTTTCCAAAAAAGTAAATCAAGTGTGGCTTTCCCACCCCACGATGATACTTCTACCCTCGCAGCACCTGTTTCTAGATTTTCTCAACTTTGCGCTATCGATTGCTTTCTATTTCCAATTAAATTTCGAAGGGTGTTTCCAGTGATTTCACCAACAACTGAATCGCTGCTTCCACATCCTCCTTGGAGATCACCTCATGATCCGAATGGCCATAACGGGTTGGGATCGATAAACAAGATGCTGGAACCCCTTCCTTGGTCAAACTCATGGCGCCTGCATCGGTTCCACCAAACTCCAAGACCTCCATCTGATACTTGATTGTATGCTTCTCACAAAGAGCAATCAATCGATCATTCACCTTTGGATGAGACAACAGCGAATTGTCTCGCACCTTAATGGCTACGCCATCATGAAGAGAAACCGCAAATCGCTTTGCTTCCGGCGTATCGCCCGATAAGGTAATATCCACGGCCAATCCTACATCAGGTTCAATGCGATAGGCGCTGGTTCGCGCACCCCGTGTTCCTACCTCTTCCTGCGCTGTGAAAACAAAGTAGCAATCATTTTCAACTTTTTCAAGTCGCTTCAAGGCTTCCATCATTACAAAACAACCGATTCGATCATCCATGGCACGCGCCATGGCCGTATGCTCCGATTCCACATACTCGCTATAGTATACGCATATATCACCAATCGATACCCAACCGAGGGCTTCTTCCTTGGTTTTCGCTCCAATATCCAGATACAAATGCTCCAAACGACTCTTCTCGATCGCTTGCTTTTCTTCCCGGCCTACAATACCAATTCGCCCATCTTCAAAGATAAATCGTTGCCCAATGGTGACTTCCATCATAATGCCCCCGACATTGGTAAAGCGCACAAACCCTTTGTCGTCCACATCCGTAACCATTAAGCCAATCTGATCCATATGACCAGCAATCATAACCTTGGGACCCATTCCCTTCTTGTGAGCGATCAGATTACCAAGGGAATCTACCGTCATCTCATCGACATAGTCTTTCATCGCTTCTTGAATATAAGCAACCACTTTTTCTTCATGGCCCGAGGGACCATAGATCCCTGTAATTTCTTTTAATCCTTCTGAATTGAATTTCATCTATGCTTCCTCCTTCTCGTTCACCGACACCCATGCCGTCAAAAATGTTTTCAGACCCTGTAGATCTCGCTCATCGCAAAGCGCTACCGGACTGTGCATATATCGAATTGGCAAGGCAAGTACGCCTACAGCACGTCCTTCTTCCACCAGTTGCATGAAATTCGACTCAAAATATTGAGTGCCATGTACCACGCTCTGCACGGAGATCGCCGCCTTCTTGGCGGTTTGTTCTAAACGCTTGCGCAACTTGGGATCCAGTATCGCCCGCATCTCCTTGATCAAGATGCAAGGTCCCGCCCCCAGGGATATCTTCGACTGCCGTCCTTTGTGATCCGGTGCATCTGTCGCATCGATACCGTCTAGAATCAAAATTTCATCGGGCCTTGTCCCCCAACTAACGGGGATTGCTCCTCTTCCGCCAATCAATCGCATAACTGTAAATGCAACCACGATGGTCGCTTCATGCTCTTCTTTCAGCAATTCCAAAACGATTTCAATAGGAAGTCTACTGTCCAAGGCTTTCCCCTTGTACTTGCGGTCTCCAAAGGCTTCCCCTTCCACTGCTAGGGAAACAAAATCGCCCCGTTTTACTTTTCCCTCAGCTTCCTCTTTGCTGGAAGCGCCAATATCAAGATACAAGGACTTTCGTCCAATCATTTCTTTTCTTTCCGCGGCCTTTTGAAGGTGAATCGGTTTCGCGCCGATCACACCGGGGATCTGATCTTTTCCGATCATAATCCGCTTGGACACCCATTGTTTCAGATCAACAGGACCTACGGTTAAAAACTTAATCAAGCCGGCTGAATCAATCTCCGATACCATCAAACCCACTTCATCCATATGAGCAACCAATAGAATTTCACGCTGGCTTCGGCCTGTTTTCTTTACAACCACATTGCCTAGCGCATCAATCTTTGGCGTCAATCCCAGTTCCTTGATCTCTTGAAGAATCTGATCACGAACTGCTGTCTCTTCTCCCGATACACCAGGCAGTCCAACTAGTTTGTCTCGTAACACAGCAATTCCTCCTTCTTCTCTCCTGTCATATCCGCAATGAACCTAGCCATTAATTGTCCAGTCACCTCTACATCCTTCATGCGAATTGTTTCAACAGAGGTATGCATATATCGAAGGGGCAAAGAAATCACCGCTACCGGCACTCCTTGTCTCACGATCTGCATGGGTTGTCCATTGGTGCCGGATCCCGTTGGGGTCAATTCCAATTGCGTTGGAATTTGATAGGTCTTTGCGGTGTCTAGCATCATTTGATATAGCTTGCGATGGGTGTTGGAACCCAAACTGATCCCAGGACCTTTTCCCATCTCCAATCCGTCTTCAACAGAAACCTCCGGAGTCATGCCAAATCCAACGTCGACAGCAATGGCAAAATCAGGCTGCCACTTATGCACCCCAATGCGCGCGCCAAGCCCCGTTGTTTCTTCTTGAACAGAAGATTGAAAAATCACACGTGCTTCATGCCGCAGCTTTTTCAATTCTTGGGCGCAGGCATACATCACCGCAATCCCAGCTCGATCGTCCAAGGCTTTCCCTGTCACGCAGTCACCCATTAAATCCATGGTTTCTCTTCGGATCGTCGCACGATCACCAACTCGGATCAAGATGCGAACCTGTTCCACCGGCAATCCGGTATCGATCATCAACTCACCCAAAGGCAAGATCTTTTCTGTTTCATCCGGTGCTTGAATCGCGTTTGATTTCGCCGCGATAATCCCAATCACCTGTTGCCGTCCATGGATCACAACCTCTTGCGCCAAGAGGGTGCGAGGATCAAATCCCCCGGCCTGATGAACATACAAATAGCCCTCATCCGTGATATCTTTCACCATTAAGGCAATCTCATCCACATGGGCGTCGATTAAGATGATCGGCGGATTTTCACTGCTCTCCGTTGGTTCTTTCACGGCATACACATTCCCCATGCGATCTGTTTCCACCGAGTCGACCCATGATGAAAATCCACTCGCAACGACTGCGCTTGCTTCAATTTCCTGGCCAGAAGGACCATTTGCGTCAGCAATAGCCTTCAAGAATTCTTTCGTATTCATGTCATCCCCCTTTTCTTATTGTTCGGCTGTCCACTGTTCAGCCGTCGTTGAAAATACATTTTCATAGGCTGGATTCTTTAATTTTTCCCACCACTCATCTCGGATTTCCACTTCCTGCATCCGATGATAAGCGGCGCCAATAAAGAACTGATACAACATTCTCTCCAATCGAAAATCCGGTGACAAATATCCCTTGAACTCGCCAATCTGATCCGACTCCGCATTTTCTTTCGCTTGCTCCGCCCATTTCTTTGCTTCTTCAAATTGATTCATCGATGCGCAGGCCAATGCCATAATCGACTCGCTTCCCTTTAAGTAGAAGACACCCTTTGCGTCCTTCAACAATTTCATGGCGCGAGCAGGTTGTTTCTCCTGTAACAAAAAGGTCTGTGCCAGATATACATCGCGAAGTGCTTTTTGCGGCGCTTCCATATGCTCCATTTCCAATTCCGCCAAAAGACTTTCTGCCTCTTTGACTTTCCCTTTGTTTAGATGGCAAATCGCCATATTCATTTTCATATTTTCGATCACTTGCGGATTCTTCTTTGACAGCTTCGGCATTTCCCGTTCGTAGATCATCAAAGCATAATCATAATCACCTTTCAACAAAGCTTCCGACAAGCGACGCTTTTCCTTCTGGCGATCGAATAGGGTTAAGATGAAAAATAGGATCAAGAGAATCCCATAATGTCGATAGTCAAATCTCCATCCGTTCTTGTAGCCCACAAACCCAACGATTGCCGCAACCGCAACAAAAATACTGACCAATGGGATTGGTTGTCTCGTTTTCTTTTTCTGCATGTCCTTCTCCTCTGGTTTCATTATTATTTGCAACTCACATGGACTTATTATATCATGGGGCAAATGGAAAAAATAGCCGTTTGAAAGGAGATTTCCATGCAACTATTCGCCTGGGGAGGAATCATTCTTGGATTTCTCTTCGTGATTACAGGATTCACCCTGCAAAAGAACCTTTCCGGTCATCCTTTGTCCCGATCGGCAAACCGTCATCAAAGCCCAAGCTTCTACCGGCGGATGCAGGGACAGGCCTTATACTTTCTTGCCCTTTTTATCTGGATTCCTTCACTCAGGATCGTGCGTGGGCTTGAAACCAACAAAATTGAATTCCTTGTGCTGCTCGGAGTCGGCCTTCTCATCTTCGGATTCTTCCAATTAATTCTGATTTTTACCAACCGTCGTGACTGACGGATCTCTGATCATATCCATAAAAAAATTGCCTTGAAAAAATATCTTTAAGGCAATTTTTTTATGGATTTTTTTCGATACATGTGATATATTATTATCAACCCAGTGTCTTATATAAGACATAGTAGGAGGTGAACCCTATTCAATTCATTGAACTTCAAAAACAATTTCCGCTCTTCTCAACAACCACTGAGAACGAATGGAACGCCTCCGTCGATCCGAGTGAAACGGAAGTCGCATCCTTTGTAACCGGAGAAATCATACAATCCTTTCAGCCTGCTCAAGCGCGAATCGGGATAATCCTAAAAGGAAGTGCAGCGGCTTTTACCAACGACAAAAAGATCGTGCGGAAATTTACTGCCCCTCATCTATTTGGGCTGGCGGCACTTTTTGCCCTCACGCCTTCCTACCCGACTGAAATTATCGCCGCTTCCAGCGGAGAGATCTATTGGCTGCAGGGTAAGGCCATTCATCGTCTATTGCAAAATTCTCCTGGATTTTTGCAGCAGTATCTACAGGTAACCAGTGAAAAACTCATCTTTCTCAATGCGCATATCAATCTTCTGCTTCATGAAACCGCGCGAGAACGAATCGAAGCCTTTCTAATCCACACATGGAAAAGAAACGGGAACCCCTGCCAGATTTCCTACAACCGCACAGAATGGGCGCAGTATTTGGGCATCAGTCGAGCCAGCCTGTACCGTGAATTGAGCGCCTTGGAGAAAAAAAACTGGATCGAAATAAAGAACAAAGAAATCTATTTAACAAAAACTTATCTAGAAAAGAGGACTTAAAATGAAGAAAAAAATTGTACTTGCACTCTTATTGATCATGATTTTGACAGTTGTTGGCTGTACCCCTGTGGAAACGCCTACGCCAGAAGCTACAGAACCTGTTGTACAAACGGAAGCACCCGCTCCTCAAGAAGAACCCGTTATTGAGCCAATCGATATTATGGTGGGCACATTAAAAGGTCCAACAGGAATGGGCATGGCGCAATTGATGAAGGAACAACCAGAAGGCTTGTCCCTTGAATTTGCCATTGAAGCGGCACCCGACGCAATTACTGCCAAGATCCTCAGCGGTGAATTGGATTTCGCGGCCGTTCCCACTAACCTGGCCTCCATTCTCTACCAGAAGACAGAAGGCGCTTATCGCCTGGCAGGGATCAATACCTTGGGCGTGTTGTATGTGATTACAGACTCCACGCAACCGATTGAATCCATCGATGATTTAAAAGGACAATCTATCAATGTCAGCGGCAAAGGAGCTACACCCGATTTTGCCCTACGGTACCTCTTGCAGGACGCAGGTCTTGATCCAGAATCTGATGTAACCTTGGATTACGCCTTGGATCACGCCAGCTCAGCCCAAGCCTTAATTGGCGGAGAAATTCATGCAGCACTTTTGCCTCAGCCTTTTGTTACACAAGTGATGATGAAAAATCCAGACCTGGTCATTGGCTTGGATTTAACAAAAGTTTGGGAAGAACGTGTACCAGGAACAACCATGCCGATGGGTGGATTGATGGTCAAAAGCGAATTTGCAGATGCCAATCCAGAAGCTGTAAGCACATTCTTGAAAGCATATGAACGTTCTGTTGCCTGGGTAAATGCCGATCCGAAGGCAGCCAGCGAAGTAATCGCTGAAGTTGGCATATTGCCAGTAGCAGTTTTGGCTGAAAAAGCCATTCCTAATTCCAATATTGTATGGATTAGCGGAACCGATATGGGAGCCACTTTGACACCATTTCTAGCAGCCATGGAATCCTTTAATCCGAAATCCATAGGAGGCGGCATGCCGGATGAAAACTTCTATTACTTCCAATAATCCTTGGAAACAAAAATTGATTGCAGGATTATTCTGGCTCCTCCTTTGGGGGAGCCTTTCGGCCTTGATCCATAAAGAAATTTATCTGCCTGGTCCCCTTACAACCCTGAAGAAATTGACTGTACTTCTCCGTGAACCTGGCACCTGGCAAATCCTCGGGTTTTCTTGGATTCGGGTATGGGGCGGCTTCTTTCTATCCTTTAGCCTTGGTATTCTTCTGGGGTTTCCCAGTGGATTGACACCCGCTATTCAAGAATGGTTGAAACCCATGGTTCAGACCCTCAAATCAACCCCGGTCATCGCCCTGATCCTTTTGGTGCTGATCTGGGTGCCATCCGATTTGGTTCCCTTGATCATCAGTTTTTTAATCGGTTTCCCCTTGATATGGGCACAAACCGCCGAAGGGGTCAGACGAACGGATCCAAAACTATTGGAAATGGCACGAGTCTTCCATCTATCTCTCACCAAACGCATGAAGCAGATCTATTTTCCTTCTGCTTGGCCAGCTATTCGTCATGCGTCACAAACGGCAGTCGGCTTGTGCTGGAAGGCAAGCGTCGCGGCAGAAGTGTTAAGTCATCCTCGCTTCGCAATCGGGTCCAAACTCTACGACGCCAAGGTCTATTTGGAAACGCCAGATCTGTTTGCCTGGACCATGATTCTCATTATGGCCAGCATGCTTACAGAAAAACTCTTTTTGTCAATCTTCCATCAAAGGAGGGATATCCATGCCAACGATTAAAAATCTCACCCAATCCTATGGGTCGTTGCTGCTCTACGATGATTTTTCTTTGGATTTGAAGGAACGTGCCGTCACAGCGCTAATCGGGCCGTCCGGCTGCGGGAAGACCACCCTGGCGCAGGTCCTGTCGGGACTTTTGCCCATCGAATCGGGCGACCGTAGCGAGTTTGAACAACTTTCCGTCTCCTATGTATTCCAGGAACCGCGGCTCTTACCTTGGCTGACAGTACGCGAAAATCTGGAACTGATCCATGACGATGGAGAAGCCATTGCTTCGATTCTAAAAGCAGTGTCTTTGGCAGACAAGGCAGACGCCCTGCCAAACACCCTGTCCGGCGGACAGCAGCAGCGGGTTTCCCTGGCAAGAGGATTTCTCTATCCCTCGGAGCTGATGATTCTGGACGAACCCTTCAGCAATCTGGATCCGCAATTGAAGAATCAGATGATCGATCTCTTTATTCAATTATGGAAACAAAAGAACAAAACTGTCCTGCTGATCACCCACGATCATCAGACCGCCCTTCGGATCGCCGATGAGCTCTTTGAGCTTGCAATGCCGCCGCACTGTCTGGCGAAACACCATCATCTCTCTTTGAGAAGAGAGAATCGAACGGATCAATGGATCCAAGACAAACTCAATGAGATTTAAACATAAAAAAACGCGAAGATCGAGGTCTTCGCGTTTTCTATGGATTATTTAAGTCGCCGATTCACATAATCCATATGGTTCGTCATCGCCACTATGGCTTCATCCATATCCCTTTGTTCCAACGCATTGAAAATCAACCGATGCTGTCGATTGATCGCATGCAGATTATCGTCATCAAGAATAAGATTCGCTCGCACACCAGCCATCTGCTCTTCGATGATTTGTGAAAGCGAATTCAACAAATTAATGATCAGCATATTCCCAGACGCTTTCGCAATCTGGTCATGAAAGGCATGGTCGGCTTCAACCCTTTTCCTTTTGATGTCAGAGTTTTCCATGACATCCAGGCTCTCTTCCAGCCTTTTCACTTCCCCTACACTGATTTTCTCCGCTGCCAATCTAACCGCTTCGATTTCCAGTGCCCGACGCAACTCACTAATTTCATTCGCATGGCTTCGATTCAGCATAAACATTAGCGACAAGGGCTCAATCAGGCTATTTTCCAGAGACTCTGGAATAAAATTTCCTTCCCCCTGCACGCAAATGACCAATCCCATCAATTCCATGGATCGAATCGCTTCTCGCACCGTCGCCCGTGACACGCCCAGCTGTTCGGCCATTGCGCGTTCCGATGGCAATCTGTCCCCCAGCTGAAGTTCACCGCTTCGTATATTCTCCTTGATCTGGTTCATAATCTGAAAATTAATTTTACTCGATGCAATTTGCTTGAACATGTCGACCCTCATTTATCTATATTTCATTCTTGATATGATTTTAGCACACTGACAAATGTTTATCCATAGTGGCCTAGTGTCCAGTCCGCTAACGCGACAACCCCCTTTCGCCCTAAATGACAGATCAGGCTGACCATCTAGGGCAAAAAAGTTACCTAAAGGATGTGTTGTCACACTTCCAGCATAGGCAGGGTATTTGCGGCATAGGGCATCAGAGCAATGGAGGGGTTTTCGCTGTTGACCAGTGTCCGTCCCAGTGAAATGGCTTCCTCGATCGTGGATACGACCTTAATTTTTGTCGTGTCGAACAGGACAGGCTCCATGCTGCTTACCAGAATAAAATGAACCTTCTCAGCAATTTCAGCCGGCCTGTACCCAAGGAATTTGCCGATGGTATACTTCTTCCGAATATCCTTCTCCCGCGAAGCCATATCGGAAAACTGTCGAATGATTGTCTCCGTGCCCCCACTGCCGAATCCTTCCCGGCACTCCGACACAATGATCATGGCACCGCCAGGCTTTACGGCTTCCACAGCATTGAAGACCGCCTTTGTTGTCTGATAAAAATTGATATCCTTCGGGTATCCTCCGGCAGAAGCGATCACCAGATCCGCCTTTTCCTGAATCGTCACTGAATCCATTTGCTTAACAACCTCGCACGCTGCAAGATGGGCTTTGATATAGTCCCCGGCAAAAGCGTGGGTAATCCGCTTGTCACTGTCAACAACGACATTCATAATAAATAGCGGTTTCACCATGGCCGCGGCTTCCATCATATCCTGATGGATATTGTTGCTTCCGTTCATGTTCCCGCTTCTCACTTCAGGATTGCTGCCGGTCCCCATGCCATCGTTCATGGAGTAGGAGTGGTTTCGCATAATGGTCTCATAACCGGCAATACCAGGCAGAATATATTTCCTTCCGCCACCGTAGCCCGCCAGAAAATGAAGAATGGCACCGCCCGTCATTACAATATGATCGCATTCAAGCGCCCGCTTATTGATCCGCACCGGCGTTCCAAATGAGGTGACGCCAACGTGAACCAAGTTTTCTTCGTCTTTGCAATCGTGGTCAAGAATTTCAATTCTGCGGTTGACATCCGCACCCACAAGAGTGATATACTCGTCCTCCGTCTGCTTCCTATGGGAGCCCGTTGCAGAAATAATGACGATATCCTTGTCCTTCACCCCTGCTTTTGTCAGCTCCTCGATCACCGGCGGCACATAGACGGAAGGTGACTGCCATGCCCGCGTCACATCTGGGACAACGACACAAACCGTCTCCCCCGCCTTGACCAAATCGCGCAGTTTGCTGCTGCCGATAGGATGCTCCAACGCTTCCTTTACAATTTCGTCGCCGGTTTTTTCCACCGAAGGCATGGGATTCGGCTCGATCACCATCAAAATCTCTTCACTCGGAACGGAAAAAGGGATCTTTTCCTCTCCATATTTGAACTTGAATGTTCTCATCTTCTCATCTCCTTTACCGCATGCAGCGGCATAGCATACCTTGCCTAAATTCTGCAGACCTTTGGGACCAAAAGCTTCCTTACTCCTTTTTCTTCATCAACTATTTTCACCCTCTCTTTTTTAAGTGGCTAGTGGACTTACCACTGTACTTATAATTTTACAATTTCTTCAAACCTCCATAACTCGGAAGATAAATATCATTTGGTTAGTGGACTGACCACTTCACGAGGTGAGTATATCATAGGCTTCCATCTTAAGCAAACGTTTTTTGATACACTCTAATCATTGTCTGAATCTTCCTTGCGTTTGATCGTAAAAAAAACCGCTGAGCGGCAAGGGACTCTTGCTTCTCAGCGGCTCTATCTTACTTCCTTCTCTTTGAGCACGATCAACTTGCTCTGTGTTGCGGATCTACGCGTTTTTCGCCATCTGCGCTTGAAGCGCTGTCAAGGCAACTGTACCCACGATGTCTTCAGCGTAACAACCGCGAGACAAATCGTTAACTGGTTTCGCCAATCCTTGAATAATCGGACCATACGCATTGGCTTTTGCAAAGCGTTGTACCAATTTATATCCGATGTTTCCAGAATCAAGATCCGGGAAGACCAATACATTGGCTTGCCCAGCAACCTTGGAAGTCGGTGCTTTCTTCTTGCCGATCGCTTCCACGATAGCCGCATCCAATTGAAGTTCGCCATCCAATGCCAATTCAGGCGCCAATTCCTTGGCAATCCTCGTCGCTTCAACAACCTTGTCTACATCCGCATGCTTGGCAGATCCATATGTAGAATGAGAAAGCATGGCAACAACCGCTTTTTTCTGAACGAAAGCTTCAAAAGTCTTGGCCGATGTAATGGCAATATGCGCCATTTCTTCCGCGCTAGGATTTTGATTCAATGCCGTGTCGGCAAATACCAAAATTCCATTTTCGCCGAATTCGCAATTAGGCACTTCCATTACAAAAGCAGCCGATGCTAATTTCACCCCTGGAGCTGTCTTCAAGATTTGAAGAGCGGGACGAAGCACATCACCAGTTGAGTGAATTGCGCCGGAAACCATGCCGTCTGCCAATTCCATCTTTACCAACATACATCCGAAGTACAATGGATTCGTTAGCAACAATTCCTTTGCAGATTCAGCTGTCATGCCTTTCTTCTTTCGAAGCTCAACCAAAGTCTCAATCATTTTCGCCGTGCCTTCATAGGTCGCTGGATCAATGATGATCGCTTTTTCCACTTCTGGGTTTCCTGCTGCCGCGATAATTTCTTCACGTTTTCCGATCAATACGATCTTTGCGATCCCATCTTTCAAAACCTCGCAAGCTGCTTCCAGATTGCGCTCCTCCAATGATTCCGGTAATACAATTGTTTGCAGATCTTTTTTCGCTTGTTCTTTCAGTTTTGTAAGAAAATTCATTTTTTATCCTTCCTTTGTACAAAATTTACTTCTACATTATATAGAAAAGGGTTTCGCTTCACAAGGTGGAATCCGTTAAAATCGGCATGAGCTTTTGTACAAGGGTCGAATTCCCCGCGACAATAGAAATCTCACGCTCCTCTTGATAGATTTTCCACACCGCGCCTGCTTCTTCCAAGATCACGCAAGCCGCCGCAATATCCCATTCTTTCAAGGTCATTTCCCAGAAAATATCAAATCTTCCACAGGCCACACAGCACAAATCAAAGGCCGCGCACCCCGTTCGCCGCATGCCGCGAACTTTTGGCACCATGGCCGAAATCTCCCGCAGGTTATTACGCGGATTGGTTCCCTTGTCATAAGGGAATCCTGTGCAGGCCAGAGAATGAATCAGCTCTGTCTTGTCTCCCACACGAATTGGCTTTCCGTTCAGGGTTGCTCCCTCACCTTTGACACCGACAAACCATTCCTTTAACGCAGGAATGTGTACGATGCCGCCTACTCCGACTTTTTTATACTTTATCCCCACACTGATGCCAAAGATGGGGAATCGCTGTGCATAATTATTGGTTCCA
The DNA here is from genome assembly GCA_013619125.1 of Clostridiales bacterium. Classification (GTDB taxonomy): domain Bacteria; phylum Bacillota; class Clostridia; order Tissierellales; family GPF-1; genus GPF-1. Next base: position 79,374 of record JABXKS010000064.1, read on the forward strand.
TCCACAGGATCCACAACCCATTGATAATACGCTTCAGGATTATGCTTCGTCCCTTCCTCGCCCAAAATACCGTCTCCAGGATAGTTTTCCATAATCCAAGTGGAAATAACTCGCTCCGATTCCTTGTCCACCCGGGTGACCAAGTCCATTTTCGATGATTTGGTATCGATCCCCAAGTCATCCTTTTGCTGTTCAATTAATTGATATTGTCCCAATTCTTCCACGAGACCATGGATTCGATCCAGTCGAATCCTTGCTCCTTGTATGATATCTTTATTAATTTCCATAACGATTGACTCCTTGATATACCATCTCTGAAAAGGCGATAAATAGGAAAAATACCGAACTGACAATCGGCACGAAAACGCCGACAAGAATCACAACCACTCCAAGCATGGGTTCCACACCAAAGCGCTGATAGAATTCATATTGAAAATAGGCAAAAATCAGCGGTGCTGTGAGCCATCCGATCACCGGAATGACAAATAGCAATACAATCAAAATATGCCATGCGCTACGATCAACGATATGGAAAAAAAGAATAAATTGCAAAATCGGAATAAAGGCAATCCATTCGTTCTTGACTCCCGCCTTCTGCGCCAGGCGATAAAACCCAAAAGCTTGCACAAGATAGATCGCAAATAGCATGATTGGGCTTTGGGTCAGTTGCTGTAACCCTGAAAAAGTTGACATAATTCTCCTCCTTATGCTTGAATCTTTTCTACAATTTTCTCCGCACATCGAATACCATCGATGGCAGATGAAGTAATACCTCCCGCATATCCGGCACCTTCCCCAATGGGGTAAAGTCCCCCATGGGAAATACTCTCCAGACTATCTGGATCCCGCACCAAACGAACCGGTGAGGAAGAACGGCTTTCAACGGCAGTTAACACCGCATCGGCTCGATCAAACCCTTTGATCTTGCGTCCAAAATATGGGATTGCTTCCTGAAGAGCTGAAACAACAAACCCAGGCAGAATTTTATCCAACTCGGTCCATGTAACTGCTGGGCGATAACTTGCTGATATTTTCGGCCGACTCTCCGGGTTCTTTTCCCCTAAAAAACTGCCTACACGCTGGACAGGAGCCGCATAGTTTTCTCCACCCAAACGAAACGCCTTCTGCTCCAGATCACGCTGAAAAGCAATCCCCGCTAAAGGATTCAACACTCCGGAGTCAGCCGCCCCATAATCCTCTGGATTGACCTGAACCAAAAGGGCTGAATTTGCATTTTCCTTGTCTCGGGCATATTCGCTCATCCCATTGACTACAACACCACCGGGTTCCGATGCTGCCGCAACAACCTCGCCGCCAGGACACATGCAAAAAGAATATACCCCTCGTCCGGTTGAATCCGTAAAACGCAGCGCATAACTGGCTGCACCCAATCTTGGATGCCCCGCATGCTCACCGTATTGATTTTGATCAATCATGCCTTGCGGATGTTCGATTCGAACCCCAACAGCGATGGATTTGGCTTCCATTTGAATACCCTTTTCATGCAACCAGACAAAGGTGTCTCTGGCGCTATGACCAATGGCCATGCAGACTCGATTCGTGGAAATAATCTCACACTGATTGACCACTACACCAACCACTTGATTGCCTTCCAAGACTAAATCTGTTACGCGTTGCTGAAACCGGACTGATCCTCCCAAGGATTCAATCTCTTGACGGATTTTACGAACGATGTCCCGCAACCGATCGGTTCCTAGATGCGGTTTTTTCGTCCATAGGATCTCCTCAGGCGCGCCAGCCTTCACAAAGGTTTGCATCACGCGTTCAATTCGCTGATCCTTGCTGCGAGAGGTCAGTTTTCCATCGGAAAAAGTTCCGGCTCCCCCCTCGCCAAATTGCACATTGGATTCCTCATTTAAGGAACCCCCTGCCCAAAATTGTTCAACGTCTATTTGACGTTCATCTACCGACTTCCCCCGCTCCAGCACAATGGGTTTCAAACCCGCCTGGGCCAGATAAAGGGCGCAAAACATGCCGGCCGGACCAAAACCAACCACAACGGGCCGCGTTACCTGATCAGCTGTAATAGGCTGAATCTCTTGGAGCGCTGGTGGCGTAACCTTCAAAGTTGGAAACTGCTTCAAAAGCTTTTTCTCATTTTTCACACGCACATCCACGGTATATACCAGCCGTAGGGGTTTTCCTTTTCTCGCGTCAATGGATTCTCGATACACCTCATAGTCGAGCAACTCGTTTTTCCCAATCTTCAATTTCTCACAGATCTTAAAGAAAAGCTTATCATTCGACTCCGTAATTTTCAAAGCGATATCATGCACTCGTATCATGATTATTTCTCCGAAGCGGATAGACCTGCCAAATAGCCCGTTGAAAAGGCAATCTGCAGATTGAAGCCACCCGTTAAAGCATCCACATCCAACACTTCTCCCGCAATATACAATCCATCAACCTTTTTTGATGCCATGGTAGAAGGATCCACTTCCTTGACAGAAATACCGCCAACGGTAATGATCGCTTCCTTAAATCCTTTCAGTCCCCGCCCTTGAATCGGCAAGGCTTTCAATGTTTCAACCAAAGCCTCGCGCTGTTTTTTATCGATTTGATGTACGGCGATCTCCGGATCAAGTCCACTCTTCTCAATGACAATGGGAATTAATGCCTGCGGTAGCATTTCCTTCATGACCGTTTTCAACTGCTTCAAATGGAAAGCTTCAAAATCACGGAGGATTCGTCGATCCAATTTTTCCTTGCTCAAGGCAGGCTTCAAATCAATCCAAAAGGAAACGCCCTTGAATTCACCGTTTTCCCGAACCACGCCCTCTTGAATCAGGTTTCGGCCCGCTGTCAAAACAACAGGACCCGAGATCCCATCATGGGTAAAAAGAAGATCACCAAAATATTCCTTCTTCTTTTTCGCCTTCGTGATGAGGCTTACATTTTTCAAAGACAAACCCGCCAATTCCGGATTCCAAGAATCATCTGTCTTAAATGCAACTAGAGCAGGCAAGGGGTGAACAATTGTATGATCGGCTGCTTTCGCCATATGATACCCGTCCCCTGTTGATCCCGTTGCCGGATAACTCTTTCCGCCCGTCGCGAGAATAACACGATCAGCCGGTATTCGATTTCCCTTCTGATCTTCTGCGCCGCGAATTTTTCCCTCTTCAATCCATAAAGACTGAATGGGCGTTCGCGTTCTCACCTTGATCCCAGAATCGATGCATGCTTTTAGCAAGGCATCCGCCAATGTCTGAGATTTGTCACTTTCCGGGAAAACACGATTGCCGCGTTCCACCTTCAAGGCAACGCCTTGCTCACGAAAGAATTCCATCACCTGTTCATTGGTGAAGGTATAGAATGCGCTATATAAGAAATTTGGATTCCCCATGGTGTTTTCAATAAATTGATCAATGGGCGCCGCGTTTGTCAGATTACATCGACCCTTTCCCGTAATCAAAAACTTGCGTAAAACTCTTTCCATTTTTTCATAAACGATGACTTCCGCCCCGTTTTTCCTTGCAGCGTACGCTGCCATCAAGCCAGCTGGACCGGCTCCAATTACCAATATTTTCATCTTATTCTCCTTATTCGATTTCATTTCATTGTAACATAAAAAAGAAGGCTCTAGTACAAGAGCCTCCTAGCGTTTTTTTGGAAACCACGGGAAAAATATCGGGGTCCGCGCCGCATAGGCTTGGAACTCTGGCCGCTCCTTGTATTTTCTCTCCAGTAGCGGAACACCTGATACAAATCGAATCAAAAGTGTAATAGTCAATGGGCTGATTATCGCCCAAATCGCACCGCCTGCATCCAATGCAATTAAAAACAACCCCCACCACTGCACGGCTTCCCCGAAGTAATTCGGGTGTCGGGTGAATTTCCACAAACCCTGTGTCATCACATGCCCTTTATTCTTTGGTTTCTTAATAAATGTTCGAAGTTGCGCGTCTCCGATCGCCTCAAACGAAAAGCCGACAATCCATACAAGCAAGCCCGCGCTTGCCATCCAGCCCCAATTCAGAACCTGGCGCTCCGGCAACCACAAGAGACTGAAGGAAATCAACCACATAAAGAGCGCCTGCAATAGATAAACTTGAACCAAAGCGCGTGGGATTACCCAACGCCCCCATTCTTTTCTCCAGTTCGCATATCGGAAATCTTCCGGCTTTCCCCAATTGCGTTTCAAAATATGGTAGCTTAACCGCAGCCCCCAAATGCTAATCAAACCCGTCATCATCCATTGATGAATACCAATGGCTTCTGCTCTTATGATCAGACTCCAAGCCAACAGTACAAAACCCAATCCCCATCCATAATCCACAACAGAATTGTTTTTGGTTGTTGTCCCCCAAATAAAAAAAATCGCAAAGTACCCAACTACAAAAATGAATCCAAAACCAAGTTGCCCCATAATCATCCTTCTTTCATATACGCCACCGCAATGGCTCCCGAACCGGTACTGGCAGCAACAATTGCAGAAATTTGTGTGACCATATCGCATTCCACATTCGGTATTTTACTCAGCTTCCTAGCAAAAAATTCTGCTTTTTCCAAATTATCTGAATAGGATACCTGTACCAGAATTTTATGGTTTTTCGCTTCCCGTTTCACCAGTCTTTCCAAATGCCTAAGACTGGCTTCAAACTTCATATGCATGCCGAAAGCGATCCCTTCGCCTTCCTCATTAATGGAAATAATTGGCTTGATCCCGAGGGTTTGAAATGATCTTCCCACAGGAGCACTTAGTCGGCCACCTTGAATCATGGGCTTCAAATCATGAATCGCTACAAATATCTTCGTTTGCGATCTCTTCTTCCGGATCCAATCGGCTGCGATCGCCAAAGATTTTCCGTTTTCAATTTCTTGCACCGCTTCCCTCACCAATAGTCCCTGCGCCGCTGAATTCTGTAAGGTATCGACCACCTCGACAGAAAAATCCGAAAATGACTCTTCCGCCAATCGCTTTACTTGATAGTAAAAGCCGCTCATCTTGCTGGAAACCATCAATACCAAAACCCCTTCATAATAGGTTTGCAAAAAATCAAATCTCGCTTTGATTTCCGATGGACTCGGCACAGCGCTCGTTGGTAAACTTTTATTAGCTTGCATTCGTTGAAATATACGGTCTGTCGGATAGGAAATGCGATCGAGAAACACTTGATCTTCTTCCATGATTCCAACTGGGATCACATGCACTTGATGAGAAAGCGCCCACTCCGGATCCAGGTCCGCAATCGAATCCGTTATAATTGCGATCTTTGCACAGGGATGATTGGCTACTCGCGACTGCAACGCCATATCCTCCACTTTTTGCATGACAATATGTCCTTCAATTTTGGAAAATACTTCTGCTGGATCATTCGTATGCAGATGAAAACGCGCCGTATCCCCGCGTTCCAACACAATCAAGGAATCCCCAAATCCCGACAGGTTTTCATGCAATCGATCCACGGATGAACTCTTCTCCACAATCCCTTCCGTGCAATATCGATAAGGAGAATTTTCATGATCATGCAGGATCTCCTCTTGCAGGATACTTCGCTTTTTAACAAAATCACCCTGCAACTCTGCATGGTTTGAATTTTGAATATAGTCCGAAATTCCCTCCACAAAAGCCAGAAATCCTGCGGCACCCGAATCAATCACATGATTTCGTTTTAAAGGTTCCAACTGTGTCATGGTTAATTCCAACGCCTGCTTCATTTTCTTTCCCACTTCTTCCAACAACAGCTCTCCCCGATACCCGGAGTGATAATACTTCTCCAATTCTTCTGCCAATACCCTCATCAAGGTTAAAATAGTCCCTTCCTGCGGTAGCTCAACCGCCGAATACGCTGCTGGAACAGCAGATTTGAATCCTTCAATCATCTCTTCTGGACTGACAACCTTTTTCCCTTGCAGCGCCTCCGCCCATCCATGAAAATACTGGGCAAGAATCATACCTGAACTACCGCGTGCTCCGCGCATAGCATTATCATCAATGGCTGCCGCCATTTGATCCACCCGTATTTCTTCTTCAATGGAAACTAAAATTGATCGAACCGTAGTCGCCAAATTTGTTCCTGTATCTCCATCAGGCACCGGAAAGACATTAATGGCATTCAAATAATCCTTTTCTCGAATCAAAGCCTCTGCTCCAGAACGAAAGGCTGAATACACAGTTTTCCCGTTGATTTCCTTCATTTGTATTTCCTCCTGTGGTATAGTTACCCCATATAATAGAATCAATAAAGACGATTTTGAGAGGAGAAACACAATGAAAATCATTCAAAACGCAACCCTTTACCAACTTAGCGGACATCTTTTAGCGAACCAAAACATTCGCATTGAAAATGGAAAAATCACAGAAATCGGAAGCGATCTACCTGTTAATGGCGCTACCATCATCGATGCGCAAGACGCCCTTCTCTTCCCTGGATTTATTGACGCCCATTGCCATCTAGGCATGTGGGAAGACGGTATTGGATTTGAAGGCGCCGACGGCAACGAAAGCGTCGATCCCGTTACACCACATATGCGTGCGATCGATGCAATCAATCCTATGGACCGCACCTTTGAGGAAGCAAGAAACGGCGGCATCACTGCCTGCGCAACGGGCCCCGGAAGCGCCAATGTAATCGGCGGTACCTTTGTGGCCATCAAAACGGCTGGAAATCGCATCGACGATATGATTATCCAAGATCCTTTGGCCATGAAATGCGCCTTTGGCGAAAATCCAAAACGCGTTTATTCGGAACAAAAGAAAACCCCGAATACAAGAATGGGAACAGCGGCTACCTTGCGCAACACCCTTTTCCAAGCCAAGGAATATTGGAACAAAAAGGACAGCAACCTTCAAGATCAAAGCAAGCAGCCTGCCTTCGATATGAAAATGGAAGCCTTAGGTCCCGTTTTGAAACGTGAGATTCCACTCAAAGCCCATGCGCACAGAGCAGATGATATCTTGACCGCCATTCGAATCGCCAAGGAGTTTGATCTGAACCTAACCCTGGATCATTGCACCGAGGGCCACCTGATTGCAGATCATCTTGCAAAGGAAGGCTATCCAGCCCTCGTTGGACCGTCTCTGTCTGAGCGCTCCAAGTTTGAATTGAAAAATCTAACCTTTGAAACGCCAGGAATCCTCTATCAGGCGGGAATAAAAATCGCCATTATCACTGATTCTCCCGTGATTCCTCTTCAATACCTGCCTCTTTGTGCTTCTCTCGCATCGAAACATGGATTGCCGAAGGAAGAGGCGATCAAGGCCATTACCATCAATGCCGCGGAAATCCTTGGTCTTGATGATCGAATCGGTAGCATTGAAGTTGGCAAGGACGCAGATCTTGTCCTTTGGGATCAGCATCCCTTCCAATATGATGCAAAGGTGTTGATGACCCTGATTGACGGCGAAGTGGTGTATTCCGCTAAAATCTAGGTTCCAAAAATTGACTTGTCCCACCTTTTCACCCATGATACAATAGCACTCATGAATAAAAGGGGGAAATACACAATGAAACGCTTATTACTCGGGGTATTGGTTTTAGCCTTGCTCCTATCGGGGTGTGCCAGCGAACCCGCTGAAGCCTCTCCAACTACAGAAAAAACATTCCGTGTCGGGCTGATGCCTGATGATGGGATTTTGCCTTATCTCTACGGTGCGCAACAAGGGTATTTCATAGAAGAAGGAATTGATGTTTCCTTCGAAATCTTTATGAGTGCTCTTGATCGCGATGCTGCTTTACAGGCAGGCGAACTGGATGCCATTTATTCGGATGTGATCTCGTTGGTTTATTATGCGGAAGCAGGCACACCACTCTTGGCCGTTAGCAGCACCCAGGCAACATACGGCATCGCATCTCATGAAGAGGGTACCGATGCCAATGCTTTAGTTGGAAAAACGGTGGGTCTCTCGACCAACACTCTTATGGAATATTTGGTCGACAATGCGCTTTTCGAAGCGGGTTTAACGGAAGCGGCAATCGAAAAAATTGCGATTCCTTCCCTCCCCAATCGACTGGAAAGCTATCGCGCCGGTCAAATTGACGCCATTGCGCTTCCAGAACCACTTTTAAGCCTTGCGGTATTGAAAGACGGAAACGTAATTGTCACTGCCGAGTCTATCGGCTTGGCCCCCGGAGTCCTTCTGGTTCAAACGGATTGGATGGAAGCCGCGCCAGAAGCCATAGAGGCATTCTTTGCAGGATACGACCTTGCCGTTGATGGATTAAATGCCGGTGCAAACAAAGAAGATTTGTTGGCGATCTACGAGGAAGCCAAATTCCCGGAACCCGTTCAAGCCAACTTCGTTCTGCCACTCTATCATCCGTCCCAGGCACCTGATCAAGCGCAGATTCAAATGGCCATTGATTGGCTGACTGCCCGCGACCTGATCGAAGGAACTCACAGCTTCGAAACTTTAGTTTCACCAATTTTATTGCCATAAGAAAATGATCCCCACAGGGGATCATTTTTTGTTATAATGAGGCAGAAAGTGAGGTATACCATGAGAAATTTTCTAGAAAAACCCATAGAATTACTGGCGCCCGTCGGTCATTATAAAATCTTTTTGCAATTGCTTCATTCCAAGGCAGATGCTTTTTATTTAGGAGGAAAGCAGCTCAATATGCGCATGCATCGCTCACAATTCAATTTCTCCATCGAGGAAATGGAAGCCGCCATTCGGGCGGCACATGAAATCGGAAAGAAGATCTATGTTACCGTCAACAATCTGGTGTCATCCGATGAATTGGAGTCTGCACAGGCATATTTGCGCGAATTGGAACGAATTCAACCGGATGCGCTGATCATTCAAGATTTGGCCATCGTCTCCCTGATCCAGGAAATGGATTTGAATCTGGAGATGCATGCCTCGGTGATGATGAATGTGCACAATCAAAAAACCGTTGAATATCTGCAAACCCAGGGATTTACCCGCGTGGTTGCATCCCGGGAAGTGGACCTGAAAACCGTCCGAAACTGGGTGGATCAAACCGGTATTGAAATCGAATACTTTACCCACGGAGACATGTGCAGCATCAATGGTGCAACCTGCTATTATTCTAGCCTGGTATTTGGTCAAAGCTCCAATTGCGGGCGCTGCATGAAGCCGTGCCGTTGGAAATACCAAAGCCTCTACCAGGGTCAATTGTATGATACGGACTATCCATTGGCAGTAAAGGATATGTGGATGTACCCCTTTATCCCGGAGATGATCGAAAGTGGTGTTGTATCCTTTAAAATTGAAGGTCGAATGCGGGAAGCCGATTTTCTCCTTCCGATCATCAACGCCTACGGCGATGCCATGGATCGTTATCTAGCCGATCCGTTGGGCTATGATCGAAACAAGGACTCCGATGAATTGTTTGAAAACCGCAAGCGCGATCCCTATCAAAGCTTCGCCTTCGGCAATCCCGGCGTCTCAGCCATCAACCGACGTTATGAAGGAACCGGCTATTTCTACTCCCATGGCCATGTCTTTTCAAAACCCGTCGACGAACATGAAACCAAGGACTGGGAATTGGATGCCTTAAAGGAGCAAACTGGCGATCACACCGCGGACAGTCCGGCGCTTTTGGTTAGCCTACAAACCCAGGAGCAACTGACCCTGGCATTAGAATCCAAGGTGGATCAGATCGAAATTTCGGTAGAAACTTTCGAATGCAACAATGGCCTCTCCACAGAATCGATTCAAGCAGCAATCCTAAGCCACCCGGAACGCCAATTCATAATTCGGCTGCCTCGCGCCGCTCAGGATCATGAGCTAGCACGCTTGGAACAATGGTTGTCCGTTCATCAAACCTGGTTACGAAACCGCGTCACCTTGCGGGTCAGCACCATTGGACAGGCCACTCTCGTGAAACAATTTGGTATCCAAGTCGCCGGCGATCTGGGTCTCAATCTCTATAATGAAAAAACCGCCAATCGCTTGCTTGAAGAAGGCTTTGAATCTGGAATTGTCTCAATCGAATTGAAAGCAAAGGACCTTTGGTCCCTTGCGGAAAAATCAAAACTTCCCTTGGAATTGGTGGTCTTCGGTTCCCCTACCTTGATGCTCAGCGACCTGGACTTTGTTCAGCACTTAGAAGGAAAACAGCCCAGCCATCCCGAAAGCAGTCAATATTTCTCGGATGAGGTTTTGGTCTTGCGAGATGACAATGGATTTGAACATCCCGTCTACCGCGATCAATTCAAACGAAACCATGTCCGCCTCAATAAGGACCTGAACTTGGCAGCCCTTTGGCCAACCCTGAAATCACACGGATTTTCCACATTTCGATTAGAAATGGAACACTTCGAAACCGTCGATTTCCAAGCTTCGCTTGCATATTGGTGCGAACTAAAAACCAATGACGGCATGCAAGTTGCCATGAAACCCATTCATGCAGGATTCACCTTGGGCGCGCTTCACTTTGAAAAAGGAGAGTAATATGAGCTACCTTGGACCCCAAACGATTATTGAAAAGAAACGGCAGTTTCTGCTGCCTTGCTCCTATCATTTTTATCAAGATCCCCCGCAATTGGTGCGGGGATCCATGCAATATCTTTACGACCATACGGGCAAGCAATATTTAGACTGCTTTGCCGGCGTATCCGTAATGAATTGCGGACACAGCAATCCAGAAATACTGCACACCACTCTTAAGCAGATGGAAATCCTGCAACATACGACAACCATCTATCTGACGGAACCCATTGTAGACTTGGGAGAACGCCTAGCCGATTATCTGCCAGGCAATCTGACGCGCTCCTTTTTCTGCATGTCGGGTTCCGAGGCAAATGAAGGCGCCCTCTTGCTGGCAAAAAAAGTAACTGGAAAAACCGGATTAATCGGATTAGAAGGGGGACTTTCCGGCCGAACCCATCTCACCATGAGCTTGACTGGAATCCCTATGTGGCGCACCATGGACGATCCTTCACCCAACACCTTTCTGGCGGAAGGCTACGCAAAACACAGCAATGAAACGGCGGAAGCCGCCATGGAGCGCTCCCTAGCCAGCATTCGATCGATTCTAGAGGCTAACCCGAAGGGAATTGCCGCTGTCATCTGTGAACCGATCCAAGGAAATGGCGGCATTCAAGTCCCTCACGTCCGCTACTTCAAGCGATTGAAAGCCATTCTCCAAGAATTTGACGCGCTTTTGATCATCGATGAAGTACAAACCGGCTACGGCCGTACCGGCAAAAATTTCGCCATTGAGCATTTCGATATTGTTCCTGACATCCTAACATCGGCCAAGGCCCTTGGTAATGGTGTGCCCATTGCAGCCTTCTCCACAACGGATGAAATTGCAGCAAGCTTTACAAGCCCTTCCGCATCCACGTTGGGCGGAAATCCAGTTTCAGCTGCCAATTCCCTAGCAGTGCTGAACTATTTGGAGGCCCATCAATGTAAAGAGCGCGCTGCCAATCTGGGCAAGTTACTACTTGAGAAACTAACCGCGCTAAAAGAAACCTATTCCATCATTTCCGACGTTCGCGGCATCGGCCTGATGGTCGGTGTGGAAATTCGCACCCCCGAGGGGCTGCCGGCACCGGAAGCCGTTGATCGCATCTTAGAACGCATGAAAGATGCCGGCTTCCTCATCGGTAAAAACGGTATCGACCGAAACGTTCTGGCCTTCCAGCCACCGTTGGTGGTCACCAAGTCAGATATACTGAACATGTTGGACGCGCTCGCGTCCGCATTACAAGAAGAACGCGCAGAATAATCTCTGCGCGTTTCTTTTTTATCCCTCGTATTCGTTTACAATCTCACCGATAAAGAAAACATGATAGTCATGCTTTGACTCATAAAACTTCTCCTTGATTCCCTCATCCAAATTTGCCGGATCCATGGACTGGCGATAAATCACTTTGCACTCGTAATGGTATTTCGCCTCTTTTACAACCATTTGCTCCACCGATTTTGCAGGTTGCGGCGTCAAGTCCGTTTCAGCAAACTTGTCGAAATCCCTTCCGCTTTTGGTGCCGCAGAAATTCAGTTCTTTTTGCAACTCTCCGAATTGCGGTACACTCACTGTGAAGGTCTCTGTCTTATCCATCAATCCGTAGGTATGCCGCGAATAGCGAACCGCCACCATCATGACCGGTTTTCCCCAGATGATTCCACTCAGCGCCCAGCCGATGGTCATGGGGTTTGCTTCTTCCCCTTTTCCAACCGTTAGAAACACGCCCTTGGGCAATTGCTTCATCATTTCGGGAATCATGTCAAATCCGTTCATCATCATATTCTCCTCCAATCTATCGTTCAATCCTCTTTGAATCACTTTCCATTCCAGTTTATCATAGTTTCCATTCTTGTCTCTTTTAGCACGCAATACATTTTAAATACGGTTGATTAAAAATGAAAAAACGCCGAGGAAAATCCTCGGCGTTTTCGTCTTTGGAGCGAGTGAGGGGAATCGAACCCCCGTAGTCGGCTTGGGAAGCCGGAGCTCTACCATTGAGCTACACTCGCATGTCGAATAGATTTATTATACTCTTTTTACCCATTGAAATCAAGAAAGAAAATTCGATATTTTGGAAGAATTTCTCACAAACAAAAGTTTGTTGTTTTGCCAAGAAATCGTTTCCAAATCCTATTGACAATTGGTTCTCGAGAAAGTAAGATGGAAAAAGATGAAACATTACTTTTAGGAGGGATTCAAACATGCAAAAAGGTACAGTAAAATGGTTCAACGGCAGAAAAGGTTTCGGATTCATCGTAGATGAAGCAGGCCAAGACGTATTCGTACACTTCAGCGCCATCCAAATGGAAGGTTATCGCATCCTTGAAGAAGGACAAGCGGTCGAATATGAAATGGAACAGGGCGAACGGGGTCCCATCGCCAAAACAGTAATTGGAATATAAAAGGTAAGCCGCTGAATAATCAGCGGCTTTTTACATGCTTTAATAGGGTTTCTTCCACAAGAATTCGATTCGGTCCCTTTCGGTCAACCTGCAATTGCACAATATCTCCCATTCGAACCCGCACCATACGCTCCCCATCAAGAGCTAAGGTACCACCTTGGTCGGCACGCCACTCGTGGCTTTCGTCGCAAGAATGTCTAACAAGGGCAATCTTTCCAACAGGGATCATCCTCCCGGGAATAATGGGCGACAATCGTTGTTCCCCGTCCTCTCCACATTCAAAAAAAATCCATTCCGGCTCGTCGGGAGACAAATACGTCCATTGTCCAACGATGGATGACAATCCGATCGATGCCGGCGTTGCCCTCGTGACAGCCAGCCAACGAATATCCTCCGGTGACCAAACCGCTCGTGAGGCGATTTCCGTCTGCTTGGAACAAACCACATCCACCAAGGCAATCCATTCCTCTCCCCCATTGACCCGTACGCGAATCCGCTTATCCCTTCGAATCAAGACTGATTCCGGATCCATGGCAACAACGCCCATGGCCATTCCGGCAATCGTTCCTTCAATGGCTTCCGGGTAGACATTATTCGTTCCCGTTGAGATCGGCATAATCGGAATTATGGTACCTGTTTGCGCAATGTCTCGCGAGGTTCCATCACCGCCCATAACAAGAATCGCCCGGCATTCCAATCGCTCAAATTCCGCCACCGCCTTTGCCGTATCCGTTGCCTTTCCCATGGGCAGAAAATCCAAGACTTTAACCACTTCCCACGGCCCTCCATCCTGCTTCAATCTGGCTCGAACTGCCCGCGCCAATCCTTGCGGATCCGGCATAAAATAGATCTCTTCAATGCCTTTAGACTCGGCCGCAATGACAGCCCGAAGCAATAAATTCATTTTTTCCATATGTCCCACGCTATCCGCATAAGAAACAATTCTTCTAATATCCTTCCCACTAGAAGGATTAACAATCACTCCGATGGATCTATTCATTGAATTTCCTCCTATTTGCCTTTCATTTATTATATCAGGTAAGGATGAATTCACATCTATTTGTTACATTTTTAAAATTTTAATGAAATGGGACCGGTTTCAGGATATAATTATGTGTGTGGATAACGTTTCTAAATTTTTAAGGAGGAAATTTCATGAAGAAAACCAACAAACATTTAAGTATCATTCTTGTGCTCAGCCTCATTTTACTGAGTCTTGCGACTCCTGGCTTTGCCGCTGGACAAGAAACCGCCATTACCCTCTTCCACTTTAATGACACCCATGGCCGGGTTGTTGAAGGAAGTTATGATGGTATGGGCCTCCCTCGTCTAGCCGATGTCATTGAGCAAACCCGTGCAGAAGGCGGCAATGTCCTTGTCTTGGATGCTGGTGACTCTTATCACGGAAAACCTGTCGTTAACTTAAATCAAGGCGAGCTAATTATTGACATCTTCAACAAATTGGGTGTCGACGCACAAGCGCCAGGCAACCATGACTTCAACTATGGATATGAGCGTCTGCTCGAACTGGAAGAAATGGCAAACTATCCGATTATGGCAGCCAATGTCAAAATGGATGGCAAGAGCCTGTTGAAGCAAGATTACACCATTAAAGAATTTGACGGTGTAAAGGTCGGTATCTTTGGCCTTTCTACTCCAGAAACCATGTATAAAACCAATCCATTAAATGTTATTGGTGTTGATTTTGAAGCCCCTGCCAAAGCTGCCGCAGAAATGGTAACCACTTTGAAAGCAGAAGGCTGTGACGTTATCATTGCCTTGGGTCACCTGGGTAACGATGAAGAAACAAAGATGGAAGAAACAAGCAAGTATGTCCTGGAAAATGTTGATGGCATTGATATCTTTGTTGATGGCCACTCCCATGAAACCTTAGCAAACGGTGAAATGATCAACGGCGCCCTTTTGGTGCAAGCAGGCTCTTATGACAAAAATGTCGGACGTGTCGATATTACCGTGAAAGACGGTGTTGTTGCTGCAACCGCAACCATGATTGAAAAGGGTGCAGAAGGCTATGAAGACAATGCAGACATTCAAGCATTGATCGATGCGACCGTTGAAGAAAATCGTGCGATTACCGATGTTAAAATTGGTTACTCCATCTATGAACTCAATGGCGAAAGAGACTTTGTCCGCACTGGCGAAACTCGAATGGCCAACTTGATTACAACTGCCATTGGTATCCGAACCGGCGCTGATGGCGTCATCACCAATGGTGGAGGAATTCGAGCAACCATTGGACAAGGCACCATGACAAAGGGACATATCCTAGAAGTCTTGCCATTTGGCAACTACGTAGTCGTCAAAAACTTGAGTGGCCAAGCAATCTTGGATGCATTGAACCATGGAATCAGCGCATATCCAGCAACTAATGGCGCATTCCCTCAAGTTTACGGCATCAAGTACACCTTGAATTACAGCGAAACAGCTGATAATTACGTTTCCAATGTCATGATCAAAAATCAAGCATTGAATCCAATGGAAATGTACACCATTGCTACCAATGACTTTATGGCCGCTGGTGGAGACGGATACACCGGATTTGGCGACGCGACAACTGCAGCAGAATACGGTGATATGGCCGATGTTGTCATCGTACATATCGAGAAATACGGGATCGCCGGCGCAGCACCGAAACGTTGGATTATCAATCAAGAAATGAAATAGAACAGCAAAACGGCTCCCAATTGGGAGCCGTTTTTTTAATCCTCATATACCAGTTCTTCCATCTCTTCATTCGTTGAAGCATAGCGATCAAACAATTCCTGCGAACTGAAGATCATCCGATCATCCTTGGTGACGAAGATCGCGTCAATATCTGGCAAGGAACGAATCAAGCGTATGCCCTCGTTCAACCCCATTAAAAAACAGGTTGTCGACAAGGCATCACCATCGGTTGATTTCGAACTGATAATTGTAACAGAACGCAACTCATTGTCCGCTGGGAAGCCCGTAAAAGGATCTAAAATATGGTGATATCGCTTCCCATCCACTTCAAAAAATCGCTCATAATCGCCAGAAGTAACAATCGACTCGTCCTTCAAGGAAACGATCCCCAAATACTCCCCACGCAAGCTGTCCGGATCTTGAACGCCAATCCGAAAATCCGTTCCATCGGGTTTGCCACCAATTAAAAGGACATTCCCGCCAAGATTGATAATCCCGCTAGTCACACCAGCATCAACCAATTGCTCTTTCACCTCGTCCGCGATATAGCCCTTGGCAATCGCTCCAAGATTTGCAATCATTTTTTCATCCTGGAGATAGATCGTTTCATTTTCTCCATCCACAATCAGTTTTCGATAATCAATCAGCGGCTGAACTGAAACCAATTCATCTTGCGTCGCCACATGGCCTTCTGGAGGATCTATTCCCCACAAATCGATCAACGGACCTGCCGTGGGATCGAATCGTCCTTGAGAAAGTTTTGCATATCGCAGCGCCGCCTCCATCACTTCCATGGTTTCCGGTTCCACTTTCACCGAAGAAATTCCAGCCTCGTTGCGTACCTTCGCCAAATCACTCTCATCCAAGTGCACGCTCAGCATTTTTTCCAATGCATCTATTCTCTCAAAAGAATCTTGAATTAAACCTGGATCCTCTTCCCCATATAGTTTTACCGTAACAATCGTATCAAGCTGAAAGGCATGATCTTCGATATATGCCGGTTTCGAGGGCGTTTCCACTGGTTGAGCAGGCTTTGCTTGCGCGCATGCGGAAAACCCAATCGCCGCTAACAAGATCACTACCATTGCCTGAAGTTTTCGTTTTTGTCTCATCCTCTTCCCCCCTAATCTGCCCTCATTGTAACGAAGGTTCCGATTCTTTGCAATAAAAAAAAGCTGGGCAAGCCCAGCTTTTCAATCTTATTACTTCAATGCTTGGTTGAACAATTCAACGAATTGTGTCATTCCAATAGAAGCGCCCGCAATTGCGTCCGTTTTTCCATCTTCATTTAACTCAAGCGTCAATCCTTGTGTATCCAATACAAAAGCTTCAATTGCTTCCGCTTGTGCATACCATTCCGCTTGCGCGCCACCGAATGCTACCATATTGTAATCGTCGCCCAATTCTTTTTTCGATGTATCTTCTCCGTCTTCCGTTTTACCCTTAGAGTTGAAGTTCACACCAACAATCGTTCCGTTTACTACTTGGAACTGACCAAGATACGTGTATCCTTTTTCGTCTTCAGCCAACTCTGCATAGTAATATCCATCTGTGTAGGCGCCTTTGGCAACCGCGCCGTTCGCCAATGCTTCGTCAACTAAGTTGAAGAATTCTGTGACATGGATCGATACGCCAGTGATTGCATCCGTATGACCTTCATCATCCGTATAAGCAACTTCCGTTGTTTGGGTATCCAATAGATATTGCTCTACTGCCTCTGCCTGCACATCCCATTCTGACTGCGCAGCGCCATAAGCAACCATGCCGTATCCGCCATTGGCAGAAAGGGTCTTCTTGTCGTCTCCGCCGCGAACGTTAGTGCCGTTCCAGTCAAGATCAACAATTTTTCCACCTGCAACCTCTAGGGTTACATTATATTTCCAACCACTTCCAGCAAATCCAGCCTCTTGTGCATAATACACACCGTCAGCAACATCAAAGCTTGCTGTTTCTTGTACTGGTTCCGCTGGTGCTTCTGGTTCCGCTGGCGCAGCTGGTGCACAACCTGCAAAAGCAGCAACCGTCATTAGAACAATTAATAGTAATGTTAATTTTTTCATTCGTTCTCCCCCTATACTTTGTTTATTTCTGGACAACTTATTCTAGCACTGAGAAAGTTTACCTGTCAAACTATTTTTATTTCTGATTCTGATCAAAATTAGCGGGTACAATCATTTTCAAAGAGTTTATTGATAAATACCCACACCTTTGATGAATTTTAACCATTTAATTACAAAATCTTCATCTCTTTTCAGACCAAATCATTTTTTATTACCCTTATGTACAAATTATCAGAATTTGTTTCTAATCTGTTAAACTGTCTTTAGTTTGTAACCAAATTTTCCTTTTCATTCTGAAAAACATACGCTATAATGAATACGCCAACAGTTTCATAAGGAAACTTTTTTTGCACTATTTATTTGTCCATTTATACAATTCTACACAATTTATCGTTAATTTATTCTCATATCATTAGGAGGGGAACTATGAATCCGACAAAAATTGTAATTCTTGGCGGTGGTTACGCCGGAATTAAAGCGGGAAAAGTCCTGCATAAAGCATTTCGAAAAGAGTCGAATGTGGAGATTACCTTAATTGATCGCCATCGATTCCATACATTAATGACTGAACTTCACGAGGTTGCCGGTCATCGAACAGAACCTGATGCCATCACCGTTGATTTAAAGAAAGTTTTCCGCGGTCGCATGGTGGACGTTCGATTTGACAACATTGAATCCATTGATTTTGAAGGCCAGAGCTTAAAGGGAGAACAAAACGAATACCCTTACGATTATCTGGTTGTTGCAACAGGCAACGAATCAAACTTCTTTGGGGTTGAAGGCGCCGAAGAAAATTCTCACACTCTATGGTCTTATGAAGATGCAGTTGGTCTTCGCGAGCATGTGGAAAACATGTATGACCTTGCGTCTCGCACTGAGGATCCTGAAAAGCGAAAAGAACTTTTGACCTTTGCAGTCTGCGGTGGCGGATTTACCGGTGTTGAAATGGCCGGCGAACTGGGAGAAGCAAAAGAACATCTTTCTCGCAAATATGACATCGACTCAAACGAAGTCAAAGTCTACAATATCGAAGCGATGGGCCGCATTCTCAACATGCTGGAAAAAGACAGCCAAGTTGAAAAGGTTCAACAACGATATCAAAAACTCGGAATCGAGCTTCTTACCAATGCGCCGATCATCAAAGTGGAAGAAAATAACTTTACCCTAAAGAGCGGTGAAGTGGTTCCTTGCCGCACCTTGATCTGGGCAGCTGGTATCAAAAACAATTCCTTTGCATCCAAGCTTGGTCTGACTGTCGGTCGCGGCGGTCGAATCCTTGTAAACGAATATATGCAAACTGCTGAATACAAAAACGTGTTCGCCGTTGGTGACAACGCAGCCTATGCGGATGATGACGGTCCAATGCCACAGATTGTTCAAGCGGCGGAGGCTTCAGGCCACACAGCAGCAGAAAACATCATCCATATGATTCAAGGCGGAGACCTTCATACACACACGCAAAAATATGACGGATTTATGGTTTCGGTCGGATCCCGCTATGGGGTATCAGATACCCGTGGTATCCGATTCAACGGTTGGATGGCAATGTTGGTCAAACATTTAGTCAACTTCCTGTACCTCTTCTCCGTTGGCGGCGTTCGACAACTTTGGAATTACTGGCGTCACGAATTCTTCCGCGTGAAACATCGCCGATCATTCGTCGGCGGTCATTTTGCAACGGCTTCACCGAACTTCTGGTTGGTTCCATTGCGAATTTATCTGGGCGTCATGTGGTTAATTGAAGGCTACAATAAGATTGGCGAAGGATGGCTGCAAGAAATAAAGATGGGTTGGTTGTTAACCCCTTCTCCAGTTGCCGCAGATGCAACTGCAGCGGCGACAGAAGCTGCTGAAGCAGTTGTTGAAACCGTAACTGCCGCCAGCGGAGCCGCAGAAGCAGTTGTTGAAACAGCCTCTGCCTATGGTGAGCCCTTATTGAAAAATGTACCTGGAATCATGCAATGGTTCCTTGACAATATCTATGCGCAAGCCCCTGTTTTGTTCCAAACCATGATCGTCTTGACGGAAATGGCCGTGGGCATCTTGTTGGTTGTCGGATTGTTTACTTTCTTATCATCCGCAATCAGTGTTGTCTTAACCATTGCCTTTACCTTGACAACCATGACGGACGTCAGCATTCTTTGGTTCTTCTTCGGTGGAATCGCCTTAATTGGTGGAGCCGGAAGCACCTTCGGATTGGACTATTACATCCTTCCTCGATTGCGACTCTGGTGGAGCAAAACGCATATCGGCGGCAAGGCATATCTATACTGGGATGAACTTGAATAATAAGCGGTTGAAAATCCTTTCGCATCTGCGGAGGGATTTTTCGTGCCTATGCTAAAAAGGAGCAAACCATGAAGAAAAATGATCTCATCCTCATCTTCCTCGTCGCGGCAATTGCTGTCGGCGCCTTGATCTGGATGCAAGCATCAAAGGAACCTGAAGCAGATCGCTGGGCTGTCATCGAGTCATACGGTGAATTGGTCGAAGTGATTCCCATAACAGAATCAACTGAACGGGAAATCCGAATCGGTGATGAGGCTGTCTATAATCTTGTGATCATTTCACAAGGCGAGGTGAACATGATAGAATCTGATTGTCCGGATCAAATTTGTGTGGAGACAAAATCAGCCAGTGAAATCGGCGATATGATCGTCTGTCTCCCTCATCAAGTGATTGTTTATATTACCGATCAACCTGTCGAGGAGTAAGCCATGAAATCAAACACAAAAAAACTAGTCTTTTTATCCTTACTCGTTGCCCAGGCAATGGTGCTGAGTTGGCTTGAATCTATGATCCCCTTTACGCCTGGAATTCCAGGCGCAAAGCTGGGTCTTGCAAATATTGTCACCCTGATCGCACTTTCCACCTTGGACTTTAAGAGCTGTTTGACGATCGTCCTTATGCGTACAACCTTGACCTCCTTTCTTTTCGGAACGGTTTCTTCTCTGCTCTATTCCTTATCCGGCGGATTGCTCAGTCTGGTTGTAATGGCTCTCATCCTAAAATTTCTACCGAAGAGTTTTAGTTTGATGGCTGTCAGCATTATCGGTGCGATCGCCCATAATCTGGGACAATTGCTGATGGCTGCCTTGGTCATAGAGAACATCAACATTCTCTATTATTTGCCGTTCTTGATGCTGCTCGCTATTCCAACCGGTCTTTTTGTTGGAATCGTAACCCGCTATCTTCTGCCTTATCTCAAGCGATTTGGCTTTCAGTTTCAATAAACCAAAGGAGAACCAGATGCAGAATTATTGGGATCAATTTCCCTCTATTAAATTTGAGCTTCAACGGGTACATGACTTGATGCTCCAAGAAACAGCGGATGCCGAACCCTTTATTTCCCAACCCTTGATCGAACTGATTGAGACAGGCGGGAAAAAAATGCGTCCGGCTTTTGTTCTAATCGCTGGAAATTATGGCAAACCGGATCCAAAACGAATTCGAGCTGTCGCGGCATCGGTGGAATTGCTACATCTTTCCACCTTGATCCATGACGATATTATTGATCAATCCAAGTTGCGCCGAGGAATTGAAGCAATCCCATCCAAGTATGGCACTGATGTTGCCGTATATCTTGGTGATTATCTCTTTGCCAAGACTTTTTTGATGATGAGCCATTATCAAAAGAAAGATTCGAATACAGAAATCGCCAAAGCGATCTTTAAGATCTGCCGTGGAGAGCTCAAGCAATATCGATTTCGTCATGATACCGAACTTTCGGTTTCACAATATTTGCGAGTGATCAGCGGAAAGACCGCCGCTCTTTTTGCGGTGAGTCTCTATTCAGGCGCAATTGAAGGGGATCTTTCTCATAGAAAAGCCCATCAATTAGCCCTTTCCGGTCTTCGAGCGGGCATGGCATTTCAGATCATCGACGATTGCCTCGATTATACCAGCAAAGATCAAACCCTTTCCAAAAGCGCGCAAAACGATATCAAACAGGGTTTTATGACACTGCCGATTATCTATGCGTTGGAAGCCGATTCAACGGGTGAACTGCGAAAACGACTCAACGCGTCTTCGCTCACCGAGGCGGATCTGACTTGGATTCAGAACCAAGTCATCGCATTGGGCGGCGTTGAAAAAGCGCAGTCCCTTGCCAAAAAATATACAAAAAAAGCATACGAGGCATTAAATCGCACCCCGGATTGTGAGAGTCGCGCGATCTTGCATACGGTTTATCACGCCCTGTTGGAACGCCGATACTAGGAGGCATTTTATGGCTTATAAAAACTTGCAACATTTCATTGAAGAATTAGAAAAAATTGGTGAACTGAAACGGATTAAAACCCTAGTTTCCGCACACCTGGAAATCACAGAAATCACCGACCGAATCTCCAAGCAAAACGGTCCCGCCCTTCTCTTTGAAAATGTGGAAGGTTCGGACTACCCGGTACTGATGAACGCTTTCGGCTCAGAAAAGCGCATGGCGATGTCCCTCGGAGTGAAACACCTCGACGAGATTGCTGATCGCATCACCGACTACCTGGATCTCAAGCAGTATATGAGCTTCTTGGGCGCGGTAAAATCATTGCCAAAACTGGCACCTCTCACGGCGGTCATTCCACGCAAAGTGAAGGTCGCAGAATGCCAGGAAGTTGTAGAGGACGCAAATCTTGATGAATTGCCGATTCTTACCTGCTGGCCGCAGGATGGCGGTCCTTATATGACCTTGCCTTTGGTGATCACCAAGGATCCAGAAACCGGACAGCAAAATATGGGGATGTATCGACTACAAAAATATGACAAGAACACCACCGGCATGCACTGGCATCTGCACAAGGATGGCAAAATGATTTATGAAAAGCACCGTGAAATGGGGATTCAACGCATGCCTGTTTCCGTTGCATTCGGTTGTGATCCCGCAACGACCTATGCGGCAACGGCTCCCTTGCCAAAGATGATTGACGAGATGCTATTTTCCGGTTTCCTTCGAAAGAAACCTTTGCGCATTGTCAAATCGATCACCAACGACATTTACGTGCCCGCCAATGCGGAGTTTGTTTTAGAAGGCTATGTTGACCTCGATGAGCGGCGTCTAGAGGGTCCTTTCGGCGATCATACGGGCTATTATTCTCTGGCAGACGAGTACCCTGTCTTCCATGTGGAAAAGGTCACCAGAAGAAAAAATCCGGTGTATCCTGCAACCATTGTTGGAAAACCGCCAATGGAAGACTGCTATATGGCGAAAGCTACCGAGCGAATCTTCTTGCCGCTGATGCGTCTTTTTGTTCCCGAGATCATAGATATGAACCTACCTTTGGAAGGAGTGTTTCATAACTGCGCCATTGTTTCCATCGAAAAAAAATACCCCAAGCACGCCCACAAAATTATGCATGCCCTTTGGGGACTTGGGCAGATGATGTATACCAAAATGATTATTGTAGTGGACCATACCGTCGATGTTCAGGATGTCTCCACGGTGATGTGGAAGGTATTTAACAATATCGATCCAAAACGCGATCTCGTCATTTCTGACGGTCCCCTTGATGCCTTGGATCATTCTTCTCCAACGGCATTCCATGGCAGTCGCTTGGGTATTGATGCAACAAAGAAAACCCTTAGCGAAGGTCATCCACGAGAATGGCCGGACGATATTATGATGGATGAGGAAATCGTGGACCAAGTCACAAAGAGGTGGGCAGAATATGGGCTTGATCAATAAGATCCGTCAATTTGGCGAACTCGTGATGTTTTCACACACCCTGTTCTCCCTGCCCTTCGCGGCAGTATCCATGATTTGGGCGGCAGAGGGACTTCCCTCTGCCCGCGTTGTTTTCTGGATTCTCGTTGCATTATTTGCCGGTAGAAACGCGGCGAATGCAATCAATCGAGTTATTGATGCCGATTACGACAAGCAAAATCCACGAACGGCGGGTCGCCAGATCCCACAGGGAAAAGTAAAGAAGTCTGAAGCCATTATTTTCACCATTGCTCTTATGGCTGTTTTCGTCTTCGCAGCCTATCAGCTCAATTTTCTTTGCTTTGTTTTATCCCCTGTCGCAATCGCGCTTTTTCTTTTATATTCCTACACAAAGCGATGGACCTGGGCTTGTCACATCATTCTCGGCGCCATATGTGCAGGTGCACCCGTGGGCGCTTGGCTTGCGGT
Organism: Clostridiales bacterium; assembly: GCA_013619125.1. GTDB lineage: Bacteria > Bacillota > Clostridia > Tissierellales > GPF-1 > GPF-1. The sequence goes on from JABXKS010000064.1 coordinate 103,051, forward strand.
AACTGGAAAATTTGCTTTGCCCCCATTGGTTTTGGCTGCTGGGGTAACGTTTTGGATCGCGGGTTTCGATACCTTGTACGGCACCCAAGACATCGATTTTGATAAAAGCGTCGGTCTTCATTCCATCCCGGAACGATTTGGCTTAAAAAACGCGCTTTTACTTGCGAAAATTTTTCATGTTTTTGCCTGGGGCTTTTTCTTCCTCGCCGGTGCATTGGGGGGAATTGGCTGGCTTTATCTTGTCGGCATGGGTGTCATAGCCTTTTTGCTTAGTGTTGAACACCACATCGTTGAACCTGCAGATCATGGTGTCATGAATTGGGCAAGTTATCATATCAATCAAATTGTTAGCGTCCTCTACTTTGCTGTTGCATTGCTGGATGCTTGGATGATCGGGAGGATCGGATGAAACCATTCATCGTTGGCATTACCGGCGCCTCAGGCAGTCCCTACGCTTGGCGTCTTCTTCAAAAATTGAATGAACAAGGCCTTGAAGTGTATGTGGTCGCTTCAGAAACTGGGATGCTGGTCTTCGAACATGAGATGGGATTCTCTCTGGACTCGGGTGTTGCAGGATTGCACCAAGGGACCTTCCATATTGAAAATGTGAAGTCCTTCTTCTCGCCTATCGCCAGCGGATCCAGACGTTTTTCGGGTATGATCGTTTGTCCCTGCTCCATGGGAACCGTGGGGCGAATTGCCGCCGGCACTAGCGACAATCTTTTAATTCGTGCAGCGGATGTCTGTTTGAAGGAGAAGTTTCCCCTACTACTTTTGACCCGAGAAACCCCCTTGCATACCATTCATCTAGAGAATCTTTTGAGATTATCGAAAACAGGAGCGACCATTATGCCCATCAGTCCCTCCTTTTATCATCATCCCAACTCAATCGATGAATTGTTGGATCAGATGATGGGACGAATCTTTGATCATTTGGGATTGGAGCACAACTTCCATACCCGTTGGGAGGAGTAGGATGCTGGATGTTCAAAATCTATCCATCTCTTTTACCGATGGCGCGATTCCGTTTTCAAATCTCTCCTTCTCTGTAAAGGAGCATGAAATTTTAACCGTCATTGGCGCCTCTGGTCTCGGAAAAACCACCCTACTAAAGACCCTGGGGGGCATTCATTCCCTTCAAACAGGCACAATTTCTTTTAACAACGAAACCTTGTCCGTGAATCGCCACCGAATTGGATACGTCCCACAAGGGTACGGTCTCTATCCCTGGCATTCCGTGAAAAAGAATATCGAGATCGGTAGAAAAATTCGCAAGATACCTAGCGATCCCGCCTTATTAAAAGAGATTGTCGATGGATTTGCTTTGGATCGATTGATGAACCGCTCACCGAGGCGACTCTCTGGAGGCGAGCAACAACGGGTCGCTCTTGCTAGGGCCTTCTATCTTTTGCCCGATCTCTTCCTTTTGGATGAACCCTTTTCCGCCTTGGACGAGATCACAAAGGAAACCGCCCATCGACTCTTCGATCGTGTATGGTCCAAGACAAAACCCACCACCCTGCTGGTTACCCACAGTTTGGAGGAGGCCGTTCGATTTGGCGATCAAATCCTCGTCATGCAAGACGGCAGCTATACACAACTCACCAACCCAAAAGAACCTGAGAAAAAAGAAGCGCTCCTTGCTGAATTGAGAAATCTTTTGATCAATCCGGGGGTGAGCGCATGAAACGACATCCTTGGCTTTATGCCGTTCTGGTCGTACTCGGCATTTGGTGGCTGGGCTCCGCCCTCCTCCAATCTCCGATTCTGCCTTCCCCCCTTCGGGTTTTTGCCTTTGTCTTCTCCAGAAAAGGTCTTGTAATGGGGAGTCATTTGCTCGCCAGTGTTCGCCGCTTGGTCCTTGGAGTGGTAAGCGGACTTTTGATCGGCTATCCCTTGGGTTTGATCCTGGGCACCTATCCGCGACCCCATCACGTTCTTTCGCCCATTATCGCCCTTTTGTATCCGATTCCCAAGACCACTTTTCTCCCCTTGTTTATGCTGGCTTTTGGCTTGGGAGACGCGCCGAAAATCGGCCTGATCTTGATGATCATCGTCTTCCCCATCATCATTATGACACGGGATCAAGTCATGCAATTGGATCCAGAGCTTTTTACCCCCCTGATCGCTCTAGGGGCAAGCGAAACACAGCTCTTTCGGGAACTTGTGATTCCCGCGACGATTCCGCAATTGCTGTCTACCACTCGAATTTCAACCGCCACTGCGCTTTCCGTCCTTTTCTTGGCGGAAGCCTTCGGCACGAGATCCGGGATTGGATTTTTTATTATGGATGCCATGCAGCGAATCAATTATGTTCAGATGTTTGCGGGTATTTTACTCTTGGGTGTCTTGGGCATTCTCAGCTTTCAAGGAATTGACTGGATTGAAAAAAAATGGAATCGAAAATTATGATAGTTTGTCAAAAACGGTAACTTATGTTACCGTTTTTCTTTTGCCCTGGGATATGATTATCTCATAAACAAAGAACCTGCATGACTTGGGTATCCATATTAGGAAGTAAAAAAAGGAGGACAAATATGTCAATGTTTTGTTATCAATGTCAAGAAGCAGCAAAAGGAAGTGGCTGTACCGTTAAAGGGGTTTGTGGAAAAACGGATGATGTTGCCATTCTTCAAGATTTATTGATTTACCTATGCAAGGAACTCTCACTTTTGAATCAAGAGAACATCAGTGTCCGTCAAACTGACCGCAGAGTGGATTTGTTTGTAATGAAATCCCTTTTCGCAACCATTACCAATGCCAACTTCCATCGAGCGGCTTTTGTTGCTCGCATTCAACAAGGACTGGAGTTGCGTGACGCATTGCTTGCTGAGAACGCATATCCAAACGAGTTAACAACCCGCATGCAATGGACGGTTCAATCGGAAGAGGAAATGCTGGCCAAAGGTGGAGTTGTAGGTGTACTTTCCACCGAAAACGAAGATGTTCGTTCCCTTCGTGAATTAAGCATTTATGGATTAAAAGGCCTGGCTGCCTATGCGGAGCATGCGTACAACTTAAAATTTGAAGATCAAGCTATTTTTGATTTTATGGGAGAGGTATTGTCAAAAACGCTGAATGACACACTTACCGCCGATGAACTTACTGCACTCGTATTGAAAACTGGTGAATTTGGCGTGAAGACCATGGCTTTATTGGATGAAGCGAATACCACGACGTATGGAAATCCTGAGATGACAAGCGTCAACATTGGTGTTGGCACGCGCCCAGGAATCCTGATCAGCGGTCACGACCTTCGTGACATGGAAGATCTTTTAAAGCAAACACAAGGCACCGGAATCGATGTATATACCCATAGCGAGATGCTTCCAGCAAACTACTATCCTGCTTTTAAAAAGTATGATCACTTTATTGGTAACTACGGCAATGCATGGTGGAAACAAAAAGAAGAATTTGAGTCCTTCAACGGACCTGTTTTATTCACGACTAACTGTATCGTTCCACCGGCCAAAAGCTATGCGAACCGTGTTTACACAACCGGCGAAGCAGGCTTCGAGGGCTTCCTTCATATTCCAGAGCGCGGTGACAAGGAGATGAAAGACTTCTCTGCAATCATCGAACATGCCAAGAAATGCGCCCCTCCAACTGAAATTGAAACCGGTGAAATCGTCGGCGGATTCGCTCATGCGCAGGTTCTTGCTCTGGCGGACAAGGTTGTAGATGCTGTTAAATCCGGCGCCATTCGAAAGTTTGTCGTTATGGCTGGCTGTGACGCTCGTATGAAATCTCGAAACTATTACACCGATTTCGCAAAAGAATTGCCAAACGATACCGTCATTTTAACCGCTGGTTGTGCAAAATTCCGATACAACAAATTAAAATTGGGTGATATTGGTGGAATTCCACGTGTCTTGGATGCAGGCCAATGCAATGACTCCTACTCTTTGGCTATCATTGCAATGAAGCTTCAGGAAGTATTCGGCTTGGCAGATATCAATGAATTGCCTATTGTCTATAATATTGCATGGTACGAGCAAAAAGCAGTCATCGTCTTATTGGCTCTACTGTCTCTTGGTGTGAAGGATATCCACTTAGGGCCAACACTCCCTGCTTTCTTGTCTCCAAATGTTGTCAATGTATTGGTTGAGAATTTTGGAATCGCTGGGATATCAACGGTAGAAGCAGATTTAGAGAACTTGATTGGATTAGCTTAACTAAATAAAAATTATAAACGAAACAGCAAAAAAGCAGGTGATTCCTGCTTTTTTTCTTGCATTTATATCGAAGTTCCGATACGATTACATTGAAATTTCGAAAGGAGAATTTGATGCGTACCTATCATTCAAAGGAATTAAATCAACATCATGAATACCTGGAATTGTTATCGCAACGCTTCCCCAATGTCGCAACTGCCTCCTCAGAAGTCATCAACCTGCGGGCGATTCTGAATCTGCCCAAGGGAACAGAACACTTTCTCACAGATATTCATGGAGAATTTCGAGCTTTGAACCACGTGCTTCGAAACGGCTCCGGAGTCATCAAACGAAAGATTACCGATGTATTCGGCAAAACCCTCTCTACAGCGGATATCAAGGAATTAGCAACTCTGGTTTATTATCCCGAAGAGCGATTGAGTATCATTCGACACACCACCGACCGTATGGACGACTGGTATCGAATCACCATCTATCGCTTGGTGCAAATTTGCCGTGTCGCATCCTCTAAATACACCAGATCCAAGGTGAGGAAAACCCTCCCCAAAGACTTTGCATATGTCTTGGAAGAGCTTCTTCATGAAGATGAAGAGCGATTTAACAAGAAAGAATACTACAACAAAATCATCGATACCATCGTTGATTTAGGCCGATCCGACAGCTTTATCATCGCCTTGGCAAAGGTGATTCAACGCTTGACCATCGATCATCTGCATATCGTTGGCGATATATACGACCGTGGACCGGAAGCTCACCTTGCCATGGATCTATTGATGGAATATCACTCCTTGGACATTCAATGGGGCAACCATGATATCTTATGGATGGGTGCCGCTGCCGGAAATGCTGCTTGTATGTCCAATGCCATTCGAAACTGTTTGCGCTATGCCAATATGTCCATTTTGGAAGATGGCTACGGAATCAATCTTTTGCCTCTGGCAACCTTTGCCATGGAAACTTATCGAGACGACCCCTGCGAGCAATTTTTGCCGAAGGTGCCGGAAACCAGCTTTCTGTCTGATTCCGATCGAATCCTTTTGGCCAAGATGCACAAGGCCATCACCATCCTGCAATTCAAACTGGAGGATGAATTGATCGATCGTCATCCCGAATACCATATGAAGGATCGGCAGTTGCTTGGTTCTATTGATTTCGATTCAAAAACCGTTGAAGTTGAGGGTGAATCCTATCCGCTGAATGATTGTCTCTTTCCAACCTTGAACAAGGAAAATCCAAGCGAACTAACAAAAGCGGAGCGTCAGGTGATTGAAAAACTGCGCCGTTCGTTTCGAAAGAGTGAAAAACTTCACCGTCATATCGAATTTCTTTACGCAAAGGGAAGCCTGTATCAATCCTATAATGGGAATCTCTTGTATCACGCTTCTGTTCCCATGGATGAGATGGGTTCCTTTCATTCCTTTCCCTATGAAGGAGAGTCCTATTCCGGCAAGTCATTGATGGACTTGTTCGATCGCCTGGCACGCGAAGCCTATTTTGACAATCGCCGCGACCATGGAGATACCGACTTCCTTTGGTTTTTATGGTGCCACCCACTCTCTCCGATCTTCGGCAAGAATAAAATGGCCACCTTTGAGCGATATCTAATCGATCAGCCAGAAGCACATCAGGAGGTCTTCACCCCATACTTTCGATTGGTTAGTCAAGAAGAAATCGCCATGAAGATCCTCAAAGAATTTGACTTAGATCCCCTGGAAGGGCATATTATCAACGGCCATGTGCCAGTTCGCACCCTAAAGGGCGAAAGCCCCATTCGAGCAAAAGGTCGCCTCTTGGTTATCGATGGCGGCTTCTCGAAATCCTATCGAAAGACCACTGGAATTGCAGGCTATACCTTAATTTACAATTCCTATGGCCTCCAATTAGCAGCACATGAACCCTTTGAATCTATTGAAAAAGCGATTCAAGAGGGTCATGATATTCGTTCCACTGTTCGCGTCATCGAAAAAACTGTGGAACGAAAACGAGTCAAGGATACGGATATCGGACGGGATTTGCGTCGTCAAATCAACAATCTGGAAATGCTGATTGCCGCGTACCGCAAAGGTATCGTCAAAGAGAAAATCAAAAACAGGTAGAATCCAATGGATTCTACCTGTTCTATTTTTGATATCGACGAATCAAATTTTGTGGAATATCGGCTATCATTCGACTTTCATGGGCAAACTGCCCTCGATGATCCACGCGATGCGAGGTGATCGCCAACCTATTTTTCGCCCGTGTCATGGCAACAAAAAACAATCTTCTCTCTTCGTCGATTGCTGCAGGATTTTGACTTCTCGCACTTGGAAAAACGCCTTCTCGCGCGCCCACCAAAAATACCGTGTCAAACTCCAGTCCCTTTGCTTGATGCACCGTCATGACTGCAACCCTGTCTTCACTCTTTCGATACCGGTCCGTCTCATTCCCCAAAGCGGCAATGGTCATCAACTCCCTAAGCGCGTCCATCTGAGAAAGCTCATCCTCGTCAAAGTCTTGCATCCACCTCAACAACTCGGCCAAATTCTCTTCTCGCCGTTTCCCATCCGGCCTTCGGCTCCATCTTTCTCGAACCCCGGTCTCTGCCAATACCTTTTCCAAAAGAGCAGCTGGACGTAGCTTTCTTGCCTCTTGTCGAAACACTGCCATCTGCGCGGCAAATCCTTCAAAAAGGTGTCCCATCTGATCCACCGAATCCATTCTTGCCAAGCGATATTCATCGACAGCCTCCCACAAACGACGAAACAGTTCCACCGTTGCGCCCACATCATCAATGGCTCTGTGCGTTGGTTTCACTTGAATATCAAAGACTTCGTAGAGATTGCTCAGGGTATAACGCCCCAAATTCGGGAAGAAACGCCGACTCATGTCTAAGGTATCATAAGAATAAGGCAGATCGCCCGATATCCCCATCCGCTCCACGTGGCTCTCTACAATGGCACGATCATACCCTACATTGTGCCCCATCCAAATACAGTCTTTCGAAAAGTCCATAAAATCCTGAATAACTTGCTCTGGATTTTCTCCAACCTCCAGTAAAAAGGCATCGGATAAGCCGTGAACCTCTTCGCTGGAACCTACCGGACGGCTCGGTCGCAGATAACGGTGAAAGGTTTCCACCACGCCAAAGGCATCCAACTTCATCCCTGCCAACTCTAAAATTTCATCCCGGGCAGTATCCAAACCTGTCGCTTCCACATCAAAAATAATCAGTCGTCCTAGCGACAAAGCTTCCCTTAAAAGTCCGTAGGGATCATGATTCTGAATGGTGGATAAATCAGCAAAATCTGTCAACCGAAGTCCAATTTTTGATTCTAAACGCAGCACTTGCTGCATCCGCGCTTCTCCAACTCCCTCGATATCCTTCTTTGCCAAACGCTTAAAGGCGGACAGATCCCAAGGATTGACGATAAGTTGAAGCCACGCAAGGGCGTCCTTCACCTCAGCGCGTCGAAAAAACTTGAATTCTTCAATGGTATAATGAGGAATTTCCGCCTGCTTGAATATCTGAGAAATCTCCTTGCAAATCCAGTTGGTTCGAGCCAAGATACCGAAATCACGAAAATCCAACCCATATTTCTTCTGCAGTCCCAAAATGCTTTGGGCCAGATAATGATATTCTGCTTCTTTATTTTCAAAGGACCCCACAAAGACTGGCGCACCAGCCTCGCCCAGCATCGCCTTCATCTCTTGCATCTCTCGATTTTCCAGCTTTGCGATCACCCCTTGAGAAGCTGTTAGAATCGCTTCAGTGGATCGGTAATTTTGAATAAAATGAACCTCGATGATCGGCTGAAAATCATTTCGAAACTGCTCCAACAAAACGACCGGCTTCGAGCCTCGAAAACTATAGATCGTCTGATCAAAATCCCCAAATAAGGCGAGTCGATCCTCCGGTGCGGCCAAGGTCTTTAAAATCTCATATTCCTGTAAGGCCGTGTCCTGCACCTCATCCACTTGAATCCAGGTAAATCGTTTTTGCCAGGCAGAAATTGCCTCTGGAAATTGGCGAAAAATCTGGTGTGTCATGACCATCAAGTCCGTAAAATCCAAACTCCGTTGATCAAAGAGCCGCTCATTATAGACCCGAATAAATCGAGCGCCAACCTCGGGTTCAACTCCATCAGGCCATGGCAAATTCGGTTCCAAAATTCTCTTTTTCATCTGCTCAATCATAAAATAGATCGTTCGCTTGGACCATTTGCAAGCCTTGAATTCCTCTTCGCGCAAAATTTCCATGGCGATCTCTTTGACGTCTTCCTCATCCAAGATTCCAAATTCCGAGGCATACCCCAATCGATGAATTTCTTGGCGTAGAATTTGCACGCACAAGCCATGAAAAGTCTTAACGGTTACACCGCGGGTTTCCTTGCCTGTCATCCTGCTTTTCATCTCATTGGCCGCCTTATTGGTAAAGGTGACGCAAAGAATCTCCGTTGCAGGAATCCCTGCTTCAATTGCTGCTTTCACCCGCTCTACCAAAACTGCTGTCTTACCGCTTCCTGCCGGAGCCAAAACCAGCAAGGGATCGGCAATGGTTTGAATCACTTGTTTTTGATAGTCATTATATTCCATATTTCCCTCACTCTCCCTCTGCCTTCAATCTACCACACTCCCATAAAAAAAAGAAGCGCGAACTCACGCCTCTTTTTGCTCTTCCCCGCAAACCGGACAATATTGATGCTGATTCAGGATCTTGGTTCCACAATGCATGCAAGTATGCCTCTTTCCTAGCCGTCTTGTCACCAATAAATAAATCAATAGGTTTGAAGGGGTATTCAGTAATGCAAAGGCACCCCATAGCCATTTATTTTCGCCCCGCTTTTCCGCGTCATGAAAAACCCAATTGGCTTGAATCACCAAGACAATCCCAATAATCGCAAACCATCCATATGGTTGTTCGCCTAAAAATAAATCATGCATGATCCCGCCCCCTTTGCTGTCGCTTCCAAATGATAATTGGCAGTACCAAAGGACCACCCAAATAAATTCCCATATATAGATTTCGCAAGAGTTGCACATATCCATTAAGAACAAGGGCAAATCCCAGCCCAGTCAAACCAAGACTTGCGAGAAGAAACAGCCTTCTTTCAAAAGCATTTTTCTTTTCTGTAATTTCCATTGCTGCCTTAACCGCTTCTCCGACCACCCATTCATCCACCGCAATTTCTTCCCTCGTACCAGCAGGCAGTTCCAATAGGCTTTCATAGAAGCTTTGACAAGCTTCGCAGGTCGCCAGATGCGACTTGCAATCTTCCGAAATTTCACTTTCACCATAAACCGCATCCATGATTTTCATTTCAAATTCAGTACAATTCTTCATCTGGCTTCCTCACTTTCCTCTGGATTTTCTTGATAGTGTAATGCAGCTTCGAACGGATTGTTCCCTCTTTCAAATGAAAGAGAATCGCCAATTCTTTGTAGGTATAACCCTGCTCGTGTTTCAGAATAAAAATGCTTCGATCCGGTTCCGGGATTTCGGCCAAAGCGGATTGAATTTGATTCATCTGCTCATTACGAATGACTTCCTCTTCCGTCAAGCCCTTGTCCGCCGGTTCCTCTTCTAGGTGCACCGTCCTCTTATTCCATTTCCTGAGTTCATCCAAATATGCATGATAGGCAATTTGAATCAGCCAACTGGAAAACTTCGACTCTCCCCGAAATTTTCGAATGGCAATCAGCGCACGGGTCATGGCTTCCTGGGTGACATCCTTCGCGGTTTCTTGATCCCTTGTCACCTTCAAAAGATAACCGTAAACAAGGGCATAGTTGTCGCGCATCAATTGAGACATGGCGATAGAATCTCCACGCCTTGCCCGTTCAATCAATTGTTGTTCGTGCAACTCGCCCTCCTCTCTCATGTGTGCGCCAGAAAACTGACGATCGACTCCACCAGCTCCGGATCCAATACAAATGACGGATCCTGATAAGACTGCTGATTTTCTCTTTCGGATTCCACACGCTTCAACACATGATTCATATTTGGAATCAATTGAACCTCCGCTCGGTCAACAAGGGACGCAAATTCATCCAGATCTTCCGCCAACACTTGTGTGTCCTCACCGCCTCCGATAAAAAGCAACGGCACCTCAACGGCCAACGCTTCCCGAATGGGATCATATTGCATCCAATTTAATAAAAATGGAATCGTCTCATTCGTAAAGAAGGGTTGCAAGTCATCGGATACTGCACCAATTTCTTCACCGAGGCGAATCTCTTCAAAGGTGCTTGTTGCTTCTTCATAGAGTTCCTTCGGCAAAGATTCCAATTGACGCAAAAAAGCGACGTCAATCGGATCGCTAGGACCGCTCAAATGGACCACGCTAGTAACTGGTGTTGCCTGCGCCACACGCATGGCCACCATGGCTCCTTGCGAATGGCCAACCAAGTGAATCTTCTCATATCCCATTTCCCTCATCGTTTCCACTACCAGTATAGCATCCTGTACAAAATCATCAAAGACCATGGCATGTTTTCCAAAAGACTCGCGACTCTCTCCAGCTGTCCGCTTGTCATAACGAAATACGGAATATCCCTCTTCGTTTAAAGCTTGGCTGAGCTGCAAAAACGAGTCCATCCGCCCTGAAAGCACCAAGGAATTGCAGTCCCGGTCCGTAGGACCGGAACCGGCAATCAAAACGATACACTCACCTGGGTGCCCATTGGCACGATCCAAGGTCCCATACAGACTTCCTTCTTCCGTTGTTATTTCAACTTCTCCCATCCCCTGAACCAAAACCGCCAGAATGACAAGCAGGGGAATCCAAATTCCTTTTATCCATTTCATCACTATTCCTCCTGCATGGTTATATTCGTCCGATTCAATTTCCATCCAATGGCTTCGATCATCAATCCGCACCACGCCACTGTCATTAAGAAACAACCCATCAGAGGTTTGGTCCAGTACCCGATCAGAAAATTCGCTTCGGTCATCAAATAGGTTGGAAAGATCCATTCAAAGGTTGTGAATCCCGCGATCCCCCCCAAAAGAAAAAGAAATAGGCTTCCCAGCACGGTAGCCAGCACCTTGTTGCGAATCATGCTGCCGGCTAGCATCCCGATCAAATAGGCCGTGAAGAGATAGATTCCAATCTCCAATCCCGTCCATCCAATAATCGACATAGGCTTCCAGCTTCCCGGCAACAGCAGCATGCCATAGAGTATGGTTGCACCTGTCGCGATCATTGTCAGACCGATGATCGCACCGCCATAAACCAACACCTTGGCGCGAATCATAGCGCGTAGGTTCAAACCCGCATGAATGGGGAAAACAAGCCGTTGATTCCGTTCATATGCAATTTGTCCAGCACCCAAATAGACCAGTAGCAAGGTGGCAATCTGATGGATATTCTTTGCAAAGCTCCGTACAGATTCCCGCAGGTTCACAGGAATAGCCGCTGCGATTTCCTCGCTCCCCGTCTGGGATTCCAAAAGCATGGGCAATGCCTTCATCATCACGGGAGACAAAAGCGCGAATCCAATCAACAAAATCCCGATCGCAAAAACTTGTTTTCGTCGCACCCCTTCCAGACATTCTTTCCATATCAGCTCACTCATATCCGTTCATCCTCCGTATATACAACTCTTCCAAGGTTCGTTCCTGTCGTTGAATCCCATGGAACGGAATTTTTAATTCCGATAAGGCTTTCGCCAATAGCAAACTCACCTCTGAATCTTCATTTGACGCTTTGACTAGACAGCTTTCCTCTTCACAGATCAACTCGCTTATACATGCGGTAGATTGCAAATCATGAAGTTCCGCTTCTTTAATCGCTCTGACAAATTCAATTCGATAACCCGCTGGTCCTTGAATCTCTTTCAAAGCAGCAATATCCGCATCCAAGATACATGTCCCATTCTTAATCATGGTTACACTATCGCAAACTCTTTCCACATCCGAAAGAATATGCGTCGAAATTAAAATCGTCTTCCCCGCCTCCTTCAACTTCTTGATCATCTCCAACACCTCTCGACGTCCCTCAGGGTCCAACGCCGAGGTCGGTTCATCCAACAATAAAAGCGCAGGGTCGTGTACCAAGGCACAAGCCATCCCCAGTCGCTGTTTCATCCCGCGGGAAAACCCACCTACCTTGCGCTTTGACGCCGACTCCAAACCAACCAATCGCAACAATTCCTCCGCCCGCTTGCCCGCATCTAATTTGGACGCCTTCTGAATGCGGCCCAGATACATCAACAGCTCTTTCGCCCGCATATATTCATAAAACTGAGGCGCTTCTGGCAAATACCCGATCTTTCTTTGCACCGCTTGTTTCGCGTCTCTTACTTCCATGCCATCGATTTGAACCGAGCCCTTTCCATAAGGACTGAAGCCCGCCAAAATATTCAACGTAGTCGTTTTGCCTGCGCCATTATGTCCAAGAAAGCCGTGAACGCGCCCTTTCGGAACATGAAAATTCAGCCCCTTCAGAGCAAGAAAGGATCCAAACTCCTTTTCTAATCCATCTACGCGTATCATCTCAAACCTCCTTTTGGCCAACCAGCATGAAAAGCACTGGACCCACTAGATTTAAGAACAACACCAAACCGATCCACAATGGTTTCGATAAATTTCGAACCCCATCCTTCACGATCTTTCGAATGCAATACAAAGCCAAGCTTAATTGCAGGGCAAAAAGTGGCAAAAGCATCAACCAATTCTCCACTAAAAATCTCATTGTTTCCTCCTTTGATTGTTTCTTCACCCCTAAGACGGCTAACTCCAAAAAAGGTTCAAATAAATTTCATGATTTTTTGCAACAAAAAAAAGCGCTTACGCGCTTTTCTCAATTTCTTTCACAATGGCTTCCGATAAACCCCCATGATCTATAAAAATCTCATCGGCTCCAGCTTCAAGCAATTCTTCATTCTTCAAGATTCCCGTATTGACAACAAAACACTTGCACCCTGCCGCCTTGGCTGACTCCACACCAAAGGGGGCATTCTCCACCACAATCACTTCATCGGGGCTGCAACCCACCAATTCCATCCCTTTTAAATAGGGTTCTGGGTGGGGCTTTGAATTCTCGTAATCATATCCGGTAAGAATCAAGGTATCTTCGATCATTTCTGGATATCGCATGCGCAGATTCTCGCGCAGATTCTCCTTCATACTTCCTGTCACCACCACAACCTTGACTCCGGTCGCTTTCACCGCTTTCAAGGTATCAAAGGCGCCTTGCATGTCCGGCCAGTGTTTTTTTTCCTCGACCAGGATCCGCTTTCTTGCTTCAATTTCATTGATTCTTTGATCATCCAAGTGTTTCGTCATCGAGAAGGACTTAAAAAATTCTCGTGTCTCCAAGCTTGTGGCTCCTTCTCTTCTGTAGAGAACCTCGCCTGGCAATTCGACTCCCGCTTCTGAAAACACCTGCTTCCAGATCTGTGTATATTGTGGCATGGAATCGATCAAAACCCCATCCACATCAAATAATACTGCCCGTATCTTTGTCATTCCTACTCCTTATCGTCTAAATACTAGCCGTCTCTTCTCGAAGAAACGCCTGATCATCCTCACTCAATATCGGTGACAAAGCTTCAAACACCTGTCGATGATAGGCATTCAACCATGCTTTCTCTTCATCCAGCAAACGATGCACCTCAATCGGGCGCGTATCGATGGGACAGAACGTCATCGTCTCAAAGCCATAGAAGGTGCCGTCGCCAGTTTCCGCTTCCTTTTGAACCGCAAGCATGTTTTCCGTTCGAATCCCATATTTTCCCTCTTTGTACACCCCAGGTTCATTGGTGACGATCATCCCCAATTCCAATGGGGTCTCGGCGCCTTTTCGACTGGAGAAGTTCTGTGGCCCTTCATGCACGCCGAGCAAATAACCAACGCCATGACCGGTGCCACATTTATAGTCCATTCCCTCTTTCCAAAGCGGACTTCTGGCGATGGTGTCTAATTGAAGCCCTGAAGTGCCCTTCAAAAATTTCGCCATGGTAAGCTGAATCATTCCTTTTAGAACCAAGGTATAATCTTTTTTCTCTTCTTCTGTCAAATCTCCAAGCCCGAGGGTTCTCGTAATATCCGTCGTCCCTGTATAATATTGGCCGCCGGAATCAATCAGCAAAAATCCCTTTGCTTCAATCTTTGTATCATTTTCCGGGGTTGCGCGATAATGCATCATCGCTGCATTGGATTGATAAGCGGCAATGGTGTCAAAGCTCGGTTCCAAAAAGAAGTTACTCTTCCCGCGCTCTTCGATCAGAATCGTGTCCACCGTTTGTTCCGTTATTTCTTGCCCTGATTCAGTCGCCTCACGAATACGTTTCAGAGAACGCACCATGGCCGCACCGTCTTCAATCTGACAGCTTCGAAGGTTTTTCAACTCCACTTCATTTTTCACGGCTTTTAAGCGCATGGTGATTTCTTGAATCGGTTTTGCAACAACGTCATCACTCATCAACGATTCCGCCAAAACGGAAATCCGTTTCGGGTCGTATCCGACAGAACCTGTCAGCTCACCAATTTCTTGATAAAATGACGCATATGGCTTGACCTCAACCTGATCTACCTGCAATTTGGCACGGATTTCATTCGAAATTTTATCTTCCTCAACAAAGAGGGTTGCATTCTCATGCGTCAAAATAAAGAAAGCTGCAAAGACCGGTGTGTGCGCTACATCACCGCCACGCAAGTTTGTCAGCCAAGCGATATCATCCAGGCTTGAAATCACATACGCATCTACTGACCGCATCTCCATTTGTTTTCGCACTTCTGCCAGTTTCTCTTCTCGTCCTTTACCAGCAAACTTCGTTTCCAATTCAAAAATCGGCGCTTCCGACAAAGAAGGACGATCCGTCCACAAGGCATCGATCCAATCCGTTTCAACAATGAAATCAACACTTCGGTCTCCAATTGCCTGCTTCCATTCTCCCATCGTCTCCAAAGAAACCACGCGGCCGTCAAATCCAATTCGATCACCAGATTCAACATGCTGCTGGATCCATTCAACAATTGTTGGATATCCAGGAATGCCCATTTTCATCAATTGAAACCCGGTTTCTTCAATCTGACTTTGCGCTTGAATAAAGTACCGCCCATCGGTCCACAGATATCCCTCGTCCTGTGTAACAAGGGCCGTTCCCGCTGAACCGGTAAACCCAGTTGCAAAGGTCCGTGATTTCCAATACGGTGAAACATATTCACTTTGATGCGGATCGGCACTTGGAATCACCAAGATCGAAAGATCCGCGTCTTTCATTCTTTTTTGAATTTCCTGCAATCGTTTCATGGCGCCTCCTTGAGTTTTCACTTTCTATAGTATAGCATTTCTCATGAATTATGACATGAAAAAAGACCGCTTTCGCGATCTTTAATTTTGTAAAAGTGGTTTCTGGTAAAAGTACAACCAACGCACTTTTCCTCGGGTTAAACGCTGTGCATATTCCAAAACTGCAAGCCCTTTGTCAACCAGGCTCACCACCCAACTTTCGCGGTATCGTGGAATCCCAAAAGGAAACATATGCTTTTTGATAATATCTTGTTCCATTTCATTTAAATGAAAATGCTCCAATGCGTTTTTCAATGCAAGTCTTGGATGCATAGCCGCATGCTTCATGGCGTCATAAATCAAACGGTACAGGGCGTTTCTCTTAAATTTATACAAATAAAAATCATGCAATAATGCACCTCGAATTGTTGATTCATAGTCCCATTGGCGCTTTCTTGCAATCCGATATGCAAAATAGGCAACATCTAGACAATGCTCGTATACACTTTCATGGTGATGCGGAATTTCTCGCATGGTTTGATATAACTCATGAGTAATTACAGGTGTCGCAATGGCGACAAATTCTTCTCCGTACTTTTGATGTAGTCGATTTAATTCTTGTTGCACGTTTTCACTCCTCAAATAATCAAGTCAATAACCGCGTGTTTGTTCCTATGCATGTAATCATACCATGCTGAGAAGAATTATCAAGTAAATAATCTGAAGATTCACGGATTCTTCATGGAAAGGTTTTCCTTGACAGACCATATAAATCTCAATACGATATTCTCAGGAGGTGCTTTTATGAAGAAAATTGTGATCGCCGGCGGATGTTTCTGGGGCGTTGAAGCCTATCTGGAAAAGCTGGCAGGCGTAACCTTCACCAAAGTAGGATATGCCAATGGCAAAACTGAAAATCCCAGTTATGATCAGGTTTGCAGCGGGATTACCGGACATACCGAAGCCGTATGGATCGAATATGACGAGGAAATCTTATCCTTAGAACGCCTTCTTCAATCATTCTGGCATATTATTGACCCCACCCTGTTAAACCGTCAGGGACCCGATATCGGGCATCAATACCGAACAGGACTCTACTATACCGACATAACCGATCTCGCCCTTCTGGAAGCATCACGGGAGCGGGAACAGCTAAACCACCAACGTCCCATTGTCACAGAGATCGAAATGCTGAATGTTTTCTACGACGCAGAAGAGGACCATCAAAAATACCTGCAAAAAAATCCCAATGGATATTGTCATATCGATCTATCAAAATAGCGGCAGAAATTCTGCCGCTTATTTATTGTGTTCAAAAATTTGATAAAACTCCCCTTGATGCTTTTCAATGATCTCAACTAACTTCGGATCGTATTTTGTTCCTTTCTCTGTCATCAAAACCTGGATGGCAGTTGGATGATCCATGCCCCTTCGCTGCGGCTTATCCATCCTCAAGGCATCATAATTGTCCGCTATTGCCATAATTCTTGCCTCCAATGGAATCTGCTCCGCCTCAAGACCATGCAAATACCCATTTCCATCCCACCGTTCATGGTGATACAACACTAGATTCTCGGCAATAATGCCCAAATCCAGATGTTTAATCAGGTTATAGCCAATCTGAACATGTTGTGTGATCTCATTGAATTCTTCAGCGCTCAATTCTCCAGCCTTTGCTAAAATACTCTCTCGAATTCCGATTTTCCCGATATCATGTATAACCGCATACGTTTTCAGTTCTTGAATAAACCTTTCGTTGCAACGGCTGTGAGTCGCTATCATTTTTGCATATTCACCAATTCGAATCCCATGACTCTCTTGTTCCTGCGAAGTAGCTATTGATGCCTGTTCCAGCATATCGATCAAAGCATCTACCAGGTCTTGGTATTTCGTTGAAATTTTTTCGATTTTCACCTCGGATTCTCTGGCATTTTCTTCTTTTTCTTGCCGATTCCGTCTGAACTCAGCAAATAGAAAAGCAGCCAACAAACCAATTAATCCATAGCGGCGAACATCATTCAATCCCATCATCAATCCATTTTCCCAGTCTTCCTTCCCATTTAAAAAGAAGTAATCTTCTGTCGAGGCATGAGCGATCAACACCCATTCCTCATCCTTCAAAGACATGCGGATCTCCGCTTCCTCCCCTAACACCATCGGGCTCAATCTTTCATATGTAAAAAGTCCATTTTCTGTTTCAAACTGTCCAATTTCCTCTGCATTCCTCAGAATCGACAAAACCTCCATCTGATTCGAATCAATCTTCAACGTTTGACTTTCGTTCCCCTCTGAGAAAAGTACCTGCCCATTCTCTTGAAGCAAGGTCAGATGCGTGTCAAAGATCTGTGAATGATCTCTCATCATAGACATTAAAAGTTCAGTCATATAATTCATTTGAAATAAGCCTTGTTTGTACCCGTGGAAGTCATATACGGGAACAGCCGCATTAAAATTATTGCCTAATGAATCCATTTGCATCGCTTCAATCGACGAAAAATAGACAAAATTCTTTCGTACTTGACTCGCTTCCTTATAAAATGTTGAATCCTCAATATTTTTTAATTGCATGTCGGCAACCCCATAGGCCTTCCCCTTCTGGGTGTTTACACGCACCACTTCTTCCCCAACCAAGTTGACAAATGAAATGTGCTGATAGCTCCCACTAATTTCCATGAAATCAATCCACTGGCTAATCACCTCACCACGATTCTTCCCTTCCCCGCTGACAAAGGCTCTAAACATCGGATCTGTGGTCAACAGTTCCAAATCGCGCGATACTTTGCGGATCTGATGCACCACTTCTCGATGCAAGGTTTCGACAGCCTGACTTTGTCGTTTTTCAACCAATTCCCGCTGATCACGTATCGATTGATAAGAGGCATATGATGATATCCCATAAATCAAGATTAAAAAAAAGAAGGCGCCAGAAAAAAAACGACGCATATACATGTTTGTAAAACGGCTTTTCTCTCTCATCTTCTCCTCCTTCTTTCAACTATACCACATTGATATGTAATTTTTTGACAATTGATTGTCAAAAAAAAGATGTGATTTCCCACATCCTTAGCCGACCATAATTAAAATTCCCAAACCAATCAAAACCATACCGCCGACCCGCTCCGCAAACTTTCCAAAGCGTTCGCCCAGTCGCTGGCCGAATCTCGCTCCTAAAAAAGAGAGCACAGCCGTCACTACCGCAATCATCATCGCAGGGATCACAATGCGGTTTCCTATCAATGCAAAACTTACACCAATTGCCAATGCGTCGATGCTAGTTGCAATAGACAGCGTTAATAGCTCCTTCATCGGCAATTCACGTGCTCTTCCCGTCTTTCGACAAACCTCACGATCACAGTCTTCACCCATGCAAGTATCGCGATCGCAGCGATTCGGAATGGGTTTAAATGATTCCCAAATCATTTTAGCCCCAATAAATCCAAGCAGCGTCATCGCAACAAAGCCCCCCGTTTCACTGAGATCCACCTGAAAATATCTAACGACCACATATCCAAGCACAGGCATCATTCCCTGAAAACCGCCAAAGAAGAGAGCCAGTTTAATTTGATCTTTCGTCCATCGTGTTAAATTCGACACTCCACAGGAAATAGAAACCGTAAAGGCATCCATCGCCAACGCCAGAGCGATTGCAAACATTGCACCCATTGCCATTCATTTCACCTCTTGATTTTCAATACGTATAATTATAACTGCAACCCTGAAAAAACTCAACCTTCCTCCCAAAGAACATGGGCAATTTCCAAGAATTCCGCATAGGACATCTGCAAGGTTTTGGCATCGACCATCAACACGGCCAATTGCTCCTGCAGGGTTGCCAGTTTCCTCTCCTTTACAAAATCAAGATTCATTTCCGCAACAAAGCTGCCCTTCCCAGGCTGTGTATAGACAAATCCACTCCGTTCCAACTCTTCATACGCGCGTTTTGTCGTGATCACACTAACCCCAATTAGTTTTGCCAAAGCACGAATGGAGGGAAGGCCTTCCCCCGCATCCAATTCGCCATTTAGAATTTGCGCTTTCAATTGATTCACAATTTGCTGGTAAATCGGTTCACTTGATCGATTGGATAAAACAATTCGCACCTTCATCAAAAATCACGACTCTCATAATATTTTACTGCCCGCTGCAGAGAAATCCTGAGTACGATCCATCCGACGAAAATACCAAGAATCGGCATCCACCACTTCGAAAACAAAGGAAATGATCCAATCAATGCACTAATCACGGTGGATGCCACGCTGACGATGATCAAGGAAATTAAATTGATCCAGCGAAGCTTCTCGTATCCCAGTTTGAAATACAGCGGCAACATAATCCCATAATACAGACAAACCGCAAAAATCACAACCGTAAATTGTGGGATGTTGACAACACCCGTTGCATAGGGATATCCGAGGATCCACAACAAGGTGCGCAGCCCATAAGAGAGCACCAAAAAACAAATGACCAAGATCATCACACTCCCATATCGCCCCTCAACCACTTGTTTTCGTGATACCGGAAATGCATTGACAAACCGATCGCCATGATTCATGTAATCATAGGAGTTGAGGTAGTTCACAAAGATATAGGAAATGAAAACCAAAAAGAAGGTCGAGGTTCCAAGTGCACTGTCGCTCCCTCCACGGTCAAAAATAATAAATAGGGAATAAAGCAACCCGATGAAGAATAACCGACTCGAACGAAGCAAAGCTAAATCCTTAAAAATCAAGCTACGCATGTTGTTCCCCCCTTGCAATGTGAATCATGATTTCTTCCAAATTGGCGGGTTCAATCACAACTTCACCTGGAATGAATTTCCGTGCCATCTCGACATCTGCTGTCAGACCGGAAAAACTCATCGCATTCTTTCGCACCCCAAGGCATGCTTCCGCCGCCAAAGGATTCCATTGATGAATCCCCCCCTTGATCAAATGATAACGATCTCGAATTGTTTCTTGGTCTTCCGTGAAAATCAGTTCTCCGTGATGGATCAAACTAATATAATCCGCCACCTGATCCAAGTCTGAAGTGATATGGCTGGAAAAGAAAATGCTTCGCTCACCTGTTGAAATCAACTCTTGGAAGATTTCCAACAATTCAGAACGAAAAACCGGATCCAACCCCGATGTCGGTTCGTCCAGCAGGATCAATTCCGCATGATGACTAAGGGCAACAGCCAAGCTATATTTCATTTTCATTCCAGAAGACAATTGCTTAATCTCCTTGCGCTCCGGCAAGTCGAATTGTTTGATGTACCGCTTGTATAACGCCTGATCCCAACGAGGATAGAAACGGCGGATAATCTCGGTCATCTGATCTACTTTCAAATGCTCATAATAATGAGTATCGTCAAATACAAATCCGATCTTCTCCTTCACTTTTATTTCATCCTTTACAGAATCCAACCCATCAACCAGGATTCTCCCGCCATCCAAATGCACCAGATTCAGTACACTTTTGATCGTCGTGGTTTTCCCAGCGCCATTCTCACCAATAAAGCCCATGATATAGCCTCGCTCCAAAGACAAATCCAAGGGTTTTAATTCAAACCCATCATACTTTTTATTGACTCCTATTAATTCCAATATAGGATCTCTAGTATTCATTGTTTCCTCCTTGTATATACTGTGTATAACTTATATGCACAGTATATACTCGTGTTTTTCAGTTGTCAATAGAACTAGTGAAAAAACTTCATAAAAAATTCCTTGGATTTCTCCAAGGAATTCATTTTTACTCTTCTTCGTCCGGTTCGACATCTTTCGCATGCTTCATTTCCACCACGACTTCTTCTTCGCTGTAAACTTTAACAACCGTTTTTTTCTCTGGAAGAACAACCCAAAGAATGATATAGATCAGAACAATGGGGACTCGACCTGGAAGAAACAACAACAAAAGAAAGACCACACGTAGAATCATTGGATCGATCCCAAAATAATCGGACAAACCTTGGCATACACCGCCAATCTTTCCTTTTTTCTCATCCCGATACAATCGTTTTTTTTCCATATCGTTCTCCTCTCTAGATCTCGTCGTATTTTGGAAATGCGATCCAGCAAGCCAAATACAGCAATAAACCAAAGCTAGCAGCGAAAGCCAAAACAATCCAAATCACACGAACAATGGTGACATCGATATCAAAAGAATCAGCAACCCCGGCACAAACCCCAGCAATCATACCATTCTCCGGATCGCGATACAATTTTTTTGCCATTTTCTACTCCTCTGTCTCTACAATTCCTTTTAATGAAGCCGCTAAACCAGCCAATCCTTGAATTTCGGACGGTATAATGATCTTCGTTGCTTGCCCATCCGCAACCTTTGCCAATGCCTCGAAAGATTTGAGCGTCAAAACCGCTTGATCGGTTTTGGCCGCTTTTAACATCTTCAAGCCTTCCGCCGTTGCGTTTTGAATCTTCAAAATCGCTTCTGCTTCCCCTTCAGCTTCTCGTATCGCTGCTTCACGCGATGCTTCGGCACGAAGAATGATGGAGCGTTTTTCCCCTTCCGCTTTCAAAATTTCAGATTCCTTATCTCCTTCAGCGACCAAAATGGTGGACTTTTTCTCCCCTTCGGCACGAAGAATCGATTCACGACGTTGTCGTTCTGCCTTCATTTGTTTTTCCATGGCATCCTGAATTTCAGCAGGAGGCAAAATATTTTTCAATTCTACACGATTGACTTTAATCCCCCACGGATCAGTTGCTTCATCCAAGATCGCACGCATCTTCGTATTAATGGTATCACGCGATGTCAGCGTTTCATCCAATTCCAAATCACCGATGATATTACGCAACGTGGTCGCAGTCAAGTTTTCGATGGCCGCAATCGGATGGCTAACACCATAGGTATACGCCTTGGGATCCGTAATTTGATAATATACGACCGTATCAATTTGCATCGTAACATTATCCTTGGTGATAACGGGTTGAGGCGGAAAATCCACCACTTGTTCCTTTAAAGATACCTTGTTGGAAATCCGATCAATCAAAGGAATTTTGATATGCAATCCAACTTCCCAAGTTCCTTGATAAGCGCCCAATCGTTCCAACACAAACCCGAAGGCCTGCGGCACAATTCGAATATTCGTCGCGATCAATGCGATTAAAACCGCTGCTATTACTACAAAACCAATAAATGCTCCCATGTTAACTTTCCTCCTTGTTTACACTCGTAACTCGTAATTTAACTCCTTGTATCTCCTGCACAATTACTTTTTGACCTTCCACCAGTGATTCATCGCTGATCGCGGTCCAGATCTGTGCACCCACCTTGACCTGTCCAGTCGCCGTCAATGGTTCAATCGGTTTTAATACAAATCCCTCTTGCCCCACCAGCGCATCTGCATTGGTTCGATGACGTCCAATTTTTAAGCCCTTCACCGCAAATGGTCGAATTCCCACAACCAAAACCAGGGAAACTACCAAAAAAACGGTGAGTTGAACGGCAAAAGAATCCACGACCAATGACACTAACCAAGCAACTAAAGCGCCGGCCGCAAACCAGATGCTTGTCAGTCCCAAAGACAATGCCTCAATGACGATGGCAACCACCATAACAACGAGCCATCCATATTGCTGTAAGACATCCATAACACCCCTCCTTTATTTCCATCATAAGGAAAAAATTCTCAAACTTCAACCTTTATTAAAGTCTTGATTGTTCTATTTTGCCCCATTCCACCTCTTTTAATCGATTTTTCCCATGAATTTACACATCCTTCATTTCTAATTTACCCAGAAAACATAAAAAAAATGCTGATTCATTACAATCAGCATTTTCCCGTTATAAAACTTACAAATTATCTTCCACATCTGCATCAATCCAGTCTAGAATTTCATCCAACAATTCCATGTTCTCCTCATCCTGTAGAAGATCATAAAACTTATCGTAAATACCGGCTTGTCTCCTTTCCCTCATCGCAACATATAACTTTTCCACTTGTTCGAAGTGGTTATGGCACTATTCTCGAAGAAAAATTCCCGTCGGTAAGTTGGTTTTTTTAAATAAACCTTTCATTTTTGTATTTTTTTTAGTAGCTCTTCAACCGCCTTTAGTTCTCCTAACTTTTTCAATTGATTAAGCAGTCGATCCGCTTCTTCCTGATCCTCCGAAGCCTTGATTCCAAAGAGCAACAAATCCAAAAATTCTTCCACAAGATCCCTTGCCTCTTCGGTTTTTAATTCCTCGATCCATCGCTCTTCAATCTCTTGCATCATATCGTTCCCTCCATAATTGTCCCACATGCCGCAGGTTTGTTTTCATCTCTTCCCGCATGGATACCGGGGTATGATCGGTTCCTGAAATCCGAATAAAATTCCACAGTTTCCCTTGCAAATATTGAATGAAAAATTGAAAATTCAATCGAACCCCTTCGAACTGATCCTCATATTCATTCGCTCCCGCCGTGGCAACCAAAATCACATCTCGTTTTTTCTCTGAAAAACCATCAGGTTTCGCATAGTATTGTTGCCCACGATCGATAAAGGTCTTCATCATACTGCTGACGCCATTGAAATAGACAGGGGTTGCAAAGATCACCAAATCTGCTTGCTTCACCTCGTCCATAATCGTCTCAAAATCATCCTTGATCACACAATCCCCTTCGCTGCATTGATTGCATGCCAGGCAAGGCAAAATACGACAACGACTCAAAGCCACCAAGGTCTGATGGTCCGTTTCTTGCAACCGAAGTCCTTCTATGATTTCTTGGACGGCTGATGAACTATCGCCACCATCCCGATGACTGCCTAAAATTGCAACTACTCGCATCTTTCTCCGCCTCCTTTTTTTCCTATTGTACCATAGCGTACTACAGTGAAACGAGCACTTTCATCGAATTCCCCTGCAGCATTTCTTTTCTCCATTCAGCCAATTGCTTTTGATACAACACTCTTCCGATGAGCTGAGGATGGCTTTTTCTCGGATCCACCTGCTTTTCCACAAAGCGAAACCCATTCAGAGCCTCCAATTTATCAAGCTCACTCGCCAAAGATTTTACATCTTTCGCGTCGTACCGCAGCCATCGATACGCCATGCTGATTTCATTCTGTTTTTTCACATAGCCCTGATAGCTCCATGTCGCTCCACAAACCGGTTGCTCACAAATATCATGATCAATGATTATTGCGGCTTTTCTCGATTCGTTCACCCATCGTTCACTGAAGGGATGCGGGCGATTTTCATAATAAACAATCGTCTCCATACACACATAACCACGTTTTTCTAAAACCTGACTTAGAATTTCCATATTTTTCTTTCCCTTCTTTCGTACATGCTATAATAAAGGTAATAATGGAAAGGAGCTCATCATGAAAACTCTTCAAGACTCAATGCAACACTCAACGCCACACGGTGCATTAGAATTTGTCATTGGCAATGATCTGAAATACACGGATGTTCACATTTTCGATTCGAGTCTCCTCCTACTGGACGAAAACCTTATTATTGGCCATCATTTTACAAACCATTTACCTCGAAAATATAAAAACATCTTAGAACATCATTATAACCAACTTCTCAGGACTGGACAAACCCAAATCTATCGATATGAAATATCTGATACCCATGGGCAAATCCGTCAATTGATCGGCGTCATGGAAAATTCTTCGGATCCCGGAACATTACTTCGTGTCTATGACATCACCGCAACCCCTGATTATCGAATCATTGATGATCTCGACTTCTATCAGCAATCGATCCAACAAATCAAATCTACCGTAGAAACAAGGGATCATATTCGGCTAGCGATGCCAGAGGTTCTCGAGGTGATTGCCCGCTTCTGCAGTGCAGACCGCGTCTTTTTCAGTTTACTCAACGAGGACGGCAGCCGTGTAGAGAGCATTGAAGAATTCGATCCTCGAGAAAATGATTCCGACAAACAAATTTATATGGGCATTGAAACAAAACAAGTTCCTTGGCTTATGCATCAATTGTACCGTGCACAGGCCGTTAAGATTGCAGATGTTCACGCTTTGCCGCCGGAAGCGGAAGGAATACAAAACTTACTGTTAGCGGGTGGAACCCTCGCTGACTTAGTCGTGCCTATTTTCATCAGCAATAATTTGATTGGCGTCATCGGATGCGATTCGATCACCCAAAGCATCCAATGGACCGATACCCATGTTCGTTTTTTGCAGGAAGTGGGAGACTACTTATTAGGCCGTGCCCACCTTCGCCAAATCAAGAATGAGTTATTCACAAAAAGCATTGAATTTTCAACACTCTTGAAACACTTGCCGCATCCTATTTTCCAAGTTAGTCAAAGTGGAAATCTTCTTTATGCCAATGAATCATTTCAACGATTTTTCAAGGAATATTTTTCAGATTCAGCAATAAAAATCCAAAATGGCATCGATTTTGAACCGATTGCCAGACTTTTAAACTTTTCGACACTTTACCAAAAAAGGGTCATAGACAAGCAGCCCCTAGAAACGCCGATTTATCTCAATCGAGCATATGAAACAAGTTCCGCTTCCATCCATTTTCACGTTCAAGTCATTCCCATTAAATCCAAGTATAATTTATCCAGTTGGCTGGTCATCTTTACGGATTTAACAGAATTACTGGCCTCTCAGCAAGAGCTTGGCATGATGCAAGAACGACTGAAGTCGGCCATACAAGCCAATCATTCCTTTATCTACGAGTGGAATGTGGCAGAAGACCAAATTACCAACAGTGGGCATTGGGACTCCCCAAATACCAGCACAGTGACTACCTTCAATGAAATTGTCACTCGAATCCATCCAGACGACCAGACTCATTATCGTGAAACCATCCTTCGTTTCATCCATGGCGAACAGGAGACTATGCAAATAGATTTCCGCACCCAGGCTCCTTCTGGAAACTACAAGTGGGTGAGCAATAGCAGCCGTGTCATCGACCGAAATAAACAGGGAACGATTGTCCGTTTCGTGGGAACCGTCACCGATATCAGCGAGCGCAAGAAGTACGAAACCAATATTCAATTCCTGGCGACCCATGATTTACTCACCAATCTGAAGAATCGGAATGCTTTTGAAACCTATACACGCAGCCATCAACTCACCAATCATCTCTTGGTGGTAACCGATATGGATGGTTTAAAGCCCATGAATGATATTCATGGCCATCAGTTCGGCGATCGTGCCTTGAAACGAATTGCCTCAATCTTAACCAAAAACTTCCGGGAAGCGGAATTTATCGGAAGGATTGGTGGAGATGAATTTGCGATTGTTCTCCCTCCCCTTCGACGAGAGGAAATCAGCAGCCGAGTTCAAACGATCAAAAACACTATTCAGCGGCAATCGGACCTGCCCATGGAAACGAATCTCTCCATCGGCTACGCCTACTCACGACGCGAAGAAAGTTTTGAGAACATGTTCCAGCGGGCAGAGGATCGCATGTACAAGGATAAACTGACGAATCGGACCAGTTCCAAGGCATCTGTCGTCCTCTCCTTGATGAAGAGTCTTCAGGAAAAAAATTTAGAAACGGAAGAACACTGCCTTCGTGTTGAGAACTACAGCGTTGCCATTGCCGAAAAAATGCGCTTGGACTATCATATCGTCAATGAACTCAAACTGCTTTCGAAGCTTCACGATATCGGAAAGATCGCCATCCCGATTCAGATACTGAATAAACCGGGTTCCTTGAGCGATGAAGAGTGGCTGATGATGAAACAGCATTCCGAAATTGGAGCGAGAATTGTATCGGCCTCTCCGAATATGGACAGCATCGCCGAGGGCATTCTTTACCACCATGAGCATTGGAACGGCGAAGGCTATCCAGAGGGCCGCTCAGGCACCAATATTCCCCTCACAGCAAGAATTCTCGGCGTTGTTGACGCCTATGATGCCATGACAACGAAGCGGTGCTATAACGAGGTGAAAAATAAAGAGAGTGCGTTACGGGAGCTGATCCTCTGCTCAGGCTCACAATTTGATCCCTTTATAACCGAATTGTTCATTTCAATCTTGCAATCCAAATAAAAATATCCCGAGAGCATCTCACTGAAACCAGTACGCTCTCGGGATTTCTAGTATAAGAACATGTAAAAAAGATGCCTAAGGCGTCTAATTCACATCTCCAAGATATTGCTTTTTCCGCGTTCCATTCAGCCAACTGGCTAGCGCTTTAGGATAGATTCGAACCAACTCCAAATCCTCGATCGGAATCCATGCAAATCCAGTCTGCCGAAGATCCCCTTGAGGTTGGTAACTCACTTTGGGTTCCTCAAGCAAACGACACTCAAACATAATCTCCACCTGATGGAATTCTTCATCCCATTTCGCAAATTCATGATGCGCGCCAATGTATTCGCGAATCGCGGCAAATCGCACCACCTCGATTTCAACGCCTAATTCTTCTTCGCATTCTCTCTTCACCGCTTCTTCCAAGGTTTCCTTTTTTTCCTGGCCGCCGCCTGGCAATAGATAATAGGAACCCTCCAAATGATCCGTGTTAACCGTAAGAAGTAGTTTTCCCTCTCTTACGATCACCGCTTTTGCCGAGTTTCTGATCCCCAATGACGTAAGCGAATTTCCATCCAGCAACCATGCTTTCCGATCGATTTGAAATCGAATCTCGCGGTCTGATTGTATAGCGTCAAAGCGTAGTCCCACTTTTTCCATCACCCGCACGGAGCCACGATTCTCCACATAGGCGATCGCAAATATTTCCGGCACCTTCCATTCCAAAAATCCTTTTCTCATCATGGCCAAGGCGGCCTCCGATGCGATCCCCTTGCCCCAATACTCCGGTAACAGCCGATACCCCAATTCATAGCGAAGACCTGACTCTGTTTCCGGTCGCAAGCAAACCCAGCCAATAAACTTGTCTGTCGCCTCTTCCCATATGGTAAAATATCCGCCAACTCCTGTTAGGGTTTCGTATTCCAACGCACGACTCACATAGGTCTTCACCTCTGTAGCATCTCGAGTACCGCCCTGATGAATAAACCGCATCACCTGAGGATTTTCGTCCAAAAGCAAGAGTTCTTTCCAATTTTCTTCTTTCAAGGCTTCAATCCGAAGCCGTTTTGTCTTAACAATCATCCGCTTTCTCCAACAATTCCTGTCGCTTGTAAAAGGCAAGAGTCGTGGCCGCCACATCATACCGCGCATCATGAAATCCCTGTCCCTGTTCGCCAAATAACGATATCGCCGTTTTTTCAATATCTTCTTCCGAGATATCAAGGCAGCCCATTAACTCAGTGAGTTTCGGAAACTTGTAGGCAAATTTATAATGAGGCAGTTTGCAATATGGCGCGAACTCTTTCATTGTATCGATTTTGCATGCGTACGAAAACTCGAATCCGGCATTGTCCATTTCTGACTTCATAAATGAAATGTCGAAATCAACATTGTGACCAACGATCGCCGCCTCGCAAAAATCATCATAGATCTCTTGCGCAGAGGAAAAAAAACGCCGTCCTTCTGACAATTCTTCCAATTGCTTCACACTAAATCCGTGAACTTTTTCCGCGCTGGGCGAAACAAAATCCACGGCAAAAAAGAAATTCTTTCCTATATTACGCCCCTCATTTACAATCACATAGGTTAATTGGCAAATACGTCCGGGTTTTAGATCTGTCGTTTCAGTATCGAAAATAATCGTCTTCATGTCACCCTCCTTTCTTATAAGTATAACAAAAAATAGTCGGAAAATACCGAAAAAAACTTTACTGAAAATGTTTTCCAGGCGTACACATGTATCCGCTACGAGTTGACAATTCGTTTCGAATTGTATAGAATATGTAACAACTTACTAGTTGGCCGAAACTCTTCGTTGTTTTCGGTCTCTTTTATTAATAACGGTTTTATATCCTATCAAATCTGTTAGATAGATGCAAGATGCATGGTCTTGCCTTTGCAAATGTCTGACCCCCATTTATAAGGGTACAAGAACCTCAAAACTATATTTATTGGTTTTGGATCATTACAATTACATCGTACTTATAGAAAATGCGGTTTTTTTGCATTTGTACAAGTATGACAGTAGTCTGCATGATGCAAGATCTCATCTGAAAGGAGTTGATTCGAATGGGAACATTAGCCTATCCCACCAAACAGGGTCTCTACGATCCATTATTTGAAAAAGATGCTTGTGGTGTTGGATTTGTTTGTCACATCCAAGGACACCCTTCAAGACAAATTATTGAAGACGGTCTTACCTTATTAAAGAACATGAAGCATAGAGGCGCTGTTGGAGCCGATAAAGACACTGGAGACGGTGCGGGCATGATGGTCAAGATTCCTCATGCGTTCTTCAAATCACAACTGGACAAGAAAGGTATCTTTCTTCCTGAAGCGGGCGACTATGCTGTGGGAATGATTTTTCTGCCCCGCGAACCCCATCTACGAATGTATTGTGAAGGCGTGTTTGAACGAATTCTCCGTGAAGAAGATTTGGGATTCGCTGTCTGGCGAGAAGTTCCCGTGAATGAAGCGCAATGTGGCGAATGGGCACGGGCAACCCGCCCCGTCGTTTCACAAGTCTTTGTTCAGAAGGGATCCTATTCCACCCAGAAATTCCGCGAAAAATTATATCTGGTACGAAAGCGCGTACAGGCTGTTTTAGACGAAAAACCGGAAACCGGTTACTTTTATGTCTGCAGCCTTTCCGATCAAACCTTAATTTACAAGGGGCAGATTCTGGGAACAAAATTGGATAAATTTTATGTCGATCTGCAGCATCCACTTTTCAGAAGCTCTTTTTCCATCGTCCATGAACGCTATTCAACGAACACCTTTCCTTCATGGAAATTAGCGCATCCCTTTCGGTATGTTGCGCATAACGGAGAAATAAACACCATTCGAGGCAATGTCAATCGAATGAATGCCCGCGAGGGAGTTTTAACTTCAAAACGATACGGGGATGACTTTGAGAAGCTCGTGCCCATTATTGAAAAGGGTAGCAGTGATTCAGCAAGCCTGGATAATCTCTTTGAGTTGTTTTACATTCATCAACTGCCAATCGAACAAATCCTGATGATGATGATGCCGGAAAACTGGCAAGAAAACGATCAACTCAGCCCGGAAGTACGTGCTTTTTACGAATACTATGCACGGATTTTTGAACCGTGGGACGGACCAGCCGCCGTGATCCTATCCGATGGCGAAAAGATCGCGGCTCATCTTGATCGGAATGGTCTTCGTCCGCTTCGCTATACCTTGACAAAGGATCAGCGTTTGGTCGTAGCATCAGAAACCGGTGTTTTAAACATTGATCCCGCCAATGTGGAGCGTCGAGGCAAATTGAAGCCCGGTGAAATCCTGGTTTGTGACTTGCTGAACGGCGAAATTACCACCGATCACGATATCAAGGAAAAACAGGCAGAAACCCATGCCTACTCCGATTGGATTGCTCACAATAAGCAATTCCTTCCCGATCTGCCGAAGGGTTTAGAACGTCCCTTTATGAATCAGCGAATCTTGCTGCAACGGGAAATTCTATTTGGTTACACGGAAGAAGAATTAAAGCATATTATGACTCCCATGGCACGGGATGGGAAAGAAGCCGTTGGCGCCATGGGCTCCGATATTCCCCTGGCGGTCTTATCCGATCATCCCCAATTGTTGTTCAGTTATTTCAAGCAGTCCTTTGCGCAGGTAACCAATCCGCCAATTGACTCGATCCGAGAACGCTCGGCCATGAGCCTCCGACAATATATTGGAAAGCATGGCGCATCTCTCGATGAAATTGAGATCAACAAACGCGTCAAGTATATCGAAATTCGAACGCCGATTCTTCGGAATCAAGAACTGGCCAAGCTCGAGAATCTCTATTCAGAAGACTTCAAAGCCGTTCGTCTTCCCATCACCTTCCCGGTGGATGGAGGAGAAGATCGATTGAAAGAAGCACTGGATCATCTGTTCACCCGTGCCAAGGAAAATGTCTTGTCCGGCGCGAACCTTCTGATCCTCAGCGATCGAAACGTCGACCGATACGATGCGCCGATTCCAAGCCTTTTGGCTGTCAGCGCCTTGCATCATTTCTTGATTCGCGAAAAATTGCGCACCAAGGTTGAAATTATTGTGGAATCCGGCGATTGCCGCGATGTTTTCCAGATTGCTTTGTTATTGGGTTACGGCGCCAAAGCCGTCAATCCGTATATGGCTTTTGAAGTGCTCCACGACCTTGTTGATTCACAAGCCGTCAAGGGCTTGGATGATTATGACCTGGCCGTTAAGAACTACCTGAAAGCCATGAACGCTGGCCTGTTGAAAATTTTGGCCAAGATGGGCATCTCAACTCTTCAGAGTTACAACAGCGCGCAGATTTTCGAGGTTGTCGGTATTCGTCAAAACGTGGTGGACGAATACTTTACCGGCACCCCAACACGATTGGAAGGAATGGGGCTTGGCACCATCGCGAAAGAGGTACAGCTTCGCCATGAAAAAGCCTTTGATCCCGAAGCCAATACCTTTATCAGCAAGGGTGGCGCTCTCTTCCCATCCAAGGGCGGAGAATTCCACAGCCTGAATTCCCAGGCCGTGAAAAAACTGCAAAAGGCCATTCGCACCCGAGATTATACTCTCTATCGCGAATATGCAGAAGACAAAGCTGCCTATCACCCAACGGTGAAAATCCGCGATCTCTTCCACTTTAAAACGCGCACTCCAGTGCCGTTGGAAGAAGTGGAATCTGCGGAATCCATTATGAAACGTTTTACAACCGGCGCCATGAGCTTCGGCTCCATCTCGAGAGAGGCTCACGAGACCATGGCCATTGCCATGAACCGAATAGGATCCATGAGTTCCTCCGGTGAAGGTGGGGAGGATCCCGCCAGATTTACACCCGATGAAAATGGAGACTGGAAAATCAGTCAATCCAAACAAATCGCTTCTGGCCGCTTCGGTGTTACGACAGATTATTTGGTTCACGCCAAGGAATTGCAGATCAAAATGGCACAGGGCGCAAAACCAGGCGAAGGTGGCCACCTGCCAGGCAAAAAGGTCACCCAGGAAATCGGAAAAGTACGCCATGCCCTTCCAGGCATCGATCTGATTTCACCGCCGCCGCATCATGATATTTATTCGATTGAAGATTTAGCGCAATTGATCTTCGATCTTCGCAACGTCAATCCACAAGCGCGGATCAATGTCAAATTGGCATCCAATGCTGGAATCGGAACCGTTGCTGCAGGAGTTGTCAAGGCGCAGGCCGATGTGATTATGATCAGCGGCCACGACGGCGGAACAGGCGCGGCTCCCATCAGTTCCATGCAATACGCTGGAATGCCATGGGAATTGGGTTTGGCTGAAGTGCAGCAGACCCTGCTTTTAAACAACCTAAGGGATCGTGTCATCCTTCAAGTGGATGGCCGAATCACCACGGGTCGGGATATTCTAGTCGCCGCTCTATTGGGCGCCGAGGAATACGGCATTACCACGGGAGCCATGATTGCTTCCGGTTGCGTCCTTTGCCGAAATTGCCATAAGAATGTCTGTCCTGTTGGGATTGCGACCCAAGACGAGAAACGTCGTGCTCGCTATGCGGGTACACCGGAAGATGTCATCGCCTATTTCTCTTATGTCGCAGAAGATCTGCGAGAGATGATGGCTGCCCTTGGTTTTAGAAAAATGACGGATATGATTGCACGCGGCGATCTCTTGGATTATCATTTGGAAGGCAACCACAAGATTCGAAGCATGGATCTTTCGCCGGTTCTCCATCGGCCGGAACTGCCGCTTCGTATCCTAGATCAATTCGTGCCACACAATCACAATCGCTTGAAGGTTGTGCTGGATGACCGCTTGATTATAAGGTTGGATCAACTGGATATCACGGAGAAAACAAGCGTCAAACATTTGCAAATTCTAAATACAGATCGCTCCGTTGGTGCGAAGCTCAGCGGTGAAATCCATCGACGATTTGATTCGCCTTTGGCTGACGACACCATGACCTGTCACTTTACGGGTTCTGCAGGACAAAGTTTCGGGGCTTTCTTGACAAAAGGAGTTACCCTTCGCTTGGATGGAGACGCCAATGATTATGTAGGAAAAGGGCTGAGTGGCGGCAAATTGATTGTTCGTCCACACCCCGCTTCGCAATTTATCGCTTCGGAAAATATTATCGCCGGAAATACCCTGCTCTATGGGGCAACTAGCGGCTCCGCTTATTTTGCGGGACAAGTCGGCGAACGGTTTGCTGTTCGAAACTCTGGGGTAATAACAGTGGTTGAAGGCATTGGCGATCACGGTTGCGAATATATGACAGGTGGTCGCGTTGTGATCCTCGGACCCATCGGGAAAAACTTTGCTGCCGGCATGTCCGGCGGAATTGCTTATCTCTATGACCCAGACCAAGAAATCATGAAAAAGATGAACCACCAATTGGCTGAAATCCTTCCAATGGATACAACCGATTTCGAGTGGCTGTTTAGCAACTTGGAGGATCACCGAAACTACACAGGATCTGAAAGAGCAAAAGAACTATTGGAACAATGGGACCAAACACAAACGAGTTTTGTGAAAATCAGTACCTCCACCTATCTGGAGAAAATCAAAGAATAGCCTCGTGCTATTCTTTTTTTCTTGTCATTCCAATTTTTCTCCCATATACTACCCATAAATTGTGTTTTTTCTCGTTTTATCAAAATTCGTTCAAGCTGAATACGCTGCAAATACTCAATCACAGCGATTCGTCGTACTGACTCATACAAAAAACACTTCCTTAATGCTTCACGTACCATCACTGACAAAAATCACTCTTATTTTGTCCGATGTTGGCAAATCGTTGGCAAAATAACACCCTTGTATCCACTCTATTTACTGCATTACAGGGTTATGCTCGGTTTCTAATCCGTTCTCATTCCCCTTCTACTCTACAGAATTCCACATCAAAAGCTTTCGTTATCTGAAAACAGCATCTCTCTAATTCGCTCTGAGGTCGTCTCAATGAACTGCTCCGTACTGGTTAATGTCACATACTCATTCTTTGTAATATCGCCTCTGAAGCGATTCTCGTACCGTTCAGATAGGAATATTCCTCTCATCTCTTCAATCTCACATGCGGTTATCACTTGGCCAACATCAAAAGCTTTCGCCCTGGCCAATTGCTCCCAGATGTAACATCGATCTTCAAGTATATGAAATTGTTCAAGATCAATATTTGCAGATTCGGAATGATATTGACTGACAACGCCCTGCTGTAGCAACTCTTTGTTCTCTGAATAAAAGGGCATCCATATCTTCTTATTGTTCTGAATATACGTTTATCTTCCAACACTTTTATAAATCAGCCAATCTTCTTTGGTTAACCGATAATATTTTTTCGGCTGAATTCGATCATACTTTTCAAAATACGCATCCTCTTCATACAGAAATTGATATCCTACGGATTCCAATGATTTCTCAGAATTCAAATTACCTTTCCATACATCTGCATAAAGTGCATCCACATCAAGTTCGTCAAATACGAATTCATAAACTAACTCTCTTGATTCCTTCATATACCCTTTACGCCAATAATCAGAATGTAATCGTTGCGAATCTCCGGCTACCATAACGCCGTCATCCGACTCGGGATAACTAATTCGCATCATCCCGATCACCACACCAGTTCTTTTCTCGTGGATCATCCATATCAAAAAATACTTAGGATAAACATCCAACAAAAGATGTTCCATCTCTTCTCTTTCTATCGGGACTGTATTCCCTGTCCACATATGCATTCTTTCATCTTGAGATACACGATACCATTCATCAATATCTCTTTTACAATTTATGGGCTGTAGTCTTACTAACTCCCCTTCAAAAACAGGTACTTCCATCATCAACCTCCAAAGGATTTTCACTTTATTTTACTGATAAATTAATCAAACTATAGTATGGTGTTACAAACTCACTTGACTAGGACCGTTCAACGAAAATAAAGCAATAATTCACTTTTTCGATTATATACTTAAAATCATTCATAACAATAACGAGGTTAGCTAAAACCATTAAACTATAGTATAATCATATGGCGAATCAATGTTCGGCTAATTAACAAAACATGCGTCAAAATGAAAACTAATAGATGAAACAGAATATAAT
>JABXKS010000065.1 GCA_013619125.1 Clostridiales bacterium
CTCCAATAGCACTATTAATATTTCTTATATTGTATCACGAATGGCTATGATTTTAAATTAACAATCTATGTTAGACTATTCACGAGAGATTGTTAAAACTGTCACAATGATGAATGGAGGAGTGAGTACCATGCCTGAAAACACACAAGCTACGACCACTTCTTCTACGGGTTCGATTCGCCGGTCTTCAACGCGAGCACCCCGAAAGAAGAAGAAGAACATGATTCCTTTTGGCGTCGGTTTAGCGGTCATTATTATTTTGATCGGTATTCTGCTTGGTCAAAAAAATGCAACAATCGGGCTTTTCTGGACCTTTGGTATTAGTTTCGGCTTTGTATTGCAAAAAGCACGTTTCTGTTTTACCGCATCCATGCGCGATCCTTATTTAACAGGAGGAACTTCCCTAAGCCGTGCCGTTATTATTGCTTTTGCAATTACGACTATTGGTTTTACTGCCATCAAATATGGCGCCTTTGTCAAAGGTTTGCCAATTCCTGGTATGGGTTATGTTGTTCCCGTCAGTGCCGCAACTGTTATCGGCGCCTTTCTATTCGGTATCGGCATGGTAATCGCCGGTGGCTGTGCATCGGGCACATTGATGAGAAATGGTGAAGGTTTCATGATGCAATGGCTCGTATTGGTATTCTTTATCGCGGGCTCCCTATGGGGCGCTCATGACTTTGGCTGGTGGAAAGAAGTCTTTATTTCTAAAGGACCTTCCGTATTCCTTCCGGATGTATTCGGTTGGGCTGGTGCACTGGCATTACAACTTTTAGTTCTTCTGGGACTATATGTTTTTGCAACTAAGTATGAACAAAATAAAGCAGCATAAATATAATCGAAATTAGGAGGAAATACAAATGGCAAAGGAAATCATTATTGACTCTCTAGGTGAAGCTTGTCCAGTACCTTTGGTTAAAGCACAAAACGCGTTGAAAGAAATGGAAATCGGTGATGTTTTGGTTCTTCAAATCGATCATAGCTGCGCAATGAAAAACGTTCCCGAATGGGCACGTAAAGATGGCCACAACGTTGAAATCGAAGAAGTTGACGACGGCGAGTGGGAAGTTATTATCGAGAAAGCAAAATAATCAAACACAGTAATACAATCGTTTGATCCGCAAAACAATTAGAATCCACAATCCTAAAAAAAACGAAACAATCCTATTATAAGTAAAAATTCTGAGGAGGAAACAAAAATGGCAAAAGAAATCATAATCGACTCTCTAGGTGAAGCTTGTCCAGTACCTTTGGTTAAAGCACAAAACGCATTGAAAGAAATGGAAATCGGTGATGTTTTGGTTCTTCAAATCGATCATAGCTGCGCAATGAAAAACGTTCCAGAATGGGCACGCAAAGATGGCCACAACGTTGAAATCGAAGAAGTTGACGACGGCGAGTGGGAAGTTATTATCGAGAAAGCAAAATAGACCTGTACGAGACGGAGGGATATCATGGCGAACGAAAAAAAGTTCTTCGATCGCGTTAAAGAGAACCAATTCTATAAGAAATGGTTTAAAAGCGCCTTCTCTTATGTAACAGGAGCAGTCCTTCTATCGGTTCTTCAAATCGCGACCTTGGCATCAACTGGAAACCCTTGGGGTGTTTCAGGTGTATTTGCAAACTGGGGCGCATGGATTTACGAAGCATTCGGTGGAAGTGTAGACAAGTGGTACTATTTCAGCAGTGAAGGTGCGCAAAACGTACTGAACGCCGGAATTATGAATCACCCTGGTTCATGGAGAAATATCGGAATTATCTTTGGAGCTCTTCTTGCAACATTGATGGCTTCACAATTCAAGATTAAAAAAATCAAAAACAAAAAACAAGTAATTGCTGCAATCCTAGGCGGACTTTTAATGGGCTACGGAGCTCGAATCGCCTATGGCTGTAACATCGGTGCCTTGTATAGCGGCATTGCTTCACTATCATTGTCTGGTTGGGTATTCCTTGTCGGCATATTCAGTGGAGCTGTTGTCGGAAGTAAACTATTAGTTAAATTCTTTATGTAATCTTGGGGGGAAAAGAAAATGGCGAGAGAGAAAAAAATTGAAAATTATGATGTAGTCATCATTGGTGGCGGTCCTGCAGGCT
Organism: Clostridiales bacterium; assembly: GCA_013619125.1. Lineage (GTDB taxonomy): Bacteria > Bacillota > Clostridia > Tissierellales > GPF-1 > GPF-1. The sequence goes on from JABXKS010000065.1 coordinate 2,095, forward strand.
TGACTGCAGCGATCTACGCAGGGCGTGCTCGATTGAAAACAATTCTAATCGAAAAAGCTTTAATCGGCGGATTGGCTACTTACACAAACGAAATCGCAAACTATCCAGGATTCCCGGATGCTCCCAAGGGAGAAGCCATCACGAACCTGATGAAAGACCAAGCGAAAAAAATGGGTGTTGATTTCAAATTGACTGCTGTAAAAAGCGTTGAATTGGAAGGCGATGAAAAAGTTGTTGAAACATTCCGCAACAAGTATCTAGCAAAAACAGTCATTATCGCAACGGGCGGACGCAACCGTGTTACTGGCGGAAAGAACGAAGAAAAATACTTGTTTGACAAAGGTATTTCTTTCTGTGCAACATGTGATGCAGCAGCAAACACAGATAAGCACGTTATTGTCATCGGCTCCGGCGATGCGGCGATCGAAGAAGGTATGTTCCTGACTAAATTCGCCAGCAAAGTTACCGTTTCCGTTATGCATGACGAAGGCAAAATGGACTGTAACGAAATCGCGAAAGAAGCAGCAATGGCAAACGAAAAGATGGAATTCGTTTGGAATACCGTTGTTGATAGCTTCGAAGGCGATGACGACTATCTAAAAACTGTTGTTATGAAAAATGTAAAAACAGGCGAATTGATCCCTATTGATTGCGATAACTGTTTCGAGTTCATCGGATACATTCCAAATACGGAACTGTTCGAAGGACAAATCGAAATGACTGGACGCAAGTACGTCATGACAAATGACAAAATGGAAACAAGCCTTCCAGGCGTATTCGCAGTCGGCGATGTTCGAGAAAAATGGTTGAAGCAAATTGCGACAGCAGTTGGTGACGGCGCGATTGCCGGTATGGCTGCTGAAAGCTACATTGCTGAAACTGAAACTTTCGAAGCACATATCATGCAATCTGCAAAACCTGGTCTGATCTATGTATACAATGCAATTGACGCAGACAGCCGTGCATTCCTTCAAACAATCGAAAAGATTGAAACGGATGCTTCCGGTGCAATTGCAGTCAATCGAATTGACGTATACAAATCAACAGGTCTTGCTGATCGTCTTGGCATTAAATCTTTCCCAGCTGTTGTAACAACAGAAGGCGGCAAGATTGCACAAACGTTGACAGCAGAGCTTACAGAAGAATCTATCAAATCTGCATTAAACCTATAAGACAGGTAAAAGCCTATCCGATTATCGGATAGGCTTTTTTTATTGGTTTTTTATTTTATTTTATTTTCTTTTTCTCGCAGGAGCGATATGAATCGCCTCGCCAAGCAAACCGCCCGCTGCTTCATGCACCGCCTCGGAAAGTGTTGGATGCGCATGCACCGTATGGAACACCTGGGCTGCCGTCATTCCATTTTGTATCGCCAAGGTCGCTTCATGAATCAGATCAGAAGCATGAGGTCCCAAGATCTGCGCCCCCAATAACTCCCCTTCATCATTGGCAATCCATTTGACAAATCCATCGGATTCTCCAAGACTAACAGCCTTGCCATTGGCGGCAAAAGAAAACTTACTTGTTCGACACACCTGCCCAGATCGTTTGCAGCTAGCCTCTGTCATTCCCACCGAAGAAACCTCCGGCAGAGTAAAGACACAGCTAGGCACAATGCAATCCTCTGGCTCCTCTTGCAAAAGAGCATGCTCAACTGCAGCAACAGCTTGATGAGACGCTGAATGAGCCAAGAGACAAATACCATTGCAATCACCGATGGCATAGATCCCAGCTTGATTGGTCTGATAGAAAGAATTGACTAAAATTCCGCCTGCTTCAAACTGAATCTCAGCCGCTGTCAATGCTCCCTCATCTAAGGATGGTACACGGCCCGTCGCCATTAATACGCGATCCGCCTGCCATTCCATCATGCCTTTCGCACCCTCTGCTACCACCTTAAAGCCCGACTGATCTGCCTCGATAAATTTCACCTGCGTCTTCATGGCAAACTCAATCCCTTTTTTCTTTAACAAAAGCTGCATCCGTTTGGATACATCCTTGTCGAGATGAGAAAGGATTTGATCACCAAATTCCACAACCGTAACGCTGGTTCCCAAGGCTGAAAAGATACTGGCAAACTCCATCCCTACTACTCCGCCACCGATCACAACCAAATGTTCTGGTTGGCTCTCGATGGAAAGAAGCTCTCGACTTGTCAGTACTCCTGGCAAATCAGCCCCAGGTATTGGTAAGGTTCTGGGTTTCGATCCTGTAGCCAGAAACAAGAAATCCGCTTCCCGCACAACATCGATTCCCTCGCCAACCACATGAACCCGTTTCCCCGAAAGAACTTTTGCCTCTCCGACAAGATGTTCGATCTTATTGGCTTTGATCAATTGTTCAATCCCGGATACGAGCTGAGAGACAACCTCATCCTTGCGCGCTTTGATCTTTCCAAAATCGGGTCTTGGCGTCTCGCATAAAACCCCATATTCGCCGGCATGCTGCACCAGAGAAAATACCTCCGCACTGCGCACCCACGCCTTAGTTGGGATGCAACCAATATTCAGGCAGGTTCCCCCAACCCATTCTTTCTCGATCAAGGTAACCGTTGCGCCCAATTGTGCCGCTCGAATCGCTGCCGCATAACCCGCAGGTCCTGCTCCTACTACGATTACGCTAGCCATGGTTTTCCTCCTTGACCCAACGAAGAATCGGCTTTCTTGCTGCCCGAACCTCATCGACACGTCGAATGATCGTATTCATTGGTGCATTTTTCAATAATTCAGGAGATTCCTTCGCCTCTCTTGCAATCTCAATCATCGCATCACAAAAGGCATCCAAGGTCTCCAGGCTCTCTGTTTCAGTCGGTTCAATCATCAACGCGTTATGCACAATCAAAGGAAAATAGATTGTAGGGGGATGATAGCCGTGATCCAAAAGACGCTTCGCTACATCCAACGTCGTTACTTCGATTTCCGACATCCCTTTCAAGCCATCCAAAACAAATTCATGTTTGCAGATTGTATCAAATGGCAAAATATAATCTTCCTTGAGACGGGCTTGCATATAGTTCGCATTCAAAACCGCCATCTCACTGGCTTTTTTCAAGCCTTCCGCACCCATGGTCAGAATATAGGTATAGGCTCGTACAAGCACACCAAAATTGCCGTAAAAACCCTTCATTTTACCAATGGACAAAGGCCGATCGTACTCAAACCGATAGCCATCCTCTTCCTTCACAATGACCGGCTTTGGCAAGAACTCCGCCACTCGCTGTTTCACACCAACAGGACCTGCACCGGGACCGCCGCCACCATGCGGTGTCGACATCGTCTTGTGCAAATTCAGATGCACAATATCAAACCCCATATCGCCTGGACGACTTTTTCCCATTACCGCGTTAAGATTGGCTCCATCGTAATACAATAAACCGCCAACCCCATGGATCAAAGCTGCAATCTCTTCGATGTTTTTTTCAAACAAACCAAGCGTGCTTGGATTGGTCAACATCAAACCTGCAATCTCGTCGCTCAATACCGCTTTCAAGGCTTCTACATCCACTCCACCGGTTTCATCTGACGGTACTTCAACAATTTCAAATCCAACCATGGCCGCCGTTGCCGGATTGGTACCATGTGCCGTATCCGGTACGATGATCTTGGTGCGTTTTGTATCATTTCGGGCATCATGATATGCCTTGACCATCATAATCCCAGTCAATTCGCCGTGGGCTCCGGCTGCTGGCTGCAAAGAAACCGCATCCATCCCAGTGATCTCCGCCAATTTCAATTCTAGGTCATACAGCAAACCTAGAGCGCCTTGCGCGCTTTCTTCCGGTTGCAAGGGATGTATACAAGTAAAACCAGACAATCCAGCAATCTCATCATTGATCTTTGGATTGTATTTCATGGTACAGGAACCCAATGGGTAAAACCCCGTATCCACACCAAAGTTCTTATTGGAAAGATTGGTATAGTGTCGAACGACTTGACTTTCCGCTACCTCCGGCAATTCTGCTTTACCTTCACGTTGCAGTTCCGCTGGAAAAAGATCACTTACTTCAAATCCAGTAAAATCATCAATCGGCAGACGATATCCCTTTCTGCCCGGTTTAGAAATTTCAAAAATTAATTGATCGTATTGAATCATAGGATCGCCTCCATTACTCGAACCAGATGATCCATTTCATCCTTGGTTCTTTTCTCTGTCGCGCAAAGAATCATTTGATTCTCGTCCTTGCCACTCAAAGCATAACCGCCAATAATGCCCTTTTCCAAAAGCGCTTGATTGACTTCTTTTGCAGGCTTCGGCAATTCAACCACGAACTCGCGGAAGAACGGACGGTTATTTACCGCTTTCACTTTGCCCGTCGCAACCAATTGCTTCTTCAGATATGCAGCGCGCTTTGCCGACTGCTCCGCAACTTCAACCAAACCCTCTTTGCCCATCGTAGCCATATAAATCGTTGCAATTAAAGCATTAATGGCTTGATTCGAACAAATATTAGATGTCGCTTTTTCGCGGCGAATATGTTGTTCCCGTGCCTGAAGCGTCAAGGTAAAGGCTCGTTTTCCATCCAAATCAACGGTTTGTCCTACAATTCGACCAGGAAGTTTTCGCATCAATTTTTTTGTTACCGCAATAAACCCAAGATGCGGCCCACCAAAACTAATGGTATTTCCCAACGGTTGTCCTTCTCCAATCGCAATATCCGCTTTCCAATCAGCCGGCGTTTTTAAAATCGCCATGGAAATGGGATCCTGCATCAAAATGAAATGTGCCTTTTGATTGTGGGCGGCTTCTGAAACACCTTCCAGATTCTCTACCACCCCATAGAAGTTTGGAGATTGAATCATGACAGCAACTGCCTCTGAATCCAACATTTCCTTCATGGCTTCCAGATCCGTATGACCGTCTTTCTCAGGGATTTCTACGACCTCGATAGAACGGAATCGCATATAGGTTTTCACGACTTCCTTTACTTCCGGATTGAGTGTCGCAGAGAGTAAAATCTTATTTCCTTTATTGACTCCCGCAGACATCATGGCCGCTTCTGCAGCGGCAGAAGGCCCATCATATAGGGATGCATTGGATACAGCCAGTCCCGTCAATTCACAGATCATCGTTTGAAACTCGAAAATCACCTGCAGGGTGCCTTGACTAATTTCAGGTTGATAAGGTGTATAAGAGGTTAAGAACTCGCTTCGTTGCACAAGGCTCGAAATAATTGCTGGAACCATATGGTCGTAAGCGCCCGCTCCCAAGAAACAAGACGTGCCGTAACCAGACAGGTTTTGATCCGCTAGTTCGTGCATCATATTACGAATTTCAATCTCTGATTTAGGCGCGCCAATCGCGAGCAATCCTTTAAAACGAAGGGATTCGGGTATGTCAGAAAACAATTGATCGACGTCGGAAATTCCGAGTCGATCAAACATTACCCGAACATCCTCATCGGTATTCGGAATATATGGGAACATCTTACTCCTCCTCAGCCTCAGCAATAAATTCTTCGTATGCACCTGCGTTCATCAAGTCTTTTAATTGGCTCTGGTCTGCCATTTCCACGCATGCAATCCAATTTTCATACGGATGTTCATTCACTGCTTCCGGTTCTTCTTCCAACGCCTCATTAATTTCAACCACGCGTCCGGCAATCGGTAAGAAAATATCATTGGCCGCTTTTACGGACTCAATGGCGCAAAGCGTATCTTCTTGCTCAAATTCTTCATCAAGTTCTGGTAATTCTACGTAAACAATATCCCCCATCGCCTCTTGGGCATAATCACTAATTCCGATATAAGCTTTATTCCCCTCAACGCGAACCCATTCATGATCCTTTGTGTACAACAATCCTTCTAAAATTTTCATTCGTGCTCCTCCTTTAAAACTTCCTATTTTTTATAATTTTTACGATAAAATCGCTTACTGACAACTGTTGCTGGCAATAGTTTTTTTCGTACTTGAATATCAAAAGTAGATCCCATTTCCGTATACGCCATTTCTACAATGGCAAATCCAATACTCTTGCCCAAAGTCGGTGATTTATATCCCGTTGTTACAAAACCAACTTCACGATCACCATCCATAACAGGATATCCGTGACGAGAAATTCCTTTTGCCATTTCAAAGCCAACCAGTCTGCGCGTCAAGCCTTCTTCCTTTTGCTTTTTCAACGCATCCTTGCCTATAAAATCATCTTCAATGTCTAGTTTTACAAAGAATCCAAATCCTGCTTCCAAGGGTGTGATTACATCATCAAACTCATTGCCATATAAGGGAAGGCACGCTTCAAATCGCAAGGTGTCTCGTGCACCCAATCCGCAAGGAATCAATCCTCGATCCGCGCCTGCTTCTAAAATATCTCGAGCTAGATCAGTAGCGTCTTCCGGTTTGCAATAGATTTCAAATCCATCCTCGCCTGTATAGCCCGTGCGGGAGACCAAACACTCTCTTCCTTTGATCGTTACCCCTTCTTGACAATGAAAAAACGCAATTTTTTTCAAATCCGCATCCGTTAAGGTTTGAAGGATTTCCTCTCCCAATGGCCCTTGCAAAGCAAGTTGTGCCGTTTGGTTCGACTGATTCTCAACCTTGATGTCAAACGCCTTCGCTTTTTCTGAGATCCAAGCGAAATCTTTGTCTACATTGCTAGCATTGATAACAAGCAAAACACGTTTTTCTTCCAGTCGATAAACCAGCAAGTCATCCACAACGCCACCCGCTTCGTTGCACATCATTCCATACAAAATTTGTGTGTCCGATAGGGTTGTTACGTCATTGGTCACCAAATATTGTGCAAATGCCAAGGCTTCATTCCCCGTTACCATGACCTCTCCCATATGAGAAACATCAAAAAGTCCGGCTTGATTTCGTACCGCGTGGTGCTCTTGAGAGATTCCGCTGTACTGAATCGGCAAAGCCCATCCAGCAAAATCGACAATTTTTCCACCCAATTCTTCATGCAATTCATAGAGCGGTGTTCGTTTTACATTTTCCATTTTCAGCTCTCCTTTTTGGCGTTTCCCCAACAAAAAAAGGAATACGCGCGCACTAAAATAGTGCCACTTATTCCCTGTCTTCTTTACCTGAAAGATCGCGGTTGATCCGCTTGCCCCTTCGGTGCCAAACTGGTCTCTCCAGAGTTCCGTCCTTTAACGCTTCGGGTGCCTGAGAGTTTCTGAAACGATAGGCTGACGTTTCATTGCTCCTTCGGCTCTCTCCCCTTCGAGATCTCGCATTAATATCATCCGGGCAATATTCTATTCGTCATCATTTTACCATTCAGCCCCGTTTACGGCTACTTATTTCTTTAAAAAAACAGAGAATTTCATTGTTTTTTTTATTTTTAAAAAATTGCTTACAATTTCTTACTGAAATAAGCGTTTTAGATAAAGTTGAGATTGTTTGGGAATCGATTTTCGCTTATAATAGAAATAGTGAATACAAATCTCAGTAGTGCAAGTATGCTAGTTGTGATTTGTATACGTCAACGTTGAGAGGAGAGGATCCGGAATGTCGATTTTACAGGAAATCGAAAAGAACTTACTTAATATCAACGGTGTATCAAATTGTCGCGTCATGGGGGATAATGAAGTGATCGATGAGATTCATATCATCAATCAAACACCACGATCTCCAAAACAGATTGCACGCGATGTTGAGAGCTACATAAAGACGGCATACAAGATCAATTTGAATCACAAAAAGATCAGCATAGTCAATCTTGATATGCCTGTAGACGCCGAAAACAAGAACGACGCCTTTGAGTTCGGAAAAAGAATTTCATTTGAAAACTTATCCATTACTCAAGGAGGCCGTGAAGCCGTTATTCAACTCGAATTGGGTTTTGACGGACAAATGTTCAAACGACAGGAAACAGCCATCAACATTCCAGACCTTCGATACAACGAAGTCGGAAAACTCACTTTAGGGCTGGCGCAGGAAATCTGCGAGGATCAATTGATCTTTGCCTTGAATTCAATTCGAATTGATCAGATCGCAGGGAATGAAATTGTTCTCGCATTGGTCACGATCATTTCAAATGGGGAGGCCCGATTAAACGTAGGAAGCGCAATTATTCGAGATGATATTCATTCAGCGATTGTAAAAGCTGTATTGGATTCTATAAATCGTATTGTTTCCTTCATGAAAATCAATTAAAATAGTGATTAAGTCGATTGCATATCAGAGCGGAGCGGATATAGCCTGTGTTAACTAGCGAAAAAACACAGAGTATCTATATCAGGAGGCTATATCGATGAAAAAAGTGATTTCTGTATTGACTACATTCTATATCGATGAAAAAAGTGATTTCTGTATTGACTACATTAGGAGCACTTATTCTAGCTGGTGGTTCACACCTAGGCTGGATCTAAGGCGCCCTTCGTATTTTAGACTGAAGTAATTGTAAAATGAAAACACTTGACTGATCTGCAATCGGCCTTTTTCAATAAAGGAGTACCCCCATGAACAAGAAAACGAAATTCTATTTGGCAGCCATATATCTTTCAGGCATATTAGCCCTTCGTTATATGTTTATGGAGTACGCTCATATTGGTACTCAATTGAATTGGCTTTCTGTCGCATATTTTATGGTCTTATCCTTTATCACAGAATCCCTTCAAGTCAGTTATAAGGAAACCTCTATAAGCATTGGCTTCTCCGTGAATCTTGCCTCTTTTCTATTGTTCGGCCCCTATGCCGCAGCCATAGTTATCGCTACAGGCTTTTTCTTTCGCATAACAAAGAAAAAAGAAGCCACTGTTCATCTTATGAATACTCCTCTCTACAAGAGTTTATATAATGTATTCAGCATGATTCTTTGCGCCTTTGTCGCCAGCCGAATCGTGTTGCTTTTTTATGATTATTCCATTTTTTATTACTTTTCTGGAAACATCGACGTTGTCGACACGGTTTTACCCGCATTCATTTATGCGATTGGCTTTTCAGCGGCAAATTCTCTCTTCATTTCATTGCTGTTTGTTACTATGACACCCAATAGTTTTTTCCATTATTTCACAGAAAACCTGCGTATGACCTTTATCAGTTCTCTATCGATCGGTCTGATTTCAGGTATCATCTTGGCTATTCTGTATGAAACCTTAGGTATAATCGGTTCGCTGCTATTCTTCTTGCCAATTCTTTATGCTCGTTATACCTTCCAGCTTTATGTGGACATGAAGGATGCCTATCTCGTAACCATCCGTGCTTTGGCCAGTTCCATGGATGCCAAAGACCACTATACCCAGGGTCACTCGGAACGGGTTTCTCACTATGCAGAAGCCATTGCTATGAAAATGAACCTAGCTTACGATAATGTCGAAAATATTCGTACCGCCGCCCTGCTCCATGATATTGGAAAGATCGGGGTTCCGGATACGATTCTCAATAAACCGGGTCAACTCAATGCCGAGGAATACAAGATTTGTCAACGCCATGCGGAAATCGGT
>JABXKS010000066.1 GCA_013619125.1 Clostridiales bacterium
AGTTCTCTTTGAACTTCCTATACATACCGCAACAAGCGACGAACCCAGTGAAAAATCACCCTTATCTGTCGCAAACATTTTGGAATTTGCAAATTCCGTTCCAATTAAAGATGTCAAAGAGATTCTGGATCGCCAAATCCAACTGAATTCAGCCATTTCTTCCTGCGGACTGGAGCATGAATTCGGTGCACAAGTCGGAAAAACCCTACTTCAAAATTACGGCAACGACACCCCCACTCGCGCGAAAGCAACCGCAGCCGCTGGTTCCGACGCTAGAATGAGCGGATGTCCAAAGCCCGTTATCATCAATTCGGGAAGCGGAAACCAAGGCCTTACGGTCTCCTTGCCCGTGATCGAGTATGCCCGTTCTCTCGGTGCGAGCCCAGAAAAATTATACCGTGCGCTTTGCGTCAGTAATCTGATTGCGATTCATCTGAAAAAAAGCATCGGAAACCTTTCCGCTTTTTGCGGGGCTGTGTCAGCGGCCAGCGCAGCTGGAGCTGCCATCACCTACCTGCATGACGGCACTTATGAGCAAATTTCCAATACCATTGTCAATACCATGGGAAATGTCGGCGGAATCGTTTGTGACGGCGCCAAGCCCTCCTGCGCGGCAAAGATTGCTTCTTCGGTCGATGCGGCAATTTTGGGTCATGTGATGAGCATGGGAGGACACTCTTTCCTTCGCGGCGAAGGGATCGTGCAAGACGATATTGAATCGACCATCAAAAGTATCGGATATATGGGACGAGTCGGCATGAAAAATACAGATCTGGAAATCCTGAACATTATGACCAATCAAGTTCAATTTCACTCATAATAGCAGCAAAAAACAGTGTTCTATCTCTAATAAAAAATGGTTTCCGCTTTGGCGGAAACCATTTTTATGTACTTATACTTCTGAAATACATTCGACTGGGCATTCCCCAGCGCAAGCGCCGCAACTGATGCACTCATCCTCATCAATCAATCGGATTCCTCCCTCAATCTCTGAGATGCAGGTTACTGGACAAACCGTTTCGCAAGCCCCGCAACCAATGCAATCATCCGCATGAATTCGATATGCCATCATCATCCTCCTTTCTTTCAGTATTCATATGATACCCAAAAGTTACCAGATTTATTTTCTGAATAATCATAAAATTTATACGTTAAAGTATTTTATATTTGACAATAGTGTGTGCGGCACAGTATACTATAGATGAAAAGGAAGTGATGCATTGGAAAATCTTGAATCGATCAAACAAAACCTATCCTCCGAATTGCGCAGAGGCACCTTACTTTTAATGGTTCTCAGTGCTTTACACGAACCGCAATACGGATACTCTTTGATTCAGTATCTCGATGGCATCGGAATGAAGGTGGATCAAAACACCCTCTATCCGCTATTGCGGCGTCTGGAAAAACAGGAACTCGTCGACAGCGAATGGGTGGTTGGGGACTCCCGGCCAAGACGCTATTACAACATCAACCAAAACGGAAGTATAATTCGTTCTCATCTCCTAAAGGAGTGGGGAAATATCAATCAAATTTTGATCGCGCAAGATCAAAGATTGGAGAAGAAAAATGAAAAAATGGATTGAACGCTATCTCTATCAAATCGAGAAAACATTACCGCAAAAAAACAAGAAAGATTTGATCGAAGAAATCCGATCAAACCTTTATGATGAATTGGATGCAACCTACGGTACCGTTGATCTGCCAGAAGAAGAAATTTTAGCATTTCTTCAAAAAAATGGTTCTCCAAGGAAAATTGTTTCCGCATTTCGTGGCTCCGACGAAGCCTTGATCGGCGGCGAGCTCTTCCCCATCTATCGTCTCGTTGTAAAAATTGCTTTGTTCGCAAGCTTCTTAGGGCTATTGATTGCCACGATCGTTGCTCTTGGTTTTGGAACTCAAACGCCCCTGTCTGCATTTGGCGGCTTTTTGAGCGGTGCAGTTCAAGCTGCTATTGGGGCTGTCGGATCTGTGACCATTATCTTTGCCTTGATCCAACGCTTTATGGATCCAGAAAAAACAAACCTGCAAGAAGAACTCGATAGTTGGAATCCAAAGGATTTGCCTGCGCTTCCCGAGAAAAAATATCAATTGAAGCGCTCGGAACCCATTGCTGCGATCATTTTTTTGATCCTACTGATTCTTGGATTCAACTTCTTTTGGGAATCTTTTGCCTGGGCTTACAATACGAATGCGGAATTTGTTATCGTTCCGATGCTGAACCGCGAGATTTTCCCGAGATATCTTCCTTGGCTGAATCTCGTCTGGGGATCCTCGTTGCTCTTTAATATCGTCCTCTTGATCAAGAATCAATGGACCACATTGCTTCGAGTGATTAAAATCATCCTGGATTGGGCGGGATTGGGACTCTTTCTATGGATCATTTCCATGCCAAACCTTTTCATTTTCGAGGGGAGTTTTCTTCAAACTACAGGCATGAACCTGTACACCCTCTTTCAATCCATGGCAAAAATCGGATTGATCACCCTCATTGTGTTAATGATTTTTGAAACCGGCAAAAACATCTATAAAATTGTACAAAAATAAAAGAAGAACGCGCCTCGATCAGCCAGCTTGCGGGCAGTCGAGACGCGTTCTTTCATAGGTTGGAGCTTTGCACTTTCTATTATTTTCTACAGTCGTTCGATGGCATCCAAGAACATCTCAAGGGGCTGGTCGCCAACCAACTCTTCCGTTTCGTTGATCACGATCTTCGGCACTCCAGATACATGGTACTGATCCGATAATTCCGAGAAGGTTTGCGCTTCAATCATTTCCGCCCGAACATTCGGGTTTTCCAACGCCAATTTATGAGCTTTAGAAACCGCGCCTGGGCAATGCGGGCAACCTAGGGTAACAAATACCTTGATATCAATGGGTTTATCAATCTTCGCTACACGCTTGGCAAACACCTCTGGCAATTCCTCCCCGGCACCTGATACTTCCAATAATCCCGAGATAAACGAATTGATCTCATGACCACCGGGAAGTCCATTAAACTGAATGCCGTAATCCTTTCTGTCTTCCCCAAGTAGCACAATCGCAGGCGTACGTTTCACCTGAAGGGTTTCAGCAAGCGCCGCGTCAGCTTGAAGATCATAGACTTCCAATTTGATTTTTTCATGAATCCCAGCCATCTCCGCCATAAAGGTTTTGGTATCTTCACAGGTTTCGCACATTTCCTTCGTTGCAAACAAGACGATGGTCACCTCGTTTTTCATCGGTGCAAACATTCCTTCCAATTGCTTTTTAATTTCTTCATTCAAAAATTTCATTATTTTTCCTCCTTAAATGTATTGATATATTCATTCGCGGTCAAGGCTGCCTTAGCGCCTTCCCCCGCGGATATTACGATTTGCTTATACGGCATGTCCGTTACATCGCCAGCCGCAAAAATTCCGGTTTGGCTGGTCTCGCATCGTGCATTCACTTCAACTTCGTTACGCCCGTTTCGCTTCACCAGATCAGCAAAAGCATCCGAGTTTGGCAGATAACCGATCTCGACAAAGAGACCATTCGCGAGAATCTTAACAACTTCTCCAGATGCCTTGTCCAGCGCATTTACATGGCTGACAAGTCCCTCACCTTCCACCGATTGAATCTGTGTTTCCAAATGAATGGTAACATTTTCTTTTTTCTTCAGTTGCTCGATCAAGATCTGATCCGCTCGAAATTGGCTGCGATGAACCAGATGAACATGGTTGGCTATCTTCGCCAAGTCAATCGCCGCTTCAACCGCGCTATTGCCGCCTCCAGCAACAATCACATCCATTCCCGCAAACAAGGGACCGTCGCAAATGGCACAATAGGCAACCCCACGTCCCAAGAATTCCTTTTCGCCGGGCACATTCAACATTCTGGGCTTGCTTCCCGTTGCCAAAATAACCGCTTTCGCTTGGAAGACCTCGCCGATATTGGTATGAATCTTCTTGATTCTTCCCGCTTCAATGCCCGAAACCAGCAAGTGTTCCTTTACAGGCACCTTCAGTTCTCCCACATGAGCTTGAAACTTTTTCATCAATCCCTCACCGGTTTCCGAAGGAAATCCCAAATAATTTTCAACACTAGACGTGTCTAAGACCTGACCCCCAAGACGTTCAGCCAAGATGCCGACCGACAATCCTTTTCGCTTCGCGTAGAGTGCGGCATTCAATCCCGCCGGGCCTCCACCAACGATCAACACATCGTAAATGGTTTCTGGCGCCACTGCCGGCGCCTTTGGTTTGGTTTGTAAATTAAACTCCATGTCTTCCTCCTTAGGGACGTTACTTGAATGTATGTTTAAATAAGTCTAGCGGTTGATGATTTTACATACCGCCGACTCACTGAGTCCAAATATTTCGCCAATCGCACGCAGCGAAAGCGTCGATTCTCTTCGTATCATAAGAATCATTTCATTGCGTACTTCCTTTTCAACAATCAAATCATTCAATGAGAGCCCTCGTTTTTCCGCTTGTTTGCGGAGTGCTTCCTCCACTTCTGCCCTTGTGCGGTGACAGGTTCCACCCTGTTCGCAAAGCGGAAGATTCCGATCGCATACCTCGCCTTTTTCTTTTGACTGTGTCAAATACGGATGATAGGTCTCCTGATTGGGAATCGGATCCAAAAGCTCAGATCGCTTCTCGTCTTCCAAGAACACTGTAAATTGATTCCATGCGCAATGCTTTTCTTTTCCATATACCGATTGTGCCGTTTCAAGCAATCCTCGATAATCCTGAATCAACTGGCTCTTGTATCGGTCTTTATAGAGCTTCCCTTCACATTTGGCATACATCGCGTAGCGAATATTCAATGCCTTCATGATCTTTGAAATATCCGACCCATTGTCATAGATCAACAATCGATATCCATTTGCTTCAAGCAGACAATATCCATACAAGTAAAAATCGAATTTTGCTTTTACCTTTTTGATGATTGCTAGAAATTCTGTCCGGTCCTGATCATCGCGAAACATGGTTTGATCAGCGCCACTGGTTTGTGTAATTAAATAGGTTCCATATAGTATTTTTTCTCTCGCTTTTCTCGCCATATCCGTCTCCTTGAACCTAGTATAACAGGGACGGTACTTTCCTGTCAAGTATCGTCCCCAAACTTTTTTTACAATTCCAAGGATTCTTCTCTTGCGTTTGTTATACTTAAGAGGTTATGATGAACTATTGAATGATTTGGAGTGAAGAGAATGAATATCGATTTAACAACCCTTCTGATACAAGGGTTTGCCGGTGGCATCACCGGATACGTTACAAATAATTATGCATTGAATATGTTGTTTCGCGAATACACCCCCTTGAAAATTGGGGGCGTGATCAAAAAAACAAAAACCGAATTTATCGCGGCGATCAGCGAATTGGTGGAAAAGGATCTTTTAAGCCCTTCCCATTTAAAATCCGAGATCCTGAAGGATGAATCTTTAGTGGAATGGAATCACCTGTTCGCTTCTCTTTGGGACGAGTTTTTTCAGGCTGAATTCCAAAATATACCGATTAAAGACATCCCCGGCGTACAAAAAGCCTTGCCACTATGGGTGAATTCCCTTGTGGAAGATGGACTTCGTCCCTTGCAAAACGGCAACCTATCCATACCGGAAACAAAAATCGAATCCCTTTTATCCAAGAGTGGATTTTCCTTTCTGTATAAACGGTTGGTAACACAATCCATAGCGGAAGCACAACAAGGCAATATGCTTGATCCATTTTTACTTGCCCTCACGGCTCCTCTAAATGGAAAATCCCTTTCTACGTTTCTTTCAAAGAAGGAACTGGAAAAGCTCGAAGCAACCCTGCAAGAATTTTTATCAAAAGCAAGCGAAACGATTCAAAAAGACCCGGCTCTGTTTAAAAATGCCCTGACGCAATTCTTCGATCACGAAGAGATCAACATGCTTCTCGCGCGAATGGAGACAGAGTGGGGCCATCAGCCGTTATCGGCAACCCTCTCTACAGAGCAACGTGAAGAGGGACTGAACCAGCTTCACCGGCTACTTGCATCTTGCATGGAGCCAAGCACCCTCAACGCTCTTGTGATGCATATACAGGGCTCTTTTGCATCCTCAGCCCTGCTTGACCAACCCCTACTCGACTGGTTCGAGAAGGACACCCAAGCATCCATGGAAGAATTCATCCATCAAGCCTATGGAAAACTATTTGATCGGTTCCAGGCATTTCTTAGCGATCATGAAAGCGATCTTCGCGAAAGACTGAAGCGCGCAGCGCAAACCGAATTAAATCAACAATCCGGCATGCTGTCTTCCATGATTCAAGGACCGCTATTTTCATATCTGGATCAAATGAATATTCCAGAACTTGTTGAAGGCTTTAGAAACACAGGAGAAACGAAAATTCGAGAATACCTGGCCACACGTCCCGTCTCCGACTGGATGCCGCTTCCTTCCCAGGAATCTCTCACATCTATCCTTCACTCCGGGCTGATCAGTATCGACAATCAACTGGAATCCTTGATTGAAAAAGGAATTGAAAAAACGCCCGTCCAAATTCTAGGTTCTGGCTGGGCCACGCGTTACACCCAAACAGGCAAATTCAAACTCCTGGATCTTGTTTCCGCCGTTGGGCAGAAGGTCCTCTTCAATCAAGATGCACAAGCCAAAGTTGTCTCAACCGCCCTTGGCACTCTGAGCGAACGAGCATGGAACGAGAATACTTGCATCGAGCTGTTGAACGCCATGAAAAAATTGGATCTTCAGCCTGTGCAACAAGCCCTTCTCTCTCTCGATGAGAATCTTTATGACATGATCAAAGAGAAGTCGATTCCAAGTGAGATTTGGCAGTCCATCCTAAAGAATCCAAGCCTACAAGCCACATTGGAAGAGCAGGCGATCGATCTGATGAATCATCAGATTCAACAGCCTCTCGACCATTTTCTTTCCCGCTTCAATCACGTGGAGTCACGGGATGATTTTGGTGAGCGATTGATCGAAATCATCGAAACCCGAGGCGAAGTCGCTTTGGAAGGGAAAGTTCAAGAGTTGGTAAAAACCAATCTGCAATCTCGAAATGAAGAAGAAATTGTAGAACTTGCCCACGATTTCATTGGGCGGGAACTGCAGCCCATTACAAAATTCGGTTTTCTTCTTGGGGTAATCGCCGGCATTGCACTGGCTCTTTTTCCTTTGCCACGCACTCTGATGATCGGACCTGTCGATCTCTTCCCCATCGGTGTATTTGCTTCTGTTGGCGTGATCACTAACTGGATCGCCTTGCAAATGATTTTCAAACCTTACAAGGAGATTCGTTGGCTGAAAAAAATTCCATTTTTCAGGCATTTCGCCCATGGCTATTTATTGAAGAACCAACGGGTTTTTGCCGAAAATTTGGCTCAGTTCGTCGATGAATCTCTCCTAAATCGCAATATGATCCAGCAGCTTTTTTCCGATCAGAAAAAAAGCCTCAAACAACGTTGGATGGATTGGCTTCCAACACGTATTTCTACTTGGCTGCAATCCGGTGTCGAGAAGGGACATGGAGAATTGGCGTCTGCCTTCACTCAACAAATTCAAGCGACATTAACTACACATGCAACGGATTGGAGCACCTCTATCACCGAGCGCTTGGGAGAACGACCAATTCCGTTGGATAATAAAAATCTGCAGCTCTGGCTAGCGGAAAACGGCTCCCCTTTGATTCAAAAGGGATGGAACAAATGGCAAGAAACTCATCTGGATGAATCCATCTCCTCCTGGGTCTCACCAAATGTAATTTCAACCGTTTTACAACCCACCTTGCGAAGACAAGCTGGAAACTTCCCGATGCAATTGCTTTGGGATAACAGCGATTTGGCTATCGAACCGATCCTGGTTTCTCTGCTAACTCTGAAACAAGATAACCACTTGGAAGACTTCTTGTTTGGAGCGCCTGCCAATCTGCTACGGGAACGACAAGATCAAATCACTAGCACCCTTCTTGCTCGCGGAGTCAATAATTTACAAATTCAAGAACACGTCATCGCCAACCGCTTAAATCAATCGGTGCAAAGTCAATTGGGTTTCTTGCAACGCAGTGGCTTCGTCTTAATGGGGGGGCCTGCCTTGCTTGGAAAGATTCTTCATCGTGCACTATTTGATGAATTACCGGACTTTCTGGATAAAAATTCCGATTCCTTGCTTCATGCCTTCAATCCTACCATTGCCGACATCTTAAAAACTCGGCCATCCACGGATTGGAGAATGACAAAATCCACGCAAAAATCGATTGGAGCGATGGGAAAATCTATTTTTAAAGATTTGCCTTCGATGCAAAGGGAACTTCCCTTGACAGAAGAGAAGCTGAGCAACTTCGTCCAAACCTTGATTCAAAATGAACAAGGCTGGCTATATCCTGCCATGGCGCAGGGTATAAGTACCTTGTCTCATCCCGTGTTGGAACAGACCACCCTCAAGGATTTGCTGTCGATTCTGCCAGCTGATGGGAAACAGGCCATTTTGGAAAACATCTCCTCATCGCCGGATTATCAAGCGAATGTCAGGGAAGGGTGGAACCAAATCACTCATACCCTAGGTAGAAACACCGTGATTGGCGATTGGATTCCCGCCTCTCTTTTGGCGGAACAATTGAAATCCCTTCTACTTGTAATGGGCTCTGATTCATCCTTTACCGCTATTTTTCAAGAAATCACAGAAACAGCCATTCCCGGGCTAACTGATCATCTTAGCGAGAATGTCAATTTGATGGCATGGATATCCGAGAATAGCTTTGATCCGCTCTACCGAGCAACCCATGCGCACTTGCCGGCGTTGCTTGCAACCTTATCATTTCAAGATCATATCGTACACGAAGTGGAAGCCCTTTCTCCACAAGGCATTCACCAACTATTTCTTTCCTTCGCGGGAAAATACTTCTTGCGCTTGGAAATCTATGGACTGTTTGGTGCCGTTTTCGGTTTGCACCCGGTTCTTCCCGCCTTGGCTCTTGTTTCAGAAGGCTGGGAAATCATAAAAAGAAATCAAAAAAAAGGAGTTTCCTAAATCTATGGAAAAAATCTTACAAGTAAAGAAAAATCACGAAACCAAATTTCGTCAGGGATTTCCACTTCTCTTTCCGGAAGCGGCTCGTACAACAGCTCCCCTTCAAAAAGAGGGTGAAATCTTTCGACTGACAAACCAAGCTGGAGAATTTCTCGCGAGAGGATATTACGGCAAACAAAATAAAGGACTCGGCTGGATCCTGACGCAAAAGGAAGAGGAGCAAATCGATTTTTCCTTTTTCATTCGCAAACTATCCGCAGCGCTAGCACGTCGTCAAAAATTCTATTTTTACGATGATACAACAACCTTTCGCGTGTTTAACGGCGAAGGCGATGGAATCGGCGGACTGACTATCGATCATTACGACGGCTACTACCTGTTTCAATGGTACAGCAAAGGCATCTACGCCTTTCACGAAGAGATCTATCGCGCATTTTCTCAAATTACAGTTTCCAAAGGAATCTATCAAAAGCGACGATATCAAATCGGCGGCAAGGTAATCGAAGAGGATTCTTTTGTATCCGGCGAGCGTTTTGATCAAACTTTCCCTGTGAAAGAAAGCGGCGTATTCTTAAACGCAAACCTCAACGATGGCGCCATGACAGGATTTTTCTTCGATCAGCGTAAAGTGCGCAAGCAAATCATGGATCTATATGCGGCAAATCGACGCGTATTAAATACCTTTTCCTATACGGGCGCTTTTTCTGTTTTTGCGGCAAAGGGCGGTGCGATAAGCACTACCAGCGTCGACTTGGCAAAACGCAGCCTGGAAAAAACCAAAGACAACTTTATCCTGAACGGCCTTGATCTCGAAACCAATGAAATTATTGTCGATGAGATCTCTGCCTATCTTGAAGTGGCCAAAGAGGAAGGGAAACGCTTTGACTTGATTATTCTTGATCCGCCAAGTTATTCGCGCTCAAAGAACTTCAGCTTTAGCGCCCAAAAGGATTATACTGCCTTGGTTGAACAAGCATTGCCCATTTTAGATACCAACGGGATTCTATTGGCCTCCACCAATTGCGCCCTCTTCGATATGAAAGAATTTCAGGAGATGGTGAAAAAGGGATTCCAGCGAATAATGCGGATTGGTTAGATCATCTGAATTATGTTCAATTCTTAAGAGACGTTGGCAGTAAGTTTAATGTGAATAAAATGCTTCAAGCAGAATGTTTTAAACAGAGAATGGAAACAGGTTTATCATTCTTAGAGTTTAACTACATGATTATGCAAGGTTACGACTTCCTAGAATTAAATAGAAGACATGATTGTAAAATGCAATTAGGTGGTAACGATCAATGGTCTGATTGTAAAATGCAATTGGGTGGTAACGATCAATGGTCTAATATCATTGCTGGTGTTAATTTAGTTAGAAAATCGGATCAGAAAGAAGTATATGGTTTAACCTTTAAATTGTTAACGACTTCAGCTGGTATTAAAATGGGTAAAACAGAAAAAGGCGCGGTGTGGATTGATCCTGAAAAGACATCACCATATGAGATGTTCCAATACTTCAGAAATGTTGATGATGCAGATGTAGAGAATTGTTTATCACTTCTTACATTCTTGCCGATGGATGAAGTGAGACGTTTAGGTGCTTTAGAAGGTGCTGAGATTAACAAAGCTAAAGAAATATTGGCATTTGAATTTACAAAACTTGTACATGGCGAAGAAGAAGCCAACAAAGCATTAGAAGCTACGAAAGCATTATTTGCTGGAGGTGGTGTAAGTGATAATGTGCCATCTACAGAGTTAGACAAAGCTGTTTTTGAAGAAGGCAAAGAACTATTAGAAGTTATGGTTGAACTGGGTCTTTTAAAATCAAAAGGTGAAGGAAAGAGATTGATTCAGCAAAATGGTGTTTCTTTAAATGATAAGAAAGTGATAGAACCGTTCTACAAATTAACAATGGCTGATTTTGAAGATGGATCTGCTATGATTAAAAAAGGTAAAAAAGTTTACCACAAGATCATTTTAAAGTGATTCACAAAGTGAATATTATCAGTATCAAGAAATCTATAGAAAAGGGCAAAAAAAGAATTGAAGTCAATGAAGGTCAATTGACTTTAAACCTTGGTTTAGAAGGGGATGCTTATTCAAAACCTGGTGACAGAGAAGTTTGTTTGATGTCTGTAGAAACTAAAGAGAAACTGAAAGATTATCAAGACGGTCTATGTGTTAAAAGGTTTGTAGAAACGCTTTTAATTGATTTAAGCCCAGCAGAGATATCAGTTGGTGATCATTTATTAATAGGTGATGCTGAGATAATAATTACAAAGAAAGGGAAACGATGTTTTCCTGAATGTACATTTGTTCAAAATAAAAAATCCTGTCCTTTAGTGTTAGAACCGTTGTTTGGTAAGGTGATAAAG
>JABXKS010000067.1 GCA_013619125.1 Clostridiales bacterium
AAATTTGTTTTTTTCAAAAGATTCCCAAAAAATTTGAAGGGAAGACTGGAAAAAATGGTATACTGTAAGTAAGAACTTCGAGGAAACTACGTCTGATTGAGGCAAACGTTTACTTGGTGTTTTTACCATATAAGACATAAGGAGGCTAAGTATTTATGAAGAATTATTCACCCAGCAAAATCCGTAACGTAGCAGTTTTAGGACACCAAGGATGTGGGAAAACATCATTGACAGAAGCATTGTTGTTTACTACGGGCGCGAGTAAGCGAGTCGGGCGTATAGAAGATGGCTCCACGGTCTCGGATTATACGAAGGAAGAGAAAGAGCGGCAAGTTTCAATCAGCACAGCGCTACTTCCGATCGAGTGGCATGATCATAAATACAATTTCCTAGATGCACCTGGATATTTCGACTTTGTTGGTGAAGTTAACAGTGCATTGCGTGTTGCAAGGGGTGCGGTGATCGTAATGGATGCATCCGGTGGTATCGAAGTTGGTACGGAAAAGGCTTGGGAATATGTGCAGCGTCGCAACCTTCCGTCTATTATTTTTGTTAATAAAATGGATAAAGAAAATGTTAATTTTGACAAACTACTGGAAGAAATTCGAGGGAAGTTTGGGAAACGAGCGGTTCCATTCTGCATTCCAATTGGAAAAGAGGAAGCCTTTGAAGGGTTTGTCAATGTCGTTGATATGAAAGCCAGAATCTATGATGGCAAGTCATGCAACGATGCAGAAATTTGGCCGGAAAAAATGGACCGGGTCAATCAATTACACGATATGATCGTCGAATCTGTTGCTGAAACCAGCGAAGAGTTGATGGAAAAATATTTTGATGGCGTAGAATTTACCCCAGATGAGATTCATAACGGTCTTCGAAAAGGGATTTTGGCGGGTGAATTGGTACCCGTTTTGGTGGGATCTGCCCTTAAAAATGTGGGAACCCATACACTCCTAGATATGATTTGGGATTACCTGCCGGCTCCCGTGGATATGAAGAAACCATTTGGTATGAAACCGGGGACTGAGGAGCAAATCGAACGAGTAATCAGTGTCGATGAGCCGTTCTCCGCAATTATATTCAAAACGATTTACGACCCATTTATTGGAAAAATAAACTTATTCAAGGTGCGTTCTGGATCGGTGAAAAGGGATCAGGAAGTCTTGATTGCCAATAAAGACAAGAAAGAAAAAATGGGTTATGTCTTTATGCTTAGAGGCAAGGAACAATTGGAAGTAAAGGAAATTACAGCAGGTGATATTGGTGCGGTTGCAAAGATGCAATGTCCTGAAACGGGAGATACCTTGTGCGATCCGAAAGCTCCGATCCAATATCGAGGAATTCCAAATCCTCAGCCTACTTTGTTCAAGGGTATTGAAACCATTCGAAAAGCCGATGACGATAAAATTGCTGATTCCCTTCATAAAATTATGCTGGAAGATTTGACCTTTGTTGTGGAACGAAACCGAGAAACCAAACAGCAATTGCTTGGTGGACAAGGGATCACGCAATTAGAGGTTATCAAGAGCAAATTGCATAACACGTATGGGGTAGAGGTGAAATTCTACGAGCCGAAGGTCATTTATCGCGAAACCATTCGCGGCAATTCTGATGTGCAGGGAAAACACAAGAAGCAAACGGGTGGTTCAGGACAGTATGGCGATGTGCGAATTCGTTTTGAGCCTACGGAAGAACCATTTGAGTTTGTTGAAAAGGTCTTTGGCGGTTCCGTGCCAAGGAACTATATTCCAGCCGTTGAAAAGGGATTGAGAGATTGTCTGAAAAAAGGGATTTTGGCTGGCTACCCTGTCATCGGTATCAGGGCGACACTCTATGACGGTTCGTATCACAATGTGGATTCCTCGGAGATGGCATTTAGAATGGCAGCGACTTTGGCCTTCAAGAAGGGTGTTAAGGAAGCGAAACCGGTCTTGCTAGAACCGGTGATGAAGATCGATATTACAATTCCTGAGGACTATATGGGCGATGTTATGGGCGATATCAACAAGCGACGCGGTCGTGTGTTGGGTATGGCTTCAGCTGCCGGTGGCAAGCAAGTGGTTTCGGCGGAAGTGCCGCAAGCCGAATTGCTGACGTACACCATCGACTTAAAATCAATGACACAGGCACGAGGCAATTTTACGATGGAATTTGTTCGCTATGAAGATGTTCCTTTAAACTTAGCCGAAAAAATTATCGAGCAAGCAAATGGGGAAGACGAATAAACAAGCAGGCTCCGCGGAAGCGGAGCTTTTTTATGGGGGTTGAAAAAATGAGTACGAAGGCAACAAATGAATGGGAAGAAGAGAACTTTCATCAATTGGATGAATTGAATGGGAAAATGAGGGAATGGATTGCCGCTGGTGCTTTTCCCGGATGCGTCTATGGTGTGATTGATAAAAATCCACACTTATATGCCTTCGGGAAAGCCATGATTACACCGGAAGAAAGAGTCAATGATTTGGAAACAATTTATGATCTGGCATCCTTGACGAAGGTGGTTGGTACCGTGCCGGCGATTTTACATTTGATCGAGGCGGGGGAATTGACGATGGGAACAAAAATTTCATCCATCCTGCCGGAAGTCGGGTTAAGCCAAGTTACTGTTCGGCAATGTCTGACGCATACATCAGGCGCACCAGCGGATTTTCCTTATCAGGAACTAATGGGCAAAGTGGGCTTGATTGAAAGAGCCGCTTCTCTTTTACCATCTGAAGGAGTCAACTTGATTTGCTATTCGGATATCAATTATATTCTGTTGGGAGAAGTGATCGAACGTGTGAGTGGTATGGGATTGGACCGAGCTTTTGATCAGTGGATCTTTCAACCCTTGGGCATGATGGAAACAGGATTTGATCCAGAGCACGATCGATGCGCACCCACGGAAGTCCGCAAGGACAGAGGGCTTGTATGGGGGGAAGCCCATGACGGGAAAGCCCATATGATGGGGGGCATCAGCGGCCATGCAGGACTGTTTGCAACGGGTTCGGATATTGGACGATTTATAGCAGGCATTCTTGAATCGGCGAAGGGAGAAAATGATGCGTTCTTATCCAGCGCCTCCATTCAACTGATGGCGAAAGAACATGCAAGCTCTACTCACGATCGTCGGGGAATGGGATGGATGCTGCCCATCCCGGGAGGACCCATGGGGGATCTTTGCTCCGACAATAGTCTTTTTCATACGGGGTTCTCGGGAGGATCCATATTGATTGATCTGGAGAGGGAGATTGGCGTTGTTCTTTTGACCAATCGCATTCATCCAACGCGGGAGAATCGAATGATCCTCGATCTGCGTCCACGGTTCCATAATATGGCAATTGTGGCTTCTGACAGAATGTAAAGATTCCATAAAATATTTCTAAACTCTGTTGTTTTCAAAGATTTTGGACGTATAATATCTGTAGCGAAAGTCTTGCACATTGAAATTTTGATTTGAAATGGGTTTATGCAGGGCTATTAACAGAGGAGGAGAGTATAAAATGGGTTTGTTTTATATGTTTGGACCTGGTGGATATTTGATTATTATTGGAATCGTCATTAGCATGTGGGCACAGGCGAAGGTGACAGGCACCTTCAATAAATACTTGCGGGTTAAAAATCGTAGAGGGATCACGGGATATGAAGTGGCGACGGAGATTTTACGGAAAAACGGTGTGACGGATGTGCAAGTGGTGCAAATTCAAGGAAAATTAAGCGACCATTTCGATCCGAGAAGACGAGTGGTTCGTTTGTCATCGGATGTGTACCAAGGACGTTCCATCGCCTCCTTGGCGGTAGCGGCTCATGAAATCGGTCATGTTCTACAACACGAAGAAGGCTATGCGCCGATTCGCGTTCGCGATACCTTGGTGCCGGTAGCATCGATTGGATCCAAGTTTTCTTGGATTTTGATCCTTGCAGGATTATTTTTAGGGATGACAGGTTTGGCAACGATTGGCGTATGGCTTTTTTCTGCCGTAGTATTGTTCCAGATTGTTACTTTGCCGGTAGAATTCAATGCAAGCAGCCGCGCCTTGGCGACCTTGGAGGGAAGTTATTATCTTTCAGAGGATGAGATGCCGGCGGCGAAGAAGGTATTGAATGCTGCGGCTATGACGTATGTGGCGGCAACTCTCGTTGCAGTATTGCAACTGATTCGCCTATTGATGCTAACAGGCCGAAGAAACTAGGTACATTGGGTAAAAACAGGTACGTTGGCTAAAACGAGGAGGACAAAATGATTGTTGTTTGTTTTGCCGAAGGGACGGAAGAGGTGGAAGCCTTAACGGTTGTCGATCTTCTCAGGCGTGCGCAATTAGAGGTTGTGATTGCAGGGCTGTCGGGAGATGTGATTACAGGATCCAAAGGCATTCGAATTCTGCCGGATTGTCGAATTGATGAGATTGATTCATCTGATGTCGAGATGCTAGTTTTGCCCGGCGGAATGCCGGGAACCATAAACTTGTTGGCGGATGAACATGTCGACCGGCTTCTGCGAGAGGTATATTTGGCGGGTCGTCCTGTTGCTGCTATTTGCGCGGCGCCGCTGATTTTAGGGCAGAAAGAGTATTTGATCGATAAAAAAGCGATCTGCTATCCCGGATTTGAAGATCAATTGCTAGGAGCCGATATTCAGATCAGCGCCAAGGTGATTGTGGATGGCAATGTGATCACCTCGAAAGGACTGGGTACCGCCATTGATTTTTCTTTGGCTTTGATTGAGAAACTCAAGGGAAAAGAGGAAGCAAATCGCATACAGAAACAGATTTGTTACGAGACCTATTAAGGTCTCGTTTTTTTGCCATAATGACCAAAAAGACCAAAAGGAAAGCAAAGTGAGAACCTTATGTCCAAAACATTGTTAAATTATTATTAATCTTGTATCCTGACAAGGAATAAAACAAATGGGAGGGTCCATCATGAAAAGAAGTTTACTAGCAGTTTTGTTAATGATCATGATGGTGGTTTCGTTGGCAGGATGTTCATCAACGGAAGCACCAGCAACAGAAGTACCTGAAGTAGAGGCGCTTTATACAGCAGGAACGTATGACGGCGAGGGCGAAGGCCACGGCGGTACGTTCAAGGTTTCAGTAACAGTTGATGAGTTGGCGATCACAGCAATTGATGTGGTTGAAAATCCAGAATCAGAATTTGCGCAAGACGCAGTCAACTCTTTGGTTGAAGCGGCAATTGCTCAAAACTCAGGAACGATTGATGCGGTTTCCGGTGCATCAGAAACTTCAGCAGGAGTGATCGGAGCGATTTCGAATGCATTGGCAAAAGCTTATGTAAACGGCGCGCCGGCAACTGAAGCAACAACAGAAACTGAAACAGCAGCTCTAGAAGACGTAACAACAGATGTTGTAATCGTTGGTGCTGGTGGTGCTGGTCTTTCTGCAGCGATTTCAGCAGCAGATGCAGGCATGAATGTTTTGGTTCTTGAAAAAATGCCTATGGTTGGTGGAAACACAAACTATGCAACAGGCGGTTTGAACGCGGCAGTGACTGCACAACAAGCTGAAAAAGGCATTGAAGATTCAGTTGAGCTATTTGTTGCGGATACGATGAAGGGCGGAAAAGAATTAAACAACCCAGCATTGGTACAAGTGCTAGCGGAAAACAGTGCGGATACAGTTGCTTGGTTGACTGAAATGGGCGCTGACTTAACAGATATCGGCCGTTTGGGTGGCGCGAGTTTAAACCGTGCACATCGTCCGACAGGTGGAGCACCAGTGGGAAACCATTTGGTACAAACATTAAAAGCAGCAGCGGAATCTCGTGAATCAGTTTCCATTGCGACAAACAACAAAGTCGTTGCAATCCTTACAGAAGACGGCGCGGTTACAGGCGTGACTGTTGAGACTGCAGAAGGCACATACAATGTATATGCAAAAGCAGTTATTCTTGCATCAGGTGGTTTCGGAAACAACCAAGAGATCATCGTACAATATCAGCCAAGCCTTGAAGGATTTGGAACAACAAATCAACCCGGCGCGACTGGTGATGCAGTTGTCCTAGTGGCTCCATTGAATGTTTCTATGATTGACATGGAATATATTCAAACACATCCAACAGTTGTACCAGAGAAAAACAAGATGATCACGGAAGCAGTTCGTGGAAACGGTGCAATCCTAGTGAACCGAAACGGTGAGCGATTCATCAACGAAATCACAACACGTGACGTCGTTTCAGCAGCGGAATTGGAGCAAGAAGGAAAAACTTCATTCTTGGTATTCGATCAAGGCGTGCGCGAATCTTTATCAGCAATCGAAAAATACATCAACGCTGGTTTGGTAACAGAAGCAGCGACAGTAGAAGATTTGGCAGCGGCATTGGGTGTTGATACAGCGACATTAGCAACAACAATCGAAACGTATAACGGATACGTTGCAGATGGTGTTGATCCTGACTTTGATCGTCCGGACATGCCTCGCGATTTGGCAACTGCACCTTACTACTATGTAGAAGTTGGTCCTGCGGTTCACCATACAATGGGTGGAATCGAGATCAACACAACGACGGAAGTAATCAACCAAGATGGCAACGTAATTGCGGGTCTATTCGCAGCGGGCGAAGTAACTGGCGGCGTTCATGGTGCCAACCGTTTAGGCGGAAACGCATTGTCTGATATTACAACATTCGGACGAATTGCCGGTGAATCTGCGGCAGCCTTTGCAACTGCAAAGTAATCGTCATTCAAACTCTTTAGAAAAACGTCCTTCGGGGCGTTTTTCTGCGTTTCAAGAAAAAAGACTTTTCTTTTTAGTAGATACTGGGTAGGATGAAAGAAAGCGAGGTGAGGCAATGAAATTGAATCAACGGATTATGATTATGGTAAGCGGGTTGATCTTGGTGGTCGTCTTGTTGGTTGGCGGGTTGATTATGAATGAGTGGTTAACCACGCTTCGCGCGCAGATGGCAAATGAGGCATTGGACATTGCTATCACCGTTGCGGCACATCCCGATATTCAAGCGCAGATCACAACGGAGAATGGATATATCCCGATTCAAAATATTGTGGAACGCATTCGATTGAAAACCCGGGTACAGTATATGTATGTGATTAATCAATCCGATCAATATTTTGCGCATCCGGATCCGATCCAATTGAATAAAAAAGTGGAAGAGAAAGCCATGCTAGAACGGCTCTCGGCTGGAGGAGCGCAAACGGTGCAAGCCTCCTGGCCATCGGTGGCTATTGAAGCCTATACACCCATCTATCAGGATGGAGAGCCAGTTGGTACGGTTGTCGTTGGGTTGCTGAACGGTCGTCTTTATCAGGAAATTCGGCGAAGTATCTACCGATTTGTTGCCTATTTATTGTTTGCGATCTTTTTAGGCATGATTTTTGCGCATCTGATGGCAAAACAAATTAAGGAAACCATTTTCGGATTGGAACCGAGCGAAATCGCATTTATGTTGGGCCAGCAAAATCTTGTGTTGGAGAATCAGCGAGAAGGGATTGTCGCCTCGGATGAACACGGCAGAATCATTTTAGCCAACGCCTCTGCACGGAATCTATTGAATCTTGGGTCCGAGGATATTGGGCAAAGCATCTATCGCTACCG
This sequence comes from Clostridiales bacterium, assembly GCA_013619125.1. Taxonomy (GTDB): domain Bacteria; phylum Bacillota; class Clostridia; order Tissierellales; family GPF-1; genus GPF-1. The sequence continues at coordinate 7,551 of JABXKS010000067.1, forward strand.
CATTCGTGATGGGTTTACAGCGGTATTGAAGTCAAAAGAACCTTTGGAGGCGCAGGAAATCAAGATGGGGCAAGGCCGCGTCGTTTTGGCAAATTTCTATCCCATTCATGATCAAAAAGGGAGCTTTCTAGGTGTGCTGGCTGGATTTGAAGATTGGAGTGCCGCAAAACATCGAGCAGAAGAATTGACGGGGATTCGAGAGCTGAATTATGATCTTCGCGCTCAAAACCATGAATTTATGAATAAGCTTCACACCATTATGGGGCTTTTGCAATTGGATGAAGCCGATGCAGCCATTTCCTATATTTCGGAAATCTCGCAGACCAGGCAAGAGATGCTCGGGCGAATTTCCCAGCAGATCAAGGAGCCTTCAGTTGCAGGTTTGCTATTGGCGAAATACAATAAGGCTTTGGAGAAGAAAATCCGATTTACACTAGATGAATCCTCGTATCTTCAGGAACTTCCTGAAGATATGCGGGTGGATGAATTGATATCAATTATTGGCAATCTAATCGAGAATGCCTTGGATGAATTGGCGGGACGCGAGGATGGAGAGGTTTATCTAGGGATTTTCGGGTCTGATCTCGGGGTGCATATTGCAGTTGAGGACAATGGAAGAGGGATTTCGAGTGCCATGCAGGAAACCTTATTTACCCGTGGTTCGAGTATGAAGGGAGCCAATCGTGGATTTGGTCTGTGGACGGTTCGGCGAATTGTTACAGCTTTTGGGGGAACGATTGAATACGAATGGGTGAATGGAGCGAGTTTCTCCATTTGGATTCCAATTCGGAAGGAGGATGGACATGAGAATCTTGATCGTAGAGGATGACCCGATGGTACGGGATATCAATCAAAAATTTGCACAGCGAATTGAGGAAATTTCAGAGATTGATGCAGTTTCCAATGTGAAGGCGGCTAAAGAGCTTTTGCTGAAGAAAAAATTTCATCTGGTGCTTTTGGACGTTTACTTTCCGGAAGGCAAGGGAACCGATTTATTGAAGTGGATTCGAGATGAGAAAATCGAATGCGAGATCGTGTTTATTACAGCCGACAAGAGTGTGGAAACCGTGGAGCATGCCTTTCGATATGGGACGGTTGATTATCTGATCAAGCCTTTTACCTACGAGCGGTTTGAAGAAGCGATTCGGGTCTCATTGCGTCGGATTCAAGCGATTCCAGAGGCGGGAACCATGGAACAAGCGCAATTGGATCAACTGTTTCGGAGGGAACATCAACCGGAACCGATAATGGCACCCATGGAAAAGGGGCTAAGTCGGAAAACCTATGAGTTGATTTGGCGGGAGATCGAGAAAATGGATCATCCTTTTACGCCGGAAGAAATTGGGACAAGTAGCGGATTGGCGCGAGTTACAGTGCGCCGTTATCTGGAGTATATGGTTCGGGAAGGGATGCTGAAGATGGACTTATCCTATGGAAAGGTAGGGCGCCCGCAGCATTTCTATCAGAGGGTGATTCGATGAGAAAGATCATAGTGGGGATGGCAATTATTTTTGCTATCTTCGGAGGAATTGTGATGTTTTTAGAGCGCCCGGAGCGTACCGATGTCATTGTGATCGGTGCGGGTGCGAGTGGAATCAGCGCTGCCATTGAAGCAAAACAGGCAGGGCTTTCTGTAGTGCTTTTGGAGAAAATGCCTCGTATTGGCGGCAATAGTCAGCGTGCGACAGGTGGAATGAACGCAGTGAACAGTGTCGTTCAAGAAAATGACGGACTGGTTGACAGCGAGAGTTTGTTTCTGGCGGATACCTTGGCGGCGGGTCATTACCAAAATGATCGCAAATTGGCGAATCTATTGGTTGAAAAAAGTGGAGAAGCCGTCAATTGGTTGATCGGATTTGGAGCGGATTTAACGGATCTTGGACGTTTGGCGGGTCACCGGGTGGATCGCACTCATCGCCCGTCCGGAGGGGCTCCTGTTGGTTCTGAAGTGGTTCGTGTATTGGGCGAGCAGCTGGTTCGGCTTGGAATTAACTTGCGGGTAGAGAACAAGGTAATCCAGTTGATTGATGAGGACAACCGAGTTACTGGAGTCTTGGTCCGCAACGAGGAAGGCCGAGAATACGAGATTATGGCAGACGCTGTTGTGATTGCTTCCGGTGGTTTTGGTGGTAGTGCAGAAAGGTTCGTTTTCTATAACCCGGATCTGAAGGGATTTAAGACCACCAATCATGCGGGTGCAACGGGAGACTATATTGATTTGGTGGCAGATCTTCCCATTGATTTGATTGATATGGAGAAGATTCAGGCGCATCCTACCGTTGAACCGCATTTCGGAATTCTGATCACCGAGGCGATCCGAGGAAATGGTGGAATATTGATTAATATGGATGGGAATCGATTTACTGACGAAATGGCATTTCGTGATGTTCTGAGCGAGGAAATGCGTCAGCAGCCGATGGGTAAGAATTTCCTGATATTTGATGAATCCATTCGCAATGGGCTGTCTGCGGCAGATGCCTATATCGATATGAATTTGGTAATGGAAGCTACGTCCATTAGTGAGCTGGCTCAAATTCTGGATGTTGATTTAGTAGATTTAACCCGGAGCATTGAACGATACAATGGGTTTGTAGCGGGAGGCTCCGATGAAGAGTTTCATCGAAGAGATTTGCCGATCCAATTAACAGCGCCATTCTTTGCCATTTTAGTACAGCCGGGTGTTCACTATTGCATGGGCGGATTGCCAATCAATGAGAGTGCGCAAGTGTTGGATCGCGACGGCGTTCCAATCCAGGGATTGTTTGCCTGCGGAGAAGCCACAGGCGGGATTCATGGCAATAATCGTCTTGGGGGGAACTCGATGACGGATGCCATTGTTTTTGGAAGGATTGCCGGTCAAACAGCGGGTGTCGTGAACAAATAAAAAGAGGGTAAGAACTAGGTAGACGGAGGTGTACCTATGAACAAAAGAAAGAAAAAATTGTCGTTGATTCTGTACTTGGGCGTTTTAGCAGTCAATGCCCTCGCCAATATCTTGCCGATTAATGGGATTTCAACAGGAGAAGTATCCGATTCGATTCCTTCTCTTTTTACACCGGTTGGGTTTACCTTTGCCATTTGGGGCGTCATTTATTTGCTCTTGGGGTATTGGGTGTTGATCCCGGTGATGCGAGAGGACCGATTGTCGAAATCGGGTCATTTCTTTTTTTCGGTGAGTTGCATCGCGAATATGACGTGGATTTTTCTATGGCATTATCAGATCTGGTGGGCAACGGAAGTTGCCATGTTGGTGATATTAATCAGCTTGATTGCGTTGTCTGTGGAAATGGGACGGTCTCGATTTGGTAAGGTGAAGTCAATGACGATTCCAATCAGTGTGTATCTGGGTTGGATATCCGTTGCGACTATTGCGAACACCTCAATTTTTTTGATTACAAGGGGATTTACGGGTGGCGATTTCGCTGTGTTTTGGACCATGGGCATGATGATTGTCGCCTTGCTTTTGGGGGTGATCGCTCTTCGGGCAAAACGGGATTGGGCATTTGCTTTGGTCATTATCTGGGCGAATTTTGGAATCTTTTCGAGATGGCAGGGGGTTGATCTCTTGCTTTCGGGGACGGCTTTTGCTACGATGGTTTTATTGGCACTGGGCACACTTTTGGTTTTGGTGCGAAAAGAATCGTTGTTTTAGGAGGTCAGTATGGGAGAGGCGAAGATTAGGCAATATTTACAGCTTTATGAATCGATGAAGACGACGTATAAGTGGAAGATTGGAGATCCTGCATTGCGCATGATTCCTTTGTTTTATTTGATGAAGGATCATCCCTTTGATCCTCAACGATATGAATCATTTTTGAGAGGGATTCGGAATGAAACGGGGATGTTTTCGAATTTTCGCGGAACCAATCAGTATTTGATCGCCGCGATGATGGATACGGAAGGATACACCGCTGCTTCGGTGTCGCAATTGATGGAACTGGAGAAGCGTCTGAAGCAACAAAAAATTCGGGGACCCTATATGCCCATGGTGGCTGTGTCCTTGCTGTCTGAGCCTACCTTAAGCCCACGATTGGTTAAGTCGCAGGAGATCTATCAGCTGATGAAAAAAGAACATAAATTCTTGACTGGCAGCGATGATCACCCGATGGCGGTTCTTTTGGCTGGAGACGCACGGCAACCGGAGCAATTGATCGAGCGTATGGAAATCTACTATGATCGATTATCCAAGAAGCGCTATCACAAGGGGAATATGTTGCAGATGATGACGCATATTCTCACGGTTTTGCAGCCGGAAATCCTACAAATTTCTCTCGTGGAGCGATGTGAGGGATTTCTTGATGAGATGAAACGGCAAAAGGTGAAGTGGAGCGATTACTTTTATCCGCAGATTCCATTGCTTGTTTTAAATGAACAACCGATTGAAGAGGTGGTGCGCTACCTGAACGAATATACCAAGCAATTATCCGTGACCAAGGGTTTTAAATGGCAGGGGAGTATGAATACCATGCTTGCGGCCATGTTAGTGGTTAGTGATTTTATGAAGAGTGAAGAATATGATGCCTTGCTCAGAACCGGAGTTACCGCGGTGATCCAGCAGATCATGCAGGCACAGCAAGCGGCTATGATTGCTGCCGTCGGTGCATCAACAGCGGCTGCGGCCAGCGCATCCAACTAGAGGGGGAAACGACTTGAAAAAACCATTGGTTTTGATTTATCCAACCTGTAGCACCTGCAAGAAAGCAATGAAGTGGCTGGAAGAGGCGGGGATAGACGTAGAGGTTCGCCATATTGTGGCGGACAATCCAACGGCGGAAGAGTTGAAAACTTGGTGGGAGAAAAGCGGGCTACCGTTGAAACGATTCTTCAACACGAGCGGAATGAAGTATCGGGAACTGCATTTGAAGGATCAATTGCCGACCATGGGGGATCAGGATCAATTGGATCTCTTGGCGACGGACGGGATGCTGGTGAAACGTCCCTTGGTTGTTGGAGAGAAGATACTGGTTGGATTTAAAGTGAAAGAATGGGAAGAAATTTTCCAATAGGCTTATATGATGAACAAGAAGAGGGCGTGTCGCCATGGCGACACGCCCTCTTCTTGTTTTATGATGCAAATTTAATTTGGCTGATGGTCCAAGCGGAGTCATCGAAGTCATATGTGATGAAGAAATCTCCCGCTAACGCGTCCGAGCTATCAGACGGGATGGACAAATGAACCTTCATTTCCATCTGAGTGGGAGAATGTACCGTTTCTTCCAAAAGTTCAAAGGTCTCGATCTGAGATGCGGATGTGACTTTGAAATTTTCTGCCTCCAAGAAGGGGAGTAGTTCCTCGACCAAGGCGGATTTCATTCGATTTTCTGTTAGGGGAAGAATCTCCAGATAGAAAGAATTTTCAACCGGTGAAATTTCTTCACGACTGACATCTGACTCCAGTGTAATGAAATCGGTGTAGTAGCTGGCCTCGTCCATATTGTCATAATCGCGAAGTGCTTCTGTTCCGTCATCCAGATAAATGGTGCGTGATTCTTGAGTGGGAATCGCATAGACCATATGGAGCTGGATTGCCGTACATGGATCTAAAATCTTTTGATCCATCTTTAGGGTCATGACTACGGGTTCTCGAGGGACGTAGCGGCCCTCATCAAGTTGTCCGTCAACGCTGATAATTTCTGTAGGAATTACCTCTCCCGCATCCGTGACCACTTGGAATCGATAGTGTTCCTTTTCCAAGGCGAGCTGCGGAACAAAGCCGTTAGGCGTGATGGCAAGGGTGATGGTACCCCCGTTTTCTTCCCAGTGGATCGACGTGATTTTTGCGTCCGTCAGATGCTTGAAAGGAATCAAGTCCCACGATTGATTTTCAATATCTCCAATCATTGCAAAGAAATCTTGAAATGCAAGTTCGGGTTCCTGCGCAGAAGCAAAGGTGAATTCCCTCGCATTGATGGCCGCGTCATTCACAAGAGCGATCTCGAATTCCTCATCCATGGAACGAATGCGAAACTGCACCGCGGGGTTTCTGATTGCAGTGAATCGATGGGTGAAATAGACGTACGAATGTGGCGGTAAAATGGTCTGCGGATAGCCATAATCTATTGATAATGATTGTTGTCCGTCTGTGGTTTCAAGGATGCTGCTTAGATGCATAGACGCGTCCCGGTAGGAATAGAGCCATAATTCGGATGGGTTTGCGATTCGGTATTCAATCTCCAGAGTTTCGGTTTCCGGGCTGTACCGATAGCTGTAAATGGAAAGTTGCAGATTGACTCGATCTGCCTGCTGTTGATACATGCTTCTGTTGAAAAGGATCTTGCGGATGTCAAAATTACCGCCGTTAATTGGTGTCAAGAATTGATCCACAATCACGCGACCTTCGCTTCGTCCGAAGGTTACAGTCGTCGCTTCCGGTTCTTCATTTGGCTCTTCTGGTTCTGTTGTCTCATTGACAGGTGTTTCCGGTTCAGTTGGGGTTTCATCCTGCGTAGGTTCTTCGGGTTCAACAGGAGTTGGTGTTGTGCAGCCAGTAACAAGTAAGAGTAGGATGATCAGTGCGACCATCATTTGTTTTTTCATTTTTTTCATGGTGTGCTCCTTTTATCGTAATGTCCTTACTATTATATTTTATCAAACTTCTCAATACAAGCAAAAGAGAACCCGCACCTGCGGGTTCCCATTAGGATTCTCGTTGTATTTTTTTGAGGAAGCGGTCCGTCTCCCAGGCATAAATGGCAAGGCCTATGCTGAAAGGCAACAATATCCAGGCTGCGTGGAGAAGATGAGCGATCACGCCATGAAGAAGTCCAATGATAATGATCATGGCCATATTCAACATCATCATGCCCAGCAATTTCGATTTGTTTTCCTGTACGGCAGCAACATCTTCAGAGAATGGATATTCTGTGCCGAAGCCGCGATGACTCAGGCGGGCAAAGAGGCAGAGGAGAAAGAAAATGGATATGATCTCCGGAAAATATCGAAACCCGTAAAAGCCGAGCAGCATCAGGGTCGGTATCAGAAAGACCGGCAGTTGATATCGGATAAAGAAGCTCTTCATCAATCCGCGCTTCATCTTCTTTGGATCCTGAACCGGCAGAGCGTTGAAGATCCAAGAAGCTTGAAAGTACTCGCTTTTCATCCCGTACAGTCCCATGGGAACGACCATAAAGCCTGACATATACAGAGAATAGTACATGGGTATTTCTCGGAGTTCCGCCACGGACATGCCGCGAAGGATCATAGGTGCAAGAAAAAGCACGGGAAAGATAATCCCTAGGGCCAGTTGTGGAATGACGATCAGCTGAACCTTACGTTCCCGTTTCAACAGCCGATACCCGAATAGAAAGCCAGCCGATTCCTCCGTGGTTGAGGTGACTAGCTTGGCGATTGAGCGCTGTCGTTTCATGGTTTTGGTCAGTTTTTTCAAGTCAAGTTCTTCCTTGTTTTCATCAAATCGCGACAGCATGGAATCGAATCGAGGGGCTAGCACCTTGAGATAAACTAGGATCAAAACGATCGGCATGATGAGCCCGGTCCCGCGCAATGCCCAAACCAAAGAGCTGTTTCCCGCAGTCATCCAGCTGGCGTACCATTGGGATGGCAAAAGAAGGTGCCACCATTCTGGCGTGAGACGAGCCAAAGTGTCCTGCAATTCGATGCCGCGGCTGAATACCTGATAGCTGAGCACCATGATGATGGTCATTCCAACCTGGAGGATCTGGATCATATCCCGCAGCTTTTCGCCGCTGAAAAGGCGCAGAAGACCAGCGTACAAAAATGCGGTGAAGACGACGGTGACCAAGTCCATGCCGATATAGGCCAGCAGGCAGGTGAAAATTCCGGATAAACCATCTCGAAAACCTTCCACAATCAGGAGGGGGAGTCCAAGAACTAGGGTCATAAACCCCATATAGGTAAAAATATGTAGGATCTTTGCGATATTCAAACTTATTTGATCAATGGGCTTCGTTTGCAGGATCAATTGTCCCTGCCTGTCCAGAATAATGGCGGAGTAGTCGGTGATCATAATCAATCCAGACATTAAAAAGATAAAGAAAAATCCTAAGGATACGCGAACATAGGAATCGCTGATGGGAAGAACGATCAATGCCGTAAAGGCGCCGGTAATCCCATACATCAAGGCCATCATTTGAAAGATGCCGTATTCGCGTTTTCCTTTCTTTTTGCTGGAGGTAGACTTTCTTCTGGCGTCCAGGATGAGCTGTAAATCCAGCACCGCTTTCGTCTTTTCCCAGTCGCAGCCCATCTTTTCGAGGGGAGCGGAAAGGAAATCAAGCCTGTCGGCAAATCGTTTTTTCATGATTCTTCCTCCAGGATGCGGACAAAGTCTTCGGCCAATTGCTCGTGGTTGGTAAATCCGGTCAGATCATTGAAAAGCCCTTCCAGCGAGGCCTCTTGATTTTGTGCGCTTAAGTCTTCGAAGCTGCCGTCGGCAACGACCTTTCCATCGACTAGCAGGATGATGCGGTCGGATATTTTTTCAACGACCTCCATAATATGAGAGGAGTAAAAGATGGTTTTACCCTTTTTCGCGAGGGTGGACAAAACTTCCTTGAAGACCATAACGCTGTTGGCATCCAGGCCGTTTAGGGGCTCGTCCAGAATGAGAATATCCGGATTGTGCAGCAGGCTGCTGACAATCAGGATTTTTTGTTTCATTCCTTTGGAGAAGGACGCAATGCGATTATGATAATTGCCATCGATGCCTAGGATCTTCATCAATGCCTTGGCTTTGCGTTCGGTGGTTTCCGGGGACAATCCGTATAGGATGCCTAGAAAATCGAAGTATTCCGCTGGACTGAGGTTTTCATAGAGTTCTCCATTCTCTGGCACATAGCCGATTCTTTGCTTGAAATCGCCATGACTTGGATCAATGGGTTCTCCAAAAATTGTGATCTCGCCTTCGTCAATGGGCAAAAGCCCCAGGATGATCTTGATGGTCGTGCTTTTTCCGGCGCCGTTTGCTCCGATATAGCCGATGATTTCACCGGGGTAGACGGAAAAATCAATGCCTCTTAAGACAGGTTTTCCAGGGATATAAGACTTGCGTAAGTCCTTGATGACAAGGACGGGATTTTTATTCATTGGAAGTCCTCCTTTTCCCGTTGAGTATACCATGAAAACAGTTGGAAATTGGATATTTTAGGAAAATGTAAGAACCCCCATATCCAAGGATACGGGGGTGGGAATCATGCCCAATTTCCATCGATAAAGAGCGGGATCTCTTCGCCGGATTTCGTCGTTCCCACGACAGATAAATCAGCCGATCCGATCATAAAGTCTGAATGAGACAAAGAGCGGTTCAAGCCGGCAGTGGCCAACTCTTCTTCATTCATCTGATCGCCGTCTTTCAAGCACATGCCGTAGGCGTTTCCGATGGCCAAATGACAGGATGCGTTCTCATCGTAGAGGGTGTTGTAGAAGACAATATTTGAGTTTGAAATCGGAGAGTCAAAAGGTACTAGGGCGACTTCTCCAATAAAGCGAGAGCCTTCATCCGTTTCAATTAAGGATTTCAGCGCGTCCTCGCCAGTGCCTGCTTCATATTTCACAATTTTTCCCTCTTCAAACCAGATCGAGAAATCGGTGATGAGATTGCCTTGATAGCTTAAGGGGCGTGTTGCTTTCACCCATCCATTGAGCCCGGTTTTTAGATTGCTTGTAAAGACCTCTTCGGTCGGCAGGTTGGGCACAAAATCTCGTCCCTTTGCATTGGGAATGGATCCGCCAACCCAGATATGGTCGTCGGGTAAATCAATGGTGAAATCACAGGTTTGTGATTGAAAGTGCAGGGACTTGAAATTCTTGCTGTTTAATAACGCCAGTCGATCCTTCAAGAAAGCGATATGCTCTTTCCATGCCTGGACGGGATCATCCTGGTCCACTCTGACAACAGAGAAGACCTGCGACCACAACTTATCCATGGCTGTTTCTGGTGCGTCATTGGGGAATACCTTTGATGCCCAGGCTTCCGAAGGGATGGTAAGAAGACTCCAGCTGCACAGACCGTTCATGGTATAGTGTCGATATCCCTTTAATGCCGTCATGGCTGTACGGTTCCAGGTCTGCATTCTCGCTGGATTAATCCCTTTCATTAAATCAGGATTTGGTGTTAGGATGGTAAGGAACGCACCGCCATTTTTTGCAATGGTCTCCAAGCCTTCCGCTCGCCATGCCGGAAAGGTTTCAAAGGCCTCGTCGGGTGCCATCTCATAGCGGGTCTTAGTGGTGATCTCATCGTTCCAGAAGACATGGACGTCTTTTGCACCTGCCGCGTAGGCTTCTTCGACAACCATGCGGGCAAACGGAATCGCGTTGGTTGGAGCACTAAGGACCAATTCTTGGCCAGGTTCAACATTGATTCCGACTTGGATGGCGAGCTTTGCATAATTTCGTAATTTATTTTCCATGTGGATCCTCCTTTTAACCTATAATCTATAAAATCAGTGTATCATATTTTTGAAAGGTGGTAAGAAGATTCAAAAAGAATTCAAAAAATTCTTGACAACCCAAAGACAAGTGTCATATAATCAAAAACAATAAACGCAGAGACGGGAAGAGTAACATCGTGAACCATGGTAGCGAGTTGGGGAAAGTGGAAGCCTGATGATGGAACATGATTGTGAAGAACATCCCTGAGCGGCCAACCGAAATGCGAAAAGTAGGCTTGGACGGGACCAATCCGTTAACAAATTGGACGGTATCGAAAATGAAGATTTTCCGTACTGAGGTGAGTGGTCGTGTGTAAACGGCAACTAGGGTGGTATCGCGAAGTTAACTCTTCGTCCCTTATTTGGGGGACGGAGAGTTTTTTTTATACCCTCAAACGCTTCCTCGGATGGAACCAAGGAGGAAAACATGAAGAAAATTTTTATCGAAGATCTACAGAAAATGGCCGGTAGGGTTACGGAAATTACAGGCTGGGTACATAAGATTCAGCGGTTGAAGACGGCAGGTTTTTTTCAATTGCGGGATGCCACTGGATTGGTTCAAGTGGTTTGCGAACCAGAAGTCGCGGAGTCGCTTCGTTTGGAAACCCCAGTCCGGGTGATCGGAGAAGTGATTGGAACAGAGCGCCAGGACGCAGGCGTTGAGATTCATCTGCATGAGGTTGTTGCCTTATCGGAGGTTGCCTATGATTTATTGCCTTTCTCAATCAATGGACGCAAGGTGGATGCGGGCTTGGAAAAGCAATTGGATGTGCGGACTATGAGTCTCCGCCGACCCAGAACCCGCGATGTATTCCGCATCGAGCAAGAGATTGTCACCGCTTTTCGGGACTTTTTGATTGAGCTGCGATTTTCTGAAATTCATACGCCAAAGATTATTGACGCAGCCACGGAAGGTGGCTCTGAAGTCTTTACGGTTGATTATTTCGGAAAGCGAGCCTTTCTTGCGCAGAGTCCGCAATTCTACAAGCAGATGATGGTTGGCGCAGGATTCGAACGGGTATTTGAAGTGGGACACGCCTATCGGGCAGAACTCCATGCTACCCAGCGTCACTTGAATGAGTATGTGAGTTTGGATGTGGAAATGGGATTTTTACAGGATGAAAAAGATTTGATGGATTTGGAAGAATCCTTATTGTTTGCGATCTTCGATCGCTTGGAAAAAACGTGTCAGACCCAGTTGAAGCGGCTCGAAGCGGTTGTTCCTAAACGGTTGTCATTCCCTCGAATCACCATGACGGAAGCAAAAGCGCGATTGGAAGCGGAGGGAATTCGAACCGGAGTGACCCTAAACGGTGCGCAAGAGAAACGATTGGGTGAAATATTGGAAGAAGAAACAGGATCCCCTTTCTATTTTCTAACGGAGTATCCTTTAGCGAAACGTCCGGTGTACACCTATCCGGGAGAAGTCGACGGGACATCGAGATCCTTTGATTTGATCTTCCGGGGGATGGAAATCACGACGGGCGGTCAGCGGATCCATGAATATCAAGAACTATTTGATGGCATGGTAGCTGCGAAGATGGATCCTGAATCCTTTGAGTTTTATCTGGATGGTTTTCGGTATGGCATGCCGCCTCACGGTGGATTCGCTATTGGTTTGGAGCGTCTAGCCATGCAACTATTACAATTGGACAACATTCGAGAGGCGACTCTTTTGCCGCGTGATTTGCACCGATTAACGCCATGATGGGAGGAAATGAGATGAGAGAACAATTGACAAGAGCGGCTAAACTAGCGAGGATTGCCTTGCGGGAAGAAGAGATTCCGGCGATTGAACAGGCCTTTGAGGGATTGATTGGACATTTTGAGCGGATTGGTTCAGTCGAAGTCAGTGAAGAGCATCCGCGATCCATTCTCGCGCTTCGTGAAGATGAATTGCGGGAGCAGCCCTATCAACCGGAATGGGAAGAGCGAGAAACCAAAAAGAAAGCTTTGGTGATCCCTCGAGTCATGGATTAGGAGGCGCAAATGGAAGTAATAGAACGACTATTTTCGGAGATTATGAAAAAAGAGCGGAGTATAGGAGCCTTTCTATCTCTGGATATCGAAGGTGCTTTGAAACAAATAGAAGAAGCGGAACGCTGCGGGGGTGCCTTATCGGGGATTCCTTTGGGAATTAAAGACAATATTGCTGTGAAGGGACAGCCACTCACTTGTGCATCGAAGATGTTGATGAGTCACAAGGCCAGCTATGATGCAACGGTGATTGAACGGTTGCGAAAATCCGGTGCTTGGTTTATCGGGAAAACCAATATGGATGAGTTTGCTATGGGTGGTTCTACGGAGAACTCCGCATTTCAGAATACACGAAACCCGGTGGATCTAGACTATGTGCCGGGCGGATCATCGGGCGGAAGCGCGGCGGCTGTGGCGGCGGGGATGGTACCGGGGGCCCTTGGGTCTGATACGGGCGGATCGATTCGTCAGCCGGCAGCTTATTGTGGAATTGTTGGATTGAAACCGACGTATGGTCGTGTTTCTCGATATGGGTTGGTTGCCTTTGCATCCTCTTTTGATCAGATTGGTCCAATGACGCAAACCGTAGAGGAGTGTGAACAGATCTTTTCGGTCATTGCAGGAGCCGATGAAAAGGATCCGACTTGTGACGGGGCAGACTATCAGATTCAGAAACAGAAAACGGATTTTTCCACTCTTCGAGTGGGCGTTGTGTCTGAGATCGAAAAGATGGGGATCGCGCCAAGTGTTCTTGCAGCCTATCAAAAGCTGGTTGAAGAATTTAGGGAAGTCGGGGCGATTGTGGAAGAGGTCGATTTTTTACTGCCGTCTGAAGCGGTATCTGTTTATTATGTCTTGTCTTCTGCTGAGGCGAGTTCAAACCTGGGACGATTCGATGGAATTCGGTATGGCATAAAAGGGGAAGGCGCTTCTGTGGAAGAAGAGATGAGAGCGAGCCGAGCGGCTGGATTCGGATTAGAAGTGAAGCGTCGAGTCTTGTTTGGCACCCATGTGCTATCTGCGGGGTATCAGGATCAGGTTTACAAGAAGGCGCAGCGGTATCGCGCGACTCTTAAGAATAGGATGAAAGAGTTATTCTCATCCCACGATTTGTTCCTAATGCCAACCACACCGACGCCAGCATTTCGATTGGGTGAGCATAGTGATGATCCCATGGGGATGTATTTGGAGGATGCCTTCACTGTACCGGCTAGCTTGACTGGGATACCTGCCTTATCGATCCCTTATGGCAAGAGTGAATTGGGACTGCCCATTGGGATGCAGATAATGGCGGCTCACGGACAGGAAGAGACAATCTTTCAAGCGGTTAAAGGCTTGGAATCGAAGAATGGCATTTTTGGAAGGAGGGACCAGGATGTATGATATCGTAATTGGACTGGAAATTCATGTTGAGATGAAGACTAAAACTAAATTGTTCTGCGGATGTTCAACGGAATTTGGCGCGGCACCCAATACGCAGGTATGTCCGGTCTGTTTAGGACTCCCAGGCACATTGCCGCAAGTCAACAAAGAAGCTATTTCCCTTGCGATTCGCGCAGGTGGTGTATTTGGCTCGACGATTCAACCCATCAGTCAATTTTCTCGTAAGAATTATATGTATCCCGATCTACCAAAGGCGTATCAGATTACCCAGTACCAAGAACCGATCTGCACGGGCGGCGGAGTGGAAGTTATGCGAGAAGGCGAACGTGTGATGATTCAGTTGGAGCGAATCCATATCGAAGAGGATCCGGGGAAATTGATGCATCCGGAATATGAATTTTATTCTTTAGCGGATTATAACCGATCTGGTATTCCATTGATCGAGATTGTAACGAAGCCCGATCTGCGCTCGCCGGAAGAAGCGGTGGAATTTTTGAAGGCTCTGCGTACCCAATTGGATTTTGCAGGGATATCGGATTGCCGCATGGACCAAGGGTCCATGCGATGTGATGCCAATATTTCTTTGAAAGAACCGGGAACCGAGGTCTTGGGCACCCGGGTCGAGATCAAAAATATCAACTCTTTTCGGGAAGTGCAAAAGGCGCTGGAAAAGGAAGTAAAACGACAATCGGATCTTTTGCGATTTGGGGAAGGCGATAAAATCGTTCAAGAGACTCGGAAATGGGATGCGGGAAAAGGAAGAACGATTCCTATGCGTTCTAAAGAGGATGCGGAAGACTATCGCTTTTTTGATGATCCTGACCTGCCAGTGATTCAGCTGACGCAGGACCAGATTGAAGCGGCGCAGGCGGACCTGCCAACGGAGACGGCGATTCAGCGGCGAGAGCGATTCCAATCGAGTTACGGCTTGAGTGAAGAGGAAGCGACGAAGCTGACTGAGGATGCTGTATTGGCTCGACTGATGGATCAGGCAGGAGAAGGCCATGTAGATCCTAGAAAGGTTGCGACCTGGATTCTGACAGAGGGACTTCGATTGTACCGCTCCGGAGAAGGATTTCGGGTTGACGCGGTTACCTTGCTTGACTTGATGGAAACGGTTGAATCTGGAGAGCTGTCTCATTCAGCTGCCAAGCAGGTCTTCGAGTATGTGTGGGAAAAAGGCGGTTCGGTAGTGGATGCGATTCAATTCCTTGGCCTCAAGCAAAATAGCGATCAGGACGAGTTAACCATATTGATCGCGAAGATCATGGCGGAGAACCCCCAAGCCGTTTTAGAGATCAAAGCTGGAAATGGCAAAGCCTTCGGATTTTTAATGGGTGCAGTCATGAAACAAACCCGAGGGACGGCAAATCCGAAAATTGCCAAGTCATTAATTGAAGCAGAATTAGAAAAGACGAAATAAGACGGGGGTCCCTTGCGGATCCCCTTTTTCTATGATATTCTGTATCCCAGACAGTTCGTAAGCCTCCTGTCTTTAAACAAAACTACGGCACACAGCAAAGAAAAAGACATCTTAGATGTCCTTGTTGTGCTGCTCAAATGGGTAGCGCATTTTTTTTCGTTAAAAATACCATAAGCATGGAAGGGGTGTGGTTTTATGAATGAATTATTATGGCTAGTTATGCTGGTTGTGAATTTTAGTTTCATTTTGTTTGCCTACCGAAAGTTTGGAAAATTAGGATTATATGCTTGGGTGCCGATCTCTATCATTATTGCCAATGTGCAGGTAGTGAAGAGTGTTGATTTGTTTGGAGTAGCAGCGACGCTTGGAAATATTGTCTATGCGACAGGATTCCTTGTAACGGATATTTTGTCTGAGAATTACGGAAAACGTGACGCAAAACGCGCAGTTTATCTGGGATTCTTTGCACTGATTTCTCTGACAGTTCTGATGCAATTGGCTTTGTACTTTGAGCCGAACGCCTTTGACTTTGCGCAAGCGTCTTTGGAGACGATCTTCGGGATTATGCCGCGGATTCTATTGGGTAGTTTGGCGGCTTATGCGGCCTCTCAACTGCATGATGTTTGGGCGTATAATAAGTTGAAGCAGAAGTTTCCATCAAAGGGCCAATTGTGGATAAGAAACAATGGATCAACCATGATCAGCCAATTGATTGATTCTGTCTTGTTTACTTTCATAGCGTTTTATGGGGTTTTCCCCATGGAAGTGTTGTGGGAGATCTTGCTCTCAACCTACATTTTGAAGTTCGTTGTAGCAGCAGCGGATACGCCATTCTTGTATATCGCAAGAAAATGGCATGAAGAAGGCAAGATTCCAGAGGACTAAACGAAAAAAGGATAACACCTAAGGTGTTATCCTTTTTTTTGTTTCCAAATAGTTGGATGTAACGCCATCTTCCTCGAATGTTTCGACGAAAAGAAAACCAGATTTCTGAAGGGCTCTCAAGGAACGCTGATTGGATGCGTATGTGAAGGCGCCAATTGAATTGATCTGATATCGATGAAAGACGTCATCGAGAAATTGCGGAATGACGGTCGCGGCAATTCCTTGGCCCCATTTTGATTTGTCGAAGAGTACGATACTCAGCATGGCCATTTTTTCATCGGTTTCATCGATCCCATAGCACCAGATATCACCAACATATGCGTCATTAACAAGAATGACTTTTCCGTAGCTGGTCGCATTGTTTTGAAGAGAGTTTTCAAAAAGAGCCAAAGCCTCTTCAAGGGAAGAAATACTGGTTGGAAACATGCTTTGAATTTCGTTGTCTTGTGTTTTTTTCCAGAATGTTTTTACGTGATCCCGGGTTCGGGTTTGCAAGGATATGTTCATAATGCGTCACCTCCTAATGGTATAATACTATATAAGAAAGACGATGTGCAAAATCGGACTATTTTATTGAAAGAGTAAAATGTGAGGAGTTATCAAAGATGAGACCAGAGGGTAAAATTTACATACAGAAACAATTGAAGATGATTGAAGCGGAGCGCGAAGAAGAGATTCGGCGACACTTCGACGAAATGAAACAGCTTTCGGGCTATGAACGAGAAAAGCGAGGGCGAGCCCTTTGCAAGATGAAATGCCGAAGAGCGGGAAGAAATGCTACGGGTGCTTCTTTGATGCGATTTATGAAAATAGAGGCCAATACGAGTATTGTCGATACGGAGATCAAGGTGGGTGACCGCGTCATCATCAGTCAGGGCAATGTATTAGACAAAAGAAATGCATCTGCTATTGTGGATCAGGTGCGGCGATTTGATCTGACCCTTGCATTTGAAGGAAGACCGAAGCGCTTTTCCAATCACTTGCCGCTGCGGTTGGACCTGTCAGCCAACGAAGTGACCTATCAACGAATGAAGGATGCAGTTGAATCTTTAAGAAAACCACAGAATGAAGGGATTTTAAAAATAGTGACGGGCACGCGAGCGATGGAACAAATGGGGGAGCCCGTGGACATTCATCAGCCCAATCTAAACAAGAGTCAACAAGATGCCGTGAAAAGGGCCATGCAATCCGAGCGATTCTTTTTGATTCAAGGTCCTCCAGGAACTGGAAAATCCAGAACGGCTGTCGCGTGCATGGAGGAGGCAATCAAACAAGGCGAACGAATCTTGATGACGGCTGATTCCAATGCGGCTGTGGATCATCTTTTGGATATGGCATTGAAACATGGGGTGCCTGGCATTCGCGTAGGAAATCCGATCCGCGTGCATCCGCATCTGATCAAGGAAACCTTGGATTACAAATTAATGCACCATCCTTGGAGAGAAGAGATAGAACCATTGATGAAGCAAATGGTGGTGTTACAGGAAGAACAAGCAGCCTTACAACGCCCCAATCCCCGTTGGACCCGTGGGATGTCCAATGAGGAAATCAAGGCCATGGCGAAAACGAATCGAGGCGGCCGTGGCGTGTCGGCGGAGCAGATGAAGTCTATGGCAGAGTGGCTGGACGTGCAGGAAAAAATCGAACCGGTCTTTCAATTGGTAAAAACGATTGAAGCGAATATATTGCGGGAGGTATTGGGAAAAGCGCCAGTGATTTTCACCACCAACAGCACAGCTGGCGCGGCTATTCTATCCAAAGAAGAATTTGATCTCTGGATTCAGGACGAAGCCACACAATCGGCAAAACTGGGGATGGGTGAATCCCTTTTTGATAGATTGATCGGAAGACTTGAGAAAAACAAGGCGCTTCTGGATATTCAGTATCGAATGAATGAGGAATTGATGGCGCTTTGTAATGGGCGCTATTATGAGGGCAGTTTGAAAGCGGGAGAAAAAAATCGCGATTGGAAGGTTGATGACTTGCCAGAGGTGAAGAATTGGCCGCAAGGCTGGACCGCTATGTTTTTTCCTGTGAAGGGAAAAGAAGTGAGTCGAAAGGGCGGAACCTCCATTCAGAATCAATCCGAAGCAGAGGCGGTGGAGGTCCTTGTTAAACGAGTCCTGGCGACGGGAATCAAGCCGGAAGAGATTGGCGTGATCGCGCCCTATCTGGATCAGGTGAAGCTGTTAAAGCGCATGATCAAGGAACCAAAGGTGGAGATCCATTCAGTGGATGCCTTCCAAGGCAGGGAAAAAGAGGTTATGATCGTTTCGACCGTCAGGAGCAACGACCAGGGGAATCTGGGGTTTTTGACGGACGAACGGCGATTGAATGTGACGATAACCCGGGCGAAGCGCGCATTTTTGATGATCGGGGATGCCAATACGCTTAGAACGCATCCGGCTTATGCGGCATTGCTGAGAAAGTTGAAATTCGGATTACTGGAATAGCGAGTTTTACGATGAAAGAAATAAGGAGGAATGGTTGATGATCCCAAAGAAGCTTATGCAGAGTGATCGAGCGCCCTATACGGTCGACGAAAAGCACTATCAGCGGTTTCCTGTGAATCGCCAGGCTTTCGTAACGGTGAGTGTTCAGGATACGGGAGAAAAAACGAGGGTAGGATTTATCCGAAAAATGATGGAGACCTTGGATGAAAAGATCGAGAATCAAGAGCCAGGATATTCTCAAATCGACAACGCACTAGATCTGGGTGCAGGGGTCTTTGATCGAATGGTGGGAAAGAATGGCGACCCCAATACGGAGCTTCTCCAGTGGAACACTCAATCAGAGCCTGAAGGGCGCTCCAGCCTGAAGATCGACTTGCCGCCAGAAGAGCTAACACAAAGAGTAAAGGAAGCCACAGCGCTGTATGGTGCCGATTTATCAGGCATTGCAAAACTAGATGAACGCTGGGTTTATAGCGAGGATCTGGTGAAGCCATTTGTCTTTACGGATAAAAGCGTCCCAGAAGAGACAGAGGAAGCCTTTCTGATTCCGAAAACCATGAATCGGGCGATTGTCATGGCCTTTGTGATGGATGAGGATCTCTTAGAGGATTCGCCGGGCGTCGCCGGCAATGCTGCGACCTCACTCGGGTATTCGCGAATGGCGATTGCAGCAGCATCTCTGGCACAATACATTCGTGCGTTGGGGTATCAAGCCATTCCGTGCATGAACGATACCGTCCTCAGCATTCCTCTGGCCATTGACGCGGGATTGGGGCAACTGGGACGGCACGGGCTTTTAATTACACCCGAATACGGTTCGAATATCCGCTTGGGCAAGGTGATTACCGATTTGCCGCTGAACCCGGATCATCCCATCGACTTTGGGGTGACAGAGTTTTGCGATAATTGCCTGCTTTGTGCGAAAAGCTGCCCCTCAGGTTCCATCAGCGTAGGAGAGCGCAGCTTTAATTGTGAAGGGGAAACGGGGAATCCGGGTGTCTTGAAGTGGCATATTCAAGGGGAGAACTGTTTGCGATTCTGGCAGGAGAATGGAACGAGCTGTTCGAATTGCATCATCGCCTGTCCCTTTACCCACGGATTTGAATGGCTGAATTGTTCGGAATGCGAAACCTGCGAAATCTACAACGGTTCATGCTCTTTGCAGACCAATGCGGATATGAGAAAAAAATATGGTTATCTGGAGGATACCTCTTGGGGAAGCCCGCCAAAGCGAATTCGACCAAAGAGGAGTGGACTATAAGTTATTCTTCGTTTTTGTTTGGGTGTTAATTTTATTGAGGAGGCACTTTGTGGAAAAAAGAATAGTGAAAAAAGAGTTCATTGATTCCGAAGAATTTAGTCAACTAAAAGCATTAGAAAATATATGCTGTGAAGCAGACAAAATTGTTTTGAAATTGGAACTGGAATACAAACTGTCCGTTGCAAATAATGATACAAAATCCAGAGAAGAGAGTAATGATTACTTGTATTATATAGATGGTCAACTGGTTGCTTATATTGGTCTCTGTTCTTTTGGCGGTCAAGAGGTGGAAATCAGCGGAATGGTTCATCCTGACTTTAGAAAACAAGGGCTATTTACAGAACTTTTTGATTTATTAAAAGAAGAAATTATTAGAAGAAAACCGGTTGATGTTTTACTGCTAAGTGATAGGCAATCAACATCCGGAACAGGGTTTATCCTTAAGAATAAAGGTGTTTATAAATTTTCTGAGTATGAAATGACTCTTGACCAAAGTGAATACTTAGAGAAAAACATGCACAGAGGGTTGTTGAAGTTGAGAAAAGCAAGTAATAAGGATGCTGATGAGATTAGAAGGCAAAATGCTATCTACTTTGGAACGGATATAGAATCTGTTGATATGGTATTGCCGGAAGAGGAAGCTAAGAATAATTTCTATATTTATATGGCAGAGGTAGATGGAAAAATTATCGGTAAAACCAATATTAATTATTCGGATGGCGTTGCAGGCATTTATGGACTGGGTATAATTCCTGACTATCGAGGTAAAGGATTTGGCAGGGATCTACTAAATATGTCCGTTGAAAAGTCATTGGAAATGAAGGCGACAGAAGTTATGCTTCAAGTGGAAGTAGAAAATAAGAATGCTTTGAATTTATATAATTCAGTAGGGTTTAAAACAACATCAACCATGGACTATTATAGTTTTATGGCGTAAAAATATGATGAATTCGATATATTTTTATACAACATAGAATAAATTGCAAGGTTAAAAATCGTGCGAACATATAGCGAACAATTTTAGGCGGCTGTAAGGCTGCCTTTATCATGGGAAATTTAAGATTAGAATGTCGATGGCGTTACAACTTTGTCATAAAAAGCCGTATGCATGCTGATAAATAGCGTTTCTACTTTGAACGCCCGTACAATAGGATCCAAGAATCATTACCTGTCTGGAACTACAGAGCCCTTTAACAAAAAAGGAATGAAGACTGTTTATAAAAACATATCAAAGCAACAAAAACGCATGTGAAGATACACATGCGTTTTGATTTTGTTTTCAAGTTTGATTATATATTTTATCTTATATTACTGTAAGGCCATTCCCTTAACGAAAGTGCGGTGAATTGACTTCTATTAGATCTTTCCAATAACGTTTCGGCATATACTGAGTCTGAAGCCGTGGATTCTTTCTTTCAGGGATGGAAATGTGGGTGAAATACCCTCGCCATAATTGTTGGATGGCAAGTTCTTCCCGGGGCAGTGTGAGGGCGAAATCTCTTTTGAAAGGCACCATGCGCCATTTTACGCCATTACAGAGAATCGCAAGATTACGCTTGGTGTCATGGATAATCCAGGGTTCTCCATGGAGTCGATCAAGAAAATGATCCGACAGGAGACCGAGAATGGCGTTGTCTGGCGAAAAAGAGGCGTAGAGGATTCCCTTGATCTCTTGGAATCGGATGAGCCCCAGAAAGCGAGCCGCTTCCCACTCGACCGCGGCTGCGATGGTTTGAACGGGTTCCACGTCGGGGTGAGTAAAAATCGCATCGAAACCACGACCTTTTCTGAATCCAAAGTTTAAATATGTGAGCAAAAGATTTTCCTTATTGGGATGATCCGACAGAAAGGCTCGCCCGCATTTGTGGGCGACGTCTGGGGAGAAGCATTCCTCTAGTTCGTGATAGAAAGTAGCCGCGCGGATGGGATCCGTTTCAATGGAGCGGGTTTCTTCTCCCAAGCGATATTGATAGTGGGTTTCTGGAAAAATTCCAGAAGCCCTTTTTTCTTGAAAATGAATGGCGGTAGCAGTTAAAAAACCGTCAAATGAGTGATCATATAGATAATCCATGAGCATGTCCTCCTTTGGTGCCGGGGAAAAGTCGTAATTGATGGCTCCATTCTGGCTGCAAGGCTGTTTTGATTCCTTCCGGGGAGAGGGAACGACCACCGTAGTATTTTCCTCGCACGGTGAGAAAGAAGCGCGCCCGTTTCCAGACGAGGCGTGTTTTTTTCACTTCTTCGACGGAGAGAGACGCAAGTTGGCGTTGATTGCAGATGCGGGATGCCGTTTTGTGACCAATGCCCGGCACGCGAATCAGGGTTTCAAAGGGCGCGCGATTGATCTCAATAGGAAATTGTTCCAGGTGTCGAATGGCCCAAATCATTTTGGGATCGAAGTCCGCATCGAAATGCGGTTTAATTTCATCGAGCAATTCCTCGGCTCGAAACCCATAGAAGCGTAAAAGCCAGTCTGCTTGATACAAGCGGTGTTCCCTCATCAAAGGTGCGATTCTGGGGATTGGCGCCAGTACTTTCTTGGGATTTCCTACAGGGATATAGGCGGAGTAGAAAACTCGTTTCAATTGAAAACGATCGTAAAGCTTTTGCGATGCGTTGATCAATTGAAAGTCGGATTCTGGTGTCGCGCCGATAATCATTTGGGTGGACTGCCCGGCGGGCACAAAGGATTTTGCGTTTCGGTATTGTTTTAGGGCGTAGCGATTTTCTGAAATCCCTTGCTGGATTTGATTCATGGGCTGCAAGATGGTTTTCAATTGTTTTTGAGGTGCCAAGAGCCGCAAGGATTCACTGCTGGGAAGCTCAATATTTGCACTCATACGATCCGCGAGAAAACCGGCTTGCTGAATCAGTCTTGGATCCGCGCCAGGGATGGCTTTCACATGAATGTATCCCTGGAACTGCCATTGGTGACGTAATAGTTCCAAGGTTTTTACGATTCGTTCCATGGTTCGATTCGGTGAAACATCTACGGCACTGGATAAAAACAGTCCTTCAATATAGTTGCGCCGATAAAAGGCCATGGTGGTCTCGGCGATCTCTTCTGGTGTCAGGCTTGCCCGGGGCACGTCGTTGGATGCGCGATTGATACAATAGGCGCAGTCATAGACGCAGTGGTTCGTCATTAGAATTTTCAACAGTGAAATGCAGCGGCCGTCAGCCGCCCACGCGTGGCAGATCCCAAAGGAACGCGCGTTGCCGATTCCTCCTGATCGATTGTTCTTTCGCTCGTTTCCACTGGAGGAGCAACTGACATCGTATTTTGCGGAGTCGGCTAGAATTTGAAGTCGATCATAGATATCGTACATACGTTCACCTCCTGGGTGTAGTATAACAAATTCAACGGAAGAAATCAAACGTATGTTCGGCTTATTGAATAAAAAAATCCACGAACCAAAAATGATCCGTGGATGTTAGATTTATAGTAAAAAAACGCCTGCTTTTTCACAATCTCTGACCATTTCAGCTGGCCATAGGGAGGCTTGCACCTCGCCGATATGCGCTTTTTGCAAGAAGAACATGCACATTCTGGATTGTCCAATACCGCCGCCCATGGTTTGAGGAAGATCTCCTGCTAACAAGGCTTTGTGGAATGGCATTTCAGAACGGTCTTCGCAACCGCGCAAAGCCAATTGCAATTTCAAGGTTTCTTGATCAACACGAATCCCCATAGACGAAAGCTCAAAGGTTTGCTCTAGTACGGGATGCCAGAAGAGGATGTCGCCGTTTAGCGACCAATCATCGTAATCGGGAGCGCGACCATCATGTGGCTCGCCTGAGGCAAGAACTCCGCCAATCTGCATCAAAAAGACGGCTTTTTTTTCTTTTGTGATGGCGTCTTCTCGTTGTTCCGGTGTCAGATCTGGATATTGTGTTTCCAACTCCTGCGATGTAATAAAGAAGATCTCCGCGGGAAGTGTGGGTTTAATGACTGGATACAAGGAATCTACATAATTCTCCGTCATCTTAAAGACGGTATATATTTTTTCTACAGTAGATCGCAAAGTTTCCATGGTTCGATCCGCCGGGGCAATAATCTTTTCCCAATCCCACTGATCCACATATAGGGAGTGCAGATTATCCAATTCCTCGTCTCGTCGGATTGCATTCATATCCGTATATAAGCCTTCGTTGGGGGCAAAGCCATAGCGATTCAGGGTCATGCGTTTCCACTTTGCCAGAGAATGAACCACCTCGATCCCGTCGTGGGAGAGATCCGGTACATCAAAAGCGACAGGGCGCTCCACGCCGTTCAAATCATCATTTAATCCACTTTCTGGAAAAACGAAAAGCGGGGCCGAAACTCGCTCCAAATTCAAGGCGTTAGCCAATTCTCGTTGAAAATAATCTTTGACCTGCTTGATCGCTTTTTCGGTTTCACGCAGGGTGAGTTTTGATTCATAGCTTTCTGGTAGGACGAGTCCTCGAAACATCTTTATACTTCCTCTCAAACTTTTTTCGATATTGTAACATTTTATCGAAGGAATGCCTTTTCGTCAAGGTCAATTGTTTCCATATACATAGAAAAGGAATCGATTGCTCGATTCCTAGTACAAGTATTTTCTGTGATTCATCCAGCTTGCTCGCACCGTTAGATAGGTGTTTTCCAAGTCTTGCTGGAATTGCCGCTCTTCATCCAAAAGCACTTCATAAATTTGTTTAGCCTGCGGGTGATGGGTGTAGCGTACCGCATCCAAAAAGCCTCGAACCGATCGACCCTCAATCTCTCGGCAAAGATCCAAGAGCGAAATGGATTCGTTGAGACCCGCTTTTTTAAGATCTCGCCAATGCAGGGGTTGCTGAGCCAGGGATTGGATGCTGAGATTTGGCAAAACATTCAATTCTTGTGTTTCCAACTGCTCATAAAGCGTGTGTAAGATTTTCGCGTGGACCTGCTTATGTTCAGCCAATTCTTCTAACGCTCGTTTCACATGTTCATTACTTTGCGCTTTTGAAGTCATTTGGTACAATTGGTGTCCTTCCACTTCGCTTAGAATACTTTCTCGTAAGCGGTGAAGTTCGCTAATCATGATTTTTCTCCTTTCGAAAGACTTCTTCGCTACTATTTTACCCGATGCATCTGGTTTTATTCGAAAAGACCGAGAGATTCAATAATGGAAGCCACACCATCCGCCTGATTGTTTGGGGCAAGGTGTTTAGCGCTTTTCTGAACAGCTGATGGTGCATGGGCCATGGCATAGCTATTGGGAGAGCCCTGCAGCATTTCGATGTCGTTGTAACTGTCGCCAAAAACAAGAGTTTCTTCGGGTTCGATTTGAAAGTGTTCCTTTAATATGCCAAAGACATTGGCTTTGGTTACACCTTTTCTCTGAATATCAAACCATTGGTCGCCCGTCTGAAACCGTTCGTGGGTTTGTCCGATGCCTTGAAGCGCTTTAACTTGTTCTGAGCGGAGACCTTCTCGACAAAAGAAGGAAAGTTTAGAAATATTTCTTCGATAAGCAGCAAGGACGGGCAGACAGGTTGTTCTGGTATGGGCGCGTAATAATGCGGCGACAAGATCTCCGTTTATCCGTTCCACATAAGCACGGTCCGAATCGCATGAAAAACAGGCAAGATCTGGATAACGATTCAGAACCTGATCGGCTTCGAGAAACAACGTATGCATTTCTTCATCTGTGAAAATGGATTTCTGGAAAATCTTACTGCGGTCTCCGGCTTCTATCCAGGTTCCATTGTTACAGCAATAGACGGCATTTTGAATATACGGGCCGATCACGCGATGAATCCCCGGATAAAATCGGCCGCTTGCGGCAACGAAGAGAAGCCCCTTTTCTTCAATTTTTTTTAGTACGGATTTTGTACGGGGTGATAGGGTGCCGCGATTGTTCAAAAGGGTTCCGTCAAAATCAGTAATGATTGCTTTTATCATTTGTATCACTCCTTCTCTGCTATTATACGAAAGTTTCATTAAAAAATCGTTGGTTTCTCCACTCGTTTCTTTCCGCCTCGAATCGGAAATTTTGCATGATTGTCCCTAAATCCACGCGTTCTGCGGGTTCTGGCTAATGATGCATTATTTCCGTTTGAAAGTGGAAGGGAAAATGTATAGAATGTAGTGGCTAAGCGGGTTAAAATAATCTTGAAAGCGTTACCAAGGGAAGTTTAGAAGATACAATCAATTATTTTTTCCGTTGGACGATTTCTGTAAGGAGTGAAAAATGGAATTAAATGAACGTAGTTTGGAGATCCTGATCGAGTTGAGCCAGAACGATGGATTTTTAACAACGAACGAGCTTGCTGAACGATTCAAGGTAAGCGATCGAACGATTCGGAATGATGTCAAGGAGATCGAGAGCCATTTAAAGGCGAAGGGATTCGGGGTGTTGTGGATGAAGAATCGGGCAAAAGGGATGTGCCTGGAACAGTCGGATGACTTGGAGCGGCATCTTCGAGAACTGACGGCACATAAAGATCTTCAGAATTATTACTATTCAAAGCGGGAACGGGTTTTGTTGATGGCGCTAAAACTCCTTGAACAAAGCGGACCCATTACCTTGGGATGGTTTTCAGATTTCTTTGGGGTTTCCCGGAATACCTTGCTGAAAGAACTCGATGAGCTGGAAGAGGAATTTCAGAAAAGCAGCCTTCGCTTGATCCGCAAACCCAAGGTTGGGTTATATGTGGAAGGCGAGGAGCTGAAGAAACGAAATATGCTGCTATCCCTAATAGGAAACACTCTGACATCTAGTGAATTGTTTGACTATGTCCATGAAAAGGTGTCAACAAACAAAAGTCATTCCTATCAATACGATGTTTTATTTAGTGATCTCGATTTGGATTTTCTCAATGGAGTCATTCGGGAAGCGGAGCTCCAACTGGATCGACAGTTTACGGATATCGCGTATGGCAATCTACTAACCCATATCGCATTGATGATTAAAAGGCTGCAATTAAAGAAAGAAATTCATCTGCCTCCACTTGAGATGAGAGGCATTCATTTGACTCAAGAGTATTTGGTTGCGGAACGATTGACGGCTGTATTGGAAGAAAAATTTGGAATTGAGATTCCAGATGATGAACGCCGATACATTACCTTTCATCTGCTCAGTTCTCATGTGATGACAAGCGAGGTGGAAGATGACGATTTACTTCATGTTGTCGAGGAGATGTTAGACGCTTTAGAAGCAAGCTATCGGGTCGATTTTGGACCGGAACGTAGCGTGATTGCCCAGAACTTGATGGTGCATCTGCGACCAAGCGTGTATCGCATTCGATTTGGACTTCGGCTTGTCAATCCATTATATGAGAGTATTGTAAAGAATTATCCCGATCTCTTCGAGCAAACTCGTATCATTGCCACCCGCTATGCGGATTATGTGGGGATGCAGATTGATGATCATGAGATTTCCTATATTACTTTGCATTTTGGCGCGGCATTGGAGCGTGCGAAAACGAAACAACGGAAACCAACGCGTGTTGTGGTGGTTTGTGGTACGGGAATTGGTACGGCGAGCATGTTGGCTTCGCAATTGACACAGTATTTTCAATTGGAGATCACGCAGATGATTTCGGCGAGGCAAGTGGACAAGCTGCGGCCGGATACCTACGACTATGTGGTTTCAACAGTGGAAATCCCAAATTGGCAGGAAAATGATTATCTGCGCGTACGAGCGATTTTATTGCCTGCTGAAATCGAACGCCTTTCGAAATTTTTCACATCCAAGGGAGTGAAAAAGAAAGCACAAGAAATAAAGCAGGTGCAGCGAATTCTCGAAACGGTTGAAAAATTCGCGACAATCCATGACCGTCAAAAATTGGAAGTGGAATTGTTATATACCTTAAAGAGAAAGAAACAGAAATATGATCGAGCAGCAAAGGAGAAAGAGATTATGTTAAAGGATTTATTGGACCGCAAGACCGTCCAAATTAATGTGGAATGTCAAAACTGGAAGGACGCTGTTCAACAAGGCGCCAGTGTGCTGGAGGAAAAGGGTAGCATCACGGCCGAATATGTGGAAGCGATCTTTGAAAATTTCAAGAAGATGGGTCCCTACATGGTGGTAGCACCGGGAATTGTTTTGTCACACGCACGTCCAGAGGATGGTGTCAACGCGCTTTGCATGAGTTTGATCACCCTAAAAGATCCAGTAGAATTTGGAAGTGAATTGAACGACCCGGTGAAACTAGTGGTCACCTTTGCGGCTGTGGATAACAAAATGCATTTGACGGCGTTGTCGCAATTGATGAATTTGTTTATGGATACAGAAGATCTGGAACGAATCATGGCATCTTCGAATAAAGAAGAAGTACTGGCGATTATTGAAAAGCATTCAGAAAAATAGGAGGAAATAATATGAAAATTTTAGTGTGTTGCGGTTCAGGCTTGGGAAGCAGTTTCATGATGGAGATTAATATTAAGAATGTTTTGAAAGAATTGGGTATGACGGGTATCGAGGTATCTCATTCTGATCTTTCAAGCGCAACAAGAGGCAGCGCTGATGTTTTTGTAGCCACTCGCGATATCGCACCGGAAGTTGCGAAATTGGGAGAAACGATTTCCTTGAACAATATGATCGACAAAAAGGAATTGACGGAAAAGTTGACAGCAATGCTTCAAGAAAAAGGGTTGTTATAAGCGGTAACGCTTAAATATATTACATAATAGGAGGATACAATGGCATTTTTAGACTTTTTAGTAGACATCTTAAGTGTTCCGGCATTACTGGTTGGCGCAATTGCGCTATTTGGTTTGCTAGCACAAAAGAAACCAACAACGGACATTATCAAAGGAACCATTAAAACGATTCTTGGTTTTGTTGTATTGGGCGGCGGCGCTGGCATATTGGTTGGTGCGTTAAGCAGCTTTGGTGTGATGTTTGAAATGGGATTTGGTGTACAGGGCGTTGTGCCGAACAACGAGGCGATTGTTGCAATGGCCTTGGGCGAGTACGGAACAGCAACAGCCTTGATCATGGCCTTTGGTATGGTTGCGAACATTCTGATCGCTCGCTTCACACCATTGAAGTATATTTTCTTGACGGGTCACCATACCTTGTATATGGCTTGTATGATTGCCATTATTTTAATGGTTGGCGGATTGGAAGGTTTTGCTCTAATCGCTGTTGGTTCCCTCGTTTTGGGATTTGTTATGGCGTTATTCCCGGCGATTGCCCAACCGACCATGAGAAAGATTACCGGTACTGATGACGTGGCATTCGGTCACTTCGGCACATTGGGTTATGTTTTGTCAGCTTGGGTTGGTAAAGTAGTCGGCAAAGGATCTGGTTCGACTGAAGAGATCAACTTCCCGAAAGGATTGGGATTCTTACGAGACAACTCGGTTGCGATTTCGTTGACCATGGGTATTTTCTACATCATCGTTGCAATTGCCAGCGGCGGGGATTTTGTGGAAGCAAACTTGTCCGGTGGACAAAATTATATCTTGTTTTCCATCATGCAAGGCATCACATTTGCAGGTGGTGTTTACATCATCCTGCAAGGCGTTCGTTTGATTTTGGCGGAAATTGTTCCAGCATTTAAAGGAATCGCAGACACCTTTGTTCCAAATGCAAAACCGGCATTGGATTGTCCAGTTGTATACCCATATGCACCAAATGCGGTATTGATTGGCTTCTTATCATCATTCCTTGGCGGTATTGTGGGGATGTTCATCTTGATGGGCATGGACGCAGTGGTTATTCTTCCAGGTGTTGTTCCTCATTTCTTCTGTGGCGCGACTGCCGGTGTATTCGGTAATGCAACGGGTGGTAAACGTGGTGCATTCTGGGGCGCATTTGCAAATGGTTTGTTGATTACATTCTTGCCGGTATTATTGATGCCGTTGATGGGTGACCTTGGTTTTGCCAATACGACATTCTCAGATGCAGACTTCTGTGGTGTTGGTATTTTCTTGGGTAGTATCGTAAAGCTTTTTGTATAGAATTGTTGAGCGGGCGAAATTGCCCGCTTGTATTATGAGTGATGGGGGAAAAGTTATGACAGAAAACAAGAATCAAAATTTGAAAGAGCTTGCCAATGACCTACGTGTTCTTTCGGTGGAAACACAAAACCTGATTGGGTCAGGTCATTTGGGTGGTTCATATTCAGCAGCGGAACTATTTGTCTATCTTTATCATGAGGAGATGAACATTTCACAGGAGAACGTCAAGGATCCGAATCGAGATTATTTTATTCTAAGCAAGGGACATGCTTCCTTGGGGTACTATTCGGTATTGGCGCAAAAAGGATTCTTTCCTCGCGAAGAAATGAAAACCTATCGACAATTGAATTCACGTCTTCAAGGACATACGGAGATTGACACGGTTCCTGGAATCGAATCATCGACAGGATCTTTGGGACAAGGGTTTTCATATGCCATTGGATTAGCGATGGGATTGAAGAAACAAAATCTTTCAGGAACCGTTTATGTGATGCTGGGCGACGGGGAATGTCAAGAAGGGCAAATTTGGGAAGCGATTATGTTGCAAAGCCATCTGAAGCTCGACAACCTTGTGCCGATTCTGGACAACAACCGCATTCAATTGGACAACTTTACGGAAGCGGTTATGGGCGATGTGAAATGGAACTCGATTTTATCTTCTTTTGGATATGATGTGCGGGAATTTGACGGCCATGATTTCGAGGCCATTGAAGGGGCGTTTGCAAACAGACCGGCGGACCAACCAGTTTTCTTGCTAGCGAATACTGTAAAAGGAAAAGGTGTCAGCTTTATGGAAGACGTTGTGGCGTGGCATTCAAAAAAATGTGACGCAACAGAGTTTGTTCAAGCGATGGAAGAATTGAAAGGGGGCGTTCAACATGCGTAAGGCAACGATGGCACCACGTGATATGTATGGGAAAACAATTGTTGAACTCGGCAAGAAAAACGAGAAGATTTTTGCGATGAGCGCCGATTTGGCGGCGGCAACAAAACTGACTGAATTCTCAGAGACGCTTCCGGGTCAGTATTTGAATCCGGGAATCGCTGAGCAGAACATGGTCGGGATTGCCGCGGGACTAGCGCGCACGGGCATGATCCCATTTATCAGTACTTTTTGTTGCTTTGCCCCAGGCAGAACCTATGACCAGATCCGACAATCGATTTGCTACAACCATTTGAATGTGAAGATCGTTTCGACGCATCCGGGATTGGCGATTGGCATGGATGGCGCGGTTCATCAAGCCCTTGAAGATATTGCCTTGATTCGAACCATTCCCGAGATTGTTGTGGTTGCGCCTTCCGACGAAGTTGCAACGAAAAAAGCGATCGAATGGGCTGCTGACTACGACGGTGCGGTTTATGTCCGTGTGGGACGCAAGGAGTGTGACATCCACTTCCAGGAAGACTGGGAATGGGAGCTAGGTAAATCATATACATTAAAGGACGGAAATGACGTTACCTTGATCGCGCACGGTTCCATGGTGCCATACATGATGAAGGCGGCCGAGGAATTGGAGCAAGAAGGTATTTCTGCTCGCGTGATTGACATGCCGTTTATCAAGCCAATGGACACTGAAGCTCTTGTCAAGGCGGCAAAGGAAACTAAGGGAATTGTAGTTGCAGAGGATCATTCGATCTATGGCGGGCTTTACAGCGCGGTCTCGGAGCAATTGTCAATGCTGGCGCCATGCAAGATCTTGCCTGTTGCGGTACAGGATACCTTTGGAGAGTCGGCTAAGCCTGATGAATTGTATGAAAAGTATGGATTGAGTGTAGCCAATATCCTGAAACAAGTGAAATCTCTGTAATCCGATAAAGACAGAACTGAATTTGAGCCTGATGCTGAGTGTGGATTGGCAGCAGGCTCAAAAAGAATAACAGGTGCCCCAAAGGCATGGAGAAAAAGCCGACGGGTGTGGATGAGGAAAGATTGTGGGGAATAATTATGAAGAAAAGCAAGTACATTGATCATACGTATTTAAAGGCTTTTGCGACGGATCGTGATATTGAAAAGTTATGTGAAGAGGCGATCGAAAATGATTTTCAATCGGTATGCGTGAATCCTTCAAGGATTGTGCTAGCAAAAAAAAGACTCGTTGACAGCAATGTGAAAGTCTGTACGGTGATTGGTTTTCCGCTTGGCGCGAGCCAAGCAAAAGTGAAAGCGTATGAAGCAGAAGTGGCAATAAAATCAGGTGCTGATGAAATTGATATGGTGATGAATATTGGGGCTGCAAAAAGCGGCGGTTGGGATATCGTTTTGCAGGATATTCAGGCAGTGGTGAATGCGGCGAATGGGACATTGGTGAAAGTAATCATTGAAAACTGTTATTTGTCAGAAGAAGAAATGAGAAAGGCGTGTGAGGTTGTAGCGGTCTCTGGAGCAGATTTTGTGAAAACTTCAACTGGATTTGGAGAGTACGGCGCTCGATTTGAGGATGTAGAAATCATGAAAAGTGTAGTTGGTGATCGCGTTCTGATTAAAGCTGCAGGTGGTGTTCGAACACCTGCCGATTTGGACCGAATGATTGAACTGGGCGTCATGAGAATTGGAACAAGCAGTGGAATGGCATTGATCAAAGGAAATATTTCGGATACAGAATACTAGGGTCAACATTCATCTGGAGACGAAGAAAGCAGGAATCGAAATTATCGATTCCTGCTTTCTTTTTAATTTAAAATGGCGCAAAACTTTGCTCGTTCCACCACTCTTCCCGATGTTTGTTGTACTCGGTTTGAAATTGTTCCAGGTGGGTTTTCTCCCATGCAATCAAGATCTCATAGAGTTTTCGTGCTTCTGGAAGTTCGCTTTCCTCGAAGGCATTTTCATAAAATTTGATGGATGCCTTCTCCATTTCCATTCCGATGCTGAAGATGGTGACTGCAAGACTTAAGTGCGCGTTTTCTTTGATTTCACTGAATCGATAAATTCCCGGTGAGGGTATATCACTGAGAAAAGCCAATGCAAACTCATCGCCTTGTTTCTTGATTTGATTGAAGAGTTCTTTTAGATAAGTCGAATGTTTAAACTCTTCATCTGCCAAGGCTAG
The DNA here is from genome assembly GCA_013619125.1 of Clostridiales bacterium. Classification (GTDB taxonomy): domain Bacteria; phylum Bacillota; class Clostridia; order Tissierellales; family GPF-1; genus GPF-1. Next base: position 40,320 of record JABXKS010000067.1, read on the forward strand.
AAGCGCATTTTTGCTTTCTGGTGATTTTGTTTGATTTGCAGCCATCTTATAAAATTCGTACCCTTCGATTTCATTGAGGATGGCCTGTTTGATTAGTGTTAATTCCCGTTCTTTCATTTTTTCACCCCAATCTGTAAGATTCTACCTTACAGATACCCGAGGTGAATTTTCTTATTCATGAAGTTTATCAATTTCCAGAAATTCCACATCCAAATTGATTGCATTCTTCTGATCCATTGAGCTGACAATGAAGATCGCGAGGGCTGCGAGTATAAAAGCGGGCAACAATTCATACAGGTCGAACCAGCCGCCCGATAGGTTTCTCCAAATCAAAACTGTAGCGCCGCCGACGATCATGCCAGCTAAGGCTCCATTGCCAGTCATCTTTTTCCAGTACAGAGAGATTAATACGACGGGACCGAAGCTTGCGCCGAAACCAGCCCATGCATAGGCAACCAGATCCAATACGGAGTTTTCTGGATTCCATGCCAAGAGATAGGCGAAAAACGCGACCGCGATTACGGTGCCGCGGCTGAACCATACATAGGTCTTCTCTGAGAATTCTTTTTTCGAAAAAACCTTCAAGAGGTCTTCAATCAAAGCGGAACTCGTTACGAGCAATTGGCTGTCCGCAGTGGACATGATTGCCGCCAAAATTGCTGCCAGAAGGATGCCGGCAATGATTGTTGGGAAGGTTCGTTCCACCATTTGAATAAAGATCGTTTCACTTGATCCTTCTAATGTGCCACCCAGATAAACCAGTCCGATCATGCCGATTAGTACAGCGGCAATTAGCGAGAAGACAACCCACGTCATGGCAACGCGGCGTGCATTCTTTAATTCACCGATTTTTTCAATAGCCATAAATCGGGTCAGGATATGGGGTTGACCAAAGTAGCCAAGTCCCCAGGCCAAAAGGCTTGCAATCGCCAGCCCACCCATCGCTGTTCCATCCATATAGGTAAAAGCGTTTAGTAGTTCTGTATTGATGGCTTTCAATTCGGTGATTGTTACGCCAATGCCGCCGATTTTTCCAACACAAACGATGGGAACGATAATCAGGGCTAAAAACATCAAAATTCCCTGGAAGAAGTCGGTCCAGCAAACAGCCATAAAACCGCCCAGGAAGGTGTAGCCGATAATGACCAGGGTGCCGATGGTCAATGAAACCGTATAAGACAGGCCAAATACCGAGCTGAAAAGCTTTCCACCGGCAACCAGCCCGGAAGCTGTGTAAATCAGAAAGAAGATCAAAATGACCACGGCGGATATAATTCGAAGCCGCGCAGAGGTCTCCTTGAATCGATTCTGAAAATAGGAAGAAAGGGTAATGGCGTTGCCCATATTTTCCGTCAGAATTCGCAAGCGTTTGGCGACGAATCTCCAGTTCGCCCAGGTGCCTACGAGAAGCCCTAGGGCGATCCAAATGGCTTCCATGCCTGCTGTATAAGCATAGCCGGGAAGACCCATCAAGAGCCATCCACTCATGTCTGAGGCTTGAGAACTGAGGGCGGTCACCCAGTAGTTGAGTTTTCGGTCGCCGATGATGTAGTCGGATAGGTTTTTGGTTTTTCTGTAGTAGAGCCAACCAATGCCCAGCATCATTAAAATGTAAAAGAAAAAGATGGTTAAAATTCCTACTTGCCTTGTTGTCATAGTATTTCTCCTCTCAATTAAAAAAACCTCCATCCCAAACATAGGGACGAAGGTTACTCCGCGGTACCACCCAAATTGAAAGAAGTTCTCTTTCCTCTTGATCAATCAGTACGGAGGCTAGCTCGATACTGCCCGGTTTGATAACGGTCCGGTTCCGATTTTCCTTTCGGAAACATACTCGGGGTTAGGTTCCACAGGGTTCTCACGAAAAACTTTCAGCTAGTGTTTCTCTCTCTAAAGTGAAAAGCGATCTGTGTACTGGCACCCTTCATCGTTTGGTTGGGATGAATTTTCATTCATTGTAATAGATGGAAACACATTCGTCAAGGGGTGAAAAACCAATTGTTTCGAAATTACTCGAAAAAGATCGTTTCCAATTGCTCGAGATCTAAGATCTTAAAGCTGTTTTTTTCGTAGTCGATTAATCCTTCGTCTTTCATTTTCGCCAACTCGCGGGATAGCGAGGGGCGAGGTGTTCCCAGACGTTCAGCCATTTGTTTGCGTGATACGGGGAGCTGAAACATCAGGGTGCTTTGTATCTTGTAGATCTCCAAAATATAATCAACGATTCGTTGCCGCAAAGTGTGATAGGATAAACTTTTCACCCGTTGATTCAGATTTAAAATCTTTTGAGAAAGTATCTGCACGAAGTTCTCCATCAGCAACGGAAACTCTTGATTGAGCTGCATAATCTCTTCTTTTTTCAAGAAGTACACCTCTGACTCGGTTTGAGCGATTAGCGTGGCGGGAAAGGTTTTTCGGTCCGAAAATACGATAACTTCGCCAAACAGTTCTCCTTCACGAAGATGATTGATGGTGATGAATTTTCCGGATGGGTATGTTTTCTGTACGTCGATCACACCGGAAACGACGATGCCGATATGGGTGCAGGGGGTTTCTTCATTTGCAACAATCTGCCCTTTTTGATATTGTTCACGGTTGGCGCTGGCCTTCGATAGAAAGCGCTCAAGTTCGCTTTCAGTGAATCCTCGAAAAAGTTTGGATTGGAGAATGGTTGATTGCCATTTTTCCAAGGTTGCCTCCTTTGGTAACGTAGGTTACGGATCTTTTACCCGAAATTGAGTATGATAAGCATATCACAATGATGATGATTGAAAAGGAGACGAATAGATGGAACGAATGAAGAGAAAGATTATTACGATTCATGAAGATAAATGCAATGGATGTGGACTTTGCGTGACAGCATGTCACGAGGGTGCCATTCAAATGATAGATGGGAAAGCAAAAATGATGTCGGATCAATACTGCGATGGATTGGGTGATTGCCTGCCCTCTTGCCCAACTGGTGCCATTGAGATGATTGAACGGGAAGCAGAAGCCTACAACGAAGAATTGGTGATGGCAAGAATGGCAGAGAAAAAAGCGGCAGAGCCTGCAACCTGCGAAGGGTTTGCAGACGCGATGCCAAGTATTCCATGTGGCTGTCCGGGTTCAGCGGCAAAGTCGATTCAACGGGAAGAACCAAAGATGCAAGCAGCTCCACAAAAGCAAGCGGTTGATTTTCAAACCGTGCCATCTCAGTTGCGACAATGGCCGGTGGAGTTGGAATTGATTAACCCCAATGCGGATTATTTGCAGGGAGCCGATCTATTAATCGCTGCTGACTGTACAGCGTACGCCTATGGAAACTTCCATGCTGAGTTCATTAAGGGGCGTGTAACGGTTATTGGATGTCCGAAGTTGGATAATCTGGCGGCACATACCCAGAAGCTGACAGAGATTATCATGGCGAATTCCTTGAAGAGCATTACCGTTGTCAGGATGTCGGTGCCGTGCTGTGGCGGCATTGTGATGGCTGCACAGCAAGCAATGCTGAATGCCCAAAAGATTGTCCCTTATCGTGAAGTGGTGATTGGACCAGATGGAACGATTGTTTCGGAATAAACGAAAGGACCTCTATGAGGTCCTTTTTTTTATGAGTTGATCGATGGCGTCCGAGGATTCTTTCAAACCGTCCCCTGTGGCAATTCGATATGTTTTAATAGCCTTGATGCGTTTGTCCTCGTCGAGTAGATTCTCGATTTCAGCTTGGAGCTCTGGGGTGATGGCGTTTTCGAGGCCAAGATGTTCAGCGATCGCATCGACTTTTTTCTCCATATTTTTTACCTGGTCTTTCAATTGTGCAAGCGCGATCATAAAGGTGACTGTGATGATCGCAAGCATGCAGAGTAAGACAATTTCCATGATGGCACTCCTTTATTTAATTAGGCAGCGACTAAAGTCGTCGGTCCCGTTCATCAATTCGACTTTTCAAATTTATGATGTGATTATTTTTCTTTTTGAATCTTGTGATCAGGTATCCGATGACCCCAATAAACCCGATCAGCAAAATAAAAAGAAGTATCCATAGTTCCATTGTTGCCTCCTTTTATAGCTGTTGCTAATTATGCCCTTTTTTGCCGGATCTGTCAAAGGGAGGGAGTCCAAAATTTGTCGATGGAACGATGTTTGAGGGCGAGCTGGATGCGAATTTCCTCGATTTCAACAGTTTGATGAATCAGTGCGACCAAAGGGGGATGAGGGATGGAAAGCTCTTGAATTAGGTTGTTTGCGCTTAATGAGAGCGTCTTTCTCAGGTCTTGTTCGGAGAGGAAACCCAACATGTTTTGGATTGTTTCTAAATCCTGAAAAGTAAGCGTCAGTTTTTTTGGATTCTGATGGGTAAGAGTGCGACCGATCGCATTTCGCCAGACGTATTGAAAGATATTCTCCAAGAGAACTTCATAATTTGTGTCAAAAGATTTCATCAAGCGGTAGAGGTCTTTTGGAGCAAACAAGCGGCAGAATTCATTTTCAATCGCGATCTCATCCAGGTAGGCTGCAATCATGGAAATCCCCGTTACGTTCTTAGTTTCGACCGCCAGTTGATAATCGATAGATCCCGGCGTATCATGGGCGGCGTACTCGACATCATAGGATTCAAAGAAGAGAGGAAGACCTTTCATCAGGGTGTCATGGTATGCTTGATGAGGAATTTTGACGCGAGATTTTTGGATAAGCGTTAATCTTTCTCTGGTTTTAGCTGTGTATGTTTTAACCAGATCGCGCCCTTCTTTTTGCAAGTCGAGAAGAGGTTTGTTTTTTAACGACTCAAGCGCACGGGTTGCGTTTTGACGTGCGCGCAGGGCAAAGGAAAGCTGGTAGATCGCGCTGGCGGCAAGGGACTGGATAGTTTCAATCGGTAGGGAAGTACTCATGCCACCAACATACCGAGTCGCATGAAGTTCGACGAATTGCAGCAATTTCTGCTGAATGCGAACAGACTCAGTTTCACTAAGGAGACCAGCGAGATAAGCACCTTGTAAAAGCGATTCTACATAGTGGTTTTCATCGGGATTGAACTGCATAAAAGAATCAAGCATATGAGATCTAGTCATTCCATTCCTCCCATTCATACCAATGATGCGCATTGCGAACGGTTTTGAAATCAGATTTTTCTTTGCGTAAATTTTGCGCCATGGTTTCCAAATCCTTCATTTTTAACAGTTCCAAACTACCTTCACAGACTTCATCAAAATATGTCTTCATCAATTCAATCAATGTATCATCGTCAATAGCGTCTAAGGTATCATTTTTGAAGTGGTAAAAAATTTCGATCAAATCGTGAATGGTTTCTGCGTAATTTTCCTGGGTAAGGTAAGGTGAGTCACAAAAAGCAAAAACGATTTTCATGATGATTCCAGTGCCGAATTCATATCTTCCATTTTGGGTAAGGGCATTTTCCTGGGTGACAATCAAGGCTTTTACATCCGCGTTGGTTAGGCAAAGGTCATAAACGTCAGTCTTTTGATTGAAGGCGAGAAGCTGAGATATTGTGTGGGAACGGATCTTGGATTTTGAAATTTGGAAGCAAGAAAGTTCTTTCATCGTGAGCTCCTTTCAGTCGACATTGACAAACATAAGTATTTGTGATATGGTATAAATGAAATATATGTAAGCTTTTTATGATTTTTTATCACAAATTTCATTGTAACACGAGCAAACAATTTCGTCAATTGGCATTATGCTGATTGGCATTTTTTTATGTATGATTTAGCGGAGTATGTTAGAATAGCCGGGAAAAGGAAATTTAAAACGGGAGATCAAACGATGAAAAAAGTAGGGATTATTCGGTGCCAGCAAACCGAAGATTATTGTCCGGGAACGACAGATTTTAAAATGGCGCAGCATGGTGCGGGTGCATTTGAAGAGATGGGACCTGTTGAAGTTGTGGGATTTGTTTCCTGTGGGGGATGCCCGGGGAAAAGAACCATTGGTCGCGTGAAAGTAATGGTGGAGCGGGGCGCGGATGCAATTGCCTTTGCATCTTGCATCAAAAATGGAAATCCCATTGGAATTCCATGTCCGCATTATCAACTGATGAAAGACGCCATTGAAAAACGATTTGGCGATCAGATCCAGATCATTGAATGGACACATTAAGAGGTAAGGAACGACAGCTCTTGCGATTTTGCTAGAGCTGTTTTAAATTGCGAAAAAATAGGTATGGATTCATAGAGAAGAGAAATTGGGAGGCTATGATGTTCTGGATACTTATTTTTGCGTTGGTTGCTTTGGTTTTTGTTGTTAGGGTTTCTGCTCGCAAGCGAGAGCGTTTGGAAGAGGCTATTTTACCGGAAGAAAACTTGGCGGTGGAGAGTCCTGCATTTGAACGAGATGGAGCGATCCCAAAGCGGTATACGGGCTACGGAGAGGATGTATCGCCCGCTTTGCGCTTGTCCGAGGTGGATGCATCGGCCGAATCCATTGCCATTATCATGGATGATCTGGATCATCCCATGGGGATTTTCAACCATTGGGTGATTTGGAATATTCCGTCGAAATTTACTGAAATTCCGGAGGGAATCGAACGAGGTGCTGAAGTAGAGGGCATCACAGGTGCCATTCAGGGAAAGAGCGCCTATGGTGGAAAGCATTATTATCGGGGGCCCAAACCGCCCATGGGTAGTCATCGTTACCGGTTTCAGGTCTTTGTATTGGATGAAAAACTGGCGATTCCAATGGATTCCATGAAAATTGATGTGATGAACGCGATGCAGGATCATATAGTGAAATATGGGGAATTAATTGGTTTCTTTGAGGCATCAAGCAGATCGAAATAAAAAAATAGTATGAAGAAAGCCAAAGGCCTGTTCAATCAAGTCTTTGGTTTTTTTTGTCGGTCACACCCACTGGAGGTGAAATTTGCAGTGAGATCGGGGAGGCAATCATTTCCTATTTCGTTTATAATGAAAGCTATAGAGGAATCGATAAAATCGGTTTAAAAACAAGAGTGTGTCTAGGGGGAAAATATGAGAATTGAAGATCTGAAAAAAGTGAGTTTGGGTCATTATCCAACGCCATTGGAAAAGATGGAGAACCTTTCGAAGGAGCTTGGAAAAGGCGAATTGACTATCAAACGAGACGATACAACGGGTCCTGCATTCGGAGGAAACAAAACCCGAAAGCTCGAGTATCTTCTTCAAGAGGCGATTGATACGGGATGTACGGCAGTTCTGACTTTCGGAGGAACACAAACGAATCATGGACGAACAACGGTTGGCGCCGCGATCAAACTGGGATTAAAACCGATTCTGATTCTCAAGGGAGAAGACCCGGGATATTTGTCAGGGAATCTGACCCTGGATGCCTTGATGGGAGCGGATATCTACTTTGTACCGGAAGAAAAAGATCAAGAGCAGGCAGCAAATGAAGTGATCAAAAAATACGAGACTGCTGGAGACCAGGTATACGTTGTGCCCATGGGTGGATCCAATTATCTGGGAGCTGTAGGGTATATCATGTCGGTCAAAGAAATAATGGAGCAGATGAAGGCGCAGGCATTGGACATTGACCATGTGGTTTGCACCGTGGGGTCCATGGGCACCTATGCCGGCATGCTAATTGGAGCGAAATACTTCAACGCGCCCTTTGATATTATAGCGGTACCGGTGATGCCAGAAGAAAAAGACGAAGAGGTATTGGCGTATGCCAATGAAATTTGCGAACATTTTGATCTTGATATTACCATTGCGAAGGAAGAGTTAAAAATCGCATATGGACCTGCAAACGCACCTTATGCAGGAGAGGAATACAATAAGCCGGATCCAATAACGAGAGAAGCCATCATGATGTTGGCGAAAAGCGAAGCAATCATGTTGGATCCTACCTATACGGGGAAGACGTTTCGTGGATTTGTCGAATTGATTCAAGCAGGCGACTGGATCAAACCCCATGAAAATGCAATGTTTCTTCATACCGGTGGCGCCATGGCGCTTTGGACAAAAGAGCATCTGGACGATATGCAAGAACAACTGAGGACGAATTGCAAAACGACGCAGGCATAAGTTTTCAAACAGGAAATGATGAAATTGTAAATATTGTAAGTCTTGTGGAAATCAGGGCTTTTTATAGGGTACAATAAAAGAAAAAGGAGACATATTTTATGAGAGCACATGAAGTGGATTATAAGTTATATGGTGATGATATGCAGTTTGTTGAAATTGAGTTGGACCCGGGCGAAAGCGTAATTGCCGAGGCGGGCGCCATGATGTATATGGAAGACGGCATTGAAATGGAAACTATTTTTGGAGACGGAAGCCAGCAATCTAAAGGTGGCGGACTGATGGGAAAATTTTTGTCAGCGGGCAAACGGGTTGTAACTGGTGAAAGCCTGTTTATGACGTTGTTTGGAAATGATGCAAGCGGCAAAAAACACGTTGCTTTTGCGGCACCGTATCCGGGTAGCATTATTCCGGTCGATTTGATGAATGTGAATCAGGAATTGATATGCCAAAAGGATGCGTTTCTTTGCGCGGCAAAAGGTGTTTCAATGGATATTGCGTTTCAAAAGAAACTGGGTACTGGATTTTTCGGTGGTGAAGGATTTATCATGCAGCGATTGCGTGGAGACGGCATGGCATTTTTACATGCTGGCGGAACCATCGTGAAGAGGGAATTAAGAGCCGGTGAATCATTACGGGTGGATACGGGCTGTTTAGTCGCTTTGACGGCGGGTGTGAATTATGATATTGAATTCGTTGGCAATGTGAAGAGTGCTTTATTCGGGGGCGAAGGATTGTTCTTTGTATCGCTTCGCGGTCCCGGCACGGTATGGTTGCAGTCTTTGCCGTTCAGCCGCATGGCGGATCGCATTATTGCGCACGCACCGAAATCGGGTGGATCAAGCAAGGGCGAAGGTAGTTTGTTGGGCGCTTTGGGAAATATGATTGATGGCTAAGAATATCATGACCCATGCACGAGCAAAGGAACTTTGTCTTCGTTTGCCGGGGACAAGTTGCGATTATCCTTTTGATGAAGTGACGTTGGTATTCCGTGTTTCAGATAAGATGTTTGCTTTGATCAATGAAGAAAGAGAGCCTTTAAGCATCAATCTAAAATGCGACCCGGACGAAGCATTAAAGCTTCGATCCATGTATGAACAAGTCACCGCAGGGTATCATATGAATAAGAAGCATTGGAATACCGTTCAGTTGGAAGGCGTCTTATCGGACGAGCAGATTGAATCGATGATTCAGCATTCTTATGATTTGGTTTTTCGGGGATTAAAAAAGGCGGAACGAGAACGGATTTCTACGCTTTCTGAATAGAAAGGAGAATGACACATGGCACAACTCTGCACCCATCTACATGTAGCGAAACGAGTATTGGAACGAGAGGGCGATCTATTGGCAAGGGAATATTTCCTATTGGGCGCCGCAGCTCCAGAATTGTACGATCGCTCTGATGAAGAGAGTTATCGGGAGGTGCATTTTTACACTGAGGACCGAATTGACTTGGAGAAATTCCGAGTGAATACGGACTATATGAAGCGGGAAAAGAAGTGGTTTTCTTTCTTCTTCGGGTATTATATGCATCTATGGTTGGATGCGTATATCACGGAGCACGGAAGCGTGATTGTCCCGTCTGGTAAAAAGGGTTTGAGCGATGAAGAATTCAAGGAAGCCTTTACGGAAAATATCGAAATTTATGATATGAGACAGATTTGCGATTATTTGAAGTCTGTTGATTTTGGCGGTGTTCATGATGAAAACGTACCGACTCTGGAATTTATCAGTCTGAAGAATTCCTTTGAATTGATCAAGGCATGCCGGTACAGCGAAGATGAGTTTCCGCATATTACGGTGATTGAAGAGGACATATATCTCGAATTTATCGATAAAACAGTTGAAAAGTTTTTCAAATAAAGGATTCCATTTGGAATCCTTTTTCTCAAAGGAGGAGTTGTGTGAAGATCGATGCAAAGTACATGGGGTTGACACTAAAGAGTCCAGTGGTCGTTGGCGCTTGCGATATGTCCTTGAATCCACAGGCATTGAAGCGGATTGAGGAGTATGGGGCGGGGGCGATTGTCTTTAAGTCTATTTTCGAAGAAAGCATTCAGCTTGAAAGCATGCAATTAAAGAAACTTTTGGAGTCGGAACAAGAACGGGCGGGGAAAATTGCGAAGTGGTACTCCAAGATTATGACATCAGGGAATGATCAGATTTTGAAGGATCTGCGCTGTGCCCGCGAGGCCGTTTCCATTCCCTTGATTGCGAGCTTGAATGCCTACTCCGAAGCGAGCTGGATCCATTACGTAAGGGTGTTGGAGGAATATGGGATCGATGGATTTGAGATCAATTTCTACCATACACCAGAGGATATTGATATTTCGGGGCAGGAAATGGAAGATAGGGAAATCGGAATTATCAAGCAGATCGTTGCGTTGACAGAGTTGCCGGTCAGCGTGAAGATGACTCGTTGCTACACCAATCCTCTCTATACGGTGAAGCGATTTATGGAGGCGGGAGCGAAAGGGGTTATTCTCTTTAATCAATTTATTGATTCGGACATCGATATTGAAACGGAGGCAAACCTAGAAACCTTTGAATTGACGCAAGACGGGGCGTACCGCGAATCACTGCGGTTTACAGCTTTGCTGCACGGGCAGGTCGAAGGATCCATTATCGCCAATACGGGCATATATGAAGCTGAGGATGCGATTAAGCTTTTGTTGGCGGGAGCCGATGCAGTTCAAGTTGTTAGCACCCTTTACTTAAATCAAACAGCTCAGATACAGCGAATTTTAAAGGGAATTGAAGAGTGGATGGAACGGAAGGGCTATGAAACTTTAGATGACTTTCGGGGGAAATGCGCGAAGAAAAATGCGATGGATCCCTATGCTTTTGAAAGAGCGCAGTATGTGAAAATTATGTTGGAAGAAAAAAATCTATAAGGGCGGGGAAAAACGAAACTGAGAAGTTTCGTTTTTTTATGGAGAAAACGAAACATATCTAGACCAATAATTAAAATTCCGTAATTGGTATAGACAGATTATCTTTCCCGTGTTATGATGCTTTTAGCAAATTGGTATAGACCGATTGGAGTAGGAGTGATGAAATGTTAGAGGGGTTAGGAACTGAAACACGCAATGCGTGTACAGAAAATTTAGACGAAATGTCTGTTGAAAAGTTTCTGGAAACAATGAATAAAGAAGATCAACAAGTTGCGATAGCGGTCGGGAAAACGATAAACCAGATTGAAAAAGTCGTGAATATGGCAACCAACTCTTTCGAACAAGGTGGAAGATTGATATACATAGGTGCAGGAACCAGCGGACGTTTGGGTGTGCTGGATGCGGTGGAATGCCCGCCGACATTTTCAACCTCGCCGGACCAGGTAGTGGGGCTAATTGCAGGCGGAGAGAAAGCGTTTGTCAAGGCAGTAGAAGGCGCTGAAGACAGTTTTGACTTAGCGGCAGAGGATCTGAAAAAACTCGAGTTGCATGCGCATGATACAGTTGTTGGCATCGCGGCAAGCGGACGAACCCCGTATGTGATTGGTGGATTGCGATATGCAAATGAGATTGGCGCGCAAACTGCGGCGGTCGCATGCAACCGAAATTCATTGATTGGCGCGGAAGCGCAGGTTGCAATCGAGGTGGAAACTGGTCCCGAAGTGTTAACAGGCTCGACACGTTTGAAAGCGGGCACGGCACAAAAAATGGTTCTAAATATGATATCAACGGCCGCCATGATTTTTATGGGCAAAGCATATAATAATCTGATGGTCGATGTAAATTTGTCAAATGAGAAGCTGGTTGACCGCGCAAAGCGGATTATCATGCAAGCAACAGGCGTGACCTATTCGGTTGCGGAGTTGAAATTGCAAGAGGCCAATCGCCGCCCCAAGGTCGCGATTGTCATGATTGAAACGCATTCAGATCGACAGCAAGCGGAAGCGTTGCTTGAGAAGACATCTGGATTTGTTAAAAAAGCAATAGAGTTGGGAAAGGGGGAGAAGAAATAATGAAAGTGATGTTTGTATGTGCAGGCGGTATGTCTACAGCATTGACTGCAAAGAAATTGGTTGAAGTAGCCGAAAAGAATCAAGTAGAGATGGATGTTATAGCGCGAGGAACAACGGATTTTATGAATGAATTGCAAGACCATTCGTATGACATTGTCTTGGTGGCACCGCAGATTCGTCATCGATTCAAGGAAGTGCAAGCTGAAGTGGCGAAACATGAAAATGTGGTTTGTGTAAAAATTCCACCAAACATGTATGCACCAATGGAGCAAAGTGTTAAGAAATTATTCGAATTTATTATGGATGCTTTAAAAAAATAATTTTATAACCGAAAGGGGACATCAGTATGGATAAGTTTTTTCTTTTCCTAGAGGAAAAGGTTTCTGAACCGATGGCGCGATTGGCGGAGCAACGTCATTTGCGTGCGGTTCGAGACGGTATTGTTGCAACACTTCCGATTATCATTGTAGGTTCTTTTATTCTCATTCTTGCCTTTCCTCCATTGCCTCCAGAGTGGGCGATTTCACAATGGGCGAAAGCCAACATTGGAACGATTCTGCTTCCTTATCGCATGACCATGTATATCATGTCGTTGTATGCGGCGTGGGGCATTGGATATAGCTTGTCGAAGTCTTATAAGCTGGATGGCGTTTCCGGAGGAAACTTAAGTGTCATGGCATTTTTAATGACACTTATGCCTAAGATCGCGATTGAAGGATTTGGTCTTGCAATTCCAATGGGATTCCTTGGTGGAGGCGGCATGTTTGTGGCCATTATTACATCAATTTTTGCCGTTGAAATTATGCGTCTCGTATTGAAATCAGGGTTTAAAATAACGATGCCTGAACAGGTGCCATCGAGTGTAGCGCGAAGCTTTGAGGCGTTGACTCCAACAGCGGCTGTGGTCATTATTATGACATTGATTACAATTGTATTCGGTTTTGATTGGCATGGCGTAGTTGCCGCAGGATTGGCACCGTTTGTAAAAACATCTGATACCTGGATTGGTGTTATGATTCCGGTATCCTTGATTACCTTGTTCTGGTCAGCTGGTATTCACGGTGTTTCAGTTGTTGGTTCAGTTGCTCGTCCGATCTGGACGATTTTACTGGATGGCAATACAGCGGCTCATGCGGCTGGAGAAGCGATGCCATATATTGCCCCAGAACCTTTTTACCAATGGTTTATCTGGATTGGTGGCGCGGGTGCGACTATCGGTTTGGTTTTGCTTTTGGCTTTCGCGGCAAAATCGAAATATGCGAAGTCATTGGGACGCACAGCGTTGGCACCGGGATTGTTCAACATTAATGAGCCATTGATCTTCGGCGCACCGATTGTTTTGAATCCAATTTTACTAATTCCATTTATTATTGCACCGGTTGTTATGGGAACCATTGCATACATCGCAACAAGTCTTGGCATGGTTGGGAAAGTTTTCATCCTAGCACCATGGACGTTGCCTGGACCAATAGGCGCGTATATCGCGACTGGCGGCGACTGGCGAGCAGCAGTATTGAATGTCATTTTGATTGGGGTTTCCGTTGTAATTTACTACCCATTCTTCAAAATGTATGACAAACAACAATTAGAACTGGAAACGCAAGAGTAGAGAACGGCGCTTAGGTGAAAGCTTTCACCTAAGCCCTTTTGATTAGGAGTGAAAAATATGGAAGAATTAATTTTTGGCATTATTTCCCATGGTGGTACGGCAAGAGGATTGGCGTATGAAGCATTTGAAGCAGCGCTGGAAGGCGATTTTGCTCAAGCGGACGAATTGATGAAAGAAGCGGAGATGGAGATTGGCGAGGCGCACAAGCTTCAAACTTCAACCCTGCAAAGGGAAGCGTCGGGTGAAAAATTTGATGTGGGTGTGATTTTTGTTCATGCACAGGACCATTTGATGACGGCGATGGCAGAAAAGTCTTTACTGAAACAAATGATTGAAATGCAGAAGCGAATTGTCAAGCTGGAGGGAAAGGTATGAAAAGACTAGGGGTTTCCATTTATCCAGAAAAGGCGTCGGTACAAGAGAACAAGGCCTATTTGGCTACAGCAGCAAAGCATGGATTTGATCGGGTGTTTTCTTGTCTGCTAAGCGTGGATGCCAGCCAAAAAGAGAAAATTGTTCAGGAATTTTTAGATATCAATACTTATGCAAAGTCGCTTGGAATGGAAGTGACCGTAGACGTAAATCCTCGTGTGTTTGCGGAGTTGGGAATCGGTTATAATGACCTATCGTTTTTTAAGGAAATTGGTGCAGACGGAATTCGTCTGGACATGGGTTTTACCGGACGTGAAGAGGCAATGATGACGTTCAATCCGGAAGGACTCCTCGTGGAAATCAATATGAGTATCGACACGCGTATGATAGACAATATCTTTGACTATATGCCGAATCCCAATAAGTTGATTGGCAGCCATAATTTCTATCCGCATCGTTTCACTGGATTGTCACCGGAGTTTGTAGAAAAGACAACAAGACAATACAAGTCTTACGGTATGCGGACAGCGGCTTTTATTTCCTCGCAGCAGGCAAGTTTTGGACCGTGGCCTGTAACCGATGGATTAGTGACCATGGAAATGCACCGCGATCTTCCGGTTGATGTGCAATTGAAGCATTACATTGCAATGAATGGGTTGATGGATGATGTGATGATATCCAATTGTTTTGCGAGTGAAGAGGAGTTGGAACGCCTTGGTTCCTTAAATCGAGATCTTTTAACACTGGATGTGACGCCGGTCAACGAGATCCCGAAAGTCGAGGCTTCCATTCTATTTGAAGAGCTTCATTTCAATCGCGGAGATATCAACGAGTATGTCGTTCGTTCGACCATGTCCCGAGTGAAGCATAAGGGGCATCAATTTAATGTGTTCAATACACCAGATATCAAACGGGGCGACGTTGTCGTTGAAAGCAGCGAGTACGGTCATTATGCTGGCGAGATGCAAATTGCACTGAAAGATATGCCTAATAGCGGGAAAAGCAATGTAGTGGGGCACATTCGAAAGGAAGAGCATTTTCTTTTAGATTTGATTCAACCGTGGCAGAAGTTCCGACTTCGACCCACAAAAGGGTAGTAGTTATGACAATGATTTTGTCGATTGATGGCGGAGGAACAAAAACCTTAGGCGTTGTATACGATGAATGCGGGAGAGAAGTGGAACGTTGGACCGCAGGACCGGCGGCGCTTCATGTTGATTTCGAAGCGGCCTGGGAAGCAATTGAATGGATTGTTGACCAAGCAACAAAATACCAACCAACCGTGGTTCTCGGTATCAGCGGCGCAGAAACCTCAGCGAAGGCTGCTGAGATTCCCACAAGGATTTACATGAAATTCGGTCTTGAATCGGAGATCATGAGTGATATAAAATTAAGTTACTTTGCGCATCATGGAAAGAAATCTGGTATGGATATCATTGCGGGAACCGGGAGTGTCGTGATGGCATTTACGGGCGAACAATTTGTAATTCGTGGTGGATGGGGTCCGCGTTTGGGCGATGAGGGCAGTGCTTTTGGGCTTGTTCGTTCAATTGTACAATCCCTTTTGGCATTTCTGGAAGAGGAAGAACGAGTGGACGAAGTTGAGGAAGTGCTCAACATGATCGGCGTTCGAGACAAAGCGGAATTGATCCAATGGACGTACAAGCAGGATCGAATGTCTTTTGCTGGAGCGGCAAAAAAATTGGCACAGTCAAACCATGTACTAATCCAGGAAGCAGTTCGTAAGGAAGCGGAAGCCTTGGCTAAGCAGGCGGGGCAGCTAGTATTGAAATTACAAGAGCCGTTTGAAATTGGACTGACGGGATCGGTTTTTGAAAAGAATGAAGATTTTGCTCGCCATTTTCAAAGCGTTTTGAACGGATATGCAGGCAAAAGCCTTTCCTATCATCCGATGCATGAGGAAAATGTCTTCGGTGGGTATCGGTATCTCATGGGGAAATGGCAATCAAATTAAAAATTGTGAAATTCTAACATCAGAATTTGGTATAATAGAAGGAGTGGTCAAATGAGTACATCAATTCAAAGTTTTTCATTTAAAGGCGCGATTTTGATAGCGTGTAGTGTTTTGTTATTGAATATTGGCGTTATTCCTCTACTGGTCATGCTGGGGATTTCTCAGAGTATGGCGGCTGTTTTTGTAAATGGCCTTCTTTCCAGTGGTAGTATTGCTTATATCAGTGTTTTTATTGACGGGAATCAGGAAAGAAAAACATTTTTGAAGCGATATGGACTGTTTGGCTTATTATTTGGGATTACTGCGTACTTATGGTCAATAAATATTTTTATTTAAGGAAGAATTCTTATGCGTATACCGATACATCTTACCATTTATGAAGACATCAAAAAGGATATTTTGAACGGAAAATTCGCGCCGAATGAAGCAATTCCTTCAGAGCGCAACATTAGCGTGCACTATAATGTCAGTAGAATGACCGTTCGCCAGGCGATTAATCAATTGGTATTTGATGGATATCTGTATCGTAAAAAGGGAAGCGGAACCTTTGTTTCAGAAAAGGTAAGAGGCAACTTCGCCAAAGGCGTGATTGGTTTTGAAGCCGAGATGGAGCGACGCGGTTACAGCACATCAAATCAAGAATTGCTTTTTCAAAAGGAACTGCCGTCTGACGAGGTGGTAAAAGCCTTGGAGATCGAATCTTTCGAAGGCGTTTTTCATATCGAACGAGTCCGCTTTGCGGATGGCCTGCCTATGGCAGTGGAGCAGTCCTATCGAGCCCTTCGTGTTTCACCGAATTTGAAGGAGCGTGATTTGAGCGATTCACTAATGAAGGAATTGGAAGTCTTGGGATATGAAATTGGCTACGCAGATCAATCCATTCATGCGGTGTTGGCAACGGAGAGTCAAGCTGCTGCATTGGGGATCGAACCAAAGAGTCCACTGCTCTTGGTGCGTTTGATTATTCATAGCTCGGATGGTGATGTGTTGCAATATAGCCTGATTTATTATCGCGCCGACCGTTATTCTGTCAAACAGATTTTGAGTCCGTGACAAAGGAATAGGAGAGGACATGTTAGGCATTGGAGTGATGACAGGAACCAGCCTGGACGGGGTGGATCTTTGTCTGATTGAGATAAATGATGAGTTTCGGAAGACGAAATTGATAGAGTTTGATTCCTATCCGTATTCCGAAAAAATGATTAATAAAATACGATCAACCTTGAGAGAGCCGGTTCTTACGCTTGAAGCAATTACAAAATTGGATTTCGAAATTGGAGAAGAATTGGCATATGCGATGAATCGATTTATCGATGAAAAGCAGATTGTGAGAAGAAAAATCGATTTTGCTGCGATTCACGGGCAAACCATGTGGCATAATTCAAAGGCGAACGGGATGGTTCCATCCACGTTGCAAATTGGAAACCCAAGCATTGTGGCGCAACGAACGGGTTTAACCATCGTTTCGAATTTTCGAGAAAAGGATATTGCATGCGGTGGGGAAGGTGCACCGCTTGTGCCGGCAACGGAATATCTTCTGTATCAGGATCCGAAAAAGAACCAAGTTTTTGTCAATATTGGAGGGATCTGCAACCTGACATACTTGCCGAAGAACAATAAAAAAGAGCAGGTGCGTGCATTTGACACTGGTCCAGGCAATATGATGATGAATTATGTGACAAGCCGTTATTATCAGTTACCGTATGATTCCGGAGGGAAAATCGCAGCGACTGGAACCGTGGTGCAAGAATTGTTTCAGGAACTGATTTTGCATCCATATTTGTCACAACCCATTCCCAAGAGCACAGGTCGTGAACAGTTCGGAGACGCCTATACAGAGTCGATGATTCAGAAGTACGCATCGGAAAAATCAGAAGACTTGCTTTGTACATTCACGCATTTTTCTGCGTATGCATTGGTAGAAGGGTTGAAACAGTTGGATGTCATCGACGCAATCTTTATTGCAGGAGGCGGTGTGCACAATGGATATTTACGTACATGCATCAAGCGTTACCTACAAAAAGCTGAGATCGATGCGTCGATTGATTCTTTTGAAAAGGTAAGCAATCCAGATGCGAAAGAGGCAGTTGCTTTTGCGGTCTTGGGTTATTTACGCTTGCGTGAAATGCCGGGGAACTTGCCAAGTGCAACCGGAGCGAAACGGGAGACAATATTGGGTAGCGTCATTTTGCCAAATTAAGAAAGCGACAAGAAGCCGAATATCTAATTTGGCAGAATTGATATTTTTTTGTTTTCTGTAATCCGCTGAGTATCTAGCTTGGCGGATTTTTTATGAAAATATTATCAAAAAGCAACTGACAGAAAAGAGTCGATATCTCCTATTGAGATATCGACTCTTTATTTACCTAGTTAGCGCCGCAGCACTTTTTGTATTTCTTTCCTGATCCGCAAGGACAAGGTTCATTTCTGCCGATTTTCTTTGGCTTGATGACTTGCTTGGACTTGTTGAAGTCTTTGTGGATTTGCTTGCGTTTTTCTTCGTCAAGAATTCCATCCCATTCTTCCAAGTCGTATAGCCAATCTGCTTTCGCATTGTGCATGTTCCATAATAATTTTTCCCAGTTGATTGTTGCTTTGATTTCTGTCTCTGCTTCCAAAGAATCCAAATCAATTTCTTCTTCCAGGCTTTCGTTGATGCCGTCAAGGAATCCGACAAAAGTCAAGGCTTCCATATCAAAGGAAGCGGCAAGGGCTTCAATGGTTCCCTCCATCACTTGTTGCTTTTCCCCGATCAGTTTTTGATAGACTGTGGTTTCTTGAGGCAGATAGTCACCCCAGAATTTGTCATAGTCTGCTTGGGTATCCAAGACTTCTAGTTGTTTGCTCCACTCTTCATATAATTTCATCGATTCATCCTTTCGGTTTTTTCCATCCTCATTATATGGTCAGTTTTCAGATTTGTCTAGTATAATCCCTTGTGAGAAGACAGAAAAAAAACTATAATAGTAGTGTTACGAGGAAAGGCGGGGATAAAATGGGAAATCGAGAAGAAGCATTAGCGCTTCATAAGCAGTGGCGAGGAAAGATTGAAGTTTGCTCTAAGGTGGAAGTAAAAGATCGCAAAGCGTTGAGCTTGGCGTACACACCAGGAGTAGCTGCACCTTGCGAAGAGATCTATAAGAATCCAGAATTGGTATATGAATATACTGGCAAGGGAAACCTTGTGGCGGTTGTAAGCGATGGTTCTGCCGTATTGGGACTTGGAAACATTGGTCCTGAAGCAGCCCTTCCCGTTATGGAAGGAAAGGCGTTGTTGTTTAAAGAATTTGCGAATGTGGATGCGATTCCACTTTGCGTGGCTACCCAGGACGTCGATGAGATTGTTCAATTGGTGACTTGGCTGGAGCCAACCTTGGGCGGCGTAAACTTGGAAGATATATCAGCACCCCGATGTGTCGAGATTGAAACGAAACTAAAGGAACGCTTATCGATTCCTGTATTCCACGATGATCAGCATGGTACGGCAATTGTTGTTACCGCAGCATTGATGAACGCGCTTCGCGTAGTCGAGAAAAAGATCGACGAGATTGCGGTCGTAATTAATGGAGACGGTTCTGCTGGATCCGCCATCGCGAAGATGTTGGTGACTGCCGGTGTTGCTAAGCTAAAGATTTGCGATAGCCGGGGCATTTTGGTTCCGGGACATGAACGCAACCATTGGTTGAAAGAAGAATTGGCAAACCTCTCTAATCCGGAAGGGATAGAAGGGAAGTTGGTCGATGCAATGAAAGGCGCGGATGTGTTTATCGGCGTATCGAAGGGGAATCTGGTTTCTGCGGAAATGGTAGGTTCAATGAATGACAGCGCGATTGTTTTTGCTATGGCGAATCCAACGCCCGAAATTCATCCAGATGAAGCCAAAAAAGGCGGAGCCAGGGTTATCGGCACTGGTCGCAGCGATTTTCCAAACCAAATCAATAATGTGCTCGCGTTCCCGGGAATCTTTAGAGGCGCTTTGGATGTTCAAGCGTCAGAAATCAACGAGGCAATGAAGCTGGCGTCGGCCATTGCAATTGCGGGATTGGTTGAAGAAGAGGAACTGAATGAGGAATGGATTTTACCGGAAGCCTTTGACACAAGACTAGCAGGCGCTGTTAGCCGAGCGGTGGCGAAAGCGGCCATTGAAACAGGCGTAGCGAAGAGAGGGGAAGTATAATGACTGGTTATGATTATTATATCCTAGAGATGGTATCGTGGGCGTTATTGTTGATAACAGCGATATTTGTCTTTCGAATTACACGCTTTCAAAAGAAAATGGCGCCGCAATGGCATACACTTAGAACAACGGCAGTGAAGAACCCGCTGGGTAACCAAGCAGGCCGTAGCAAGGCGTATATGATCTTTACGATTATTCTTTTGATTACTTATATGGTGCTTCGAACAATAGGCATTTACCAATACGCCGTTTTGGCTTTGATTTTGGGTTATTTCACTTACTCAAGCATTTTTATGATGATGCGACAAACCGCAGTCATTCGTATTAATCGCGAAGGTATTTATCTGGCGGACCGTATGGTGGTATGGGAAAAAATCGAGCATTATGAGTGGAAGAAAGACAAGAAACGCCCAAGTGGTGTTTTACGATTGAAATTAAAAGGTAAGTTCACCAAGGTTGGATTCTTGATGGATACGCAAAGCCGCAAAAACGTGGCGAAAGCGTTTGAGAAGCAGAATATCCCTGCAAAGGGCGAGAGCCTGTAGTGGAAAAAGCCGGACGTTTTGTCCGGTTTTTTGTATCCAAATAGTTGGGTAAAAGAACTAACTGTGGGTAAAAAAAGAAAAAGACAAGGAGGGGATATCATGAGTCGAGTGGGCGCTTTTTTTGATATCGATGGAACCATTTATCGGAACTCCCTAATGACGGAGCACTTTAAGAAACTAATTAAATACGAGGTGATCGATCCGCTCCATTGGCATCAGACAATAAAGGGGTTGTATCAGGAATGGACCACCCGGTATGGCGATTACGAGGAGTATTTGGAATTGTTGGCGGAGGAGTACCGAAAAGTCATCAAGGGATTGAATCGCGATGAGTTGGCCTTTGTAGCGGACCAAGCTATAGCGTTGAATGCAGAGCGCGTGTATAAATTTACGCGGGATCGAATTATGGAGCACCATGAGCGGGGAGATGCGATTTTCTTTATTTCTGGAAGTCCGGATTTCTTGGTGGAGCGCATGGCGGCGCATTATCAAGTGACAGAGTGGCGAGGCAGTCGCTATCACTTGGATGAAGAGGGGTGCTTCACAGGTGAGATTACTCGCATGTGGGACGCGGTCAACAAGGCAAAGACCTTGCGTGAGCTGGTTGATAAATATGAAATTGATTTATCGAAAAGCTTTGCGTATGGTGACACCAATGGGGATCTTTCTATGTTGACCATGGTTGGTAAACCCTACGCGGTCAACCCGAACGGGAAGCTATTGGACTCGATTCGGAGGGATCCAGATCTGTTGAAGAGAGCCAAGGTCGTTGTAGAGAGAAAAGATATAATCTATCTGATGGATGCAAATGTATCCACCATGACAAAATTTTAGCCATCCGACAAAAGTCGGATGGCTATTTTTCTGTTATAGGGTTTCAAAGACACAACGGGCGAATTCCATGGTTTGATCTTCCTGCCAGGGAAGACCAGTGTCATAGGCAACATCACCGATGACAGAGAGAAGGTCCACTCGTGTTTTGCTGCCATCGATATATCCAAGGGCAACATTCAAGAAGGCTTCCGATTTGTCAACACATTGTTCATAGCGATCCATAAAGGAATCATTAGAAATCACTTCGTGGTTGGCAGGATGAAACCATGGTTGATGATTAAGGTTGAAAAATCCGGGTGCCTCTGGCAGTTTGTGTATATATATAGCTTGGGTAAAAGCACGTTTTCGGCGCAGCAGTAATTCCAATGCAACCAAACCGTGTCGCTTGATCCGGTAGGGATCGTAAAGAATGTCCAGTACTCTAGGGAGGGATTCTAAGGCTTCTTGATAGTCTTCGTACTCCCATTTGATTCCATGGACGGAATTAACGCAGGCATCTAGCATTTTGGGGATGGCGCGGGGGAAGTTTCCCCGAAGATCAACCCACTGGCTCGCGCGGAATCGTCCGGCACTCAGTTTTTTCTTTTCCTGCAAGAGGTAGGTATCGCATGCGATCTCGTACATCTTGTGGTAGTAATGATAGATCTGTGAATCGGGCTGCCCATCTTTGGGAACCCCGGAATGTGCATAAATAAAAGGATGCATAGTTTGATCAAAAGCATAGTGTGTGATAAACCCCAAGCTATAGCTTAAAAGGATGGGAAAGTCTTTTGATTTTCTCTTAATCTTCGCATAATCCAATAGGGCGAGCAGAAAATCAAAGGGGTGATCGCGATGAAGGATGCCCCCATACTGATGAGCATGATTCGGATCTTGACCAGGCATTACCCGGTAATAGAAAAAGAAATCAGGCCCTTGTGCGCCCAACCGATATGTATTTGGATTTTTTTTAATCGATTTTGTTAGCGGATGATCGATTCGATTGATCGCTTCCATTGCTCCCAGCGCGTGGGTGATTACATCAGGCATGCTGCATGCTCCTTTCACTGTCTGTTCTCATTATACGAGAGTTCCAGAAGTTTTACAAAAAATTCCTAACTCCTTTTTCAATCCGGCTTTTCTGCTATAATGGAGGAAATAGGAAATAGGAGGGAAACATGTCAGATCAGAAGATCACCAGAACCGAACGGAGTTGGATTCTCTATGATTGGGCCAATTCTGCTTACTCCATTGCAATTACCACTGCACTCTTACCTTTATTTTTTAAAACAATGACCGATACGGCGGGGATGGCTGCCAGCAATTCAACGGCAATCTGGGGGTATACCAACTCCATTGCGACCTTATTACTTTCCATATCAGCACCGATTCTCGGCAGCATTGCCGATTACAAGGGCTTTAAGAAGCGATTCTGGGCATTCTTCGCAATGTTGGGAGTTGGCTTCACTGCGATGCTTGCAACGGTTCCCATGGGAAGCTGGGTGGTTCTATTAAGCTTTTATATCATAACGGTGATTGGATTTGCCGGAGCAAATATTTTCTACGACTCATTTTTAGTTGATACCACAACCCATGAAAAAATGGACAAGGTTTCGACTTATGGATTTGCCTTCGGATATATCGGAAGCACCATTCCCTTTATTATCAGCATCGCCATTGTTGCTTTGGGGCAAGGATGGGGATTATCTGAACCGACAACCTATCGGATGGGCTTTTTAATCACGGCGTTATGGTGGGGGCTGTTCAGCATTCCGATGTTAAAAAATGTGCGGCAAAATCACTATATCGAGCCGGAAAAACAACCGATTAAAAAGAGTCTGATTCGTTTGGGTCATACCCTGAAAAATATCAAAGGCAATAAAAAAGTTTTTCTGTTTTTATTGGCGTATTTCTTTTATATCGATGGTGTGGACACCATTATCCGCATGGCGGCTGTATTCGGTTCCGATGTTGGGATCGGTTCGACGGATCTTTTATTGATTCTTCTGGCGACTCAGTTTGTTGCTTTTCCCTTTGCTCTTCTCTACGGGAAGCTTTCTGAAAAGTATTCCGGAAAACGCATGATTCAAGTGGCGATCGTTATTTATTTCTTTATTTGTCTCTATGCATTTCAGTTGGACAGCATCACGGAATTCTGGATTCTTGGCATGTTGGTAGCTTCTAGCCAGGGGGGTATTCAGGCTCTTTCTCGTTCCTATTTCGGAAAAATTATTCCGAAAAAACAGTCCACTGAATTCTTTGGACTATACAATATTTTCGGTAAATTTGCTGCGATTATCGGACCCTTTCTCTTTGCGATTACGACACAAATCACTGGGGATTCGCACTATGGCGTGTTGAGTATTGCGCTCCTCTTCATGATCGGTGGCTTCCTATTCAATAAGGCGATCAAGGCGGGAGAATAGATGAAAATACAAGCAAAAGAATGTTGCGTGGAAGGGTACCCGCAAGCCAAGCTGGCCAACGCCTTGGGCGCTGATCGGGTGGAGTTGTGTGAGAACCTTGCCGAGGGAGGAACAACCCCGTCCTATGGGGCGGTGAAGCTGTCGGTGGAATTGCTATCAGCAAAGGTTGCCGTGATGATTAGGCCCCGGGGTGGAAATTTTGTTTATACACCAGACGAGTATCAATGCATGCGGGAAGATTTGATTGCCCTCAAGGCGCTTCAACCCGATGTCTTTGTCTTTGGATTTTTGCAGGAGGACAATCAATTGGAGCGAAAGCGAATTCGTGAATTTGTCGCTCTTGCCGATCCCATTCCCGTCACATTTCACATGGCCTTCAATCGGGTAGCGGATCAAAAAGACGCCATCGACTTTCTTGCGGAGGTTGGTGTGAAGCGAATCTTGACAAGCGGACGAGAAGGGAAGGCACCGGATCATCTTGCGCATTTGCGGGTATTGATTGAATATGCAGGAGACCGGATCATCGTCATGCCTGGTGCGGGCGTTCGAGCGGATAATCTGCAGGAGATTCATAAAAGTCTGCAAGCGAAGGAATATCACGGAACAAAAATCGTATAAATTTGCAAGCAACCCTCCGAGCATTTGCCCGGAGGGTTGCTTTTGTTTTGAGCATCTTTTCTTTCAGAAAAAGCAGTAAAATTACATTCCGGTGATAGCCCGCTGAACGAAAGCCAAAATACCCATCACAAAGAAAAGAATCACCAAAGCGAGCGTCCATCCTTTTCCTGCCAGGGATCCGATACCAAGCATTCCTCCGGCAGCTGAAAAAAATAACATCACATAGAGGATCACGATCCATCTTGTGTTTCGGAAATCCAGCTTATACACATAATCAAACAATAATTCGACAATAAGCCAGAGGATAAACAAGAGCAATTGCACGAAATAGAGTGTGTTTCGGTGCTGTGCAGATGCCGTGAATAGAAGATAGAGGACTGGAAGAATCAAGAAAAATTCAATGAGCCCCATGGTGAAGCCAAAGATGGGCGCATTTGCCAAACGGCCAATAAAAACACCGATTGCAGAGGTGAAAAACAGCAATGTGACTATCGCGCCCAGCAGGTTTAGTTGTTCGATGTTTTTCATACCATCTCCTTCCTAAAACAAAAAGAGCCTAAAACATAAGGATTGAACCGTGTTAATCGTAGAACACTTCGTTCTATAGATACCCGAAAATGCATGTTAGATTGGAAATGGACGAGTGAATTGTTCTGAATGGTGTTTCTTTAAATTCGAAAAATGGCGAAAAAGAGAGAATTCGGGAGAAAATCATAGGAAAGAAATGTTTTCCTTTTTCTAGAAAGGCTGAAACAAGGATTTTCAAAACTTGTGTGAATATATTAACGATGGTATCATGAGTTCATCGTTAAGAAATTAACAATTGATTACTATTTTGTGAGGAGAGATTATATGACGAATGTAGATGTAAAGATCGAACGTCCAGATGTAACCAAAATGGTCAACAAATATGTTAAGCAAGCAGAGGAAGCACAAAAGAAGATGTTGGACTTGAATCAAGAACAAGTAGACTTGATTGTGCAAAAAATGGCTTTGGCTGGTTTGGAAGCACAGATGACCTTGGCGAAAATGGCCGTGGAAGAAACGGAGCTTGGTGTTTACGAAGACAAGATCACCAAGAATATCTTCGCAACTGAATATATATATAACAGTATTAAATACAATAAAACTGTTGGTGTGATTGAAGAGAACACAGAAGAGGGATACAAGTTGGTGGCGGAGCCAATCGGCGTTTTAGCCGGTGTAACCCCAGTGACGAATCCAACATCCACAACGCTGTTCAAATCGATCATCGCCATGAAGACAAGAAACCCGATTATCTTCAGCTTTCATCCGAAGGCATTGAAGTGCTCATCAGAAGCGGCACGTATTGTGAGAGAAGCGGCCATTGCAGCGGGTGCTCCGGAAAATTGCATCCAGTGGATCGAGAAGCCATCGATTGAGGCATCCAATTACTTGATGAAGCATGATGGTGTCGCCTTGATATTGGCGACTGGTGGACCAGGCATGGTGAAGGCAGCGTACTCTTCAGGCAAACCGGCTCTTGGGGTTGGCGCAGGTAATGTTCCTTGCTACATTCATGAATCAGCGAATCTGGATCAAGCGGTAACTGATTTGATTCTTTCAAAGACCTTTGATAACGGAACGGTCTGTGCATCGGAACAAGCGGTGATTATCGACGAATCTGCATACAAGTATGTAACGGATTTGATGAAATACCATGGCTGCTATTTCTTGAAAAAAGATGAGATTAAAAAGCTGGAAAGTGTAGCTATCGATGCGAAACGAATGTCCATGAGCCCGGCGGTTGTAGGTCAACCGGCGGCAAAGATTGCGAAACTGGCAGGGATTACCGTGCCGGAAGATACCAAAATTCTGATCGCTGAACTGGCGGGTGTCGGTCCGAAGTATCCATTATCGAGAGAAAAGCTCAGCCCGATTCTGGCTTGTTTCAAAGTAAAGAACGCCACGGAAGGCATTCAACGAGCGAAAGAAATGACAGAGTTCGGCGGACTAGGTCACTCAGCAGTTATTCACAGTACTGACGATGAGGTCATTCAAGCCTTCTCAGAAACATTGAGAACCGGAAGATTATTGGTCAACTCGCCTTCAAGCCAGGGCGCCATCGGAGATTTGTATAATACGAATATGCCGTCTTTGACACTGGGGTGTGGATCCATGGGGAATAACTCAACAACAGATAACGTATCAGCAGCCAACTTAATTAATGTGAAACGGGTTGCCATGAGACGAACCAATATGCAGTGGTTTAAAGTACCGGAGCGGATCTACCATGAATTTGGCTCCGTACAATATTTACAAAAAATGCCGAACGTGCGTCGTGTGGTCATTGTAACGGACCGTATGATGGAGGAATTGGGATACGTGGAGAAGCTCCGATATCATCTAACACGACGCAATGCTCCGGTAATGATTGAAGTATTCAACGGCGTTGAGCCGGATCCATCGGTAGAAACCGTTATGGCGGGTGCCGAATTGATGAAGCAATTCAAACCGGATACGATTATCGCCTTGGGCGGTGGATCGGCCATGGACGCGGCGAAGGGAATGTGGCTGTTCTACGAACAACCAAACCTGGACTTCAACGGACTTCGATTGAAATTTTTTGATATTCGCAAGCGAACCTACAAGCTGAAGGAGTTGGGTAAGAAAGCAAAGTTGGTTTGTATTCCGACAACCTCGGGAACCGGATCGGAAGTAACAGCATTCGCCGTTATTACCGACAAGAAAAAGAATGTGAAATACCCATTAGCTGATTACGCTTTGACACCTGATGTGGCGATTCTGGATCCAGACTTCGTTATGACGGTGCCAAAAACGGTAACGGCAGATACGGGACTGGATGTATTAACCCATGCGATTGAGGCATTTGTTTCGGTGATGGCTACGGATTATACCGATGCGTTAGCGCTTCAATCTATCAAATTGGTATTTAAGCATTTGCCGACAGCCTATGCAACTGGGTCGGATCGTTTGGCCCGTGAGAAGATGCACAACGCGTCTTGTATGGCGGGGATGGCCTTCACCAATGCATTCTTGGGGATCAACCATTCCTTGGCGCACAAACTGGGTGGAGAGTTCCACATCTCCCATGGCCGTGCCAATGCGTTCTTGTTACCGGCAGTCATTCAATACAATGCATCGAAGCCGACAAAATTTGCAAGCTTTCCAAAATACGGCACCTTTGTAGCCGATGAAAAATACGCGGAAATCGCGAGAAGCCTTGGGCTGAAAGCCAACACGACGGCTCAAGGGGTACAAAGTTTGATTGAAGCCATTCAAGCTTTGTCAAAAGAAGTGGGGCTAGAGCCATCTATTCAAGCCTACGGGATCGATGAGAAACTCTTTATGGATACTGTAGACGTGTTAGCGGACAAAGCTTTTGAAGATCAGTGTACGACAGCTAATCCGAAACTACCGTTAGTCAAGGAGCTGGCTGCTGTGTATAAAGAGGCCTACTACGGAATGAAGTAGCCTACAAAACTCTATTCAAACTCCAAAAAACTCCAAATCAAAACCGTGCGAATTTCGCACGGTTTTTGATTTGGGTGTTTTATATTGATTCTTATTCCGGGCTTGAGGAACCCAGTTCAAAGACGTCGTGAAGATGTTGCATCGCTTTAAGGCCTTCGGGTTGAGACACGATACAAGAAATCTTGATCTCAGATGTCGAGATCATTTGAATATTGATGCCGAGTTCAGACAGGCTACCAAAGAGTTTGGCGGCAACGTCGGTATTTCCGGCAATGCCCGTGCCGACTACCGATAACTTGCAGACATCGGGATCATGAAGCACTCGCTCTGCGCCAATTTCAGCCGCGTACGCCGTGGTAATGGAAAGGGCTTGTTCATTATCCTCGTCATTGACCGTAAAGGAAATATCATTCACCGTATTGCGGTGTGCGCTCTGAATAATCGTGTCGACGCGGACATGTTCCTGCGCCAATCTTGAAAAGAGCGCGAAGGCGACACCGGGTCGATCCGGCACCTCGATAATGGTGATTTTTGCGATATTGTCGTCGAGGGAAATTCCTCGAACTGATACTTTTTCCAATTGATTCACCTCGATGATTTCTGTCCCTGGGTTGTCGGAGAAACTGGATCGGACAACCAAAGGAACTTGATATTTTCTCGCGAGCTCGATGGATCGCGGATGGAGCACTTGTGCGCCGAGGCTTGCCATTTCTAGCACCTCGTCATAGGAGATAGCGTCGAGTTTTCGAGCCGTTTCCACTTTTCTTGGATCTGCTGTATAAATGCCGTCGACATCGGTGTAGATCTCGCATCGATCGGCATCTAGTGCCGCCGACAAGGCAACAGCGGTTGTGTCTGAACCGCCCCGTCCCAGGGTGGTAATGTCGTTGTCTGCGTTGATGCCTTGGAAGCCGGCAACGATTACAATCTTGCCTTCCCCAAGTTCTAGGTTTAGTCGGCCGGTTTGAATGGATTCAATCCGTGCTTTTTTATGAACCTGTGTGGTTTGAATCCCACACTGGGCGCCCGTAAGGGAAATAACATCATGTCCTTGTGCCTGAATGGCCATGGCCAGCAGGGATATGGAGACTTGCTCTCCCGTTGCTAGTAGCATATCAAATTCTCGATGAGGCGGATCGGGATGAATGGCGCGAGCCAAACTGACCAATTCGTCTGTGGTATCGCCCATGGCTGAAACCGCAACAACAACTTGATTGCCTTGCTCGGCTGTTTTTGCGATTCGTTCTGCAACACGTTTAATACGCTTGATATTTCCGACGCTGCTGCCGCCGTATTTTTGTACGATCAGGCCCATTACCCTCTCAACCTCCTTGCGTAGAAGATGGATCCGCATTCTTTTTCCACATCGGAGACGAGAGCTCTCATCGCGCTTGCTTCGATATCTTCGATCATACCCTGGTAGATTTCTTGATTGTTTGTAAGACCGAGATTCAATAATGCTTTTGCCAATCGAGTCTGTTCTGACTTGGAGCAAGAAAGAAGATCGACCCGCAAGTAATAGTCTTGGGAAGCATGAGTGGGACCGACATTTTCAGCAACCGCCAAAGGAATGCGATCTGCCTGGTAATGATTGTCCAGAATATCCATCAAATCACTGATGACAGCGTTGGCTGTCGGATCCATTCCAGCACCGGCGCCGACAAAATCAAGGCGTCCGGAAAGATGTCCGATAAAAGAGACCACGTTGTCGCTGTTCTTGATGGCGTAGAAGCGATGCGAAGGATCAACTAGGCAAGGCTCTACCCAGATTGAAACAGCGCCATCCTGCTCCGCTGACGAAGCGACAAGCTTGACGTCAAGGTTCTTAGATTTAAAGTAATCCGTATCCATGCCGCGAATTGATCGAATGCCGCGGGTATAGACTTTGTCGGTTGGAATGTCTTGTCCATAGGCAAGGGAAGAAAGGATCGCAATTTTTCTTTGCACATCAAATCCATCGATGTCTGCCGATGGATCCGCTTCCGCGTATCCCCGTGCCTGCGCATCTGCCAAAACGGTATCAAATTCCAGATCATTTTCCATCATTTGTGTTAGGATAAAATTGGTGGTTCCATTCAGGATGCCTTCAATGGCTTCGATCTGATTCAAACGACGCTGCTGCTTGAGGGGCTTGATAATGGGAATGCCTCCTCCAACGGCACCTTCAAATAGAAAGGCGACATTTGATTTTGCTGCTTCTTCTAAAAATAAGGAAAGATTTGCCGCAACAACCGCTTTATTAGAAGTAATCACATGCTTGCCGTTTTGCAATGCTTTCAATATATAGGATTTTGCAGGTTCCATGCCCCCCATAACGGATAGAATAACGTCAATGCTTGGATCGTCGAGAATCTTTGCCGCATCGGTTGTTAACTTGTCTTCAGGGACCTCAACGGGTCTCTTTTTATCCAAGTTTCGAACCAAAATTCGTTCGATGGTAAGTTCCTCTTGATAGAATTCCTGTAATCGTCCTTTTCCATTTTCAATAATTTCATAGGCACCTGCTCCAACTGTCCCAAGTCCCAATAATCCAATCTTCATCTGGTAAGCTCCTTTCGGTCAAATATAACAAGAAAAAAAGAATTGTATTTCCACAAAAAACACTTGTATTTCGTTAAAAAACATTATAACATAGAGAAAGAAAAAAACAACCCCAAAAATGAAAAAAAGAAAGGTGATGAGGATATGCGATATGAAAGCACTAGAAACAATATGATTCAAATGACGGCGGCAGAAGCGATTCTGCAAGGAATAGCACCTGATCGTGGCCTTTATGTGCCGGTAGAATTTCCAAAGCTGAAGGTGGACTCATGGGCCGGACTTTCTTATGAAGAAACGGCATATCAGGTGTTGTCTCCATTCTTATCAGATTTTTCTGAGGCAACATTAAGAAAGATGATTCACAAGGCGTATGGACATGGTTTCGAAGCTGAAGAGGTAACGCCCCTTCGGAAAATCGGAAGCATGAAACACCTGGAACTTTTCCATGGAAAAACGGCCGCCTTTAAGGATATGGCTCTATCGATCCTTCCGCATTTGATGAAGGGATCGGAAGAGGTATTAATGGCAAAAGAAAAAATTATGATTCTAACAGCAACGTCGGGGGATACCGGCAAAGCGGCGCTCGAGGGCTTCGCCTACGCGGAAGGAACATCCATTGTCGTCTTCTATCCAAAGGATGGCGTCAGTGAGGTGCAAAAGCGTCAGATGACCAGTCAGAAGGGGTATAATACTTTTGTCTATGGCGTTGACGGAAATTTCGATGACGTACAAACCAAAGTCAAAGAAATCTTTGTCGATGAAGATGTACGTAGAACTTTGAAGGACAGAGGCATCCGCCTCTCTTCGGCGAACTCCATCAACATTGGTCGTTTGTTGCCACAGATTGCTTACTACTATCAGGCATATCGCATGATGGTGGATCAGGGAGAGATTGAATTTGGCGATGAGATAAACTTTGCCGTACCGACAGGAAACTT
>JABXKS010000068.1 GCA_013619125.1 Clostridiales bacterium
GAAAGCTGGTCCCTTTATCGCGGTCAACTTGGCTTCTCTTTCCGACGATCTAATTGAAAGTGAATTGTTTGGATATGAAGAAGGGGCTTTTACGGGTGCGATGCAAGGCGGGAAAAAAGGGCTATTCGAGATGGCGCATAATGGGACGATCTTTATCGATGAAATCGGAGATGTTTCGCAGCGAATTCAACAAAGACTGCTGCGGGTATTGCAAGAAAAAGAGATTCTGAAAATTGGAGGGAACAGCATTGTCCCCGTTGATACGAGAATTATTGCGGCTTCCAATGTGGATCTGTTTCAATCCGTACAAGAAAAAAAGTTCAGAATGGACCTGTATTATCGATTGAATATTTTGCAGTTCAAACTGCCTGATCTGAAAGAGCGTCTGGATGACATTGAATTGCTGGCAAAATATTTCTTCAAAACGATCAAGAGCGATAAATTTCTGAGTCGGAATGTCTTACATATCTTCAAGCAGTACACATGGCCGGGTAATGTGCGGGAACTGGAAAACATAGTCTACTATTTTGACAGCATTGTCGAGAATGAAGAAATTACCGAAGCTGATTTGCCTGAGTTTTTCCTGACTCATATCAGCAAGACGGGCCAAATTTATTCAGATGAGATCTCGGATTATTTCACAAACGAGCGTATTTTGAAAGACTGCATCGATATTCTAAATATTATGAATCAGTTCAAGGACAGGGATTTGGTTTTGAGCAGAAAAACAATCAAGAATATTTTGGGAAAAAATCAAATCGAGCTGTCCATGGAACAAATCAGGAATCGAACCGAGAAATTGTCTAAATTTGGATTGATTTATATCGGCAAGACCAAGCAAGGCAGTAGAATCACAGCGAAAGGAATCGAATTTATTTCGCAGTATGTAAGATAAAACAGCTTCTAAATTGAAGGCAAGGTGGGATAGAGAGTATGAAGATATTCAAAGCTGGCGGGATCATAGCTGGGAAAAACAATGAATTCATCGAGGATGCATATTTGATTATTGATCAAGGATTGATTCTTGGGATTGAAAAAAATCTTACGTCGTTTCCAGATGTACAGGAGTTGCAGATTGTGGATTATTCCAACTCTGTTATTGTGCCAGGTTTTATCAATAGCCATACGCATTTATCAATTGTGCCAGGCTTGGGCGATCAGATCGGGCAGATGGGTAGAAAGCCGGAAGTGAATCTGCTAAAAGCAATACCGAATTTGAAAAAGGATTTGTATTCCGGCGTGACAACGA
This sequence comes from Clostridiales bacterium, assembly GCA_013619125.1. Classification (GTDB taxonomy): domain Bacteria; phylum Bacillota; class Clostridia; order Tissierellales; family GPF-1; genus GPF-1. The sequence continues at coordinate 1,250 of JABXKS010000068.1, forward strand.
CCCGGGTGATGTGCGAGGAGGATTTTATCGATTTTTATTTGCGGGACGGGATTGAAGAAGGTTTGATCCAAGGACCCAGGATACTTACCTCAGGGAAGGCGATTACATCGGTGAATGGGCATGGTTATGTTCGCACGGCTTCCGATGGTGTTGAAGAAGTGATGATGAATTGTAAAAGAAATTTGGGAAAGGGCGCGAACTTTTTCAAGGTCTTTGTTGGCGGTGGAGTCAGTTCAAATGCGGCGGGGCTGTATCACAGCACCTATTCCTATGAAGAAATCAAAGCGGCTGTGGACGTCGCCCAAGCAGCAGGCAAATATGTTGCTGCACACGTGCATGGTGGAAAAGGTGTTGATCTATGCATTCAAGCCGGGGTGAAATGCATTGAACATGGCTCGATGATCAACGAAGAGCAGCTTCAACAAATCATCGACAACGAGATGTGGATCACAGGAACCTTCTCCATCCTCTTCCATGAGGAAGGGGTTGAAAAGACAGATATGAAAACGAATCCGGAAATCGGAGAAAAGGTGATGCAAGCAAGAAAAATTACCTGCGAAACATTTTCGAAGATTATTCAGTCGAATGCGAATGTTTCCCTGGGAACGGACAGCATGCATGGATATCTGTGGTATGACGCAAAGAAGTATGTCGAGTTTGGCGCGACAAATCAGCAGGCTTTTGATGCGATCACGATCAATGCGGCGAAGTCATGTGAAATACTTGATCGTTTTGGAACACTTGAAGTGAATAAGATAGCAGATTTTGTTGTCTTGGAAGGAAATCCCCTCGAAGATATTTCGCAACTTAGAAGCATTGTCCAAGTGTATCAATCAGGGGTAGCGCAAGTGCAGCGTAATCAAGCCTCCTCTTGATTGCGGAGATACTCACCAAAAAGTGCGTACTTGTATGGGGAGAGAAATAACCATATAATCGATATCAGAACTTGTAAAAGAGAGTGAGAGGGAGAATCCAATGAAAGTTGTAGCATTTAACGGAAGTCCGAAAAAAGAAGGCAATACATACCATGCATTGCAACTGGTGATGGCGGAGCTTGAGCTGGAGGGCATTGAAACGGAAATCATTCATGTGGGCAATCAAAAGATTCGAGGCTGCATGGGCTGTGGCACGTGTTTTAAAACCCGGGACGAGAAATGCGTCTTTGGGGATGACAAAACTAACGAATGGATTCAGGCAATGAAGGAAGCGGACGGAATCGTACTGGGCACGCCTGTTCATTATGCGGGAGTCGGCGGAACCATGAAGTCCTTTTTAGACCGCGCATTCTATGTGGCAGGCGCCAACAAAAGTCTATTCCGTCACAAGGTGGGCGCAAGCCTGGCGGCGGTTCGTCGGTCCGGTGGTATTCCAGCGATCGAGCAATTGAACCGTTTTCTCGATTACGCGGAAATGGTAACAGTGAAATCGAATTATTGGAATGTGATTCATGGAACGGCACCCGGCGAAGTGCTGCAAGATGAAGAAGGCGTGCAGATCATGCGCGTGCTTGGCAAGAATATGGCGTGGGTGATGAAATCCATGGAAGACACAAAAGAAACGGCGCCAGAACTGGAGCGAAAAGTGATGACGAATTTTATTCGTTAAGCAATGGTATAAAATAGAGAAGGGCTTGGGAATCCATCGGATTCCCAAGCCCTTTCTTTTATTTTCTCTTTGAGTATCTGAGCATGGCGATCCCATCCGTAACGGTGGATTCTTCTAGGTGAAGGAGAATGGTTGGATTGTTTTCAAGGAAGAGCGGACGCCCTTTTCCGAGAATGATTGGGATAATCCCGATGATAAACTCATCGATAATATCCGCCTTGATGAATGCGTCGGTTAAACCAGCGCCGCCAAAGAGCCAGATATCCTTTCCGTTTTCATCTCTCAGTTCCAGGATTTTTTTACAAATATCTCCATTGAAAAACTCCACATACTTATTGTTTTCCATTATTCGAGAAGTCGCTACGATGAACTTCTTCTTTTGGTAATTCTCGATATCCACGATCCCGCAATCAAGGTATGCATTGGCACCCATGACAATGGTGTCGACGTTATTGGTGAAGGCTGGAAAGTCGAACTGCTTCTCCGTGTTGTTATTGGAATCCCCATCGCCCATAATCCAGGCGAAACTGCCGTCATTATCCGCAATATAGCCATCCAAATTACCCGTAAATTTTGATTGTCCACATCTGTATTTGATGATATAAGTGTATCATATAGGAAAGGTTCTTTTTCTTTTCATTCCGGTACATTGGGATGCCCAATTGTGATTTTCTGGAATCGTGATACACTGATAGTATAGTGTTGGAAATGGAATAGAAAACTGACAGAAATTGATCATCAGGAGGTTGCAATGTATATCTCATTGGCAACAAGCATTGTGTTTTTTGTGTTAAAAGCAATCGGGCTTCAGAGCCTGGCAAAGAATCAAAATATCGGGAAAGCGTGGATTGCATGGATTCCTTTCCTAGGCAATTGGGTGCAATGCAAATTGGTGGGGTCTCATATTTTGTTTGGAAGATACAAGACCAATCATTTGTTCGCATATCTATTGATGGGATCAATTGCAACTGATCTCTTGCTTTATATTCGAACACCGTTTGCGATTGGTTTTTTGATCGTTATTGCGGGGTTTATGGCGTATTTCACATACATCATGTTTCGAGATTTTTACGCACTGTATTCAAATCGAGCGAATTGGATAGCGGTAGTAGCTATGTTGTGTTCACCGTTTCATGCAATTCTTGTAACTATCTATAGCGATCGAGCAATGCGAGAGTCTGTAGCCAATTAAAATGGAGGTGGATTATGATTATTCGATATTTAACCCCGGAGGATGAAGAGGCGTTTTGGGATTTGCGATTGGAAGCCCTCATGGGATTTCCGGAAGCCTTTGGTTCGTCCTATGAAGAAGAATTACATAAGTCGGTGCAGAGTCGACGAGAGCGATACTTGGAAAGGATGATATATCCTCAGCCCATTCATTTTATTTTGGGTGCTTTTGAGAAAGAACGATTGGTGGGCATGGTTGGTTTCAGGCAAGAGGATCGGATGAAGACGCGCCACAAGGGAACTGTTTGGGGGATGTATGTAGCGAGTGAATATCACCATAAAGGTGTTGGCAAAGCGCTGTTTATGGAACTCTTGGATCAAGCCAAAGAACTGGACTGGCTGGAACTGATTCAATTGTGGGTAGTGACGAATAATGAAGCGGCCGTACGTTTGTATGAGCTTTTTGGTTTCACCATCTTTGGAGAAGAAAGCCATGCCTTGAAGATCGGCAGGCAGTATTATGATGAGTATCTGATGGCGTTAAATCTAGAGGACTTGGAATCATAATAAAGAGATGCGGTGGGGCATAATCTGCCTACTGATTTGCTATTCTGCATAATTTGTGGTATGTTTTATGCAGAATAATGATTAGAGGTGCAGAATGCGAATATTTAACTATCGCAAATTTAGTGATCAATTATATACGAAAGAGATTGTTGATTTGTTGTCGGAAATCCATGAATTCCGAGGGAAACAGGATCTGTATCTTGAAGCTTATCCTGATGTACTCGAAGCGATGACTCGAGTCGCAAAAATACAGAGCACTGAAGCGTCCAATCGAATCGAAGGAATTTATACGTCAGATAAGCGACTGAAGGATATTATGGCGGAAAAATCTGAACCGAAAAATCGAGCTGAAGAAGAAATTGCAGGATATCGTGAAGTGCTGAATTTGATTCATGAGAATTACGAGTTTATTACTGTGAAACCAAATTTTATTTTGCAGCTACATCGAGATCTGTATCTCTATAATACAGGTTTTAAAGGTGGAAACTATAAAAATGTAGATAATGTGATTGAGGAAGTTGATTTTTCGGGAAATAGAAGAATTCGTTTCCAGCCAGTTCCTGCATATCAAACAAAAGAAGCGATGGAAGTGATGTGTGATTCATTTTTAGGTACAAGAAATAAGGATGAAGTAGATTCATTGTTATTGGTTTCTATGTTTGTTTTAGATTTTTTGTGTATACACCCATTTAATGATGGAAATGGAAGAATGAGCAGACTGATCACATTGTTGTTGCTTTATCAAGAGAACTATATAGTGGGGAAATATATTAGTACTGAGATGATGATTGAGAAGTCGAAGGAATCGTATTATCATGCTTTGCAGGCGAGTTCATATGGCTGGCATGAGAATGAAAATGATTACCGACCTTTTGTTCAGTATTTTTTAGGGGTTATTTTAGCTTCCTATCGTGAGTTCTCATCAAGATTGGATTTGATTCGTGAAAAGGGTCTGACAAAAGCAGAACGCGTGAAAGAGACTTTCCATATGCGGCATGGGAAAATATCAAAATCGGATATTGCCAAATGGAATCCGGATATTAGCATTACGATGATTGAGCGTACTTTGGCAGAAATGGTAAAAGAGGAATCAATTCGCAAAGTTGGTGGAGGACGCAGCACGGCATATATCGTAAAGGAAGAAGATTAATCTGCCTACTGACTTGCTAATCTGCATAATTATGACGATGAAAGGTGTAGAATAAGAGAGAAAGATGCAGAATAGAACTGTGGTTGAAATGCATGGGACTTCTTTTAGGGTTGTCGGTTGGTTGAGTGGATCAATTGTGGATAGGTAGATTTGCTAGGCGAAGATTGTGGATAAATCATGGGTAGGCGTTACCCGTATGGCGACAATGTGTACGGACAATAAGAATTGAGAAGCGAACAAAAGCAGCAAACCCTCGAAGGGAAAATCTTCGAGGGTTTGCTGGTTATTGGAAAAGAAAAGTGTTAACTTACGAGGCGATCTCAATGTATTGAAGGAAACAGTCTACCACGGAAGCGTCGTACAATACCTCTTTTCCGTTGTTGAGGATGGTAATGGCTTGGCTTCTCGTCATGGCATTCCGGTATGATCGGTTTGAGGTTAGGGCGTCATAAACATCGGCAACGGCAATGATCCTTGCTTCCAATGGGATTTGATCCCCTTTCAGACCGTATGGATATCCACTTCCATCGATTCGTTCGTGATGAAATAATACACCGTTTAGAAGATCATTAAATTGGGAGGATTTGATCAGGAGATGAAATCCCTTCTCTGGATGAGTTTTGATGACATCGTATTCAAGAGCTGTCAGTTTCTCGGGTTTTCGCAGGATGTTTTCTGAGATTGCGATCTTTCCAATATCGTGGAGCAAGGCGGTGGAGTAGATCTCATCGAGATTCTTCAGGCCCAATTGCCTGGCAATCTGCATGCTGTATGTTGCGACACGCTCGGAATGTCCCCGTGTATATGGATCCTTTTGTTCCAAAACTTCAACCAAAAGGTCATATAGTTCTCGAACAGTTTGATTGAGCTGATCATTGCGGCTTTGGATGGCAGATGACATTTGATTGATTTCATCTTCGAGTTGAATAAACTCCGTAAAACCCGACCGCTCCATGCGTTTGGAATAATCTCCTGAAGCAATTTTTTGTACCTGGTTTTCGAATACGGTCATTTGCTGAATGGCTGAGTGAAAGGAAGCCTTCAGGGAATAACGGATTAGGATCCAAAAGCCTATCATGCTGATGATCAATACAACTCCGTATCCGATATAGAAATATTCGCCAAGCACGTCGATTTGATAAGCCACATTAAGATACGCCGATGAGTTTTCGTCAATCAAATAGGAACGTTGAAGACCATACCAATCCAGCAGACTTCTGTCTTCCTGTATATTTTGTTGGGTGATCTGAACAGACTCGATATATTCGCCATAGCCCCATGTGCGTAAAAAGGCAAGCTGGTTGCCGATGATGGGGATTGCAAGTATGATGGCGTGATCTTTCTTATCTTTCCCGTAAATCAGCCATAGTTTGTTTTGAATCCATGTATAGTGGGGGGAATCAAGTTGATCGGGATGGTCCTGAACCCATTGAATAACTTCAGCGGGTATGATCCTTCCCCGATACATGTATGGTTCAGAGCCGGGAATAGTGATAAGCAGTTTGGGATTGACGGCGCCAAACTCTTCGAAATGATCGTCGAAGTAGCTGGTGAGGGAATCGAAGTCACCTAGTTGATAAAGCGATGTGATCATTTGACTTTGATGCCATTCATCGACCATACTTTCTGTGTTTTCCTGGAGCTGTTGAAATTTATCTGCGTAATAAACTGTTGACATCGCTTCAAACCGTTCAAGATAAGAAACGCTTGAAAGGCTGATCACAATCCCGAATGAAAGCAGCAGAGCAAGAAATAAGATGCCAAATCTCCTTGTAACGGACCAAAAGGCACCGGAAAGAAAAGAATATTTCATAAATCACCTCTGAAATGAGTTAATTAAATGCTAGTAATGAATTGGTTTTTCGGTTTATTATCTAATATAATTAATGCAATGTAAATTAAATCAGAGGAAATTTAAGGTTCTTATCAAATTGCGGATAAAACCAAAGATTGAATTTTGATATTTTAAGGATGAAAAATAAATAGGCACTGGAAAGCCCAGCACCCATTGTCTTTATATGCGATGAAGTTTATAACCCATGCTGCTTATCATTTCCTTGTCGTGATTGATAGAGATGCCCGCAGTAGTCAATAAATCACCAGTGATGACGGCATTGGCACCGGACTGAAAGGCGCGCCTGCCCAGATCATCGAATTGTCCTCGGCTTCACGCTTATATCCTTTATCCTTCTGGAGCCAAAAGAAAAAAACAATTAACCAGCAATGCTTAGAAAAAGCCAGTAGCTATTTCTGAACATTGCTGGGAATCAAAGACAAGATACAATTATATTTAGTAATTCCTCGTAAGTATTACAGGCTAAAACACTCTCAACATTTTTAGGTTCACTAAGAATGATCGTAAGGGGATCAAAAATTTTATGGAATATTGCCCTTTCATTAGCGTTGAAGCATAGCATTAGGACCAACCTTACCTTTTTACCATCCCAATCTATGGGTTTTTCAGTAATGAGCACACTGATATTTGTTTTATTTGCTTTCATTTTTAAGGTGTGAGGAATCGCAAAGGTGCCCAATGCAGTCGATGAAATCTGTTCTCTCTCAAGCACATCATCAAAGAAAGAAGCGTTGACGTATCCTTTATGCAGTAGTTTATTTCCCATGTATGAAAGCGCTTCATTTTTCTCAAAACATTTTCTCGATTTTTCAAAGAAATCAGGATGAATAATCTTTTTAAGGTAGGATTTGAACTCCATTTTTTTCTTTGAAAGTTTAATGTCATTAATTTTATCGTTAAGTTTCATTTGAGATTGTGCATTAAAAAAAATATTGATTAGTATGAACGGTATGGCCGGTATATTTGAGAAAGGTATTGTTGTGATGATTAATTCACATTTTTTTAAGTCCTTCAGTTCATTCTCGCTAGTGATAATATTTGTTAGGATAACATCCTCCGACATAGATCGGTTAATTTTTTTCAATAATTTACTATTCAGGTCATAATAATTTGGACAGTAAAGAACAGCGTTAATCTTTGTGCTCAATAGCTTTTGTATTTCAAACGCACTACCCAAATGGAACGCGATGAACGCGATTTCATCGTCGTTAATTGAGATGTGTATTTTTTCTTTTATTAAGCTTGCCAGCATAACAGAAATGTCATAGATAAGCGGACAAGATTTCTTGATTTCTTCGGTCAAAGGGTTTTTGCAGAAATGATTATTTTTTGAACGTACAATTAAATTTTCAATATGAAGAGAAAATCGCGCAAAAAATTCGGGATCATCTATTTTGATTGAATAGTTCTCTTCGATCATATGCATAAGTTCTTGGATTAAATTATAGTGATTCAATCCAATGTAGTTCTGGATATTTGATTGGTTGATGAGAGTATAGTCAATTGTTGAAGAGCTTGATGCGATAAGCAAACATAATTCATATATTTCGGCATTAAAAAAGGTTAACTGGAAATATTGCTCGAATTCATTAGTAAGCTCTTGAGCAATATGAAATTGTTTTGGATTTTGTTTGATCAAATGGAGTACATTGGAATTGTTTGTATATCCGTGTTTAATTCGGTCGATTGCTATTGCGATATGTAAAACTAAATTTGCAAGTGAGTAATCATTGATGTAAATATGACACGAATTGAAGGTGTCTAGAATTGTTAATTGGATAAATTTTATATCAATTTGTGGGTATGCCTTTTGAATGATATTCAAGTTGGCAAAATTGATTCCAGTTTTTTCATAGATCATTGTACTGAGTAGTTTTCGTTTGTTCTTTTCCAGGCCAACAAATGAAAGTGCGTCTGATTCGTTCTTGAGATTCAAATCATAGTCTAAAATCTTTTGTTTTACTTTTGCAAGCTCATTGTTTAAGGTTGATCTGCTTATATATAATTCATCGCATAAATCATAAAGATTTATTGAAGATTGAGAACCCAGTAACTTTTGAAGGATATAATTGACCCTTTCTGGAGAACCTTGGGGGACTTTCAATTCGTCTTGTTTTTCCAGTTCATTTTGGAGAAGCTGATTTGCATTGTTGAAATTTGCAGTATAACCATTTCTTGAGGATTTGATTGTATCGGGGTGTTGTTTGTTGATCTCATAGATATAGTTCTTAACAGTACGAATAGAGACATCCAGCTTTAATGATATGGATTCTGCAGTCATACTGGTATTGTTTTGAAGTAATAATTTTAAAAGAGAAATCAGTGTTTTTTTCATCGTTTTTACTCCAGAAATTTCGAAATATATCAATGGGAATCTTTTCATATTGTATCATCCTAGAAAATAATAGCAAATCAACATTTGCACACTAAAAGTGAAATGTTGATCTGCACATAAGGGGTGCAGATTTCTAGTGGAAATAATGCATATAGCTGGTTTATAGTGAGATTAAGTTAGTTATGAGCTCATAGTTATCTAATAAAAAATATAGGGAGGGATTCATACATGGTAAGAGTATTATTGGTTTGTGGTTCGGGTGCGAGTTCTGGATTTATGGCTGTCAATATGAGAAAAGCATTATCGAAAATGAGCGTGGATATGACGGTTAAAGCTAGAAGTGATTCGGAATTGGAAAACTACATCGATGAAATTGACGTAGTGATGATCGGTCCGCATTTGAAGTATATGGTGGAAGAAGCGGAAGAAACTGTGCGGGGAACAAATATAAAGGTAATATTGATGAAACCGGATTACTACGCTACCTTAGATGGAAAAAAAGCGATTGATCATTTAGTTAGTGAATTAGGGGGTGTTCAAGATGAATAAAATTATAAAATGGCTGAATACTAGTTTTGCACCAAAATTGATGAAAATGAATTCAAATATTTGGATTCAAACCATCAAAGAGTCAGTGCTGCAAACAATTCCATTTATTTTCTTAGGTTCATTGTTTTGTTGCTTGGCTATTTTGAATAATTATTTTCCAAGTTTGCCAAGTTTTTGGACGCCATTTGGATGGACCATGGGTATGGTATCTCTATTTATATCTTTTTTGATTCCATTTAATTATATGGAGAAAAAAAGAATACGAAAGCAAAGGATACTTGCGGCATTATGCGGTGTTATTCTATTTCTGATTGTAATTTCACCAAAAGTAATTGAGGATGGTATTCCAGGATTTGGTCATAGTGCGATGGGTGCCGGTGGGATGTTCATTGCGATTGTTACAGGGGTATTCGTAAGTCTTGTTATGGAATTGTTTTCGAAAATTAGCTTTTTCAAAGAAGATTCTGTAATTCCTGATTTTGTAAGAGTGTGGTTTGACTCAATGTTACCGATCGCAGTAATTGTTGTAACGGGTTGGGTTGTTGTTGATATACTGCAATTTGACATGTATAACCTTATTGTAATGATCTTTATGCCTTTATCGTCAATATTACAATCCCCATTCGGCTTAATCGCATTTTGTTTCTTTGAATGCTTTATTTATTCGATGGGAATTTCCACATGGGTTCTTACGCCTATTGTGACACCTGTAATGTTGGCTGCTATTGCTGCAAATGTTGATGGCACCGGAGCGTACATGGTAACTGACACAGCAATCTTTTCAACATACTTATGGATTGGAGGCATAGGCAGTACTTTGTCTTTATCAGTCATGATGGCTTTTTCAAAATCAAAAAAACTAAAGGCTTTAGGAAAAGCTTGTGTTATTCCAGGCATTTTTAATATCAATGAGCCTATTGTATTTGGTGCGATTGCTTGGAATCCAATTTTAATGATACCGATGTGGATTCAAGGGATTGTTTTGCCGGCGATTATGTGGACGTTTACAAAAATTATTCCATTTGCACCAGTTCCAATGGTGCAATTTGAAATGTGGTACACTCCTTTTCCGATTTCGACTTGGATTGTTACACGGTCAGTTTCAGCAGTAATTTTACTAATTGTAATTGGTGCTGTAGGGGCGATGATCTGGTATCCGTTTTTCAAGGCGTATGAACAGCAGGAGTTAGAAAATGAGCTTGAACATGAACAAAAGCAGCGAATACAACAAAGTGTAGCTTCGTAGAAATCGCAGTGAAATAAATTGACAGTTAAAATATTTGTTGATCGATTAATATGAACTGAATGGTAGTTGAAGTCATGGGCGGTTAGTTATCACGTCGAAAGTTTGCGAATATAATTTGCTTAATTTCAGGCCGCCCATATCAAAAAGATAGAGAAAGTTAAATGAGAGAGTGAAAAAGGGGAATGACTTTTTTGAAAATCTATGTGAAATAGCAACAGAGTTTTCATAGTATATTATTGCAAATACGAAGAAGGGATGGCTATGTCATGTATAGCCGGAGATGGTAGTTTTGATGAATGAGGAAACAGTTAATTACGCAATGCAAATAATTTTACATGCGGGAGATGCTAGAGATCATATCAAGAAGAGTTTGAATTATGTTTCGCGATTTGAATTTAGTGATGCAGAAGAAGAAATCAATAAAGCCAATGAAGAAATCGTGAAGGCTCATCGTGTGCAAACGGACGCAATTCAAAAAGAAATGCAGGGTGAGGAGTTAACCTATTCGTTGTTATTTACTCATGCTCAAGACACGTTGATGACGATTTACAGTGAGATTAATATTGCAAAACAAATACTCAAAATTTCAAAGCAGTTGGACTTGAGAATGACAAATATCGAAAGGAGATAGAAAGATTATCGAATAATCTTTCTCACAAATATATGAAAATACGAAATGAATTTCCAAAGGATTTTTTATGGGGCGGTGCTTTTGCTGCAAACCAAATGGAAGGTGCATTTGATCAGGGTGGAAAAGGATTATGCGTAGCTGATATTAATGAATTCAGAGACGATGTTGCGATTGATAAGAAATTTAACGAGGAAGTTACAACTACTTATATTCAAGAGTGTTTAGCTAGTGAGGACAGAAATTTTCCGAAAAGAACTGGCATAGATTTTTATCATACCTATAAAGAGGATCTTAAATTACTTGGAAAGGATGGTCTTGGGTTTAAAACATTCCGAACCTCAATCAACTGGTCAAGAATATTCCCGAATGGGGATGATCTTGAAGCGAACGAAGAAGGATTACAATTTTACGACAACTTGATCAATGAAATCATTAAAAATGGAATGGAACCAATGATCACGATGTCACATTATGAAATGCCATTAAATTTAACGTTGAACTACAAAGGGTGGTATTCACGAGAGCTAGTAACTTTTTTTGAAAAATACGGGAAAGTGTTATTGGATAGGTATCATGATCGAGTCAAATTGTGGATTGTTGTGAACCAAATTAACCTGATCGATCATGAATCTTTTAATCATTTGGGTGTAGCAGAGGATCGAGTTGAAAATATTCGTGAAGCTAAGTATCAAGCGGTTCACAATGAGATGGTTGCGAGTGCTTTGATTGCACAATATTCACATGAGAATTATTCGGATGTAAAAATTGGAATGATGTTGTGTGGAGGTCCAGAATATTCTGCATCAGCAAAACCAGAAGATGTTTTAGCAACGATGAAACATAATCAAATGGAGTATTTTTTTAGTGATGTTCTGTTGCGTGGAGAATATCCAAAGTATGCTTTTAGATTTTTCTCTGATCATGACATTAAAATTGAATTTGGAGAGAAGGATGAAGAAATTCTTTTTACCTATAAAGGTGCTCAAAAAATAAGTAAAGTAACCAGTTTAGAACACAGCCTTATTGAAACCATTAAATAC
>JABXKS010000069.1 GCA_013619125.1 Clostridiales bacterium
CCATTGTACTTCTTATACCAAGTGCCTTTACCATATTGGATACATTTAAATACTGTCTACCATGGATATTAACTAGAATACCACCTTCACCATCAGGGAATGACATTAAACGTTCCATTAACTGCTTCCATAAATCCAGTCCTAAGACTGAAAGCGACGTGGAAAACCCTTGAGTAAGAACAATCAAATCCAGGTACAAGTATTTGGTTTCTCCTGGTTTTGTGAGCATTTCACCGAAAAGTTTAAAATAACCTGTTATTGGTCGTGATTGTAATAAATAAAGTTCTCCTTCACTAATTGCCCACTCAATATCAATTGGTTTTCCATAAAATTTTTCGCAGCTAACAACAAGTTTGGTTACCATGAGTATTTGTTCATCAGTTAAAGCTTGCACATTTTTTTTTGCATTCTCCTCTTCTCTAGTGCCCCCATCTTGGTTTAACCACAGCACACGTAATTTTTCATTAATAGTTTTTTGAGTTATATCATTTTTAACTTTATCAACTATATATGTATCAGGTGTAACTCTTCCCGATACAATTGTCTCTCCCAAACCAAAGCTAGCATTAATTACAGCCTCATCATAACAGTTATTTTGCGGATTAATAGAAAAGGCAACTCCACTAATTTCAGAATTAATTTGCAGCTGAATTATTATGGCAATTCTTGGATTATCTATTGATATGCCATTTAGTTGCTTGTATTCAATCACACGATAGTCCAACATTGAGGCAAAAACCTTTTTAATGTTTTTTATTAAATCATCCTGCCTTACACCTAAAACCGTTTCATATAGCCCTGCATAACTGATGTTTTCAGAGTCCTCTTCAGAGGATGAAGATCTTACTGAAAAAACAGCATTATCGGACATTGCCATAAGTGCATCATCCAATGTTTCAATCTGTTCAACTGTAAATTCAGACTCATAGGCCATTGTCTTCAGTTCTTCACACAATTCTTTTGTTGGTGATACTACAAATTTATTCCATAATGGAGTTGCTTCTATTAATTCATTCCAATGCTTAAAATACTCGACAGACAGCACAATACCAGTAGGTACATTAAATCCTTCCATAGTTGTTTCAATTAGAGATTTTGCTTTGCCACCGATATCCGATAATTTCAAATTATTATTAGTTTCAAATCCATAAATCATAGCATCCCCCAATCATATACTACTATTATACCCATATCTATTCACTCAAACGTGCCAATTAGTAATGGATCAATTAACTTTTTTGTTCGTCTTAACACTCTTAGTTAATTGGACGAAAAGTGTATTCATCGGAAATAGTTTCACCTTATCTAGCCCCAAGTTAATTGCAATATAAAAACCACCCTACCGTTGATGCTTCTTAGGTAGAGTGGTTCTAGTCTCTCAATGACAAGAGCTTATTGGTGGAGTTGGTAGATGCCCCATCGCAGACTCGTCTGCTCTCAAGCCTGCCATGCACCTTTTTCTGCCACAGACAGCGTTACATATGCGTTCGATTCCATAAACCTCGACAAAATAAAAAAACGATCCGAAGATCGTTTTACTTTTAAAGATAATCCGTTTTTAATCTTTGTATTTTGCTTGGTTCGATTATTGAAGCGGAGCCGCTTCCAAGATAATAATAAACAGCACCTATTGCTCCTCCACCCACAATATTTCCAAGGGTCACAGGTATTATATTGCTTAAGTATCCCGCTATTGATATTTCCGGAGTAGCGAAGGGAGAAATGCTACTCATAACAAATAGCGCCATATTTGCAATACTATGCTCAAAACCACTGGTACAAAAACCATATACACACCATACTAGAATCATCATTTTTGCCGGCTCTGATTTTAATTTGGCACAACACCATGTAGCAAGAACAACCATCATATTACAGAGAATTCCTCTTACAAAGCTATGCATAATAGGAAGCTGCATCTTTGTCGCACTGCTACTTACTATATAGTTTGCAATTTCGGGATTCTCCAATAATCCACCGGCACCTATCAGTAGAGCGATTATAGTTGCTCCAAGGAAGTTACCAAAATAGACAAAACAAGCCAATTTTATCCCATCTTTTACGGTAACCGATCTGTTGAGAATACCTATGGTCATTACTCCTACATTTCCAGTAAAAAGCTCACTTCCTGCATATACAATAAGTGTAAAGCTAAGAGCAAATGATATTCCAAAAATAATTTTTGCAAAGCCTACGGTAGATTCATTATTTGCTAGAGAACCGCCTGCAGAATATGCCAGTATCATGCCTAATCCACAAAAAACTCCTGCCATCATGGAATACATAAAAAATCTCAAGGGTTCATTTTTAAAATTAATCATTTTCTTTTTAGCTATTTCAGATACCTCAAATACACCTGATTGTTCCATATATAAAACACACTCTCTTTTATTGCACCCCAATTACCCATAGGAAATCGGGGTGCATATTCTATTTTTTAATGTTCGATAAACTTTCTGTAATTGCAAGGCAACCTGCAATTCCTTCTTTGAGCATATTTAAATCAATATTATCTTCCGTCGTATGGCAGTATTTTATTTCAGCAGGTGAATACCCGATCACTTGAACGCCTTTTGAAGCATAATGCCCACTATCCGTCGCAAAAGCCCATGGCTTCGTTTTCACATCTCTTCCAAAGGTTTTCTCAAGCGCACTTTTTGCCGCAAGAACGACTTCGCTGTTCTTATCGATTTGAAAAGCCGGAAGGCCATTGAGACCGCGCCCTTTAAATCCTGTATAGGTTGTAATATCAAGCATGATGATTTCCATATCAACGGTTATTCCTTCAAACATACATTGATCTACGATGGTTCTGACCCTTTCAACGATAGATTCATTGGTTTCCACCGGTACGCTTCTATAATCCAACGTAAGCACTACTGTACTCGGCACAATGTTTGTCCCCTCTTCAGATGATGTAACTTTTGTAGGTGTAATTTTAGAAGAACCAAAATTTTCATCATATGCCACGGGAAAATCTTTTAACGCTTCAAGAAATTTGTGCAAATAATTAAAAGGGTTCACTCCGGTTTCTGGAATACTCGCATGACAGGATTTACCGTTTATTGTTAGTTCAATAGCAATTCTCCCTTTACAGGCAATCGCTATATCATTTTCAGTGGCTTCGCCTACTACAGCAAAATCCGTCAGATACTTTTCCTCTGCCGCCATATGCATGGCACCGAATCCGGCAACCTCTTCCTGAACAACGCCAACGACATACACATCTCCCTTTGGCATGATTCCTTCTTTTTTAAGGATGTACGGGGTATACAGCATTGGCGCAAGCGTGCCTTTTGTGTCACTTGCTCCCCGTCCCCAAATTTTCCCTTCCGCTACAGCGCCAGAAAAAGGAGGATATCTCCATTTATCAAGCTGTCCAGCTTCGACTGTGTCCATATGGCAATAAAGCATGGTGCTTTTCCCGCCTCCGGAACCTCTCATGATTCCAATTACATTGCCTACTTCATCTACATGAATTTCATCGTAATCCAAGGAATCCAACTTACTTTTTATATAGTCAGCAACCCCGCCTTCATTTCCTGAAACACTTGGTATTTGTAATAGTTCAGAAGCTGTTATGACAATTTCATCGAAATATTTTTCCGCAAGTTCATTAAAATTTTTGTCCATATCCATCTTCCTCCTTATTTTCACCAAATTTATATCCGATCAAGTGCGGATTTTAATTCACCGATTATATCATCAACATCTTCAAGACCGATTGAAAATCTCAACTGACCATTTGATATCCCAACCCTCTCCAACTCATCTTTACTGTATGCCCGATGAGATGTTTTTGCTGGATAAGATAACGTCGTGCTTACACCGGCAAGGCTTGGAACAAATTTAATGCTTTCACATTCTTTTATAAATTTAATGGCCGCCTCTTCGCCTCCTGCAATATCTGCACTCAGCATTCCGCCACACCTTCCGTTAATAAAGAATTTTTGAGCCAATTCATAGGAAGGAGAAGATTCGAGCCCAGGATAATAAACGTTCTCAATTTTAGGATGGCTTTCAAGAAACTTTGCCACTTTTAAAGCATTTTTGCTGTGCTTTTCTATCCTAATTTCCAATGTGCGCAAGCTTCTAGCTAATAGCCATGCATCAAAAGGGCTCATTGTAGCTCCATAAAGAATGCTAAATCTGCGGAGATGGTCTATTGTTTCCTTGTCGGCTAAAAGTGCGCCTCCAATGATGTCGCTATGACCGCCCAAAAATTTTGTTGTACTATATGCAACAATATCTGCACCGAAAGAAAGAGGCTTAACAATGGCAGCAGTCGCAAAGGTATTGTCGACGATAAGCTTGCAGTCATGCTTATGTGCAATCATGCTTATTTTTGAAATGTCCATGACTTCCATAAGTGGGTTTGAAATGGTTTCTGTGTAGATTATTTTTGTATTCGGTTTGATATATTTTTCAATATCATCATTTACAAAATCAACAAAGGTAACTTCTACTCCAAATCTTTTTATTTCATTCGTAAAGTAATCATAAACGCCCCCATAAAGAACCGGTGAAGAAATAATATGATCCCCGGATTCTACATTTGCAATAATAGCCGTGATAATAGCAGCCATACCGGATGAAAATACTAAAGCACCATCGCAGTCTTCTGCAGCCGCTAATATTTCACCAACACCATCTGTTGTTGGATTTGACATTCGCGAATAGACATAACCCTCTGCTGTTCCATCATAGACCGATTCTAAAGAGTCGACATCGTCAAAAGAAAAAACTGAACTCATGAAAATTGGAGGTACTTTTGGTACAGAAACAGAACCTAATACCTTTTTTGTAAACTCCACTTCCCCGGAATGAATAATTTTAGTGCTAAGCTTTTTTTGTGACATAATAATTTCCTCCTTAAATTTTTCCAATGATTAAAATGGTTATATATTCGCCAACCGTATATCCGAATATTTCTATAAAAAATATTGTATACGTTTATAGGCTTCATTGACTATTATAAATTTATCACATACAGTTATAGCTGTAAAATATCAATAATTTATTAATTTTAATAACCAAAAACTATTACTTAATAAATCTAGTATGTGGATCATAGCCTTTTGCTAGATAAACAAATACGAGAAAGGAGACGATGATATGACAATTCAGCAATTAAAATACTTGGTTGAAATCTCCAGGTGCGGTTCTATGAATAAAGCAGCAAAAAATTTATTCGTTTCTCAACCAAGCATTAGTAAAGCAATTCGGGAATTAGAGGATGATCTTGGAATAGACGTTTTCCACCGTGATAATACGAAAAAGCTTAAATTCACTCTTGAAGGAACCGAGCTTCTGCATCATGCCAAAAGTCTGATTGAGCAATCCGATAATATTGAGCAACTTTTTGCCAGTAAAAACAAACAGGAATATTTACGCCTTATCGTTTCTTCTCAGCACTATGCCTTTGTCGTAAAATCCTTCATCGAATTTATGAACAATCATAATTTCAACGATTATGAGCTTCTCCTCAGAGAAAGAAAAACGTATCAAATAATTGAAGACGTATATACGCAGCAAAGCAGTGCTGGCATAATATTCCTTTCAACTTCGACCGAGAAATTCGTGAGAAAATATCTTCTTTCAAAAAACATAGAATTTAATTCACTTGCAATCGTAAATCTTCACGCGTTTATCAGAAAAAATCATCCCCTTGCAAGACAAAAAACTGTGACTCTTGATGAACTTTCAAAATATCCTTTTATAAGTTATGAGCAGGAAAATAATTCACTTAATTTTTCTGAAGAAGCTATTGTTATCAATGCAAAACAGTCTGTCAATGTTCTGGATCGCGCCACAATGAACAACATAATCTGCAATACTGACAGTTACACAATAGGAACCGGTTTTTTAATAGAAGGAATCATCGAGCAGAATTTAATCAGCATACCTATTCATGACATAAATGAAAAAATGAATGTAGGGTGGATAAAAATTAAGAATTTTTCATTAGCAGCGGAAACAAAAGAGTTTATTGATTTGTGCTATAAAAACATACAAAACCAATGAGCCTTGACATAATAAAACACCCTATCTCTAGAGTGTTTCCATCCTCGTACTGAACGAGAGTTTTTGTGGTGGAGATGGCGTTCATCAAGAAAACCCTCGTCCTTGTAAATGATAAGCACTTATGTTTCAAGATCCACTATTCCTAAGTTCTCATCTACTCGATTTTCCTTTTAAAGCATGATCTTTTCTCATTAATTATTTTAGAATATTAGTTTGCATAGTCTCTATAAACAACATCAATTAAACTACTTATAACAAATGAATTACATCACCCTCAAGCGTAATCTGATGTTTATACGCAATCAGATACAAATTGATCAAGCAGTCTTTTTATTCCCTCATCAGAAGCACTCATTGCCTCTGGATGAAATTGGAGTGCCAAGATATAGTTATCGTTCGTACTTTCTATCGCTTCTACGATACCATCATTTGACATTGCAGTAACTTTCAAGTTTTTACCTAAATCTTTTATAGATAAATGATGTAAGCTATTTACAATATATTCAGGACCTAACACACTATGCAGGATAGAATTTTCTTCTATCATTATATGATGCGTTCCAACATGCGTATCACCTTTTTGGGCATGTTTAATATACTGCCCTTTCGAATAGGATACATCCTGATATAGCGTTCCTCCAAGAAAAATATTTATGACTTGTAAACCTCTGCAAATACCTAGAATCGGCTTTTTGTATTCAATTGCATATTCTACAAGTTTCAAATCAAAAGAATCTCTTAGATTATTAGATTCTCCAATTTCTTCTCTTGGTTCTTCGTCCCATCTTAAAGGATTTATATCTTTTCCACCAGTCAGCACGACTCCGTCAACATGGTTGACATACGCTCTAATAATATCATCATCATTCGTTACAGGGAGAACAAAAGATACTCCCCCTGAAGCATTTATAGAATCCACGTACATATCCTTAACACCATAAACTCTATAACTATATATTGTATTTTTTCCTTCTAAGACATCAGAACTTATTCCGATTATAGGTTTTTTACTACTCATTATCTTTTCCTTTATAAAGATGACAAGAGACATAATGGTCTTTTGTTATCTCTTGTTCTACAGGAATTGTATGATGACAGATATCCAAACTTTCGTTACATCTGTCACAAAAATAACAACCCTTCGGAAGATTAATTGGGCTTTGTACTTCGCCTTTCAACCCCTTGAAATCAACCATATTTTTCCCATTGATCTTAGGCAGCGCCTCTAAAAGTGCTTTTGTGTATGGGTGCTTAGGGTTTGAAAAAATTTCCTCAGTGGTTCCGGTTTCCACAATTTTTCCTAGATACATAACACCAATTCTGTCACTTATATGCTTAATAACAGATAGATCATGGGCAATGAATAGATAAGATAAATTCAATTCTTCTTTCAAATCCATCATAAGATTAAGTATCTGTGCTTGTATAGAAACGTCTAGTGCCGATACTGGCTCATCTGCTACTATGAGCTCTGGTTCTAGTGCTAATGCTCTAGCAATTCCAATACGTTGTCTTTGTCCACCACTAAATTGATGCGGAAATCGATATGCCTGTTCTGGTCGTATACCCACTTTTTCCAAAACCGCGAAGGCTTTTTGTTCAGCTTCTTGTTTTGAATTTGCTAGCTTATGAAACAGAATAGGCTCCATGATAATATCAATAACTTTTTGTCGTGGATTAAGAGATGCGTATGGATCTTGGAAAATCATCTGTATTTTTGATCTGTATTTAAGCATTTCTTTTCTCGAAATATTTGTTATATCATTGCCTTCAAAAAATATTTCCCCATTATTCGGCTCATAAAGTTTGATTACCGTTCTAGCCGTCGTAGATTTACCACAGCCTGATTCTCCAACTAGACTAAAAACTTCACCTTTTTTTATAGCAAAGGAAACACCGTTTACAGCATGTACAGCTTTTTTTTCTTTTGTTAACTTTCCATTTTTAAAAGTAAGGCTATTTAAAAATCCACTCGTTAACTCAAATCTTTTTTCTAAGTTTTTAACGTCTAAAATAAAGTTCATTCTATCTTTCTCCTTCTATTGGATAATGACAAGATATATAATGTCCTTCTTTATACTCTCTATACTCTGGTTCTTTATTTTCGCATTCTTCCATTCGTTTATTACATCTAGGGTAAAAGTTGCAGCCTTTAGGCAACTTAAACATATTCGGTACAATACCGTCTATTGTCTCTAGTCTGTCCTTGTTATCTTTAATATCAGGAATAGAATTTAGCAGCCCTCTGGTGTATGGGTGTTTACAATGATTCATAATTGTTGACACCTTAGATGACTCCACGATCTTTCCACAATACATAACATTAATTCTGTCTGCAATCTCTGAAACAACCGCAAGGTCATGGGTGATCAGGATCATCGAACAGCCTTGTTTTTTTACAAGCTCTGTCATAAGTTTTAGGATCTGTGCTTGTATGGTTACATCGAGAGCCGTTGTAGGCTCGTCAGCAATAATGAGTTTCGGGTTTACAGCAAGCGCGATTGCAATTACGACTCTTTGTCTCATGCCACCACTAAATTGGTGTGGATAATTCGTAAGCCTATTTTCCGGATTTGGTATCCCCACATCTTTCAGAAGCTCAACACATCTTTCATGTCTTTCTTTTTTATTCAAATTTGTGTGAAGAATTAATGATTCTTCTATTTGCTGTTTTATTGTGTATACAGGGTTAAGCGACGTCATTGGATCCTGAAAAATCATGACGATGTCTTTTCCTCTGATTTTTGACATTTCTCTTTCCGAATACTTGACTAGGTCGTTGCCCTCAAATAATATTTCGCCTGTCTCTATTTTCCCAGGTGACTCAATCAGTTTTATAAGAGAAAAACCTGTGATAGACTTTCCGCCACCAGACTCTCCTACGATACCTAATATTTCACCTTTATTAACATAGAAATCGACTCCATCAACTGCCTTTACAACACCCTTAAATGTATGAAAATATGTTTTTAAATTTTTAACTTCAAGTAATTTTTCCATATTTTTCTCCTCTGCTATTTGAGTTTTGGGTTGAATTCATCTCTTAAGAAATCACCTAAAAGATTGATACCAAAAACAATTAGCATTATATATAGTCCGGGGAAAACAGTAACCCACCACATACCACTAAAAAGTACAACAAAGCCATTACTACAAAGCATGCCAAGTGATGGTTCTGTAACAGGTACGCCAAGCCCTAAAAAGCTTAGTGTTGCTTCTGTTAGTATAAAGTTACCAATCTGAATTGTTGATAATACCACGATAGAAGTGAGCACATTTGGCAGTATATGTTTTATAATAATCCGATAACTTGGAAGTCCTATCACTCTTGCCGCTTCAATATACTCTGAGCTTTTCACACTAAGTGTAGCGCCCCTTACTGTTCTTGCGTATTTTACCCACCCAACAAGCAGCAATGCAAGCAGTATATTCGTTACACCTCTTCCGAAAATAGTCATGAGAAAAAGCGCAATTAGTAGTGAAGGAAAGGACAGCTGTATATCCGCAAGTCTCATAATAATACTTTCTACTTTTCCTCCATAATAGCCTGAAATAAGTCCAAGTGTTATACCAAATACTGATGCCATAAGAGTTGCAACAATACCAATATATAAGGAAACCCTACTACCATAAACGATAGCGCTTAAAACATCACGTCCTTGCTGATCGGTTCCTAGTAAAAACTGTGTGTTATCAGGATCCATAAATGAAGGTGCTCTATACGCATCCATTAATGAAAGTGATGCGATGTCATATGGGTCTTGAACGGTGAACAAAGGTCCTAAAAGCGCAACACCAACAATAAATATAATAATGATAGTTCCTGCTATTGCCGATTTTGATTTTTTATAATTATAAAATCCCTCTGATTTTTTAAAGTCATCAAACTTTTCTGAAAAAGTTTTCTTCTTAGGTACAAAAGAGGATTTAATGTTACTAGCTTTATTATTTTCCATTAGTTTTATCCTCCATTATTTAAGTTCGATTCTTGGGTCTATCACACAGTAAAGCAAGTCCACAACAAAGTTAATTACAACAAATATGACTGCAACTAATAAAATATACGCAGATATTATGGGTGTATCAGACGAGTTAATTGAGTCGATTATCAATTTGCCCATCCCAGGCCACGCAAAAATAGTCTCTGTGATTGTGGTATATGCAATAAGTGAACCAAGCTGCAGACCAAATATTGTTATAATTGGTATCAGCGTATTTTTCAATACGTGACCAAAAAGGATTTTTCTATTCTTAACACCTTTTGCTCTTGCTAGTTTTACATAGTCCTGAACCATATTCTCTTGTATTCCAGCTCTTGTTAGTCTTATTATGCTTGCAACACTACCCATCGAAAGCGTTAGCGCTGGAAGGATAACATGCTTGATCCCATCTATTGTAGCAAGGCTAGTTTTTATCCCCAAAATGGTCCCGACCTCTCCTCTACCAGAAACGGGTAGAAGGCCAAATTTTATACCGAATATATAGATCATCAGCATTCCTAACCAAAAAGATGGGACGGATATGCCTGCAATGGACAAGTTCATAATTGTTTTACTCAAAAAGCTATTTGGGTAGGCCCCTGCGTAAACGCCAAATACAATTCCAAATACAATCGAGAGCGCCATGGCTATGACAACAAGTTCTAAGGTTGCAGGCATTCTCTCAATAATTAAATGAATAGCAGACTGCTGATACCTGTAACTCACTCCAAAATCACCATTAAGTGCATTTTTTACAAAAAGAAAATATTGATGATAGGCTGGCTGGTCTAACCCTAGATATTCTGTTGCTTCTGCAATTTGTGAAGCAGATGCATTTTCTTTTACAAGAAGTGATAATGGATCACCGACTAGGCTCGTCATGATAAAGACAAGTAATGATACAGCAAAAAGAACGATTACAAGTTGCCATATTCTTTTTATTAGAAATTTTATCAAAGTAATATCCCCCGTTACTTATTTAGAGAATAAGGATAAACACCTCATTCTCTGATTAAAAAAAACGAATAGAAAATCTACTCGTTTCTAATAATCCATTAATATTTTTAACACAATATTAACTAATAGACCATAAGCAAGAATTTATATATCTTGCTTATGGTCTTATTTAATTTAGAATATTATCTTATTTGAAAGTTATGTTCCAAGCATATACAGCATTTTCTCTGTTAGGAGTATACACGATATTATCGCCATAAGCATATATTTCCTCTTGGAAGTAAAGAGGAATAAATACTACTTCATCGTGTACGATTTGCCATACTTCTTCCATGATTCCTGCTCGTTCATCTACGTCTACCGTTTTAAGAGCAGTGTCTATCAGTTCGTCGGTATAATCATTAGAATAGAATCCACGATTAATTCCGCCAAAACCATCCTTCTTTGCAGCTTCTTGTGTATGTGAATAAATACAGTCAAGCCCTAGGATCGTGCTATCACCAGTTGGTTCTCCCCAACCAGTCAAACATGTGTGCATCACGTCGCCCTCACGATTACTAGAACTGATGTAACCGAAGTATACAGATCTTGACATCAAGTTAAGATTAACTTTTACGCCTACTTTTTCAAAGTATCCTGCAATTGCAGCCGCAACATCAGCATCATTGATGTATCTATCGTTTGCTCCATCTAATGTGATTTCAAATCGATAGCCATCCTCTTGTCTTGGATATCCAGCTTCATCCAATAGTTGCTCCGCCAGTACTGGATCAAATGCATATCTTTCGATTGAATCATTATGCCCTACAAAGTATGGCAATGTATAAGAAGTAGCAGGCGTTGCATACCCGTTTAGAACTTGGTCTATAATAGTCTGAACATCAATACTTCTGTACATCGCTTCTCTTACTTCTCTAGAAAGGTATGGATTCGTTCCATCAGGAGAAATAAGCGGCATTTTTGCATCTGGACTTGGGTTTTCTGTCCATCCTGCTAAATTCATATGAATAAGCATTTTATCTGGATTAGAAACAACGGTGATCTTGTCGTTAGCGCCTAGTGTACCCGCATCTCTTACAGGTACGCCAGCGATCATATCAACAGCACCAGACATCATGTTTGCAGTTCTTGTACCATCATTAGAGATAGGCTTATAAGTAACTCTCTCTACTTCTGGTTTCTCACCCCAATAGTTTTCATTTCTATCATATACGATTCGGTCTTCTCTTTCGTATTCCGTAAGTGTATATTTACCAGTACCAACAGCAGTTACTGCTATTTCTGGTTCAGATAAATTCTCATAAGTTTCTTTATCCATAATCACGACATTTTTAAGTTGAACTAGTTGTAACACATTTGATTGTTCTAAAACTAAATCAACTGTGTACTCGTCAACTTTTACAAACTCTTTTACAGTAGCAACCATTGCATCAAAAGATGAGGTTTCTAATGTTTTTGCTCTCGTAAGTGAATAAATAACATCATCAGCATTAAAGTCATTTCCGTTATGGAATTTTACGCCTTGTCTTAGGTTAAACGTCCATACCGTAGCATCTTCATTTGCCGACCAGCTCTCTGCAAGAAGTGGAACTATAACACCATTATCATCTTGTGTTACAAGTGCCTCATATATGTGTCTAATTAATGCGTTATTGATACCTTCGTCAAGACCATATGGGTCAAACGAGTTAATGTCGCCTTTTATTCCAATCGTAACTTCTTTTAGCTCTTCAACCACTGCAGGTGCTTCTGTTTCAGTCGTGCCACCTGTAGCTTCCGAAGACCCACAACCACTTAAAACTGTTGTTAGTAATATCATCATTACTAATAATAAACTCACTCTTTTTTTCATTTGTACCTCCCCTATTTTTTATGCATTTTTAACCAGCCAATAAAAAAGACTATTCATGATTTCTGACTGATAAATCATCTCTTCAGGATGCACTGAAATTCCAATGTTTTCCTCAAGTGACTAAATCTATTGTTCCAATTATACCATTAGTTTACATTTATGTCACTGATAGTTTACGTTTCTGTCACATTCCACTTATATAGGGCAACTAAAGTTGTGCTACTCCTATTAATATCCTTCCGAGAGTATCATCTGAAAATCCTCATAGGCTTGAGCAAAATCTTTCCGTTTTCGAGTAGACCCGTTTTGATTGTGCTCAGTAACTTTAATATATATGATTTTGCATGCATGAATTTTCATCAAAGAGGAGCCTTTATTTTGGAAAATCGACCAATTGATTTGTTGAATTTTTCAACCTGCTGGTTGTAATTATCGATTATCTTATGTAAAACGGATAATTATAACGAATTTACAGATTAGTCGTTTCATTCCATGATACGACGACTGTAAGCTATCTCATTTTCCATTCTTTAGAAACGACTTCAAGCATTAGTATCTTTGAACTCGGTTTGGTGGTTCATAAACAGACTCAAGATCCAGGAGTATATCAGACAAATCTTTCTTCCAAACTTTTTTAATCGTCCTTCTGATTTTCTAGATGACGCAGCACTGAACATCCGCTTTTAGGAATATTTTTAACAATGGGCGGCATACTATTTTATTTGTGCAAAAAAAACACCCTATCTCTAGAGTGTTTACACCTATCCCAAAATTATTTTGATACACCAAAATATATCAGTTTTAAATACTGCTTAACGCCTCCCCAGAGGAGACCTTTTGTCGAGTTATTAATTACATCCATAGTTGGCGTGACACTCAAATCAATAAAATCCTCGATAATATACCCATCCTTTAGAACTTGACGACTCTTTGTGGTAATTGCATTCTGTGGGCACCCATATACACAACGCATGCACATCATACACTGATCGCCAAAAATAATTGTTTTTTCCTCGGCATCAACATGTATATTCTTGCGCGGACATGCTTCTTCGCACCATCCACAATAAGTACAATGGTCCAAAATATTGAATCGTTTCGAAAATCTCGTTGCGCCTTTTTTCTCCAGTTTATTGATCCTTCCAAGCAAGCAGCCTATTTTTCTTGCTTTTATCACACGTGGTTTTCTTTGCTCAATCTCACTGATGATTTGTCTTATTCTCAAAGGCACACCCCTGATCAATAAAGCAGAAGCATCCCTATTGGTTGCTAACAGCCAATTCGAAGGCATTACCATCATGCTTTCATGAATAACCGTCGCCCCCATTTCCAACAATCTGCTTATAACCTCCACCCTACTTTTTGTATTTGGCCATACAGCACCACCGCCCGAGACTGATATAACACAAACATCCGTTTCTTTCAAGCTCTCTTCGCTGAGCTCTTCCAAAAAATCGATCACAATCTGAGGTGCCGAAAACGCATGAACCGGATACAACAAAAACAAGGTTTTACTGCATCGAATTGCATCGATCATCATTCCCATTTTAGCATCTTGTTCTATAGAGAATATCCCATCAACCATGTCCAATTGATTCCTTAACGTTTCTGCTATGAGTTTCGTTCCACCGGTTCCCGAAAAATAAGTAATAACTCTCTGACCCATGTATGCTGCACCTCCATTCTTCAAGTCAATTTAATCGGCATTGACCAATGCGGTAATGAAACTTACAACCTTCTCCGTTTACTATAACTTAAAGTTACAATTCTAATTTATCAGGATCCATATATTTATTCTATACTCTCATTCCCAAGATACACTTCTGTTTCTTTACCATTGAATAGATTCATTATCTGTTTTCTTAATCTTGAAGGATATAATGGTTCATTAACAAGATTGTCAATAGGTAACCACTCAAATCCAATTTGGTTATAGTCGCCCGTAATTTCGGCATTAGGTATTTCCTTGATGTATTCACATAAAAAGACTAGATCCACCCTATGAAATGCTTCACCAGTTACACCCTCAATCACAAATTCAAGTGACTTTGGTTCCACTTGCAATCCAAATTCTTCTGCAACCTCTCTTTTAACAGCCTCTTCTAGAGTCTCTCCCGATTCTTGCCCTCCTCCAGGCATAATGTAAAAAACATCATCTTGATCCTTAATTTTCGTTACTAACATCTTCCCATTTCTAAAAATTATTGCCTTTCCTGAATTTCTAATTCTTCTTGTCATCCTATTCACCACCCAAATTAGTAAACTAACCTTCAGTCAATTCATTATAACATACAGACTTAGTAAATATATTCATCATACAGAACTTATCTATCGTACAATGAACTACTGCAACAAAAAAACCACCCTATCAAAATAGAGTGGTTCCATCCTCGTTCAAGACGAGGGTTTTCTGGTGGTGGAGGTGGAGCGTGTCAAGAAAACCCTCGACCCCTTTTCAAATCCAATAAACTCAATCATTTCATCAGTTCTCATCGCCTTCAGTAACCATAGGGTGTCCGAGCGACAACCAAGCCGTCGTTCCCCCAATGACGTTAATCACATTTTGGGCTTTGCTGAAATTCAACATCAAGCTAGCTGCAAGAAGCGACCGATTGCCAGAATTGCATATAAAGGCAAGAGGTTTGTTCCCTTCCAGTTCGCGGAACTTATGTCGTACATCCGGAGCGGGTACGTGGAGCGAACCTTGAATATGTCCCCTATCCCATTCACTTTTCAATCGGGTATCGACAAGATGTAGGCTTCCTTTCTCATACCTGTCTTTCGCTTCAGAAACCGAAATACTTTCAAATCTCGCCGTCACAAGCCCACTAGCCGCATAGGCAGACATTCCCCCTTTAAGGTAACCCTTAACATTGTCGAGTCCCACGCTGTATAATGCTCGAAGTACCTTATGAATGTCCTGCCTATCTTCTAAAACGAGCAAGATCGGTTGATCGTAAGGCAAAACCCAACCAGAAAAAGTAGCAAAATTACCTTTTAGACTGAGGGCGTAAGCCCTAGGAACATGCGCCGAACCGAATGCAAACTGATCCCTGGTATCTACCACAATATATCCATTTTGACTAAGTTTCAAAAACTCTTCCGGTGAATAACCGACAGGTCTTTTCAGTTTCGACACAGGCTTGGCACCCCTTCTATTCAATTCGGAGCAGCGTGAAAAATGATCGGGCGCCTCGGGCATTTCTTTCAGGAAACTTTTGATAAAGGCTTCCTCCGGATGCTTCAACATAGCTGTATTCTGCAGTTTCTCCGTTCCAATTGTGGATGAAAGTTTGGAAGAAAGCGCCTTTCCACACAGTGAACCTGCACCATGCGCTGGATATATTTCAATGTTGTCGCCAAGCGTTTCAAGTCTTCTAAGACTCCCATAAAGCTTGGACGCCAGCTCTTCTTTTTTATCTGGGAATAAATCCGGTCTTCCAACATCCCCCACTAAAAGTGTATCCCCAGTAAAGGCGACTACTGGTTGGCTGCCTCTTTCAAGATCTGTCACAAGATAAACAGTGGATTCCGGCGTATGTCCGGGCGTATCTAGCATTTTGAACAGCAATGTATCAATTTGAAATTCCTCTTCATCTTTGACAGGGTGGTGCTCAAACTCAGCATTTGCCTTAGCGGTTACATATATCGTTGCACCTGTAAGTTCTCTAAGCTCCACATGCCCGGATACAAAATCTGCGTGCAAATGGGTTTCAATGATCCCCTTGATCGGAAGCCCCAATGAATCCGCGATGGCAATATACTGCTTCACTTCTCTTGCAGGATCTATGACAACGCAGGCAGATTCTCCTCCAATCACATACGAGCAATGTGCAAGCCCCGGTGTGTATACTTGTTTGAATTCCATTCGCATAGCCTCCTTAGTCACTATTAAATAAATTTTACCCGGTCTCACCCCGCATCTATCATGTTTGAAGTTTTTTTACCGCAAGTCAAATCCCGCTCTTTTAATTCTTTACCCATACAAAGTCTACCAGCTTGAATATTCTCCCCCATAAAGGTTGAAGCCAGTATGATTAAACCCACTTGCGATTTGCACCACCAATTTTACTATCAAAAATACAATTTTCAAAATAACAAAAGGGCTGTCTCAACTGATGACAACCCTCATTTCACACGTTAAACCGCTTTTACTTCATATACAAATCATTGCTTGGGAACAATGGATCTGATGTTAACCTGATACCAATTTTTCTAATTTCTGACTCATCGCCAGGAATAAGCATGTGCGTACAGTGAAGTTCGCACCCTGACAGTTCTTCCAATGTTTCCAGAGCAACTTTAGCCGTATGGTTCGACGTCGCACTGATGCTTAATGCAATGAGCGTTTCCTGCAAGCTCAAGGCTTCAAAGTTCTCTTTAAGACGCTTTTTCAGTGCAATAATCGATTCAATAATACTTGGCGTCAGCAAGTAAATATTGTCAGGAATCTTTGCCATATGTTTGATCGCATTCAAAACCACACTTGATGTTGCATTCATAATTTCAGAATTTTTACCTGTAATTATTGTACCCTCTTTCAGCATGATCGCTGCGCCACACGAAATGATATCCGGATTGTTGTGTTTACAGCCCTTGGCTGCCTCACGAGCTGGTGTGACCACAACACGATCTTCTTTTGCAAGGCCTAGATTATCCATGATCAGTTCAGCGCGTTCAACCGTCTCTTTATCTACAAGACCTTTCATATATTCGCATTCATATACAAAACATCTTCTTATTATTTCCTGATGAGACGCATGTCTCACGACATCATCATCAATAATGCCGTAACCGACCATATTTACGCCCATGTCTGTTGGCGACTGATACACAGATTCTTCACCCGTGATTTTTTCTAAAATTCTCTTCAGAAGCGGAAAGCTATCCACATCTCTGTTGTAGTTCACTGTTGTCTTATTGTATGCTCCAAGATGGAACGGATCTATGACATTGAAATCTTTTAAATCCGCTGTGGCCGATTCATATGCAATATTCACCGGGTGATTAAGCGGCATATTCCAGACTGGGAACGTCTCGAACTTGGCATATCCTGACTTCTTGCCTCGTACAGAATCATGATACAACTGATTGAGACACGTAGCAAGCTTTCCGCTACCTGGACCGGGAGCCGTTACGATAACCAGTTTTTTCTCAGTTTCAATATAAGGGTTGGCGCCATAGCCTTCTTCGCTGACAACCTTATTGATGTCCGTTGGATAGCCTTTTGTATATCCATGTGTATAGGTCTTAATGCCGCGACGCTCCAGTTTATTCTTAAACTGTGTTGCAGCAGGCTGTCCTTCATAACGCGTGATGACAACACCCGCCACATTTAGTTCCCATCTTTTAAAATCATCAATCAGTTTTAAACATTCCATGTCATAGGTGATACCAAAATCTGCGCGCATCTTTTTACGCTCAATATCCCCTGCATAGATAGCTATGATAATATCCGCATCATCTTTCAATCGGCTGAGCAGCTTCACCTTAACATTCGGATCATATCCAGGCAGAACGCGTGCCGCATGAAAATCATACATGAGTTTGCCTCCAAACTCTAAATACAACTTCCCATCATATTCTTTAACTCGTTCCAAAATATTTTCAAATTGCTGATTTAAGTACTTTTCATTATCAAACCCTTGTCTGTACATAGGTCCTCCTTCTCTTACATCTTGACCTTACCTATTTTACATAATATACGGTGATATGAACATCTATTTTGTTATTATGTTTTAAATATTCATCGATTCATCTGTTAGTCATCCATTTCAACGCCATCAACGTCCCCGATTGGTCCACAAATTTTCACATCCAATAATTGCTTCATGGCATTATCCCTCCCATCACAGTGAGGTGGTTTTCTTTTCCCGTTCTTAGAACGAGGATTTCATGGTGGTGGGAGTCCCACCGCAGACTTCACCTGCTCTCAGGCCTGCCATGCACCTTGAACTTTCTCTGGCAGCGGTGCATTTTGCGTTCGACTCCATAAACTACGGCAAAATA
The DNA here is from genome assembly GCA_013619125.1 of Clostridiales bacterium. GTDB lineage: Bacteria > Bacillota > Clostridia > Tissierellales > GPF-1 > GPF-1. The sequence continues at coordinate 18,823 of JABXKS010000069.1, forward strand.
AAAAACGACCCGAAGGTCGTTTCACATTTTGGTGGAGGTGGTGGGTGTCGAACCCACGTCCGAAAGCTCTTTCCGTTCTGCTTCTACTGGGATAGTCGTTGATTAAAGTTTAACCCTTGCCTCCCCCCAACAACTAGCGGAGACCCGAGCGAGCCTGTTATACGACCACATGGACCAGGCAAGCCAAGTGTCGTTTCCTGCTTTTAAATGAAGCTCAAGTCCGACCTGCAGGTCGACCGATCAGGAGCTACTACCTTATAGCTTAGGCAGCGTAAGCGTAATTATCGTTTGCATTTGTTTTTTTGACCGCTTTTTAGATGAACGTGTCACAACATCCCCGGCTACAAAAAGTTCCAAACCCCCGTCGAAACCATTTTCACCCCCATGATATTAATGATCGCGCATAGCGCGTTTCATTCGTCTGTCAGCATCGCGCGTAGCGATGGTATGACGCTTATCATGAAGTTTCTTTCCTTTGGCAAGGGCAATTTCAATCTTTGCCTTTCCCGCCTTCATATAAAGCCTTAGTGGAATAATCGAATATCCTTGCTTCTGCACCTGACCAGCCAGTTTGCTGATCTGTTTCTTATGCATCAACAGCTTCCTTGTTCGAACCGGATCCACATTGTAAATGTTTCCTTGTTCGTAGGAACTGATATTCATCTGATACACGAAAATCTCGCCTGCAGTAACGCCGCAATAAGACTCTTTCAAGCTGACCTTGCCCTGACGAATCGATTTGATCTCGGTTCCGGTCAAAACGATGCCGCACTCGAAGGTATCCTCAATGAAGTACTCATGGCGCACTTTTTTGTTGTTTGCAATGACGCGAATTCCGTCCATACTTTACCCCTCATTCCTTCTGACGAATCAATCGTACATTTGTTTCATCAGGAGATGCCTACTTATTATAGCATCTCCTGGAAAACTCGTCAATCAGCTATTACAAAGTCAATCAATCTCCGCTCTAGATCCGTTTTCGCCACCAAAATTTTGACACGGTCTCCCATATGATAACTCTTACCGGAGAAGGGTTCTTCCACACAGAAATGAGCCTCATTAAACTCGTAAGAGCCATCAAGCGAATCTAGCGGCACCATACCCTCTACGGTGTTATCCAACGCCACATAGAAACCGAAACCGGTAATCCCCGAGATCACCCCTTCAAAGGTCTCTCCCAAAAATTGCTGCATATACTCCGTCATCTTCAGTTTGATGCTCTCACGCTCAGCAACTTGGGCTAGTCGCTCCCGCTCGGAACTAGTATCAGCTACGCCCGCCAGCAATCGCTCATAGTGACTAATGCGTTTCCCATTCATGTCTCCATGAAGTTGTTCCTTGATAATCCGGTGGATCTGCAGGTCGGGATACCGACGAATTGGAGAAGTAAAGTGACTATAGTATTTCGCTGCCAAGCCAAAATGGCCCTCACTCTTGGCGGAGTACTTCGCCTTCTTCAGGGACCTCAGCATCACCATGCTAATGACTGCCTCTTCCGGTTTCCCCATCACCTTGTCCATGACCTGTTGCAGGGCTTTCGGATGCAGATCTGTTCTCCCTTTTAAGGTAATGCCGAAGTGATTGACAAAGTGAACAAAGGCTTCAATCTTTTCCTCGTCAGGCGTCTCATGGATCCGGTACAAAAATGGAATGTCCATCCAGAAGTAGCGCTCCGAAATCGTCTCGTTGGCTAAAAGCATAAATTCTTCAATCATGCGGTTGGCAATCCGGCGTTCCGCCTTCTTGATCTCAACGGGCGTACCAGCTTCATCCAAAATCACCTTGGCTTCATCGAAGTTAAAGTCGATGCTGCCGCGGAGCTCACGTCGACGGCGCAGGCGTCCGGCCAAAACAGCAGAATCCCGCAGGGCTTGAATCAACTCTTCGTTGTCGAATTTCGACTCGTCCATATGCTGAATCAAATCGGAAACATCCGTATACGTCAGGCGCGCTTTGGAATTAATCACGGTTTCAGCAACCCGTGAATCCTCCACATCGCCTGTGGCTGATACTGTCATCACAATCGATAATGCCAGGCGGTCAACATCAGGGTGCAGGCTGCAAAGCCCGTTGGACAGGTGCCTCGGTAGCATCGGGATCACCCGATCCACCAAATACACACTGGTTCCCCTCGTTCTCGCTTCCTTGTCCAGTTCACTGTATTCCTTCACATAGTTTGTGACATCGGCGATATGAACACCGAGCTCAAAACGATTATCAGGCAGGCGCTTGATCGAGATGGCGTCATCCAAATCCTTGGCGTCTGCTCCGTCAATGGTAAAGATCAAGGCATCACGCCAATCCTCGCGTCCTTTCACATCGGCCTTAGACAGCTCCGTATAACGCGTGGCCTCTTCCTGTACCTTCTTGGAAAAGTCCTTAGGCAATTGATGCTTGTGGATGATCTCAGCAATATCAATACCGGGATCTCCAACTTCTCCAACCACTTCAATGATTTTGCCTTCAGCTTTCTTTCCGTCTTCTGGCCATTTGGTGATCTTTGCGATAACCTTTTGGCCGTCTTTGGCATGCATCATCTTCTTCGCTGAGATAAAGATGTCGCCATGAATGCGCTTATCATCTGGTACGACAAATCCAAAGTTCTTGGTCTTTTGGAACGTCCCGAAAAAATTGTCTGTCTTTCGTTTGATAATCCGCTCAACAACGCCCTCGGATTTTTTTTCATCAGGTTTTCCCTCTTTGATGAGGCGAAGCAAAACCGTATCGCCGTCAAAGGCACCCTTGGTGGCGCGGCCCGCGACAAAAATATCATTTTCTATCACGCGTTCCGATCGGAAGAAAAAGAACGAACGCTGGCTTGCCATCATTACGCCCTTGCGATATCCCATCCACTCGGGTAAACCGAAGCGATGTTTCTTTTGAACCAAATCCCCAGACTCCACCAAGGAATCGATGATGTCATAGAAGATCTTTTTTGTATCCTTGTCGATCTGAAACTGCTTCGCCAAGTCCTGCTTGTTTAAAGGTTTTGGTTCTCCTTCAATCAAGGCCGTAAGTATTTTTTCTTTCATATCCATATTGTTTCTCCTTCATAAAAATAGAGGCATCCGCCCCTATTTTTTTACACCGCCACCCATTCGCTGATAGAGCTTCACATCGTATGAGGTGACATTCTTTTGTTTTTCTTCATGTACTGCCAAGGCCAATTCAATCTGCTTGGTACATAACTCTTTAAAAGAGATTCCACCGGCTTCCCATAGGTAAAAGGCCAAGGAGCCAGGGAGTGTATTAATTTCATTGACGTAAATTTCTTCTGTATCGCTCAACAGAAAATCAATGCGGGCATCGCCTCTGGCATCAATCGCCCGAAAGGCATCCTTGGCGAGTTGTTGAATCTTCGCCGTCTGCGCATCGGGAAGGTCAGCCGGGATTCGCCGCTTTGCGGACTGCATCCCTTTTCCACCCTTGCCGCCTTTGGCGCCATTGATATATTTATCCTCATAAGAGAGGAAATCCTCCCACGTTACAGGTTCCTCGCACACTGATGCCGTTAAATCCGCGTCACGTCCCATGACGGCACAGTTAATCTCCCGAAGGGGTAAGATTGCACGTTCAACAATCACCTTGCGGTCGTAGCTCATGGCGACCTCTACCGCTTGAATCAATCCAGCTTTGTCTTCCGCTTTTGAAATTCCGATGCTGGATCCCAGATTGGCGGGTTTTACCACCAATGGGTAGCCAATCTTCTCCGCTCTTTCAATCAAAGCTTCCTTTTCCTCTGTCCATTGATCGCAATAAAACCAAAGATAGGGAACGATCGGCAAACCTTCCGCCTTGAATACCGATTTCATCAAGACCTTGTCCATGCCAACAGCTGCCGCGACCACGCCACATCCCGTGTATGGGATATTCATGGTTTCGAACAATCCCTGCAAGGTACCGTCTTCTCCGTTGGTACCATGGACCACTGGGAAGAAACAATCCACGCTCACTACTGCCTTGGACTCGAACATTTTGCGAGTCATTGGGTCCCGATAGAGGGTAAAGTCATTGCTCCTCGCTACCGGCACGCATTCAATCAGACCTTTTAAGGTTTCGTTCTTAAAGTTCATAATGTCAAAAAGGGCATCTCCCGTCCACCATTTGCCATCCTTATCGATATAAATCGGAACCGGTTTATATGTTGCAAGGTCCAGGTTTTCCAATACCTGAATTCCTGTTACGACCGAAACTTCGTGTTCAACACTGCGTCCACCAAAAATCACTCCGACGCTGATTCGTTTTCCCATCTTCTGTCATCCTCCAATTCTCAATTCTCTTCCCCTTATTCTACCATAAGGGCAAAAGAAAAAACAGGCGATGAACGCCTGTTATTCGTTATATGAATCCGGTAAATCATTTTCAAAAAGCACCACATCGCCCGGTACTAGCAATTGGCCAAGCAAAGCTTGCACCTCTGTCATGGTTCGCACAATATGGATTTGATCTTGCGGGTATTCCTTGTTCGCCAAGCCCTTTTGAATCGGCTCCGTCTGCTTGGGTCCAACCAAAACAACCGTTTCGCACACATCCGCAATATACTCACCGAATTTTTCGTTGGCCGCATCCTGTTCTTCGCCTAATTCCACCATGCCCGGTGTGACAATCACGCGTTTTCCCGTATCAAAGGCCTCTAATACATCCAAAGCAGCCTTCGAGCTAACCGGATTGGAATTAAAGGCATCGTCAATCACCAAAACACCTGTACCCGGATCGATCAATTGCAGGCGATGCTCCACCGGCTCGATCTTCGCGATCCCCACAGAGATCTCTTCCAGCGTCATGCCAAGAACCTTTGCCACGCTGGCACCGGCTAAAATATTTTGAATGTTATGCTTGCCTAAGAGCTTGGTTTGACAAGCGGCACGATGGCCTTCCTTGTCCACCAAATCAAAGGTGGAACCCTTCATGCTGACTTGAATCGCTTCCGCATGAAGATCCAGGATCGCCGGATCGGAATCAATTCCGTAGAGTACCTTTTCTTTGAAGGTCTTGTCCGCTAATTTCTTCAAATTTGGATCATCATAATTAAAGATTGCAATTCCATCGCACGGCAGGCTCTCAATCAGTTCATACTTGGTTTTTGAGATATTTCCAATATGACCGAATGTCTCCAGATGCGTGGGACCAATTGCGGTAATCACACCGATTTGGGGCTCTGCCAATTTTGCCAATTCTTCAATCTGGCCCATGGCTCTCGCGCCCATCTCACAAAGAAACACCTCATGCTCCGGCTTTAAATCATTATTGATCACCTTGCAGACGCCCATGGCGGAATTAAAACTCGATGGGGGAACCAAAGTATTCCACTTTTCATTCAAAATGGTGCCTGTGATAAACTTGGTGCTCGTTTTTCCAAAACTGCCGGTGATTCCGATCACCTTCAGGTCTTTCCGACTTTTAATTTTTTCATTGGCTTGATCATAAAAACCTTGGTTGATCTTATTCTCAAACGGAATGCGAAGAATCACAGACGCGAGCATTGAATAAAAACACAGGCCGTTGGTCAAGACGAACGCCAAGTACAGCCCAATGGCAAAGCCCTTCATTCCACCGAACAAAAATCCAATCAAGCTCAAGATCAAGATGACAAAACCAGTCAGTTGCATCCATCCGATTCGAAGGCGTTTTGCGCGTCCTGTCATCACCAATGGCTTTTTCACTTCCTCAGCCGGCTGCATCCACGTCATCAAAAGCAGTGCCATGAGTCCGATACTGATCCAGACAAAGGCTTGCCCCAAGAGTAAAGCAACGCAGAACAAAATCCCAAAGATCATGGCTCCTCGATGCGTCGAATTGAATCCATAATCGGTATGATGTTGCTTCCATCCCTGAAATTCCGTGGGATTGTATCCTTCTAATTGCGCCATATGCAAATAATACGTCATTCGCTTGTTGACAACAGAGCCCCAAACCAGAGCAACCAATGCCATCAGACTGTACTGTATGCTCATCTACTTTCCTCCATTTTCATAAATACACGCAGAACTGCTTGAAATCGGCCCATTTGATCAAGAAAGGAATAATGCCCTGCCTGTTCAAAAACCACAAGCCCCGCATCGGGAATCTCGCCCTCCAGTATTCGTCCCATTTCAACCGGTGTATCCATATCATCGTTTCCCCATATAATCAGAGTTGACGCCTGAATTCTCGGCAACAACGGCCGGAGATCATCCGCTAAAACACGCACCATAATTCGCCGCATAATTCCTAGAGAATCTTTGTAGTCCGTAGAACCGAATCGACGATAGAATCGTTCCATCTTTTCTTCTGAACGGTCCCAAAAGGTCAATGCCAGGTAAATTCGCTTTACTATTTTAAAGGTTATAATTTTCATTCGAACTTTGAAACTCTTTTTTTTCACCAATCCTGCGCTATCCACAAGGATCATTTTCCCGATGCGCTCCGGATGTTTACTCGCCAGAATAATAGAAACACGCCCGCCATGCGAATGTCCTAAAATATGAAAGTGATCGATACCAAGGTGATTCAACAAGGCTTCAACGTGATCGGCAAAATCATAGGAACTCCAAACATCCTTGGGTTCTTCACTTTCTCCAAACCCAGGCATATCAATAGCAATCACTTGATACTGAGATTGCAATAAGTTTGTAATCGACTGCATCGTCGTCAGATTCGCACCCCAACCGTGTAGAATAACGATTGGCTCGCCTTCTCCTGTTATCTCATAATGGGTCTTAAGTCCTAAGATGATTGATTCCATGGTTCACCTCCGCAAATTCACTTCATTATACCGGAATTTCAAGAGAAAATCAAAAAAAGAAAGGGAAGCTTTCGCTTCCCTTCTCTTACAAGAATAATGGCACAAACACCAAGGCGACAATGGTCATCAACTTAATCAAGATGTTGATGGATGGTCCGGACGTATCCTTGAAAGGATCGCCAACCGTATCGCCGATTACTGCTGCTTTATGAGCATCAGAACCTTTGCCTTCGTAGTTGCCTTCTTCAATATATTTTTTTGCATTGTCCCAAGCACCGCCTGCGTTCGCCATAAAAATGGCCATCAACACGCCACATACCAAGGCACCTGCCAACATACCGCCCAATGCTTCCGGTCCAACGAATACACCCATAACAATCGGTGCAATCACGGCAATCAAGCCGGGAAGAATCATTTCGCGAAGTGCTGCTGCTGTTGAGATATCCACGCAACGATTATATTCAGGAACCGTAGTCCCTTCCATAATCCCTGGAATGTCTCGAAATTGTCGTCTTACTTCTTCAATCATTGAGTTGGCCGCTTTTCCTACCGCCTGCATCGTAATTGCAGAGAATAAGAAGGGAAGCATACCACCGATCAACAAGCCTGCAATAACATCAGGATTCGTTAATAGAATGATAAGCGGTTTTCCAGTTTGCAACTCAACGGCTGCTATGTACGATGAGAATAGTGCAAGCGCAGTTAAAGCTGCTGAGCCAATGGCAAATCCCTTTCCGATTGCTGCGGTTGTATTTCCAACTGCATCCAATTGGTCCGTGATTTTTCGAACTTCCTTAGGCATTTCACACATCTCAGCAATCCCACCTGCATTGTCTGCAATGGGACCATAAGCATCAACCGCAATGGTCATGCCCGCTGTAGAAAGCATACCTACCGCAGCCAAGGCGATTCCATACAATCCTTGGAAGTGGAACGCGATCAAAATACCCGCTGCCAAAACAATAATTGGCAATGCTGTGGAAGCCATTCCCACGGCAAGACCAGAAATAATTGTTGTCGATGCACCGGTTTGCGATTCACGCGCAATACCATGCACTGGACTATAGGCTGTCGATGTATAATACTCCGTAATTTTTGCGATCAAAAGCCCCACAATCAAGCCCGTTACAATCGCAAAAAATGGCGCAGATGAGCCTAATAGACTGTTGCTTAAGAAATAAGAAGCGATGACAACTAGTACTGCACTGACTGCAGTACCCGTATCAAGTGAACGTTGAGGATCTTTGCCCTCATCACCGCGCACAAAAAGCGTGCCTATAATGGCCGACAAAATCCCTGCTGCTGCCAAAAGCAACGGAAATACAACGGCTTTTTCTGCCATTTGAACGTCTGCTCCGTATGTTACAATCCCCAAAGTAATGGCCGCAATAATCGACCCTACATACGATTCAAACAAATCCGCACCCATACCAGCAACGTCACCGACGTTATCACCTACATTATCGGCAATAACCGCTGGGTTTCTAGGATCGTCCTCAGGAATACCTGCTTCAATCTTACCAACCAGGTCAGCGCCAACATCGGCTGCCTTAGTAAAGATTCCGCCTCCAACACGTCCAAACAACGCGATGGAAGAAGCGCCCAAACCAAAACCGGCGATTTGACTCGCTGCAGTTGTCATCGTCTCCACGGTCGCATTATCCCCTACATAAATGTAAAAGATCATCGATACGCCCAAGAGACCCAATCCAACCACACTCATCCCCATAACGGCTCCACCCGAGAAGGCTACGGATAACGCTTTGTTCATCCCGCCTACCTGAGCAGCATGCGCTGTTCTTACATTCGCCTTCGTTGCCACCTGCATACCGAAAAATCCGGCTGCGGCAGAAAGAATGGCGCCCACAAGAAAGGCAATTGCCGTTGGAAGATTGATTAGCAAGCTGAGTACAACGAATAGAACCCCAACAAACATCGCAAGCGTCTTATACTCTCGTATTAAGAACGCCATCGCTCCGTCGTGGATATATCCTGCAATCTCCGCCATACGGGGAGTGCCGGCGTCCACTTTCTGGATCATCAGTGCTTTACTCACTGCGAACCCCAGAGCAACGATGCCTACCAGTGCTGCTACAATCATGTTATTCAATTCTTTACATCCTCCTTAATCTAAACCATGCATTGAGTTAGATTTGTTTTATTGAACGACTGTTAGGATAAGCGTTGAAACGAGGAATATAACGGCTAAAACGGACGTTGCTTTTTCAAGTTTCGTCTCGTATGACTTCGCCTTATTTTTTCCCCAAATTTGCTCGGCTCCTCCGCCAATCGCACCTGACATACCTGCTTGTTTTCCTTCTTGTAACAAAATACTTGCGATCAATCCCAAGCTCGCAATGATGATGATGATATGAAGTGCTGTTTGCATCCTTTTCCCTCCGTTCACTATGAAGTGTTTAACGTACCTATTTTAACATAGAGACCCCTAGTTATCAAGAAAATGAAAAACGGCCGGATATCCGGCCGTTTGCATCTTCATTTCTCTATGCTTTGATATTGTAGAAAGAATCTAATCCATTGTATTGAGCAATCGTATCTAGTTCTTCTTCGATTCTCATCAATTGATTGTATTTCGCTACACGGTCTGTACGAGATGGCGCGCCCGTCTTGATTTGGCCAGCGTTCACACCAACAACCAAGTCTGCAATTGTTGTATCTTCAGTTTCACCTGATCGATGAGAGATAACGGCAGTGTAACCCGCGCGTTTTGCCATTTCGATCGCATCCAAAGTTTCTGTGATGCTACCGATTTGGTTCACTTTGATCAAGATTGAGTTTCCAATGCCCAACTCAATACCTTTGCTCAAACGCTCTGTGTTTGTAACGAACAAGTCATCACCCATAATTTGAATTTTATCACCCAATTTTTCAGTGAATGCTTTGAATCCGTCCCAATCTTCTTCAGCCAGGCCGTCTTCGATTGAGATGATTGGGTATTTTGCTACCAACTCAGCATAGTACTCAACCATTTCAGTGGAAGTCAATTTTCGACCTTCGCTTGCTAGGTTGTAAAGTCCTGTTTCTTCTTCGTAGAACTCTGACGCAGCAGGGTCCATTGCGATTCTGAAATCATCGCCTGGTTTGAAACCAGCTTTTTCAATAGCTTCAACAATCACTTGAAGCGCTTCTTCGTTTGAACCTAGGTTCGGAGCGAATCCGCCTTCGTCACCAACTGCTGTATTGTATCCTTTGGCTTTCAATACGCCTCTAAGCGTATGGAAGACTTCCGCACACCATCGAAGGGCTTCACGGAAAGAAGGAGCCGCAATTGGCATAATCATAAATTCTTGAAGATCAACATTGTTGTCCGCATGTGAGCCACCATTGATGATGTTCATCATTGGAACTGGAAGCACCTTCGCGTTTACTCCGCCGAAGTATTGGTACAGTGGAAGACCACAGTACTCAGCTGCAGCTTTCGCTACGGCCATAGAAACACCCAAAATCGCGTTTGCACCCAAACGACCTTTGTTTGGTGTTCCGTCTAATTCGATCATAGCTTGGTCAACAGCAACTTGCTCACGTACATCATACATGCCAATTAATTCTGGCGCGATAATATCGTTTACATTTTTTACTGCTTCCAAAACACCTTTGCCCAAGTAACGGCTTTTGTCGCCATCTCGAAGCTCTACTGCTTCAAATTGACCTGTAGACGCACCAGAAGGAACAATTGCGCGACCAAATGCGCCGCTTTCAGTAACAACCTCAACCTCTACCGTTGGGTTACCTCGAGAGTCTAAGACTTCTCTTGCAAATACATCACTAATAATACTCATGAAATTCTCCTCCTTCAACTTGATTCATACTTGATTCAACCTTAATTATATGCTAATTGCGTAGGTTTTCAACCCCTATAGCTATTTTTTAATGAGTGATTTTCCCGTCATCTCTTCTGGAATCTCCACATTCATCATTTCAAGCAAGGTTGGCGCGAAATCTGCTAAGATTCCACCCTCGCGCAATTCTACATCACCTGTTCCAACAAAGATGGCTGGAACCAGGTTTGTGGTGTGTGCCGTCATCGGATCGCCTTTCTCGGTCAGCATTTGCTCCGAGTTGCCATGGTCTGCCGTAATAATAGCTTTCCCACCGATTTCTTCAATTGCTTCCAACACCTCGCCCAGGCAAGCATCCACAGTTTCCACTGCAATCACTGCTGCGTCGATAATGCCAGTGTGGCCTACCATATCAGGGTTGGCAAAGTTCAAAATCATCAAATCATACTCGCCGGAACGGATTCGTTCCACCGCGTTATCTTTGACTTCCACCGCACTCATTTCCGGTTGCAAGTCGTAGGTTGCAACCTTCGGTGATGGGATCAAGACGCGATCCTCTCCAACATTCGGAGTTTCCACCCCACCGTTGAAGAAGAAAGTGACGTGCGCGTACTTTTCCGTTTCCGCAATCCGTAGCTGTTTCAATCCCTTTGATGCCACATACTCACCTAGGGTGTTTTTATAACTCAGTGCCGGATACGCGACCTTCACATTTTCGATGGTTGCATCGTAGTTCGTCAAGCAAACATACTCTGTAGACACCTTTTTCTCCCGGTTGAAACCTGTAAATGTTTCATCCATAATCGCACGCGTAATTTCACGGGCACGGTCTGGACGGAAGTTTGTGAAGATGACACCGTCACCATCTTCGATAGTGGCAATCGGTGCTCCATTCTTGGTGATTACAGTTGGAAGCACAAACTCGTCAAAAACTTTTCCTTCATACGAAGTTGAAACCGTTTCAATGGCTGATTCACTAGTTGGACCAATCCCCTGAACCATCGCCTTGTAGGCAAGTTCAACGCGATCCCAACGATTGTCGCGGTCCATCGCATAATACCGTCCTGAAACAGTAGCAATTTCACCGAGCCCGATCAACTTCATCTCCGCTTCCAGTTTTCGTACATCTTCAAGTCCGGCGTTTGGCGCCACATCGCGGCCATCCAAGAATACATGAACATAGGCTTTTTCAACGCCTAGATCTTTTGCCATACGCAAGAACCCATATAGGTGCTTCACATGAGAGTGAACCCCGCCTTGAGAAACCAATCCCATAAAATGAAGCGCCTTGTCATTCTTTGCAGCGTCCAGCATGGTCGATTTAATCGTCTGGTTCTCAAGGATGGTGCCATCCTCAATATCTTTTGAAATTTTTGTTAGAAATTGATAGATAATTCTTCCCGCACCGATATTCAAGTGTCCAACTTCCGAGTTACCCATTTGCCCATCCGGCAAGCCAACGCAGAGACCGCTAGCGCACACATTTGTATGTGGGGCTTCTTTCATCAAACGATCAAAATTCGGTGTGTTGGCAAGATGAACTGCATTGCCGATACCCGGCTTTGCCATTCCCCAGCCATCCAGGATAATAAATCCTGCAAATTGCTTTGCCATGATGGCCTCCTAAAAATTAATCAATGCCGTGAAGTCATCCGCCTTCAAGCTTGCGCCGCCTACCAATGCTCCATCGATATGAGGTTGATTCATAATCTCCGTTACATTCGCTGGTTTTACACTACCGCCGTATTGGATTCGAACTGCTTCCGCAATCTCGTCATCATATACTTCCGCTAGCGTATCGCGAATCATTTCACACATTTCATTGGCTTGATCTGAAGTTGCCGTTACACCCGTTCCGATCGCCCAAATTGGTTCATAGGCAATCACGGTTTTTTTCATGTCTTCAACGCTCAAACCTGCAACACCAGCTTTGATCTGTTCAGCAACCAAAACCTTATGCTTGTTTGCTTCACGCTGTGACAAAGTTTCACCACAACACAGGATCGGCAAAAGATTATGCGCCAAAGCAGATTTCACTTTTTTGTTGACCGTTTCATTCGTCTCAGCAAAATATTCTCTTCGCTCGGAATGGCCAATGACAACATAGTCGATTCCCAATTCATTTAACATCAAAGGTGAAATCTCGCCTGTAAATGCTCCGCCTTCTTCCCAATGCATGTTCTGCGCGCCGATCTTCACCTTTGAACCCTTCAAAGCTTCTTTCACCGCTGGCAACATCACATAAGGAACACAAACAACGACTTCTACGTCCGTGTTTGCAGCTTCCGCTTTAAATTCATTCACCAAAGCAACGCCTTCTGCGATGGTTTTATTCATTTTCCAGTTTCCTGCAATAATTGGAATTCTCATAAACGTCCTCCTACTTTTCGTTGATCGCGTCGATTCCCGGTAAAACTTTTCCTTCGAAAAGCTCCAAAGAAGCGCCGCCGCCTGTAGAGATATGTGACATCTTATCAGCATATCCGGATTGGATCACTGCTGCCGCACTATCGCCGCCGCCGATGATCGTTAACGCATCAGTCTTTGTCAATGCTTCTGCTACGGCAAAGGTGCCACGCGCAAAGTTTGACATTTCAAATACGCCCATCGGGCCATTCCATACGACTGTTTTCGCATTGGCAATCTCTGCTTCAAAGAGCTTGATGGATGCCGCACCGATATCCAAACCTTCCCAACCATCTGGGATTTCATTGGATGCCACCGTTTTGAATTCCGCTTCATTGGAGAAGCCAGTCGCAATTACATTGTCAACAGGCAACAAGAGTTTTACACCCTTCGCTTCTGCTTTTTCCAACAATGATTTTGCCAATTCTACTTTTTCCACTTCCAAAAGCGAATTTCCAACGCTCCATCCTTTGGCTACAAAGAATGTATACGCCATTCCACCGCCAATAATCAATGTATCGACCTTATCCAATAAGTTTTCGATCACACCAATCTTGTCGGATACCTTTGCGCCGCCTAAAATCGCAACGAAAGGACGTTCCGGCGCTTCCATGGTTTTACCCATCACATCAATTTCTTTTTTCACCAAGAAACCCAATGCTGAAGGCAAAAGAGAAGATACACCAACGTTTGAAGCATGCGCACGATGCGCGGTGCCAAATGCGTCATTCACATATAAATCCGCAAGAGATGCCAATTCCTTCGCAAACTCTTCGCCGTTTTTGGTTTCTTCTTTACGGTATCGTGTGTTTTGCAACAACAATACATCGCCGTCTTTCATTCCAGCAACCATAGTTTTTGCATTCTCGCCAACCACTTCTGCATCATCGGCAAATAATACGTCTTTCTTCAAAAATTCGCCCAAACGAACCGCTACGGGTGCGAGAGTGAATTCAGGTTTCGCTTCGCCTTTTGGTCGACCCAAATGCGACATCAAGATGACTTGCGCTCCATTTTCAATTAGATATTGAATCGTTGGCAACGCGCCTTCAATACGAGCATCATTAGTAATTGCGCCATCTTTCATCGGTACATTGAAATCGCATCGCACAAGTACTTTCTTACCCGCTACGGCTAAATCGGTAACAGATTTTTTATTTAACATGTGTGAGTCACTCCCATTCATTTATTTTCATGGCAAAACCGGTTATGTATTTCTACATAACCGGATTCTCCAAGATGTCCTAATTATTCGGTTCAATCGCTCTCTATAGACCTTTGTTTGCCATATAGATCGCTAGATCGATACAACGGTTTGAATATCCCCACTCGTTGTCGTACCATGATACAATTTTCAACATTTTGTCGCCAACCATCATTGTTGACAATCCGTCAATGATTGAAGAGTTAGGATCTTTTCTGTAGTCCATAGATACCAATGGCTCATCAGAGTATGCTAGGATCCCTTTCAAGTCGCCCTCTGCCGCTTCTTTCAAAACCGCGTTGACTTCTTCTTTTGTTGTCGCTGTTTTCAATTCGAATACGATATCAACAACTGAAACAGTTGGAGTTGGAACACGCATTGCCATTCCATCAACAATTCCTTTCAATTCAGGAACAACCAAGCCTACAGCTACTGCCGCGCCTGTTGATGTTGGAATGATTGATTCTGCTGCCGCACGTGCACGTCGAAGATCTGGATGATGCGCATCCAAGATGTTTTGATCGTTTGTATATGAATGAACAGTTGTCATCAAGCCTTTTTCAACACCGAACTTGTCTACAATTACTTTCGCAAATGGAGCCAAGCAGTTTGTTGTACAAGATGCGTTTGATACGATGTTGTGTTTCGCTGCATCGTAATCTTTTTCGTTAACGCCCATTACAACAGTAATGTCTTCGCCTTTTGCTGGAGCGGAAATGATAACTTTTTTCGCGCCTGCAGTGATATGCTTGCTAGCGCCTTCGAATGAGCGGAATACGCCAGTTGACTCGATTACGATATCAACTCCTAGCTCTCCCCAAGGAAGGTCCTCTGGATTTCTGTCAGATACAACTTTGATTGTTTTGCCGTTGATCACCAAATTGCCATCAACAACTTCTACTGTTCCGTCAAATTTACCCATCAAAGAGTCATACTTGAACAAGTGTGCTGCTGTTTCTACACCTGACATGTCGTTGATCGCTACAATCTCGATCTCCTCTACGTTGCGTTCAAATGCTGCTCGTACTACATTTCGACCGATACGACCGAAACCATTGACACCCACTTTAATTGCCATGAATGTTGCCTCCTTATATAGACCATTTATTTGAAGTAATTGACAATCAATTACCTTCACCCAAGTTGAATAATTTTCGTTGCAGCGCCCTCATCGATTACCAAAATAATCTCTTTGCGCAAAGCTGCAAGGCCATGAATCGCCTCTGCTTTGCCGCTTCCACACGCTACTGCAATCGCATACGGGATTCGTTGATAGTCATCCAGGCTGATTCCAATGGTGTTGGAATCTTTGATGATTTGACCCCGTACATCAAAATAATACCCAAAAGCTTCTCCAACTGCACCCTGATCGAATAAATCTTTCCGTTCCTGATCAGAAAGCTTTCGTCTTCGCGCCATTTGATCGGCGCGGCCAATTCCAAACAACAAAATATCCAAGGCATTTAAATCAGCAACCAGATTCAAGATCTCAGGTTCCTTCATCAAACTTTCCTTTGCGTTGGAACTGATATTGTCAGGCACGTGAAGCAACCGATAGCTTCCGCCCAGCTTTTCAGCAAGACGAGCCGCAATATGGTTAGACTGCATTTCCATGCTTCCGCCAATTCCGCCACGGGCTGGTATCACTCTGGTATTCGGTAATCCCTTTTGTCGAGACACCTCCATCATAACCTGATAGATTGTCTTGCCACCTGTTACCCCAATCGTCATATGATCCTTCACAATATCCTTAATGGTACCCGCTGCCGCCTTCGCCACATCGCGCAAAACCAAAGAATCCTGATCCCAATCACCTGGAATAACAATTACCTGCGCAATATCCAATGCATCCTTCACTTGTGCTTCCAGGACTTGCATACCGCGAATATCATGAATCATTTGTTCCAATTGATGATAAATTTCTACCCCGTAGGGCGTGAGCATAATACCGGAACTCTGAATGTTCACCAAACCTTGTTGCTGTAAAACCTGTACCTCCGCACGGATAATCCGTTCGCCGATCGATAAACTCGATGCAAGGGATCTGCGTCCAATCGGTCCATGGTACTTGATATTTCTTAAAATCTCAAAGCGTTTGTCAAGAAGAGGCAGAACCTCTGGAACCACGACTTTTGCGAGTTTTAGAAGTGAACTCATCGCCATCCCCCTTTCATTTTGTGGGAAAAAGCTCGTTCCAATCAAAGTATGGACAGTTTTTGTCCCGCGGGATCTATTTATGTCCCGGCTATGGCAAAAAAAATAACCCATCCAAGGGTTATTATACTCAATCTTCCAGAAAAAAACAAGGGAAATCATGAGTTTTTTTATCCGCGACGCTTTCTTTTTGCCGAAGAGAGAATTCCCAATTCTTCGCGGTATTTCGCAACAGTTCTCCGTGAAACCTTAATCTCGCGTTTTGTCATCTCTTCCGCAATCTTTTGATCGCTCAAAGGTTTCTTTTTATCTTCTTGTTCCGTCATCTCGCGAATCAGCGCTTGCACGCTTTTCGAACTGACACCGGATTCCCCGCCACCAAGATTGGTGGTAAAGAAATACTTCATCTCATACAAGCCCACTGGGGTTTGCATGTATTTTCCGTTTACAACGCGGCTCACGGTGGACTCATGCACATCGGCTTCTTCTGCCACCTGCTTCATGGTCAAGGGACGCAACCCCTTATCGCCTTCGATAAAGAATGCTTCTTGCACATCAACGATGGCCCCAGCAATTCGAATCACTGTTTGACGTCGTTGTTCGATCATCTTCACAACCCAAAGAGCGCGATCCAAATAAGCCTTTACAAATTCAGCTTCTTCCCCACTTTTCAACATGGCCTGAATCTTCGGGCTGACATAGAGTCGCGGCATCAAGGACTCATTGGCACGGATCTCATATCCTTCCTCGCCACGGGTTACGTAGACGTCTGGACGAATATAGCGGACCAATTCGTCTTCCGATGGATAGACAGACCCAGGTTTCGGATTGCAGGATTGAATCAATTCCGCAATGGCTTCAATCTCATCCTCTTGCGCATCATATTTTTTAGCAAGAACATCATATCGGTGCTCTGCGATCAACGCCAGCTCTTCTTCTACAATTTTGTATACCAAGGTTTGTTGAATACCGCGGTCACGTAATTGAAGCTCAATACACTCCGCCAAGTTTCGCGCACCAACCCCGACAGGATCAAAGGATTGAATGATATACAAAAGAATTTCCACTTCTTCTTCATAGGCATGAATTTGAAAAGCCAAATCAGCAAAATCCGACTTGAAATATCCCTGAGAATCGATCCGTTCGATAATTGCCTCGCCAATTCGCACTTGGTCCTCTTTTAATTTCGAACAATATAGTTGTTTACGCAATAACTCTTTCAGGGTGACGATCGCAGCATGGCGAGACTCAAAAGGCGATGAATCTTCTCCGCGTTGCTCACTGCCAAAATTCACATAATCCGCCTGGTCGTTGCTTCGCAAATACTCTTTCCAATCTTCTACATCCAATTCGCCCGTTTCCCGTTCTGTTTCTTTCATTTCTAAAAGGGGATTGGTATCCATCTCTTGATTGATAAAATCAACCAGTTCCAGTTGATTGAATTGGAGCAGCTCGATAGCTTGGCGCAATTGTTGCGTCATCACTAATTTTTGTTTTTGCTCTAGCTTTAATCCAAATTCCAGTTTCATCTGACTCCCCCATTTGCCCTTAGTATATCAAAAAAAACGTGATCGCTCACGCTTTTCTCGTTAGGCAAAATGTACCTTGGCATTCCCGGTACCCCGTTTTAGAATGCCCTCCACAGAATCTTTTACACTTTTGCTTAGATCCTTTGGAATTGTGAGAAGAACACCATCTTCTTTGACGAATTCCCCCTGAATCAACACGTGCCGAATGTTTCTTGCGTCTGACGAATATAAAATTGCAGCCAAAGGATTGTAGACCGGCAGGGTATTGGAAAGATCCAAGTTCCAAACAATCAAGTCTGCTTCATATCCATCGACCAATCTCCCTGTTGGAAATCCAAAGTATTCATGCCCCTTCATCAATCGTTCCCAAAGCCACGGCAAGGAAAATTGTTCTGCATCACTTGCTCCCTGCTTTCCAAACAAAGCAAAAATACGCGCCTGCTCCACAACGTCAAGAGTTGCCGAGCTGGCCGCGCCATCGGTCCCAAAAGACAGATTCAGCCGATTGGACAACGCCCATAGCGCGCCCGTTCCCATGGCCAATTTCCCATAGGTCTTCGGACATGCGGCAAAGTAAGTTTGCTCGCCAACCAAATCCACATCTTCTTCTTCCACCCATAGGCCATGCCCCACCAACACACGCTGCGAAAAGAAGCCGAGATCCGCCAAATAAGCAAAAGGGGTGCACCCATGTGCAAGCTGCGACTGTTCCACCTGTTCTTTCGTCTCTGAAACATGCAGATGGATCGACAGGCCGCTTTCTTTGGCTTCTTCCACCACTGACTCCAGTTGCGGCTTGGAGACGGTATAAGGCGAATGAGGGCCATAGGCGAATCGAATACGATCAGTTGCGTGCGTCTCAGCTAGCCGAGTTGTCGCTTTCAACCTTGAATCGAAATTCGGATCCGACCCAAAGAGTGTCGGAGCCATTTCCATTCGAATCCCAGTTTCCTTTGCCGCTTCAACGATCTCTTCTTCAAAGAAGTAGTGTTCAGCGTAACAGGTGATTCCATGATCCAGCATTTCAGCCATCGCCAACAATGATCCCGTTTTCGCGTCTGATGCTTCCATCTTGCTTTCATAAGGCCAAAGAATCTCATCAAACCACCGATGAATGGAAACATCCTCTGCAATTCCTTTAAAGATATTCATGGCACCATGCGCGTGAAGATTGACAAAGCTAGGCGAAACATACGCGCCTTGAAGATCCAACTCTTCCACAGCATCCACGCCTTCTGTTTGTAAGAGTCGAACGATCTTTCCATCCTTGATTCCCAAAGATTGGTCATAGCTGACGACACCCTTTTCATCGATTAAATGACAATGGGTCAAGAGCCGATCAAGCTTCATTGACAATCATCTCCTTCATCCATGCTCTGAATTTTTCCACATCCATTCCTGTCGTCACAAAAGCATTGTTGGGTTTTCCTGTCACTCGGGCAACATCTACCACCGTTTTTCCCGAAGTGAACTCCCCTTTTGTTTCCACAGTCAAATAGAAATCATCACCCTTCAATAGGCTTGGCACTGCGACGGAAGCCAAGGCCAGTCCATCATGCATCACGGCACCTTCAATGCCGAATCGGCGATTTCGGGTGACCATATAGTCAAGAATTTCCACAGCCAATTTTGCCTTTTTCGTGTCGATCGTGCGCAACTCATCAATCATGGTATCTTCAATAGTCGCGGACAACGTCGCATCCAGGGTCACCCAAGTCTGAGGAACACCGGATTCCGACACAAGCTTGGCCGCTTCCGGATCCACATGGATATTAAATTCCGTTGAAGGCGTCATATTTCCGCCATCAATAGCGCCGCCCATAATCGTCAAATGCTTGATCAACGGTTTAACATCAGGATAGGTCATGAAAAGGTGCGCAATATTCGTCAAAGGACCCACCGCAACCAAATGCAGGTCTCCTTCCGCTTTTTTCGCTTCTCGATAAATCACATCAATGGCAGATTCTGAATCGAATGCGCGGTTGCTTATCGGCAATACCACGTCTCCCATGCCATTTTCTCCATGAACTTCCTTCGCCGTATGCAAGGGACGAATCAAGGGTTCTGACTTCCCCACAGCCACCGGAACATCGTATCCCAGATGATCCACTAGATTCAGGGTGTTCACAGAGGTGTATTTCAATTCAACATTACCAGCGACCGTTGTAATGGCGCGGATTTCCATATCAGAACAGGCAAGACCAGTCAGGATCGCCAGCGCGTCATCCGTTCCGGTATCACAATCTAAAACTACAGGTATTCTCATCATTATTCCTCCTCATATATATCTAATGAATTCAGCCTTGAACCTCATTCAAGCCTGACCATCTTCATAAAATGAATTCTTCCATGCTTCGCATGTCAGACCATCTTCGCCTTAACCGGATCTTAGCGGATTGGATCTTTCCGCTAATTCCTGGACGAAGATATATTCATCCTCGCCTAACTTATATTTGCAGATTGTACCCTCTGCAAATGATTGCGAAGATCTATTCATTAAAAAAGAAAGGAAAAAGGGAAGCCCTTTTTCCTTTTGTTGCTATGCCAATTCCAACGCGATTTTCATCATCTCGTTGAACGTTTTTTGCCGTTCTTCCGGCGTTGTCTGCTCATGTGTGACAATATGATCAGAAACCGTCAACAGCGTCAAAGCATTTACACCGTATTTTGCAGCAATCGTGTAAAGGGCCGCCGTTTCCATTTCTGCGCAAATCACACCATATTTTGCCCATTTTTCCCAAGTAATCAACGCATCTTCATCTCCGTAAAATACGTCACTCGTCAAAATGTTTCCAACAACCGGTTTGATTCCTTGTTCAACAGCAACATTGTACGCTTTGTTCAAAAGCGCAAAGCTGGCAGTTGGCGCAAAGGACTGGCCATTGAATCGATTTAAGTTAACTGCAGAATCCGTTGACGCACTCATGGCGATGACGACGTCACGTAGAACCACGTCTTTTTGCATAGAACCGCAGGTTCCCACACGAATCATATTTTTCACGCCATAGAATTTGCAAAGTTCTTCTGTATAAATGGAAATCGAAGGAACACCCATTCCCGTTCCCATCACAGAAACACGTTTGCCCTTATAGGTTCCCGTGAATCCTAGCATGTTTCGCACTGAATTGAATTGCACGACGTCTTCTAGAAAGGTGTCGGCAATATATTTCGCACGCAGGGGATCACCGGGAAGCAATACTGTTTCCGCGATATCACCCATTTTTGCTTGATTGTGAGCTGTTGTCATTTTGATACTCCTCTACTTATATTTTGAAACCAAATTCACGATTAAATCCACGAATTTTTGTCGGTCCACGCCAAGAAGTACTTTTACATTTTCTTCTTTTCCTGTCTGATGATTGAAGTCAACAACAGTCATTCCTGTTGTAAACTCCCCTTTTGTTTCGATATCGACCGCATATTGCTTCGACTCGAAAATCTCAGGAGCAATCAAATAAGCAACTGCACAAGGGTCATGCAGTGGACATCCTGGGAGTTTCCACACTTCATCATGGAATTTCACAAAGAAATCCAAGAGCTCAGCAACAAAAATACCCACTTTTGAATCCAAGTCGCGAATGATTTCCACTTCTTCTTTCATAATCATCGCTTTGTGTGTTACATCCAAACCAGCCATGATAATTGGCAAGCCAGAGTCATACACGATCTTTGCCGCTTCTGGATCCACAAGAATGTTAAATTCTGCTGCAGGGGTCCAGTTTCCACCGTAGGCCGCTCCACCCATCAAAGAGATCTGTTCGATATTCACTTTGACTTCTGGATACGCGAGAAGAAGCATCGCAATATTTGTTAGAGGACCTGTTGGAACCAATGTGATTTTTTCCTCTGATTCCATGATTACCTTGCGCATCAAATCAATGGCAGGCATTTCAAGTGGTTTCGAGGTTGCATCCGGTATTTCCGGACCTTCCAAACCGCTTTCACCATGTACCTCTGGTGCTACTTCTAATTCCCGAAGCAAAGGGTGCTTTGCACCCTGAGCCACTGGAACATCAACTCCAATATAATCAAGAATTTTCAATGCGTTATTCAATGTTTTTTCCGGTGTCTGATTTCCTGCTGATGTCGTTACCGCTCGCACATCCAATTTTTCGGAAGCAAAAGCCATAATCAACGCGATTGCATCATCATGTCCCGGGTCACAATCCATAATGACCGGAATTTTTCTCATTATTTTTCTCCTTTAGAAGAAGTCGCCGCTTCCGCTTGTTTCTGGCGAATGCGTTTCACATCGGCTTGTTTCTTCGACGCGTAAACCACCAAACCAACAATGGTAAAGATATACGGAATCATCTTCACAAATTCTGCCGGTACGGATATCTCCGCCTCATAGTTCGCCAATGCAGAAGCGAAACCAAAGAAGAGAGAAGCGATCATGGTTCCAATTGGAGATACACCACCCATGGCTTTCGCAGCCAAGGCGATAAAACCACGACCGGCTGTCATGTTTTGAGAGAACCAAGAAACGTAACCCATCGACATAAACGCACCACCCAAACCAGCCATAACCCCGGAAAGAACCAAAGCTTGGTATTGGATTTTCTTTACGCTGATTCCAACAGAATCAGCGGCGTGGAAGTTTTCACCTACCGCGCGCAAACGAAGTCCCATCGGTGTCTTGAACATAAAGAACCAAGTGGCAAATACAAGAACAAAAGCGACATAGGTCAACACATTATGCCCGAATATTACGGGTCCAATAATTGGGACATTATCCGCCAGTCCTGTGAATAATTTCGGCAATATGCGGCTATCAAGCGACGAGGAAATTCCACGATCGCCCGAAACAACAAACAAGAGGAAGACGGTCCCTCCCGCAGCCATCAGGTTTAAAGCAATCGCCGACAAGATAATGTCAGTTTTTAAGTTTAAGGCAAAGTAAGCCAACATCAAACCGACTAGCCCGCCAATGATAATGGCAGCCAAAAGGCCGATCCAAGCGTTGTCAAACCATGCGCTGAAAACAACACCCGCAAAAGCGGACCAAAGCATGGAGCCTTCCAACGCGATATTAATTACACCTGCACTATCAGAAATCAAAGCACCCAAGGCAGCAAAAAGGATTGGGGTTGTTACCCGAATCACAGAATACCAAAACTCGGAGGTCCCGATAATATCTAAAATACTACTCATCTTATTTAGCCTCCTTTGCCGCACTTAAATCCGCCATGGATTCTTCGTAAATAATACGGTTTTTCCGTTTAGACATAAAGTGCTCTGCTGCAACCAAGATAATAACAACGCCCTGAATAATTCCGACCAATTGACTCGATACATCCGTTGAACGAGACATGATGTCCGCTCCGATTCTCAAATAAGCCAAGAAGAAAGCGCCAACAGGAACTAAGGCTGGATTATTTTTCGCCAGAATCGCAACAATTACGCCATCCCAACCAAAACCAGGTAATGTTTTATACTTGAATCGTGTGTACATACCCAGCATTTCAATACCGCCGCCCAAGCCAGCCAGAAAACCACCGACCATTTGCGAAACGACAATCACGCGAAATACATTCATTCCCGAATATCTTGCAAAACTTTCGTTCTTACCAACCATGCGGATTTCATATCCCCATCGGGTTTTGAACATAAGCAGATAAACCAAAATAACGGCTAAAATCGCCACAATCAAACCGATATGAACACGGGTTCCCGGCAAGATTCTCAACAATTTCGCTGAAGCTGGAAATTTGAAAGAGGCCATATCGCCAGCGTTTGGATCACGCAAGTGATAGTTCAAGAAATAGAAACCAAGGAACATTAAAATATAGTTCAGCATCAAGGACGATACCAATACATCGGCATTCCACTTCAGTTTCAAAAGTGCTGGAATCACGGCAACTACAGCGCCAATCATACCGGCAACTAAAATTCCTACAACAGGATGAATCCCTGCAGGCAAAAGAAAGTTCGTTGCAATCCAAGAAGAACCAAGGGCACCAACAAAGAACGCACCTTCAGAGATCAGGTTGAACTGGTTTGCGCTGAACATAACACTAACTGCAAGACCGGTAAAGAGCAATGGAATCATCAATTCGATGACATTACCAAAATATCGGAATTTTGATATAGGACCCAACGCGAAAGCGCGAATCGCTTGAATCGGCTGTTCACTGGTTAATAGAATCAGTATAAATGCAATGGCTAGTGCCAATCCAACAGCAGCCAAAGTACGGAGCATTTCAAATTTACGAAGTCGATCGAGTTTTTTGATCATTGAACGGCCCTCCCTATCTCCTCAGCTGATTGTTTTTTTAGTCCCAACATATACAAGCCAAGTTCCTCTTCTGTGATCTTTGACGCGTCTTCAAAGAACGCTGCAATTTCACCTTCATGCATCACGATCAATCGATCACTCAATTCCAATACTTCGTTCAAATCGGCTGAGTTCAAAAGAACCGCAGTCCCTTTTTCTCGCAAAGCAACCAATTCTTTACGAATAAATTCGATAGCGCCTACATCGATTCCACGGGTTGGCTGGTCACAGATAATAAAATCCGGTTCCACAAAGAATTCACGGGCAACGACTACCTTTTGAATATTACCACCCGACAACATTTTTACCGGTTGATCAGCGTTGTTGCATTTAATTAGATAATCAACCACCAAACGATCTGCCAAAGCATTAATTTCTTTTGAATTTTGCATCACCTTATTGGTATATTTCGAATCACTATATTTATAAGACATCACATTGGCTTTCACACTTTCAGTCTCCGCAACCCCGTATACCATACGGTCTTCCGGAACGTGAGAGGTGCCCAGATCACGAATATCGCGAATGGATTTCCCTCTAATGGATTCACCCTTAATTTCCACATCTCCATGCTGAATCTTTTGAAGACCTGTGACTAAATCGACAATCTCTCGCTGTCCATTTCCTTCAACACCGGCAATTCCCAGTATTTCACCTTCGCGCAAGTTAAAGGATACATTTTTCAATGAATTCTTGCCAAACTCATTCACATAGGTGATACCCTTGACATTCAAGATGTTCTTCCCTGGAGCCACTGGTTTCTTATTCACCTTTAGAATTACATCACGCCCAACCATCAATCGTGAAATATCCTCTTCAGACACTTCTGAAACTTGATACGTCCCAATGGTTGTACCACGGCGCATAACAGTCAAACGGTCACACAACTCTTTTACCTCGTTCAACTTATGAGAGATAAAGATAATCGTATGTCCCTTTTCTTTCAAGAACTTCAATTGCTTAAAGAGCTCTTTGGTTTCTTGCGGCGTCAATACAGCCGTTGGTTCATCGAGGATTAGAATTTTTGCTCCCCGAAATAACGCTTTCAAGATCTCTACTTTTTGTTTCGTTCCGACACTAATATCAGAAACCTTTGCAGCAGGATCAACTTCAAAGCTATATTGCTTCGAAAGATTTGCTGTTTGCTCTTCTGCCGTCTTCGTATCAAACCTCAGACCCTTTTTCGGCTCAACGCCAAGCACCATGTTTTCCGCAACAGTCAACGACGGAACCAACATAAAATGCTGATGCACCATCCCAACCCCATGCTCAATCGCATGCTGTGGGTTCGTAAAAATGACTTCCTGCTCTCGCAAGAACACCTTACCTTCCTGCGCTTTTTCCAAACCGAATAAAATTTTCATCAATGTAGACTTACCGGCACCGTTTTCACCGACCAAAGCATGAATTTCTCCCTCATCAATGGAGAAACTAATATCCTTGTTCGCTACAATCCCGTTCGGGTAAACCTTCGTGATACCCTTCATGGCTAAAACTTCTTTGCCCATAACCTATCACTACCTCCACTTTCTTGATTTGCCAACCTAACTAATCCTCATTATACCGCTTTTTCTTTTCAACGAAAAGCGATTTCCCAACTCAATGTTTATTGTGGGACCACGGTCCCTTCCCTTTGCGTATAAAAAGAGGCACATCTATTGGTTACCCAAATAGATGTACCCCCTGCTAAGTCTTTTTTTGACTATTTAACTGCGTCTCGCAAAGTTGTCAACTCTTCAGTTGTCAAACCATTTGCAGAAGAAACAGTGATGTCGCCTGCTGCAATTTTTGCAACTAATTCATCAACCATGTCGCCATAGCCATTGTCAATAATCCATTGGCTCTTCACGTAACCAACAGCGCCTTCAGCTAATCCCAATGCTTCAGACTCGCCATAAACAAGAGTGCCGTCCATGTGTTTTTCGATCGCACGATACAATGAGTTTCCAACTTCTTTCAATGCTGAAGTTGCAATCAAATCTGCTTTCGCGTCTTCACCCATGTCGCGGAACAATGCTTCTTGATCAGAGTCTACGCCGATTGCAAGCTTGTTAACTTCCGCTGCTGCATCGATTTGTCCCAAACCAGCTTGGCCTGCAACATTAAATCCGATTGCAACGCCTGATTGGTATTGTGCCAATGCCATCTCTTTACCTTTTGCAGAGTCATTGAAATCGCCAATGTAAGAAATCTTAACTTGAACGTCAGATTTAACTGATTGTGCGCCTTCAATGTATCCTACCAAAAAGTCGTTGATAACAAGAATGTCCATGCCGCCCAAGAATCCAATTGGCTCGTCGCCAGCTTCTGATGCCGCAACTGCGCCTACAAGGTATGCACATTCGTTTTGCTTGTAAACCATTGAGTATACATTTGTAATCTCAGGGTTTGCTACAGTATCAAAGATAATGTAGTTATTGTCTGGATATTGAGGTGCAATATCTTCCAACAACTCTTGCATTTGCCATGTTCCCACGACAATTACATCATAACCAGCTTCTGAAGCATCGATCAAGCCTGGTTCCCATTTTGAGTTGTCAAATCCCATCTCAATGATCTTGACTTCAACTTTGCCTGCGTAATCTTCAACCAATTGATTGAATCCAACCTCAGCTGAATCAAAGAATGAACGGTCACCCAAGTTACCGTTAATCAATAAAACAACCTTCGTTACATCATCTCCAGTTGTCGCTGCCGGTTCATCAGAACCTGCACATCCTGTCAGCCCAAAGGAAAGCGCTAACATCAATACTAGCAATAAACTTACATACTTTTTCACAAGACTACCTCCTCTTATTCAATACGAAATACGAACAGTTAAATTATACAACAGGTTGGTAGTATTTGCAAAACCAAATTGCTTTAAAAAAGCAGTGGAAAATTTCAGAAAATTAAGCGTTTTCATCATTCCCTGTCTCTTATACACATCTCCGAGCCCACG
>JABXKS010000070.1 GCA_013619125.1 Clostridiales bacterium
CGATAACAGCCAAGAATATTTTGACTGGAACAAACCAAGTCTTAGTAAGAGTGACAATTAGTTGACACGTTTCATAGGTGAAGACATAATTAAAGGGTAAACATTTACTAATTATGCCGCTTTTACACATTCGATTGGCCGCTAGAAAGGAGTTTGCGATGAGAAAAAGGATGTATGGTTGGTTGTCATTGATCATGGTACTAGTAATGCTGCTCAGCAGTTGTTCAAAATCTTCAAGTGCCCCAAGTAATGACGCTGACCCCCTGGGTGAAACAGAAATCGCCACACCGTCTAATCCAGAAGAGTCAGCTGAGGAACCCGAATCTGCCCCTCAGTATCTCGAATATTCTGAACCCATTGAAAGTGAAATAGAGATTTTCAACTTACTTTCCAGTGGCTTTTTCTACATGGGTGATTATTTAGTTGAAACTGACATGGATAGGAGCTACAATGACCTTCGAATAAACAGTCTTGTTCTTTTTACAAATCGCCTTTTCGATTTGTCGGATGACTGCTATGCGCTCTATAGTAGTGGGTTTACCGCTTATGAGGATCATCTGCTACGGCACCTAGACACCGTTGAGATGAGTGCTTACGAAGATTTCGGTGAAGAAATTATTAACGGGATACTCTCGTACAAAGCCACGCTACATACGCTTACCCTTGAAATCTCCGCCTATGATGACTTAGCTGCTTCTGGCAGTCAATTGGATCCGACCTTACAAGGTTATGCTTTCACAAAGTCAATTGAATTAGCTGATCTTACTGATGAATATCTCAAGTTCTTATTAGGTAGTCGAGATTGCATTGCTACCGTATTCAATAAAACTAGCCCAGAAAAAGCACCTGCATTTCTTGATTTTGCGGATAGAATCTATACCGATCATATTGCCGAGGACTATCTCGATATAATGATAACCTATATGGACATTTCTACGATTCATTCATACATTACAAGTGCAGATTATTTTGCAGGTTTAGACTTCGCTCTGAGAATCAATGCAACCATCGATGCCCTTGATGAGTCAGAAGACGCTCAAGCTATCAAGGTTCTTTACAATAACGCTACGCTTAGCGGCACGGCCCCAACTGACCTCATTCTACCTACATATGAGACAGCTTTCTCTGAAGTCTCTTTCGTGAAAATCAATTCCAACTCTTCCATCACAGATGTCTCTGTAAATGAAACAGACCGAATGAATGATGCCCTGATGCTACTTCATATTTTGGAAACTGTTGAAATGGATTCCCGTGCAAATAACTCCGAGTCAAGAGACATGATTACTGCAGCCATTATGAACGTAATCACAAACTACAATGGCGAACGAGATGGGTCAACGAACTTAAGTAGCGGAATCAAAAAAACGACTGAAGCAACACCTGATCTAAAATCCAAAGTCCTAGATGCTCTAGAAAAGCAAGATATGCCAATAAAAGCTCAAGTGCTTTCTCTTGAAAAGGAAAAAACGGCTCAAGAGAAAAAACTAGAAATTATACAGGAATTAAAAGACGGACAAAAAAAACTGAGCGTGCTTGGATTGGCCAAAGATCTTGAAATTGCCTTTGGTGGCGATGGATCCAAGACAATCAACACACAGTACACACAGATTATCGCTGCAACAAGTGACCTTCTTCAAAAAAAAGGGACCACTCTTGACGGCGAGAAATTTGATAAGATTAACAGCCTTATGAATAAGGATCTGGAAGTGCTTCTCGGCGATAATAAAGAAGCTTTTGTCAATAAATTTATAGAAACCAGCGCGGAAGATTTGGTCGATAAGTTTGCAGATTGGAAGAATAATGCGCTCAATCTCAGTAATTTAGATTATGACAAGCAGACCCTCTTATCACTTCTCTCATCGATGGGGATCGACATCAGGGTTCCTGAGGAGATTGTAGATGATTCTTCAAGCGAAGAGTCAGACGAGCCTTCAGAGAAGATTCACGTCTATGACGTCGACGAACTATTTCCAGAACAATTATCAATACCAGCCCTAGAAGCCTTAGGATTCGAATTGCATCCAGGCACTAAAAACGCTGACAAATATTCTTATACTCTCAGTTTTGGGCATTACCGTCCTGAAGAGTATCCTGGAGTCCCAGCTCTCGCAAAGCTGTTCAGCAAAGTGGATGCAAGAGTCGTATATAAAATACCTAGCGATAAATCCGAGCCACCATCGAGGAAGGGTCTCGAAAAATATGTAGAAAGTGCGTATGACAACGACGCTGGGGAAGATTACAGGCTAACCGCTTGGATCACTCATTTGGGATACGGCTCTTTTTATGACGATACGCATGGAGATATTGATTTAATTCGAGGAAATTTGGAGGTCGTATCGGGTCAACTGACTATTCACATGGATTTCTACGACATTATGGTTAGTGAATATCCGAAGATCAAGGCCATCATGAAAATGTTTGCATCAGAAATGGTCGCAAGAGTGGGTGGAGAAACCACTCAGTTTGAAACATCTACGCAAGTTGATCCAGCACCTGTAGTCGATTCAGAATCAACACTCAAGGGAAAGGTCGTGTTGAACGAACTCTACGACGCAAACAACATGCGTGTCGACATCAATTATTATGACAAGAACGGTAACTTCACCGATTCTACTTCTGTTGTAACCGATTCACAGGGAGCATTCAGCAGCGACTTCCCATATCCTGTAGATGCAGGCTATGCGGCTGTATTGACGATCCCACTCGTTTACTACAATGACGACGATAAACCGATCGCTTATATCACGGACAAGGAAAAGGATATTAGTCAACCAATTGTTTTATTTGGTGGGGAATATATTGTAAGCTCCGACGCAGATCTCGATATTCGGTGCGACCTCTATGAAAGCACCGCTTTTCAAAATGAGTCTGTAGGGACAGAGGAGAGCACATCTTCTCAAACCTATGTCTACTTCTATCAGTCAATGAAAGAAGGTATCGATTATTATCAAGATACTCTTGATTTTGAATTTACCTCGAGATTGCCGATCCGTTTCATTTTAAATGAAGAAATTACCAGCGTTAAAGATGCGATGGGATATTACAATTTTGAGTTGGATGCGATCCATGTGATGAAAGAACATAGCACCCTTAATTCTATCGAGATGCCAAACCTAATCTATCATGAATTGTCACACTATGTTATGACTATGCTCTATTATCCGAATTATCCTGGAGACCGAGGGCTGGATACCGATACCTATCACGGTGGCTATGCAAACTCCTATACGGGTTACTCATACTCAGAAGGCTTTGCCTTCTTCATGGAAAGTATCCTTAGCCTCCATTATTATGGGGAGCCAGCACATGTCCACGGTGATTTAGAAACCAATCACAAGGCTTGGGAAAACAGTGGCTATTCTGAAACACTGGCCGTTGCAAGTGTCTTGTTTGACCTTGTTGACACAGGTGGAGACAATGATGAATCCATCAATCTTCCTATCAAGGATTTGTGGAAGATCCTCAATCACAATCAAAGGCATTTCGGCGATATCTACGATGAATTGAAAACCACCTATCCTAATCTTTCGGCCGAAATCGATCAGATCTTTATCGATCACGGATTCTATGTTGTAGCAGACGTCTATGAAGCCGGTGCAGGCGTCTACAATTTCGGCGAGGCTTTCGTCGATCTAGATGGAAACTACACGTATGACACAGGCGAGACTTTTGCTGATTACAATGCTGTAAATGAAAATGGCGATTGCATCCAAGAATACAGAGAGGGTTATAAAATAGGTTCTGCAGGTTATGCCGATAATATTGAGCGGCGGTAGAGAATAGTAATTGTAGCTGTATGGTCATTTTGGTAAGGGCACAGGTCATTGAAATCCAGACATACAGATAAAATAGGTTTGTGAGTATAGTAGCAGATCATATAATAATTAATGAGCCACACTTGATAAATACCGAGTGTGGCTTAAAATGATTTTTGTTTATCAAATAGTTACTTGAAGTTTGTCATGAAATGATGAGGTTTTTCGCAATCGCTTTTCTAATGAGTAGGAGGAGACTTTTCATGTTATAGAAAGTGATTCGTATTGATGGTTACTGGGGCAAATTTCACTATGAGAAACATATCAGTAGTAATGATGCAGATTCTAATCTGAAATATAGCAGTTTTTTTCTATTATTAAAACGCACTTTGACTCGGTGCGGTGAAACCTACCATAAATAAGTACTTTTTGCTATTGGTGTAGGACTTGGTTGATATGTTGTAAAGTTACAAGGGAGGATTTTGTGAATAGAATCTATTACTTCACTGGAACAGGCAATTCGCTTTATATCGCAAAAATCATTCAACAGAGTATTGAATACACTGAGCTGATATTCATTGATGCATTGAGCTCAAAGGATAAAATTGAAATCAAAGGAGATAGAGTAGGGTTCATTTTCCCAGTATATTTTGCAAAACTCCCTGTTGTAGTTCAGGAATTCATGGAGAGAATTGATAGCATACAAGCAAATTATACATTTTCAATTATTACTGGCGGCGGTCTGTTCGGTTCAGTTCTTAAAGAGCTAAATAAGAAATTAGTTAAAAAAAACGGTGAGCTTGATGCAGGATTTCTTGTGAAAATGCCAAGTAACCATCCAAAAATTGCCCAACTCCAAAAACAACCAACTAATGAAATTTTGGCGGTGGCAAATAGCCAAATGAAAAAGATTACGATAGTAGTGGAGCATAAAGAATCTAACAAATTGGTTACATCCCCAATAGTTATTGGCGAATTAATCACAAAGTTTGCCTTTAAGAAACCATACATGCAATCCCAATTGGGTGAGTTAGACAGGGTGTTTTCAGTTGATAAAGCTTGTGATACTTGTGGTATCTGTGTGATGTGTTGCCCTATGAACAATATCTCGTTGGACAAAGGTTATGTAGAGTGGTTGCATCATTGTGCCAATTGTGCAAGGTGTTACCATATATGTCCACAAAGCGCTATACAATTTGGTTCAAACTCTATGGAAAGGTATATTAATCCATTAATCAAAATTGAAGAGTTAACACATCATTAAGCGTAAGGATAGGCTTGATATTCACTCGCAGTTCACACCTGTAAAAATCGCAGTTAATTTAGTTACGCTGAACCTTACCATAAGTAACTGCGGTTTTTTCGCAGGCAGAATTGCCACTGTAGCCATGTACGGTAAGGCCTTTTACGAATAAATGCGCTGATTCGAAAATAATAAATATAGGAGAAATCATATGATTGATTGCAGAATATATAATCAAGATGACTATCAGTTTCTACGAGAAATGTTATTTGAAGCTGTTTTTTGGAGCAGAACAGATAATGATCGTCCATCATTAGAAAAAGGGCTGTCCTATGACTATACCAAATATGTCCTTGTAGATTTTGGCAGTCGAGAAGGAGATATAGCAGTCATTGCTGAGATTGATGGAGCGAGAGCAGGTGCTGCCTTTGTCAGGTATTGGAATGATGATCAGAATATTAGAGGGTATATTGCTGAGGATATTCCAGTCCTTGTTATAGGTGTTGTCAATGATTATAGACGCCAGGGTGTTGGAAGTGCATTGATTGAGTCACTGAAAAGTGAAGTTAAAGAGAATGGGATTTCAAGCATCAGTCTGTGTGTTACCAAAAGTAATGTTGCTTATCATCTATATACCAAGCAAAACTTTAAAATAGTCCAGAATATTGAGTCATCGTATAATATGCTTTGGGAAGCTTAGGTTAATCTTCGCTCAAGTTCGAAAAAGTGAGCAGTTTCTTCCAATTGCCCAAGAAACAGACATGTTGATTGGGCAATTGGAAAGGAACTTTTCTAAGTGGACTTGAGAATCACTTAAGTTTTGTAAAATAGATGTCTTGAGGAACAGCATATGCAACTTATCCAGTAAAGTGATAAATGGATATAAAATTGAATATGCACAAAAGGGGAAAAAGTGTGCGACTCGAGAGCAGGAAGCAGGCTTAAAAGCAAGGTAAGAAACGGTACGAATAGCCATTATGGTAAGATAAATCATAGATGACTGCGGGTATTGTGCAATGAATAGATAGATTCATCTTTGAGTTTTATGAAAGGGCGGTGCAGACAAATTTATAAGACGCGTAGCGCATTAAACGATCTTCTGATTGAATCATTTTCAAGAGAAAATGAAATCTATGCAATCTATCTTTTCGGTAAAGCGGTTAAGGATGAAACCGATGAATACTCCGATATCGATATGATGATTTGTTCGAATGATTTGGCAATAACGCAATCAAGATATCAGAGAATATTCAACGATATTTCACCAATTATGGGATCCTTTCTCTTGAATAGTACAGAAACTGATCTTTCCCAAATGGTGATGTTAAATGATTTTTCACCATACCAAAAAATTGATTTTTCTATTACAGATCGGATTGAAACAAAAATATTGGCTGGTTTTGGTCCCTTTATCACGGTCTACAAAGATAATTCATTTACCGCCAAAACCAATTCAAAGTTAGATATAATCAAACAAGACCATGTAAAGAATCAACTTGATAATTTTTTGTTTGCCATACCTCGATTTACGAAATGTCTTTTTAGAAAAGATTATGATATGTATAGACGTTGGAAGCACCTCAGTGATTGTATGATGGTGTTACTGTATGAAAAGTATTTTGGGTGGGAAGAAAAGACTACCATGATCCAAGTGCCCGCAAAAAAATTATCCAAACTGAATCAAATGATGAGTGCAGATGAAACTGAAATATTGAAGAGGATTTTTCCTGATTCAGGCACTGTAAACATTGCGGAAAGTTATAAATTGTGCATTAAAGTAGTCGTGTCTTTGTGCAGACAAAAAGCTGAATTCTTCAAAGTTGAACTGGATGAAGGATTTATTCAGCATATAGAAAGATTCCTAAATGCTGAAATAACGCGGTATAGAAAGGTCAGTTTGGGGACGTAGGGTGAATCATCGTACAAATAGGACCTTTTGTGCAAGTATAGGCATATTATTTGGGGGGCAGAAATGAAGGAATTGTTTGATGATATTACTGGAAGTGAAAAGTGGGAAACTGTTGAATTTCTTGATAAAGGGTGGTCCAACGATAAGAAATATCATATTATCACAGATATCGGTCATCATCTTCTGCTGAGGATCTCAAAACCAGAGACCTATGAGGGCAAGCGGCAAGAATTTGAAATTATTAAGAAACTATCGGTTTTAGATTTTGAAATGTCAAAAGCAACCGACTTTGGCATATGCAATGAAGGTGTATACATGTTACTTGGTTGGATTAAGGGAATTGACATTGAAGAAGCGATAGAGAAACTTAACCCGATGGAACAGTATCAGCTAGGTTGTGAGGCGGGTGAAATACTGAAGAAAATTCATGAATTAAAGGTTGAAGTGGAACCTTTCTCGTGGGAAGAAAAGTTCAATAGGAAAATAGATAGAAAAATACAGATGTATGAAGATTGTCCGTTAAAATATGACAATGGACATTTGTTCGTTGAGTGTTTGAATAAATCAAGGCAATCATTGAAAAATAGACCAATCGCTATGCACCATGGTGATTATCATGTTGGCAATATGGTTTATAGTGAGTCGGGTCATGTGGGAATTATTGATTTCGGTCGATTTGATTATGGAGATCCATGGGAAGAATTTAATCGAATCGTATGGGATGTTCAAAGCAGCCCTGTTTTTGCAACGGGAAGAGTAGACGGTTATTTCAACCGTGAAGTTCCAGAAGAATTCTTTAAATTGTTGGCAGTATATATAGCAAGTAACATACTTTCATCTTTGCCATGGGCTGTCTCATTTGGCCAAGAAGAGATTGAAACTATGAAAAAACTAGCCAGAGATAATTTGGATGCTTTTGATAATTTTACGAGGATAATTCCCAAATGGTATTCAGAAACAAAACACGATTTGAATATCTAGAGGTTAGTAATGAGCTATATCGTGCAATTTCCTTAACTGAAATTCAAGAGTTCCAACCTGAGTGATTATTGAACGAATAAGAAATCCATTTCGGCAATCGCTGCGGCTTTCAGACCGCTCATAACGCTCAGCTCCAACTTATTCGGCAGTTTGTGCATTCAAAACTTGGTGTAGGCTTCATATTTGCCGTTTGAAGGTTTAAGTCGTACAAGATATTGGAATCTAGAGTAACATTAGTGCGAGTTATTTTGTGTTTTATCCTCGGATTGTTAGTTTCTAGACAATCTTTTTGAAATATGTTAAACTCCTATTAAAGTAAAAATGATTTTAAGTCTATCATACTTTGATGCCATTTGATTAAAACGTTGATGCTGAGAAATCATTTTAATTACAAAAGGATGCTTAACTAAAGAAGTATTATTAGACTAAAGGAGGAGTACATATGTCTGAGACAGTTAAATCGGTAGAACGTGCAGGAGATATATTGTTGCTCTTACACAATAGCAACGAGAAGCTCGGAGTATCTGAGATTGCTAGTCAATTGGACCTTCACAAGAGTACCGTTCATAGATTATTGGCTTCCTTTGAAGTGAAAGGACTTGTGAAAAAAACTGCTGATGAGAGATACGGTATTGGTCTTCGAATATTTGCCATGGGGTTGAAGGTTTCAAAAGAGTTTTCTATCTTAGAAATCATCAAGCCATACACGCGACAATTAATGGAGGAAGTCGGAGAAGCAATTAATATATCTATTTTAGACGATAACTTTAACGGAAAATATCGGACGATTATGGTTGCGAAAGAGTACTCATCAGAAAGTGTTCTGCTTGCCAATCTTAATGTGGGAGCTCTTTCCGACGCACATATTTCTGCTGTAGGGAAGTGTCTATTCGCATTTTCGAAAAATGTGGATCTGTCAAAAATCAGTGAAGATTCTTTGACGAAATACACTGAGAATTCGATTGTCACAAAAGAAGATTTATTTAAAGAGATTGACGATGTGAAAAAATTAGGGTATGCTTTTGATAATGAAGAAAGAGAAGTCGGTTTATTTTGCATTGCTGTGCCGATTATTGAGGCGGATGGATATGCTTCTGTGGCCATCAGTATATCAGGCCCAACAATTCGCATGAAAAATGATAATTTACAAGGGAAGATCGACGCCTTGTTACGTACTCAAGCTGAAATCACTCAAATATTAAGAACGTTAGGATAAATTAGAAAGAGTAAAAATCGAGATACGATTTTTATTTTTGTGTGAATGTCGGAACGGCGTTCCGGAAAGGGGTTACATATGTCGGAAACGGTTAAGTCAGTTGAACGTGCAGGAGACATATTATTACTTTTGCATAATAGTGATGAGAAGCTCGGAGTGACCGAAATTGCACGACGATTGGATCTCAATAAAGGCACAACATATCGATTATTGGCTTCATGTGAAGCGAAAGGAATTGTTCGGAAGACCGAAGAGGAAAAATATGGGATAGGTCTACGTATATTTGCTATGGGGCTAGGTGTATCTAAAGAGTTTTCTTATTTGGAGATTATTAAACCATACACACGAAAATTAATGGAGGAAGTTCGAGAAGTAATTAATATTTCGATCTTGGATGATAGCTTTAATGGGAATTATCGTACTATTATGGTTGCAAAAGAGTATGCTTCAAAGAATGTTTTGCGTGCTAATCTAAATATAGGCGCTTTCTCAGATGCGCATATCTCGGCTGTTGGAAAGTGTTTTTTTGCTTTTTCTAAAAAGATTGATCTAGAAAAGATTAGCGAAGTTTCTTTAACTAAATATAC
>JABXKS010000071.1 GCA_013619125.1 Clostridiales bacterium
ATTCATAAACATATCTAGATTCTCTGCAACTATAATTTAATGTTAACATGATTATACCTCTGTTTATAACGATATTATCTTCCTACTTAGTCTAAAAAGTTTGTACCGTCCCTCGGTCAATCGATTAAATAACAACTGTGATTTGATATGTGGTTCAGAATTGATAGTATTCCTCTGTTGAGCGGTACTTCTTACCTGATGAGCAATTCTATCTCGCTCGATTATAGGTACTGTCCATTCTCTCGTTATATAGTGAAACTGATACCTGAACATCATTTAGCTTTTCTTTATATAGTTGTCTATTACTTATAAGAACCCCTCATAAATATCCTCCAATTCCATTTCTTATGATATCTAATCATTACTTGTTCCCATAAAAAAAGCGTCAAGGCTCACTCAAATCACAAGTGAACCTCAACGCTTTCATCATCTCTATTTACATAATGCCTAAGAATGAACCAAGAATCGCCACAACAAATATGCCGACTAGCAATGTTGTTGTTTTCATCTTCTTCCCTAATAAATAATACATGATCCCGAACAAGCCTAATGGCAATAACCCTGGCATGATCTCATTCAAGTAGGACTGCAGCGGCATT
Organism: Clostridiales bacterium; assembly: GCA_013619125.1. Classification (GTDB taxonomy): domain Bacteria; phylum Bacillota; class Clostridia; order Tissierellales; family GPF-1; genus GPF-1. Next base: position 600 of record JABXKS010000071.1, read on the forward strand.
GCAAAATCCCCTGCCCCAACTTGAAGTGGCAATTCGAAGTAAATCATCGTTGCCGCCATGGCACCAATTACCAACAAACCAAGGATAGAAGCTCCACGTGAGATCTTCTCCATTGCACCACTTTCAGCAAACTCTTCAAAATATTTAGTACCCATGCTGTATCCTTGATTCAAGCAGAACCAACGCAATGCGAATGCTGGTACATTAATAATGAGAAGAAATAAGATTGGTCCAAGAATATTTCCTTGAGTTGCAAAAGAAATTGCAATACCTGCCGCAATAATCCGTAATGTACCCCAGATTAGCGAATCGCCAACCGCTGCCATCGGTCCCATCAATGACGCTTTTACCGCATTGATGCTGGACTCGTCAAAATTCTCATCAGTCGCATTCCGCTCTTCCATCTTCGCCAATAAACCAACTAAGAATGTACTGATATGAGGCGTAGTCGAGAAAAACTCAAGGTGACGGTTTCGGATCATCATAAACCCGCTCAATAAACGGCGCCATGGTATATCCAAATGAGATATTCTGCATCCGTTCATAGTTCCACGAAGCATCCAGTGTACATGACCGTGTGAAGCCTTTAATCAGGTCTTTCTTCTTGATCTTATTCGTCTTTTTTTCCTTAGAATTCGTTGTCATCTGACGCCACCTCTTTCTTTTCATTTTTCACGATTAGAATCGCTGCCATCGTTCCAAACAAAGCAATACTTAATAGTGGTAAGTTAAGATAAGCAGCCGCTAAAAATCCAATAAACAAATACGGTGCTATGTCTTTTGTTAAAATCATTCTGGCCAGCATCGCAAATCCGATTGCCGGAAGAATACCAGTTGCAACTTCTACACCATGCATAACGAAATTCGGAATGGTTGCAAGAATACCCTCGATTACTGGAATACCGAAATAGAATCCGAGACCCACAATTGCCGCTAAGAACAATTTGTACCCAATAATGACGACCCATTGAACCCTTTCAATTCCCCTGAAATCGCTTTTGCTTGCATACTCATCAGCTCGTGCAGCCATCCAAGGAATAAAGAAAGTCATGCAAAAATTATCGATAAATAAAACCAATGTCGCTACAGGAACTGCCAATGCAACTGATGACGCAATGCTTTGCCCTGTTGTGATGACATATGCCGCGCCAATAATCGCGCCAGATACCATGTCAGGAGGGTTACTAGCACCGATAGGGAATGCACCCATCCATACTAACTCCAATGTAGCACCTACCATGATCCCTGTTGTCAAATCGCCAAGCAACAAGCCAACCAGTGGTGCCATGATAATGGGTCTGTTATGCATCGTACTACCTACGGCCGAGTGCATGTGACCAAAAAATGCAATGAGTATAATGCCTAGTGTCTGTAATACCAAATCATTCATTTTATGCCTCCCTTTATTTGATTAAATTAAATACATCTTGTGCCTGATCATCTGGTACAAGCTGTACTTCCATCTTGACTCCTTCATCTCGCAACTCTTTCAACAATTCAATATCATGAGTGCTTAGATGCACTGCTTTTGAAATCTGCTTGCGGTCTGCCCCGTTTTTCATGCCGCCTAAATTGATGTAATTCAAGTCTTCTACGTTCTTCACCAATTGATAAGCAATCTCTACCGATTCCACAACAATAAATAAATTGTATTTGTCAGTAGCACCATTATTCAACGCTTGAATCGCGTCCTGAACATTTTTGATCACTAGCTTCACGCCACTTGGTTTCGCCATTTTCAAGGCAGCAAAACGAATCTTGTCTTTCATCAACTCATCGCTTGCAATGAGTACACAATCAGAATTCAATGCTTTGAGCCATGAAAAAGCAACCTGTCCATGCAAGAGTCTATGGTCAACCCTCAATAAATTAATCATTTTCTTTTCTCACCTCCATCACGCGATTCATGAAAGTTTTTACATGAGACGCGTCAACATCTCCAACATCTTTATAGCTGTCCTTAAAATAACTTCCCACGACCGCACCATCACCAACCTCGAATTGTTCTCTTACATTCTCAGTCGTAACACCCGCTCCAATAATCAGCGGTTTCTCTCCAATGAGCTCGCGGTATTGCTTGATCTTGTCCATAGATGTCTCTTGCCCTGTTTTGTCTTGTGTAACAACAACCGCATCGCATCGAGTAATACCAATCTCCAAATCCTCTTCTAGTGTGCGACCTGAACGATAAGGCTGATACTTAAACCAGATTCCTGCAAAAACCAAGGCGTTCGTTTTCTTTCTCTCTTCTTGAATAAATTGTTCAAAGTCCTTCTCTTCTTCTGGCGTCAGATGCCCTGCAACGGAATCGAGCTGCAAAAACTTAGCGTCATACTTTCTCGCCAATTCAAATCCTTTTTTATCATTGTCCAAGCAATTCACACCATAGATTTTCTCTGGGTATTGCTCCTTCAAATAAGACAGAACCAACTCCATTTGATCTTCAGATCCAAAATAATTCTCTACAATCACCGCGTCTACATGGTTTTTATAATAGACCTCAATCTCTTCTTTTGCTCGTTCAAGAACCTCTTGATCAGTTTCACCTTTCAAGTGCAACATGCCCATTATAGGTGTTGCTGTTTTGAATACTTCATTAAATTTAGCTTTCATAATTACTCCTAAAAATTATTGTCGTCATCTTCTTCATATGCAATATGATCAAAAAATTGTATACTTTGGCGTACGCCCGATAAAATCCCACCAACCATTTCATCCGTATACGTTCCATTTGCGAATAATAGTTCAAGAACCAAACTCACGTTCATGCCCGAAAAAATCCGAACATTCTCTTGCGTTAATAATTGCAAAGCCGCATTATGTACACTGCCCCCAAGTACATCAGTTACAACCACAAATTCCTTTTCTCGATTACTGACAATCTCAGTCGTCAGCTCATTAAAAAAGTCTTGTGCCTGTTCTCCCGGTTGCAGACAATAGGTCTTTATCTTTTCTGATTGATCTCCACAAATCATTTCAATCGTACTGCACATCGATTTTGCCAATTCTCCATGTGAAGCCAATATAAATTTTCGCATTCTCTCACCTCCTATGTTGTCAAATCTCTGAATCGTCATTATGCTCAATAAACTGATAGATATACGCGATTTCACTTAAAGGAATCGACACATTGTAGTGCTTCGTTATATTTGTAAAACTTCTTTCGACAATGTCGATGAAGTCTTGGTTTTGCGCTTGAAATGCCTCAATGTCGCCAAAATGATCGATGGGATTCTTCGTTACCAGTCTTTCAATCAATGAAGACAAATGTATGTACAGTCCCATGATGGTGTTTGGCTTCAACCTTTGCTGCAGGTGCGTTTGAATTCGTTCCAAAGAAATCTCGATATCATTAATCAGGCTAATTGGATTAAGAATCGTCAAATGCTCTACAATGCTCTGCATGGAAAAATTCTTCAACAGATTTCGAATCAGGGTTTCCAGCTCTTCCTCGGATAAATAATTCTTCAGAATCTCTTTGATTTGAAGATTGGTATTCATCATGATCATTTCTGTCAAATCGATATGAGGCACTTTATTCAGCTTCGGATCGATGACTCCAATGGTAAACAGAATATCGTATTCCTTTTGAAGGGAAGAATCCTGGTCCGATTGCCCATATTCGATGTCGTGCAAAATTGTTCTAAGAGGCACTTCTTTGGGCAAACTTTTCAAAAACAAATCCCGCATCTTGCTTGAAATGTTGGTTTCTTTTTCGCCGATAAATAAAATGGCCGCTTCCTTTTTCTCATTATGAATAATTTTGTACTTTGGCGTGGAATTTTGAACCGCCCGCTCCAAAATTTCTTCGATTTGATAGCCATTTTGAATCATAGAACCAATCTTCAATGCCAAACTTGTCGAAGTATTATTGATAATTCCAAGGGTGATTTCCCGCAAGGATTGCAAACGGTCATCGATATACTCCAACGAACCCATATCTACCATAATAATCATCTTGTTAGACAACCGACGTCGGCGCAGATGGCTTTTCAACACCTCAACGACTTCGTCAATGGAAACATCCAGCGGCATATCAATTGCTTCAAAAACCCGTTTCCCCAACAACTGATTCACCGAATCCGCTATACTGCTGGCAGTCTTGTACCCATGGCAAATTACAATACCCGCCACCTGTTCTTGTACAACCCGCTGATTATAATATTTCACTCCCAGCACAACCATTACTCGATTAAATGCATTGAGAACAAATCCCAGGTTGGTTTCAATTAAACCGATCATATACTGAACAATGTTTTTTTCATGAGCCATCTTGTCTAAATATAGCTCCAACATCTCATTCATATCGGAATCACTCGATTCAACCATCTGCAGATTTTGCACCTGGTCTTTGATTGTGAATGCCAAAAATGCCAAGTAATTGCTTGGTAAGAGATAATCCCAACGTTCTTCCACAAATCGAGCGACCTCTTCTAATAAGGCTGCCAGAGAACTCAGTTGATAATCTCTTTGATACTGGCTCTCATAGGAAAAATCATTGATGCACTCCTGCAACTTTTGGAATTGCACTTCCACTAAATCTGCAAAAAATTGTTTTTCGTTTTGCGATTGTTTAAAGGAATCCAAAAAACCACTTTGGTACTTTTGCACCAAATCCTTTTTCTTAGGACTTGAATACTTATCTATCGAGATCCACTTTGTTTCATCAACGTGATCGTCTAACTTCAATGTTTTTACAATTTCTTCTGATAAATAGTAGGAATAAATATTGAGTTGCGCTTGATCCGTTTGATACAAAAATGCTTTTGCACAAATCTTTGAAGCCTCTCTTTTCAAGCCTTCGATGTTATCGCTAAAGCTAAAATTCAACAGATGCTCAAGGACACGTTGACTCACAAAAATCGACTTGTGCATCACCCTTGATTCCTTTTTAAAAAAAGAGATCAAAAGTTGTTCTCGTTCTTCGTACCTTCTTTCATTCAACGAGGGACTACGAAGGATCACAGGAATTCGATTCGTATAATGGCGTAACAATTCACTCTTTCCCGTAAGATCAGTTGTTAAAATAAACCGACGATTGCTTGGGGTTCCCAAAGCATTTCTATTACTTCGAATAAAATCAAGAATGCTGTTTTGCACAACTTCATCCAGTCGCGTAAAATCCTCAAACACTACCAATTGTTCATTCTCATGCAAATCACTCTTTGGCGATTCGAGTAGTTCTTCAACAAAATCCTTCTGGTGCTTTCTATATTTACTGCACTGGATAATGTTTAACCGCCCCGACTCAGCAATAATCTGTTCCGATTTCATATATCGAAAGATATGTTCGCATAACAGTGTTTTCCCAGTTCCCGATTCGCCAAGAATTAAAATTGGTAGACCATTTGGCGGATATTGAATGGCCATTTTGATTTGCTCAATACAATATGCCAAGCTCCCATTACGACCAATTAATGATTCAAAATCTCGTTTCTGATTTTTCACATAGTCTTGAAAATCTTCCATGCAATCAAAGTATGCTGTTTTCATACGAAAATGATTCACATCTTCGAATGTCTTGATATGCAAGAAATAAACAGGTCTCGAATTAATCTTCATCAATTCATTCTCTTCAACCAATTGATTGAGATACTGGCTCGCTAAGTTTCTACTGACACTTACATGACTTGCAGTTGCTTGCGCTGTAAGAAGTGTAAAATCATCTAGTATTAGCTTTCTTGTCTGATCGATCATATAGTTTTTGATTTCCTGTTTCGTACGATTCCCCATAACATCTCCTCGTCTGTGGTTATTATAGCAACGAACCTTGCCCTTTTATTATTTGGGTGGTTCTTTAAACTCTTCCCCTTATATTACGACACTTCTCCCCTAATAATCGTGCTGACTTTCTAGAATCTTATGTTTTTTTCGACACAAAAACGACAAAAACAAAAAAACGCTAAAACAATAGATCAATTCGATCTAATCGCTTAAGCGTTTACTAACACTGTTCTATCTAAGTGTGTCATTATAAAAAGCTCTTCTCAATTCTTAGCTTCCCAGTTCCCCCACTACCCTCAACTCCAGCCTTGCAATCCTCTCTAGGGAGTACTGCCAGTTCTCACTGCTGATGGTGTATGTTGGATCTTTGAGTTCGATCTCGTTTCTTATCAGGTAATTATCCATTGCCTGTCTGATTTCTTCTTCTATTTGATCAGTCACCTTGCCTTGTGCCATGTTGATCTGGCGGAATAGGCGCTTGCGGTATGGAATCTGAAACAGCCCACTCATCGGATTTCTTGTGGCCGCATACCGGCTGTATTCAATCTGTTTGGTCCACACTTTTCCTTCAGTCACCACCGGCAATTCCCCATGGAGCCGTTTTAGAAATGTAATGGCATTCTCCAGGTCACTCGCTTTGGATCTGCTGATTTTCACAAACCATGGCGGCAATTCATACCCATTGAAACTGCAACGATTCTGATAATCGACGGGTTCTCCATCTTTTATCACTGCAAGAGAATACGCATCATCTTGCTTCTTTACATAAATAAAGTCTTTCAAACGATGATGCCTTGAAGCCGATAGCAACTCCAATGCCTCCCCAGACCGCCAGGTTAACACGGGATTTCTTAAAATATTCTTGGCATCAGTAAGAAACCCGCTCCCCGTCAAAAAGTAGACCGGCGCCTTGATTCCAAGTTGTTTTTTCTTTTCTTCAAGATCATTCACAAACTCTTTTGCCCGCTCATGCAGCATCAGATTCATCACCCAGTAATTCTCCCGGGTTATCTGATTACGAATCAGCTCGATGTCGGGGGTGACAACATCCTCTGCATCAAACGCTGCCAATTGTTTCTGCCGCATTTCCTCAAGACTCAGCTTGAACTCTTTATTCGAATCAAAGAGCTTTTCTCTTACAAAATCTTCGAACTCCAGCCGATATTGCCCACCTTGCGCTTGGATCCGAGGCAATTCCTCGCAAAAATCCCTTTGCACAACTACAGAATCAATTGCAGCAAAAGAAATGCCGCATGTATCCATCCATTCTACGAAATCTCCATTCGACTGAGAAAAAACAATCGTTCCCGCTTCTGCATATAGGTATTTCACTTGATCTTTCTGAATCACAAGACCCAATTGCGCCATCCCTTTCACCTCCTATCTTTTAGAAATAATGCTTGAAATGAATCTTCTCCAAGGGTTCATAAGTCGACTTGAATCCAAATGCTTTCGGCCCCACATAGCTGAGTGCCGTAGGGGTTCTCAAGTGCAAAGGCGCCGGTGTCGCCACGATGGCAACACGCATACCCAATTCCGCATCGGTCACAGAGATCGGCTCCAGGGTATCCAAGTCCACCAAGGTAATCAGATCCGGCACATTGGCCACCAATTTCTTGTCATGGTACACCATCAGGTTTTCATAGTGATAGTACACCTTGTATTCCCCGACCTGATACGACGCGATATTCGAGTGATCCATGGCTACATGTTCACTGACAACACCGCGAGTGATCTCGATGGCAGAGCCATAGAGGGAATTGCGGGTTACACGTCCCAACTCCCTCATCAAATCTTCAAAACTCTTCGCATGCAGAAATGCTTCTCCGATCTTCATGCCAACGGAAAAGGTATGAGGAATCAAGATCCGCTTCAGCGCTTCGAAGGGCGCCTGATAGCCGGCAAAAAACGCCATGCCCGTGGTCTCCGCAATCTTCTGCCTGATTTTCAAATCCACCATACTGGCATCCTGGTCGTTGTACACATAGGAGATGTGGTCGATGTCCTGAAAAGCGATGGGTGCGATCGGTTGATTGTTGAACTGAAAGGTTGTCATAGGCAATTCTGGAAACGCCCGCCCCATGGCATCGCCGTCGATGATGGGCAATCCAGTCGCATAGGCGACAATAACCGGATAAATCAGATTCACGCCTGCACCCTCTATGGTAAAGATCGCATCGGTTTTCTTTCCCGTCAGTTCCAGCATTTTCTCCAATAATTCTCGGCCTTCCTGCCCTGTGGGCAAAAACTCCTCAAGGGCTTCTGGAGAACCTACCATACCGACAGTCGTACCGATCCCACCCTCATCCATTTCGTTCAAGTCAATCAAATCAACTGAAAAGGAATCATCAAAACTATCTTTAACCAGTTGTCTTAAAATATGAATCTTTCCGCCCCCGCCAGAGCCCAAAAATTGACTACCGACCATTAGGGCTTCCAGAGATTGCTTATCGATCTTTTTCAAAAGAGTCATCTCCCTTCCCACTCATCTTTACCAATCAAGTGATCTCATGCTTTTTCAACCATCGATACAGGGTCGCTGGGCTGATGCCCAAATGTTTGGCCAGCTCCTTCTTGTTTTCGCTGGAATATCCAAACTCGTCAAGCAATTTCAAAAGTTCTTCCCGATTCGGTTTCCTTGGTTTTGCATTCGATTTCTTCACCAACTGCCTTTGGGGTTTTTCAGCCGGCACAACATGGCGCTTCACCGTCTCTTCAATGGCTTGATATAACTTCCCATCCGACTTTTCTCTCCGCTTCATATTCAAGATTTCACGTGGGAGCATCTCTTCTGCGATGATTTCCCCTTCTTCAGTGGATACAATGTACTCAACCACATTAATCAATTCACGAATATTTCCCGGCCAATTGTACGCCTTTAACTTTTCAATCACTTCAATTGAAGGGCGCATAAAAGAACGATTGTTCACAATGCAATGCTTTTTAATATAGTAATGCACCAGATTTTCGATATCTTCTGTTCTATCGCGAAGTGCGGGGATAGGCACCGGAATAACGTTCAACCGATAAAATAAATCCTTTCTGAATTGCTTCCTCAAAATCATGGTCTCCAAGTTCTGATGGGTTGCACTGATAATTCGCACATCTACTTTGATCGGCCGGGCCCCCCCCACCTTCTCAATCGTTTTCTCCTCCAAAACCCGCAATAATTTTGCCTGCAAATTTATTGACATATCGCCAATCTCATCCAAAAAGATCGTTCCCTTGTTAGCCGCTTCAAATTTACCTGTTTTGCCACCCTTTAAAGCACCTGTAAAGGAGCCTTTGGCATAGCCGAACAACTCACTTTCCATTAAATGCTCCGGAATCGATGCGCAATTGATGGCTATAAAAGGTTTATCTTTTCTCGGGCTCTTGTCATGAATCAACTTAGCAAAGCCTTCCTTGCCCGTTCCGCTTTCTCCGCGAATCAACACAGTGGAATCCGTTGGTGCCACTTTATTAATGGTATTCATAATTTCTTCCATAGTAGAAGTCTGTCCGATAATTTTTCTTTCCAAAGATACCGTAGACCCATACGCTTCAGTTTTTCGCCACTCTCCCTGCTGCATCTTGGAAAAGATGAGGGTGCTTTTTTGATCTGGCAATCCTCGACGGTAAATTTTGTGCGACGGATACTCTCTAATCATCTCATCAAATTTTGTTGGCGCAGGCTCATCCATCTGGACCAGCTCCGCAACCGACGCCTTCAAATCAATCTGTTGCGATGCGTCATTTTCATAGAGAAGTTGTCCTTTCTCATTGACAACCAAGATCCCCGTATCCGAAACACGTCCCACTTCCCTGATCATATAATGGTAGAAGTTTTGCAACTTTTGAAGCCGCTCATTCTCCACATGCAAATCCACCATCTTCAGATGGATCGAATAGTTTTCATCGAATGACTCGGCAATCCATAGCAGGCCGTAGTTTCCGTGAAAACTGACGCGTGCGGGACGATCAAATCCTTGAATCGGCTGATTGTTTCGCTGCTCCCACAATTCACGGAAGCCGTCAAACGAAATAGAATTCCCTATCGTATAAAGAACTTGATCTTGATCAAATAACACCAACGTCTGATATGCCCGTTCTCCAAAACTCATTAAAAGGCGTTTCAGATCTTCCATGGTTATTTCCCTCCCCTCTTCAATCAATACGCAACATTTTTATATTTTTTCTGCATAAATTCCTAT
>JABXKS010000072.1 GCA_013619125.1 Clostridiales bacterium
CCCTTGTATGCCTGATGAACAGTGAGTTTCAGCGATAATATTTTTTTCTAAAAAATTTGCAGTGATTGAATTTATTTGAAATTACTTTCATTAAATTAAAATTGTTACAATTTAAGCTCGAATATTTTGTTCTTTCACTTTCGGATTTGGTTCCCAATTTTTCGAATTTACCTATTCACTCTTGCATGACTCAAACAGTTTTATCCATCTGTTTGAACAAGATGTATACACTTTGCGCAACAGAAAAAGCCTATGAAAATTTCTTTTCACAGGCTTCGTATTTATTATCAATAATGGTTGCTTAACCATGCCGACGGATTCTTCATTCATATCCCCTAATGAATATCCGACGTTAGAGTCAAGTTTTGAGTCGTCTTCAGGACATAGCCCGATAGCTAACGCTTTAAGCACTTTCCATCGTTAATCACGGTCTCCACTTCGCCCCTGGCCACAGAGAATCCATTTAAAGCTGGAGCGTCTAAAATGCCTCGCTTAATGGCTTCCACCAAGGTCTTCGGTTCATGCAAAGGACCAAGGGCACGAATCTGCCGCAAGACCTCCTCACCTTTATCTAGCAGTTCTTCCGCCCTTTCACTCACCTCAGTATCCGCTAAAGGATCTGGGATGCCACGCAGCGCCATCAAAACTGCTTGTTGCACCATCATGACCGATTCCAATATTTCCTCAGCCTTGGCGCGGCGTTTCGCCTCGCAAAAAGCGACTACATGAATGATATCGGGCATCAGAGCCATGCCGTAACTCATCTGAAAGACGAGATTCCCCTTTGCCATGTCCTCATCTGCCGGGCAGGACAGAAGACCTGTACGAATCATGCGAAATACACGAAACTCTTCATCTTCCAGTGTTTCAATCCACGCCATCTTAGCAATCTGCTTGGCCAAGTCCATCTTGGGAGACAACCCCGGCGGGGTCATCAACATCATCTGCTGCACGTATTCTTTCACACCCAGCTGCTTCGCCAAAAAGGCGCCTATATAGGCAGTTACAACCTCTGTCACGTCATCGCAATAGCGTAGCGCCCATTGATGGGATTCATTGGTTTCCACCGGCATACCAAGGCTGGCAGCCTTTTGAATAGCGTGCAAGTTCTCTTCGATCGCCTGATCAAGGGGACGCTCGCTTCGTCGATCCAAATCCGAATACCAAGTAATCGGAATGGCAGACCATGCATTGTTCAAAATGCGATGATGCAACTCGACAAACCGTTCTAACTCGTTGGTTCCCGCATAGCTGCGGACCAAGGGATAATTTCCTCGCCGGCTGGCTTGGAACAATCGATTCCAGTCATCCTCCGTGCGGATGGGTGCGCCACCAGCTCCATCTTGGGCGTGATCCATCTTTTCCGGATCAAAATAGTGCTGCTGACAGTTTTGATCCGGCGCCAGGGAAATGATATCCATCAACTCGCTTTCAGCAAGTTTTTCTACTTCAATAATCGTTTCTTCCAAACTGTCGAGACCAATATGATGGCGAATCAAGGGATAAGGTGATTTCCAATCCACACGTTCTCTCAGGGATTGCGGATGTTGCATTTCATGAAGCTCCTCTTTCGAAGCGCGTAGGTACATCCGTGTTATAATCTCATTTTCCGATCCATCAAAGATCTCTTCAAACAAATCCAGCTCCGCCGCAACCTGACAGGTTTCTTCCGTTCCGCCAAAGGCGAATCGACGACCCTTCCGCAATTCTCTTTCCTCAACATCAAAGAGAAATTGCCTCAGAATTTGAAAGGCACCCTCACGGTTCAACCGATAGCTGACGGCAACCAAATCCGGATCCTCTTTTTCGATCGTATTCAACATCACCTCAACCGGAATTGCACTGCCCAAATTAACAACCTCATATCCCTCTTCCTTCGCAAGCATCGAGAAGCGATGAATCCCCGCTGCATGTACATCTTCTCCCAATGCACCGATTACAATTTTTTTCATTCCATCCCTCCTATCGATAATTCTCCAATTCCTTCACAGTCATTCCAAACTTCTCCAAGGTTCGCCCAGACATTCGAAAATCTTGATCGAGAACCGCGCCAGCCAAATCAATAATCAATCCAATATGGGTCATCGGCAAACCAAACTGATGCCCCAAGTTTTCAATGGGCACCAAACCGCAAGGAACGTCTTCCAATAGATAACGCGTTTTGATGGTTTTTGGCGCAATGATATTTCGATATACCTCGTTGGATTGCACACACTCATAGAGGGTCTCTCCCGATAAACCATAGGTCTTTCTCATCCATTCATCCACGGGGTCGATGGAAATTCGTAAGCGAACCGCCAAATCCATCACTTCTTTGTTCATCTTCTCAATGAATTTCGCCACGCTCGGTGTAATTCCTTCGTTGTAATATCGAAAGCTGCTGGTCTCCGATTCCACACGGCCCAGATTAAAAATCATGGGCGCACAATGCAACAGCATCCCGACATTTCCCAAGGAAGTAAACAACATATTTTTGACTGGTATAAAAGCCTCCGCCAACAGATCTGGCAAAGCCGCCCTTGCTGCCATGAGATTTTCAGGATGCAGGGTTGAAAATCGAACCTCCCGCTTGATCCCATGAATATGTACTTCTTTTTCCGTCACTTTTCTGGCCGCATAGAGATTGGTAATCGCTTCTAACAGTGTCGGTGCTTTGGCTACGCCCATGTTCAACAAGGTCTGTTCGAATTCCAGGGCACCAAAAGTTCGTCCGGGATGCAAAATAATTCGCTGTTCCGGTTTGACCAACGGTGCCAAGCGTCTCGCAATATCGCCGTGAGCAGTTGCAGGCATCGTAACCATGATCCACTCACACTCCTGGATGGCAATCCCTAGATCCGTGGTTACACAATCCAGAATCACATCTCCTTCGATTTCCCCCGTCATCCGTATTTTGCGATCCATCATAAGTTCTTGAATATTCCGTTTAGACCGATTCCATAAACGCACTTCTTCTCCCAACAACTTGAGATGGGCTGCCATGGCAAGCCCAGAATTCCCTGCTCCCAGCACTGCAATTCGCTTCATCTTTACTCTCCTTTACTCCTATTTTTTCATATAGTCATTTAATAAATTACCTATTTCATAACAGAATTAACCTTCTTGCTATCCTTTTACCCGAATTCCCTATTTTTTACTCGCTATGACCTATGTCCTATTTGAATCCGGCGAATTCTTCTATACTAGGAACAGGAGGAAATCCATGAACAAAAAACTTGCTATACCCTTGATCCTATTCAGCGGCATGATCATTATTGTCGCCAATGTACTCAGTGGATTACTCACAGAAAAAACCGGCCTGCTGGCCGTTCCCTTTTGGGTTCATCTGACCGGCACCATTCCCTCTCTTTTACTCTACCTTAGAGATCGCAGAAAGGCATCCGTCTGGCTGCATGTCTTAAAGTCTGATCCTACAGCCTACTTGGGCGGGTTCTTTGGCGTCTTTGCTACCATGATGCTCGCCTATTCCGTGATGCAAATCGGTGCTTTCGTCCTGACAATGCTTTTAATTTCCACCCAATTGATTCTTGCGGTACTCGTGGATCACTTCGGGTTTTTCGGATTTGAACGCAGCCCGCTCACCAAACAAAAAGTCGTTTCTGTCTGCATGATTCTAGGAGGGATGGTGATGCTGTCATGATCCTAGGAATGAGTCTTGCCATGACTGCCGGCGTCCTTTTATTCGGTGCGCGAGTTGTTAATTATCGCCTGGGCACCCATTTGGGAAGCGCCGGGGGAAGTTTTGCCAATCATTGGATCGGCGCCGTTATCGGCGGGTTGCTCTTGCTGATCCTGCAGGTTCCCTTCCTCGCCTCTTCAGAACCCATCGCCTGGTACGTCTGGTTGGGCGGTCCCATCGGCGCAGCATTCCTGATCATCAGCAATCTGACCATGGGGAGTGTATCGGTTATGATCTCCACCACCCTGATCTTTGTCGGACAGGTTGGAATGAGCATACTATTAGACTACACCATAACCGGCCATCCAATTACGTCCAAGCAATTGCTTGGTGCCGCTCTGATCTTTACAGGCATTCTTTACAATCAAAAAGCGCAAGAAAAGAAGGAGAGAACGGCGTAAACCTTACGCCTCCTCTCCTTCTTTTCTCTTAAAGAAAACCAGAGAAACGCGATGCGTTCTCTGGTTTTTTATTCATGATGATACTCTCCGCAAACTTGCTTGCAAATATTCGATTCCATCGTCTTCAACAGCTTTTCTGCTTCCCCTTGTTGCTCCGCCGTCATATCCTGCTTTAAAATCTCAGTTGTCTGTGCCAAAACCTTTTGTACTCTGACACAAACTTCTTCACCTTTCCCTGTCACATATAAGTGATAGAACCGATGATCGTCTTTATCTTTTTCTCTCCAAATATATCCCATTGATTCCAGCTTTTTTATATTCTTTGCCGTGGTCGTCTTATCAATCATCAATTGATTGCATAAATCTTTTTGCGAACAACCGGAATTTCGAGAAATAGCAATCAGAAAAACCGCATATCCATAGGTCAATCCTTCTGATTTCAATTCCGAATTGATAAATGCCGCAATATGTCGATGAATCACCGCAATCGAGTGACCATACGAGCAATATTTCTTTTCCATATCCCCACTCCTTAGTTGACTTCTGCAACTAATACTATATCAATCACTAAAGTTTTGTCAATAATATGACATATGTCCTTTTACATGATAAAATAATGCTATAGACTACAGATAGGAGAAATCCATGAAAACTATTCATGATTCTAAACAATTGCAATACTGGCTGCAATACCATCAATTGAATCAAATCTTCCCACCGGATCAAATTCCGAAGATGCGCCTTGTTTCCATGGCCGCTGGCGAACAGGTTTATCAAACGGGTGAGGCCTTGCAAAAAGTTCATATTCTCGTCAAGGGAAAACTGAAGATCTTCTTTCTTCAGGAGAACGGCAGCATCTACTTGATTGGATTCAATAAAGATTTCGCGATTTTAGGTGATTTGGAGCTTTTCGAGGATTATCCGCTCCATAACGAAGTGGCTGCCATGGAACCCAGCATTCTCATTGAAATCGATAAAGATGAATTGTTGAGAACCTGTTGGGATTACCCCCCCTTCTTGCGATTCTTGATCAAGCATGTCAGTCGAAAATTCCACTCATCATCGGTCAAGGCAAACGCCTTGTCCCTCTATCCGTTGGAATCGCGCTTGGCCGCTTATCTGCTCACTGTATATACCGATGAAAATCAATCCGTAAGCTTTGTCAAAACCAACCGTTATACGGACCTTGCCAATCTTTTGGGTTGCAGCTATCGGCATTTGCACAGAACCCTGCAAGATTTTGTCGCGAAGGGCTGGATTGAAAAATCAGGTCGCCAAATTCGTATCCTCGATCCCGAGGTTCTGCAAGAACTTGCCAAAGACATTTCCTATATTTGACTTCAGACTCTCCACCAGCCCACCACCCATAACTGGGCTACCTCCACGAGGGTTTTGAATATAACAGATCCCCGGTCTCATCAACCGAGGATCATTTTTTATGCTTATTTTTTTCTTTTCACCTTCGACTCTTACACTTTCACAGCACTGATAAAAACATGAACATCTGCGTAGCCGCAAGTTCGCCCAATCCAAATTCCCCTTCGCTTAGTTTTTTTTAACTCTCTCATCTGATATAATCAAAACATAGTGAAAATCAAAAAAATAGCTATTTTAAGGAGAATATCATGCAGAAAATCGAAAACACCATGAATAAGACCGTACATTTATTGAACATCCCATCCCCCACCGGCAATACCATCGATGCGGTTGAATGGGTTAAATCTCGTTTTGAAGCGCTTGGCTTAAGCACGCGCTTAACGGAAAAAGGCGCTTTAATCGCGACCTTGGAAGGAAAGGATCAATTGAAATCAAAAACCCTTTCGGCTCATGTAGACACCCTGGGCGCCATGGTCAAGGAGATCAAGGGAAGCGGCCGTCTCAAGCTTAGCCAATTGGGTGGATACTCCTGGACAAGTGTGGAAGGAGAAACCTGTGTCATTACCACCTTGGATGGAAGAACCTATACAGGAACCATTCTCTTCGACAAAACCAGCGTTCATGTCTACAAGGAAGCACGGGGCGCCACGGAGCGCACCGATGCGAATATGGAAGTCCGCTTGGATGAAAATGTCTATAAGAAAGAAGAAACAGAAAAACTCGGGATCCGTCCCGGTGATTTCATCAGTTTCGACACTCGAACCGAATACCTACCGAACGGCTATTTAAAATCCCGTCACCTAGATGACAAGGCCTGTGTCGGTTGCATGCTGGGCATTGCGGAAAATCTTGTTACCCAGGAAGAGCAGCCCCCTCATACCATTCACTTCTTTGTCTCTCCATACGAAGAAGTTGGTCACGGCTCCTCCGCTGCTCTCCCCACTTGCACGGTCGAAATGTTGGCGCTGGATATGGCTGCTATGGGTGACGGACAAACCTCTACAGAACACGGCACCACGATTTGCGCTAAAGATTCTTCCGGACCATACGATTTGTCCATTCGCAAACTCTTGATCCAATTAGCGGAAGAGAAAAAAGTCACTTATCAAGTCGACATCTATCCATTCTATGGGTCTGATGCTTCTGCGGCTCTTCGCGCAGGTTGGGACATTCGATGCGGACTGATTGGTCCCGGCGTTGATGCTTCTCATGCCTATGAGAGAACCCATCGGGATGGCATGCAAGCAACCATCGACCTAGGCACGGCTTATTGTTTCGCACCCCTTACACGTTAATCTGATTTGCTTTTCCCGTTCACAAATTGTGAACGGGAATTTTTTTACCAGAAAACCGGAAGATTTCTCTTCCGGTTTTCTACGACTTATTACAGGTATTCAATTTGACGGTACAAATTCATGCCTTCGTCTCGTTTTAAATCACTGGCCGGAGACAGACTGGCAGGAATTAGCATATGGAAGATCATTTTCATCGGTTTCTCCTTCTCATTTTTTGGCTTATTTAGAGATTCTCGATTTTTCGATATAGATCCATTGCAGAATGACTAGATTCACGTTTGCAATTGGCTAGGTTCACATCAACAATATAACTGATCAATTTTTTCATTTTCTTCTCCTTTGATTTTTCGGTTTATTTAGAGGTTCTCGATTTTCCGGTAAAGATCCATTGCAGAATGACTAGATTCACGTTTGCAATCGGCTAGGTTCACATCAATAATATAGCTGCTCAAGTTTCCCATTTTCTTCTCCTTTAATTTTTCGATTTATTTAGAGGTTCTCGATTTTCCGGTAAAGATCCATTGCAGATTGGTTGGGTTGGCATTTGCAACAAATTATATTAAAATCAACAATCATGTTCATCATTTCTTTCATTTTCTTCTCCTTTGGTTTTCCTACTTATTTATAGGTGCTCTATCTTACGTAAGAGGTCCATTCCTGTCTCGAGTTCATCGTAATTGTAATGCTCGAGTTCTGCTGGATAGATCTGTTTAAATAGCAACATCAGGTTTTCCTCCTTCTCTGAATTCATAATTACTAATCGTACGGGATTTTTTCTCTGGTTTTCTCTCTTTCCATCTTCAGTATAAACCCGAAACTTAATAATGTCAATACTAAAATTGATTATTTTAATATATATATTGATTATATTAAGTTACACGCTAGATATATTGATTTATTAGGCTTTAAACCCCCAATATCTTGTGTCTATTACTATTTTTTTAATAAAATTAATATATATATTAATTTTATTAATTTATTATTTGCATAACAAAAGCGCCAGATAGCTGGCGCTTAATCGTTTTTTTGCTATACCGTTTCGGTTCGAACCACTCTCGAAGTCGGATACGCCAACTCCAGCATCTCTTCCTCTCCAATCACACCAAGGATGGCTTCCCATAGTTTTTCGGTTTCGCCCCGTTTTTGACGCGGCTCGCAAAGGAACCGTATCGTGAGCATCACACCACTCTTCTCCACCGAGGTATACACAATAGGCGTCAGAGTAGAATAATACATAAAATATCGCTTGCTCGCCTTTCGAAGAGAGGCTTCCGCTTCCTTGGCAATCTTTCCACTCTGTTGATTGACAATGGATTGGAATCGGGTTTTTGCCATCTCCCAATCGCTTTCAAAGGTTAGCAATACGCCCACCTCGTTCCAAATGTATCCAAATCCCATTGTCGCATTGATCAATGGTTCCGCAATCACCCGCGCATTGGGCATATGTATAAGTTTCCCCGTACTCTGTTCTCCGCCATTCAGATTGTCCACTTCCAGCATGGTAAATTCAAAAAGTCGCAAATCAATGACATCGCCTGAAACACCAGCAATGCTTACTCGATCCCCCACTTCAAATGGACGACTTGTTACAATAAAGAGCCATGCAAACAAGTTGACCAAAAAATCACGAAGCGCAATCGCAAGACCCGCAGACAACAATCCCAAAAAAGTGGATAGAGAGCCTATGTGATCACTCCACAAGAAAGCCAGAACGATCATACTCAATATCACCAGAAATGTATTGGTCCCCTTTTTCAACCGATATGACTTCTCCGGTTCATCAATCCGCTTATAGACCCACCGATTGAGTATGGCGCGAATAAAAACAAATCCAACAATGACAATCACTGTATTAATCAATCGAAGCCCCGAAGGACTGTTCCATTCAAATGTCATTTCATCTCCTCCTTTTCTTTATTCTATTTCTTTTTTTCAAAAAAAGACAGATCCCGCGAAACTTTTCCCTAGCCTTTCCGTCTGACTAAGGGTAAGTACAAAAAAAGGAGAAAAAAAATGAAAAAAATGATAATCAGTCTATTGCTGCTCGCCATCCTTGCCTCTAGTTTTGCCTTTGCAGGTCAGAACCCCGTTCCCACTTTATACACGGACAAACCCATGTTGATTTCTGCTCCCGTTGAAGAAAACGTGCTCGGTTTCGACAGATTGCAAGTAGCTGACACCATGAAGGGCTATGGACGGATTATCGACTTCGAAACAGCAGAAGAGGGATACCTATTAACAATTAAAGATGAAATAACCGGAAAAGACCTGACACTTGCAACCGATGTCTATACGAAAATCAACACCAAGATGTTCTACGACTTGCAATTGGGGACAATCGTTGAAGTCTACTATACAAGCGACTCTGCGATTGCCATCAATGTTTTGGACAAATCTTCGCAAGAAGGCAGCGTTTGGATCGATGGAACAATCGAAGCAGTGGACGATGCTACCATGACGGTTGATGGAAAAGTGATCGATCTGAATAAAGTCACCATGAGCAAGCAGGGAAAACGTGCTTTGAAGATTGGCAACCGCGCACAATTGGTATTTATCTCCTACGGCAAGGACGCGGAATACCGCGTAAAGGTCATAGAAGCTGGCGATTTCACCCTGGAAGCCAATGGAACCATTAAGGAGATCAGCGACAATCCGCTTCATCCTTCCTTCCTAGTGACAACAGAAAAGGGCGACATGCTTCTTCACCTAAGCGATGACACCATGATGGAAGCCCTCTTTGCCGGCTACAAAGTGGGAGACCGCATCAGCTTCACCCA
>JABXKS010000073.1 GCA_013619125.1 Clostridiales bacterium
CGTTATGCTGTGCAAGCAACACTGCATTCGACATGCCCACATATCCTGTTCCCGCTATCGCGATCTTCATTTCAGACCTCCAATCAAATATTTGAATTGTAGTTATTCACCATTTTCTGAATGATACAATTTGCCATGAATACCATCCAAGTGCAACCAGTTGCCCATATCCTTCTCAAGCTTTTCGTCCACAAACTTTTTAAATCCGATTCAAGGTCGATTCCAACGTGCCAATAAAACGAGTCGCACCGGTCACTAACATTTTCTGATTCCCATATCACATACTTATCTGTTTTGGTAATCGATAATTCTCTGGTCCCGTATCAAACCATTTTCAATAATCAATGCCTGGCTAAGCGTTGCATTCCGACTCACATTATCTTCAACAATGTCGTCGACATATTTAATGATTTCATCACCCAATGCCTTGGTAACAGAATAACCTACCAGCGACGGTGTATGATCAACCACATAATGCAACACATTATTCACCATATATACCGGTTTTTCCAATGAAGTTGGAATGCTTGTCTCGATGGCGCCTGCTCGATCACAACTGATGTCGATGATCATGGCTGGTTTCTTCATTTTAATCAAATCCTCTTTATAAAGAATGTGATCCTCTCGATATATATCCCAAAGCGCTCCGTTTACAATAACATCATATTGATCAACTTCGCGACGTAATAGTCCCTCTGTTCTTTTATCGTATACGGTGACACTTGCTCCCAGTGAAGTGAGCGTCTTGTATGCACCTCTTGCAACATTCCCTCTGCCAATAATTGCAACATTGCAGTCATATGGCACTTTCCCATACAAAGTAAATGCGTGCATAACTGCAGCTTCACCAGCCAGTTCATTATTTCTCCAAAAGACATGTCTGCCATCCTCAAACATATCTTCCCATGAGATCGCCGAAACTTTCTTTTCAATTAAACGATCAGTAATTGCTCTATTTTGAACTGCATGAATCCACCCGAAAACGACTTGCCCTTCCTTCAGTTTTTCTAAATAATCGGCCTCTCCAATTTTGGGATCGCAAATTATGTCCTTCTCCAAAATCTCGTCTATTGAACCAACATTCGTGCCGGCCGCTCGGTATTCTTCATCGGTAATGCCAAATACCTCTCCATAGCCTTTTTCGAAATACAGATGGTTCTTATTCCGAATATGATGGATATGCTGTGGCAATAATGCCCTTCGTTTCTCATTCTCTTTTGTGCTAATCGCAAAACCGATGGTTTTCATTAATTGCCCCCCTTAATCGATGGCAGTTCCAAATCTCGTCCCCAAGAATCATCCGTTTCAGGCAGCAAATTATAATCGAACCCGCTTTGCGGATGAAAGGTCAATTCCCCAAAATAAATTTGTCCATTTTCAAAATATAAATCGACTCGAACAAAAGGGACTCCTTTTGATAAAGTCGCCGCAATTTCAAACATTTCGTCCATCTTTTCTGGTTTCGGTAATGAAAATCCTTCCGGTGCCTTTAAACCGCCAACATTACACCTCAATAACTTCCACTCTTGATCAAAGAAGTAATACTTTGGATTCCCGCTCCCCCGATCTGTACAAACCATAACATTTCTCGGTTTTCCATTAAAACAATGGAATTTATAATCACTTGGCAATTCATCCGATTCAGTCCCAAGGACTTCTTCGCAAATAATCCTTGGCTTTATGTTCTTATACGGCCATTCCCTGCCCGAATAGTAATAATTGTTTGCCAGCCGTTTTTCTAATTTCTTCCTTGTTTTTGCCTTATTGAAACGCTCTTTGTCCTTACAAAGAATGATTCCACCAGAATCATGCGTACACTTGAAAACAAATCGATTGGGTAATTCAGCAAAGTCAATTCTTTCAAAATCCTCCCAGGCTCCCAACAAAGGGATCAGGTATTCCTCTCCAATCATATTTTTGATGTGTTTTCTTACTTCATATTTGTCGACAAGCTCTATGTATTTGGGTTTTCTATCATATAATTTAAGCCACTGAATCTTCTCATTGAAAGTCTGTGGGTGCTTCAAGTCAAGTTTCTTTCCCATTTTAATCCAAAACTTGAGTTTCAGATACCCTTCATCTGGAATACTCTTACAAAGAGTATGAACACAGAACGACTTAAATAAATCCCTTGGATCGGAATCCATTTTTAATGTTTTCATTAGTTTCTCGTACATTTTGAAACTCCTAATCTACTGTTCTTATGGCGCCTACTTCCAATTTATTCTTTGCATTCTACCGTCTTTTCAAATCATTCTCAAACGTCTAACACAAACAGGCTCCAAATATGGCATCCTCGTAGTTGGCTGCTGATTCCTCAAATTCCATCCCCGCTGTTACTCTTGATAATAGGATCGGTACCAATCAACAAATTCCGCCAGTCCCTCTTCGATAGTCGTTTGCGGCTTGAAACCGATCTTCTCTTCCAAATCCGTCACATCCGCATACGTCCGAAGCACATCGCCGGGTTGCATTTCCATATAAATCTTCTCTGCCTCTTTTCCCAAAGCTGCTTCCAACGACGAAATAAAATGTTCTAATGTCACCGGTTGATTATTTCCAATATTATAGATCTTGTAAGGCGCCGTACTCTCACTCAACAAGCCAGACTCTTCATTCCATTCCTTATTGGCTTGAGGCGGCAGGTTGATCAATCTGTTAATTCCCTCAACAATATCATCAACATAGGTGAAATCCCGTTCCATTTTACCGAAATTAAACACCTTGATAGGCTTGCCCTCCATAATGCTCTTAGTAAAGGAGAAGTACGCCATATCCGGTCGTCCCCAGGGACCATACACGGTAAAGAAACGCAGACCCGTTGTGGGAATTCCGTAAAGATGACTGTAGGTATGCGCCATCAATTCGTTAGATTTCTTTGTTGCCGCATACAAACTAACAGGGTGGTCCACCTGATGCTCCGTCGAAAACGGCACAACCGTATTGCCACCGTACACAGAGCTGGATGATGCGTAGAGCAAATGCTTCACCGGATAATGGCGGCAGGCTTCCAAAATATTGACAAATCCAATTAAATTCGAATCCACATAAGCATAGGGATTCTCAATGGAATACCGCACCCCTGCTTGTGCCGCAAGATTGACAACAACCTCGGGCCGATGACTCTCAAACAGCTGGTCGATCTCCGTCTTCTCCTTCAAATCAACCCGAAAGAACGAGAATCCATCGTGTCGTTTCAGCCTTTCAACCCGTGCTTCCTTCAACCGCGGATCATAGTAATCGTTCAAATTGTCGATCCCAATCACCTCTACGCCATCCGCAAGCAGCCGCTTTGCCAAATGGTACCCGATAAAACCGGCTGCGCCAGTTATTAATATTTTCTGATTCGCATTCTTGTTCATGTCTTGCTCCCCATTCCTATTGATCAGCGCCTATGGCACTGTTTATTGTGTAATCAACTTATCGGTAGCAACCCTTCCTCCTTTACAGGAAGTTCTAAGGTTCTTCCCCAGGACTCGTCCGTTTCAGGCAATAGAACATTATCAAAGCCACTTTGCGGATGAAAGGTCAATTCTCCAAAATAGATTTGTCCCTTTTCGCAATACAAGTCCACCCGAACAAAAGGAAACCCTTTCGACAAGGTCTCGGCAATGGCAAACATTTCATCCATCTTTTCCGGTTTCGGCAAGGTGAAGCCCTCCGGCGCATTCCACCCCTCCACCAAACAGGGCAAATAGTTCCACTCCCGGTCAAAGAAATAGTATTGTGTACGCCCGCGGTCCCGTTCAGTACAAACCATCACATTTTGGGGCTTCCCATTGAAGCAATGGAATTTAAAATCGTTCGGCAAACTGCCTGCCTCAGATTCAAGAAAGTCTTCGCAAATAATCCGAGGCTGAATGTTTTTGTAAGGCCATTCCCTGCCCGAATGGTAGTAGTTTCTACTCAACCGCTTTTTAATTTTCTTCCTTGCTTTTGCGATGTCAAAACTCGCTTTATCTTTGCAAACGATGACGCCCCCTGAATCATGCGTACACTTGAGAACAAATCGATTGGGCAATTCAGCGAAGTTAATCCTTTCAAAGTCATCCCATACGCCCACCAAAGGAATCAGATATTCCTCTCCAATCACCTCTGTAATGTGTTTTCTAACCTCATATTTATCAACAAGCTCTGTATATCGAGAGTCTCTTTCATACAATTTCAGCCATTGAATCTTCTCATTAAAAGTTTCTGGATGATTCAACTCAAGTTTTTTCCCCATTTTTATCCGAAATTTCAGTTTCAGATACCATTTGTCCGGAATTCCCTTGCAAATTGGTTCGACGCAATGCAACTTAAACAACTCCATCAGGTTCGCGTCCAATTTCCGTATTTTCTTCAGCTTCTCATACATATATAAAACTCCCAACCGCTCGTTATAATTCGCTATGCATTTTCACTTGACCCATTGTCTTCAGCTTTCGCTTCAAATCATCCTCAATCATCTACACGCAAATACGCTCCAAATATATCATCATAGCAATCCGGGGTAAATTCCTCAAATCCGGATCCCGGATAAAACGTAATTTCGCCAAAATACAGCCGTCCTTCCGACTCATAAAAATCGATGCGCCCAAAGGGCAGATCCTTCGACAGAATCGAGGCGAACGCCACCATTTTGTCAAAAGTTTTTGGCTTTATCATCGGTTTGCCACTATTCGGATAATGCCGAAGAAAGGGCTGTAATTCCCAATCCAAATTGTAGTAATCCACCTTCAGTCCTGTTGGAGAATTGCGTTCCGAACAAACAAACACGCCATTCACGTCTCCGCGAAAGCACATAAACTTGTAATCTTTCAACTCCACGCCCGAATCGTCGGCCAATAGTTTCTCACAGACAATTCGCGGGCGAATTCCCTTGTATGGCCATTCCCTTTGAACTGGATAATAATCTCGTCGCAACCAACCTTCTATCTTTTCTTCCAACAATTCCATATCAATCATCGCCTTATCCGTACAGACAAAGATATCCCCAGACGTATGATTGGGTTTCAAGACAAATTGGTTCGGCAATTGATCAAAGTCAATCTCTCCAAAGGAGTCATACACCCCATACAAAGGAACCAAATACTCTTCTCCAAGCATCTTCTTGACATAATGCCGCACCTCGAATTTATCCGCCATCATCTTGTAGGATTCTTTGCGGTCATAAAGCTTCAACCACTGAATCTTTTCATTGAAGGTTTTCGGATTATCGAGGTTCAGCCGCTTTCTGGTAAAAACCCAATACTTGATCCGATAAAACATCCCGTCTGAAATCAGCGACTGCACGACTCTCGACCGCCATACTCTTATAAACAACCCGTTCCTTTTTTTACTCACTTTCCTTGCTCCTAAATTGATGATTATACTTTTCTGTTTGCTTCTCATTCTTCTTAATGAATCTCGCAGGAATTCCCGCGTATATGCAGTTTTCGTCGACGTCATTAATAACGACGCTATTGGCACCAATAATCACGTTGTTGCCCACACTTACATTTCCCAAAATCTTTGCGCCCGCAAAGATAGTTACATCGTCGCCAACAACGGGGTAATTTCCTAGCTGTGCATCACCCAGATTTTGCCCGCCGAATGTCACTTGCTGATAGATCGTACAATTCTTACCTATCTTGACCCCTTCCCCAATTACCACTCCATTGACATGCCTGAATTGCAATCCGATGCCTATTTCCGCCTTCAAGCTTACATGCAAGCCGTACTTGATCACCAGCCGCTTCTTCAGAAATTTCGCCAACACTCGATAATTCGAATCATAGCACTTTTTCGCCAACCGATACATGAACAGGGCTGTCGTGGAGGGATCTGCATACAATGATTTCAAAACCTGGATTAGTTTTCTCTTCTTCCCTTTATTTACTTCCAAGAATATGATGTCTTTGATTTTCATGAGGCTTTTCCCCTAGTGAATTTTTGGATCCGTTTTGACTCCTCTTCCGTTAGCTTGAAGAACTGCCGAAGCCTAACATCAAACTTATTCAAGAACAATCGCAAAAACAAGCAGCCGCAAAGCGAATAAGACAGTACCGATGCAACCGCTGCACCTACAATTCCATAGCCAGGTATCAACACGATATTCCCAATTACATTTAACACAACTGCACCCAACAAAATACCGAACGACTCTTTTTGCATGCCATGTGCAATAAAAATGGGATTGATTAATTTGAAGAGAATCATCGGGATAATCCCAATAAAGATGACCACAGTTACGCGGTAGGACCCAACGAATTCTACGCCATACAAGATTGACAGTATGGGTTTCCCAAAAAGAAGCACGATCGCAATCATCGGAATCACAATCGCATTGTTTAATTTCACACTGAATATCACGTCTTTAACCGCGTCCTTATTTGTAGATTTGTGAAACAACACATCCTTAAACGCATCTGGAATCAGCCAGATCTGATTGGCGAGGCTGACGCCGACGGTATACAAACCAATCTGTTCATAGCTAACAAACGCCTTTAGCAGGATCACATCCAACTTATAGTTCATTGTAATTAGAAGCGCGGACAGCATTGGGAAAATTCCAAATCTCAGAGCTTCTCTCATTAAGCCCGCGTCAATCTCTTTAAATCGAAACCGCAGCTTGTATTTGCTCGTCAGCACTCCAATGACCAGAATGTTATTCAGGTACAAGACCATAAATATAGGCAAAATGCTTGAGCGGGAATACCAAATGACCAAAGCCAACGACATCGTATAAATCACTTGGCTCAGGATATTAATTCGGTTTCTCGCGTTAATATCCTCGATCATGGCAACAAACATCATTTGCTGCTTCAAGACCATGATGGGTACAAGGATCACCAAGACAGTAAACCAGGCTTCCCAGACCACGCATGCGGCAAGTACCGCAAAGGCCAGATACACCAAGAATTGAAACACACTGTTATTGAAGTAGCGATTTCTCAACCCAGGATCATTCTTTTCCCGTTTAAAAAACGGATAAGATTGATAAATCCCCAGGTTCAGTAAAAGAACTAGGATATTCATAATATTTAAGAAATACGCATACTCGCCCTTTAACGCCGGGCCCAATCCGCGGTTGATTAACCCAGAATTTATCACACCGAGCAACACCAACGTAAATTTTGTAATCACTGAAAAACTATATGGGTTTTTGAAAAGTCTTTTGATCATAATGCCAGTCCCTTATCCTTTGATTTTGCAACCGATTCCATTTAATTTCTCGCATATATCCAGATATCCACGGTCGATCTGGTAGGTATTTTCAACCTCGGTGGTTCCTTCCGCTACATTGCCCAGCAATATAAGCGCGGCACCTCCTCGAAGGTCCGGTGATACAACTTTGGTGCCTCTTAATGGTGTGCCCCCTTGAACAATCGCGCAGTTGCTGTAATTGGCAATCTCCATACCAAACTTCTTGAATTCATCCACATATTGGAACCGATCGGTAAATCGCATATCAGTGATAATGGATTCCCCTTCAATGGTTGCCGCCAATGCGGCAAACAACGGCTGCATATCCGAATTGATGCCCGGATAAGGCGCTGTCGCCATGCTGAACGGCTTTAGTTTATTATTCTTCGCGCTAACATAAGTGTCTCCATTCCATTCAAAAATATCAACGCCAATCTTTCTCAGCAAATCCACATCGGTTTGCACATTCTCACACGTGAACTGATTGATTTTCACTTCACCCCGGCACATGCCTGCAAGAATCATATAAGTAACAGCCTCGTCTCTGCCGCTGAGCACCCTATACTCTCCGCCATGCAGTCTTTCAACACCGTTGATTTCCACATACCGGGTCTGATAAGAGATGTCTCCGCCCATGGCATTCAGAAAGTGGATCAAATCCAGCACTTCCGGTCGCGTATTGGCATTACGGATAATCGTCTTTCCTTCCGCCAAAACCCCTGCAAGAATCACATTCTCCGATCCGCTTGTCGTAGCGATGCGAAACGTCATCTCATCCCCGATAAACCGACCGGCCAACTTCCCCGAGATATACTCATCATCTTCGATTTTCGCTCCCATCTGGATCAACGACTCCAAATGAATGTCATATTTTCGATTGCCAATCTTGCATCCACCCGGACTTGGAAGCTCAACCCGATTGCATTTTTGCAACAAAAGGGACAGCAGCAGCAGAGAATACCGGATCTTGTTCGCCTCCTCCGGCACCTCATATTCAATCGTCTGCTTCTCGCTGTTATGGTAAATGAGCGTATCAGTTCCTGTCATTTCGATACGGAAGCCAACCTCATTTAAAATCCCGACCAAAATCGTTACATCCTTTAACTGAAGCGGGATATTTGTCACCGTCACATCTTCTTCGCAACGACAGGCCGCCACAATAATCGGCCATGCCGCATTCTTTGCCCCACTTAAATGAATATCTCCTAAAATTCTGTCTGCCCTCTGTACTTTATACATCTCAAAAAGCTCCTTTATTGGTATCCTGATTCTTCCACACTACCGATTTTTCATAAACAAGTCTCTGGCTTTGTATGAAAAGATATATACATATGCTTTGGCATACTCCCATGCGTAACAGAATTTCTTCGGTTGTCGGTCTTGCCGATAACCATTAACCGCCTGTTGAAAAGCAGCTTCAATTCTATCTTCAGCATAATGAATGTCGTATTTCTCACGAATCCACTCGCCAACTTCTTTCAACTCTTGAACATCTATCTCAGCTTTCTGAATCTTCTCCAGCATGTCCAATATTTCTTCAATGGTAGCTTCTTTTTCCATGTTCCTTCCGGAAAAATTGTTTGCGTAAATGTTTTCAATACCCTTCTTTCTACTGATCCACACCTTTCGGCCTTCGCCAACAATCAACCCAACCCTTCCCATGCAAATCGGTTCAATCACGCTTCTCGCTTTTCCCAAAACTACATCAGCCTTCTCAAAGCATGGGATGATATTACTGACATACCCGCTATATTCGACGATGGTTTTCTTGTTCTTTTGATTTACCTCTCTGATCAATTCATTCAGCTGATCAACCCTATCCCCTTCGCCGACTATGATGAGTTTCGTCGGAATATCGCGTTGGTTCGCCTTTTCCACAATCTCAATTCCCTTAAGAATTGAATTCCACTTTGTGGTTGCGACTCGTGTCGGCATAAGCAGCTCCACATAATCTTTGCTCTTTGAATAATGCCTTACTGCTGGAGAAATCTCTTTCTCAAACACCATACGATTGGATATGACTTGAATGTCCTTCTCATCATATCCCTGCAGGATCAAGTCATGCTTATTTTCTTCACTAAAAACGAAAATCGGTTCGAAGTTTACCGCCTTCCCAAAATAGCTGGGTACTTCCCCGCCGGTAAACATCATCAGAAACGGAATACCTAGTTTCTTGCATAGCAGTCGGCCAAATACAGCTTCCCCGCTTGTCCAGCCCACGTACAAATCCGGTTTGTACGCCAACCAAAATTCCTTTACACGGCGACTCGCCTTCAAATTCCCAAAAACAGCAGGCGGCTTAAACGCCGGCATATCCACGGTTTGAATGCCTGCCTCTTCGTATCTGTTTTGGTTGCCTCCCGTCTCGATGTCTTTGCTTTTCATCCATTGTTTCATCATTTCCTCACAAGCAAGTTCCTGCACCCAGAAACGGCCAGGCTCGAATTCGAATTCGCCTTCCCGGTACCGATACACCCCAGGGACTCCTTCTTCTTGAGCCATAATGGAAGTCATGGTCTGGACAAATATTGATACTTCAATAATTGCATATTCCTTGGCAACCTCGTCAAAAAGAAAATCGACCGCAATCATTGCCGTAACGCCCAAGGCGAGCTTCGTCTGCCGCGCCAGTTCCAAAGCCTCAGCAGGGAGGGTGTGTTTTTCCACCTTACCAGTGCCAGAAGCCCGAAAATCTCCATGGTTTGCAAGGCGATAATACCCGAAATAATTATCCCCCAAATTGATAATCCGAAGATCTACTCCGTCATTTTCAACCATCCGTTGAAAATACACATAATCCTTCTGTTTCAAATACGACCAATATGTAGACTTTCCATTGGAGAAAACCCGCTTGCACAACCGCTTTGCAGCACGTTTGCTATCAATCTTTTTCACACCCAGCGAACCGGATCCAATGCTGATCTTCGAAACAAACGGATACTCGCAGTTTTCTACATACGCCAGCGCTTCCGGCAGGCTATGGCTGACAAAGGTTTCCACCACAGGCAGACCTTTCATTTTCAGCAAGTAGTATTGTCTTTCCTTGTCTTCATACCACCACAAATCCTTCCAGCTCGGAAAACACATAATCTCCAGTTCTTCTTCCAAAAGCCGAATTTTTGTTTCTGCCTCCAATTGGCGTGCCGGCGTGTTTAAGGTCCGCCACAATATCATGTCAAACCCCTTCGCTTCTTCTAGAAAATTCGAGCTGTAGATGTCGATAAACGAATAAGGGATGTCATTGTTTTTCAAGAATCGTTCAAACTTCGGCCAATACATATATACTTCATAGGTGTCCCCAAGTTCCTTCACTACGCCTACATACGGCTTCTTCACATGCTCCGGCCAATTCATTACTCGCTCTGGCGCTGTCCGCAACAACTCAGCCTCAGCCTCAGGCGTATGGGTCTGCTTGTCAAAAAAACGGCGATACACTTCCTCGACAAAAGGAAGCTTTCGAACCGCATAGCGAAACTGCTTATACCGTAATTGATCCATAGGGCCGCCTTTCAAAATATCTTATTAGTCCCTGCGATACAAAACCAGAGAATAGTCATTCTCCGATTTCACAATAAAAGTCTTCCCATCGCTTCGCAATGGTTTGTATCGAATAATTTTCCACCAGATGACTTCGCGCACTCAACCCCATCCTTCGAAGTTTCGCTGGCTCCAATGCCATCAATTCGATCATCCGATCCCCTAGCTTATCGGGTTCACGCACCAAAAGACCCGTAGTTTTATCTTCCACCAATTCCGCTACACCGCCAACTTCCATTGCCACTGTTGGCAACTCGGCACAGGATGCCTCCATGACTACATTCGGCAGCCCTTCCCACAAAGACGAAAGCACATACGCATCAGATATACTCAGTAAATCCGCAACATCATCACGAATCCCAAGAAAATGCACATGGGAGCCAATGCCCGCCACATTTGCATACGCTTCGCATTCTGCGCGCAGAGGACCGTCTCCCGCCAGCAAAAGCTGCGCTTCCGGCCTTTCCTTCACCACCCGGTAGAAGTTTCCCAACAACCCCAAATGGTTCTTTTGGGGATCAAACCGCCCTACCGCAATCCAAATAAAATCATCTGCTTGAAGCCCAAGCTTCGCGCGCAAGACCATCCGCTCGCTCCCCTCTCGCTTAAAAAAGCAACTGGGGTCGATGCCATTTACAATCACACGCACCTTCTCTTCTTTCAGCAACCCATCCTCTACCATACGCTCAGCCGCAAGACGACTATTCACTACCGAACAATCGACCAAACCATCCGTGTTCTTAACCATCCATTCTCGCATCTTTCCGCCAAAATGGATGTTGCGAATGGACGAAATAATCCGAGGCACACCAGCCATATGACCGACAAACCGCCCAAGAATATTGGCGTGATATAAAAAGGTCGATAGCACTTCCGGCTGAAAATCCTTTAAAATCCGATACAACCGCACCGTTCCCGTAAAATAGGAAAGCCCGGTCTTCATATCCAGAGAATAGACTTTCACTCCCAGAGATTCAATCAGCGCCCCTACTTCATCAAAGGGGCGCATGGAAATCACGATAGGTTTAATGTTCGTCCCCTTCAGGTTCGATAAAATCCGGTACACCTGCATCTCAGCTCCACCGACGCTTACACTTGTAATGAATATCGCAACTCTCAAATGTCCTTCTCCTATTCTGTCAGACATGCCCGATAAACCCCGCGCATCTCTTCAATTACTGCTTCTTGATTATAAAGGCAAACCGCCTGCAACGCCTCAGCTCCCATGGCATGTCGCTCTTCCTTGGAACTTGACAGCTGCTTCACCGCTTCAACAAATTCATCCAAGCTGTCAATGCCAACTAAACGGCCATTTTTACCATCAATGACCAAATCGCGATTTCCCCTGCAGTCTGTTGCCACAATCGGCAATCCCGTTGCCATGGCTTCCATTAAAAATACCGGAAGCCCCTCGCGAAATGAACCGGATACCGCAAGATCCGAGGCCTTTAATAATTTGCAAATATCCCTTCGAAATCCCAGAATTCGCACATGATCCTCCAGGTTCAAATCACGTACCATAGTCCGGTACTCCGTCGCTAAAACTCCCTCGCCCACAAGGAGCAGCATAATCTCGGGGACTTCTTTCTTCAAGGCTTCCACTGTCCGAATCAGCAGTTTTTGATTTTTATTCCGATTGTAATCGGCTGCAAGAAGCATAACGAATGCATCATCCGAAAGCCCCAATTCCCGCCGAAGGGAACATTGTTCTTCAATGCTAACCAGACAGTCCGTCCACCGAGACAGAAATTTTTCAACAGGATAGTATAACAGCCAAGAAAGTCGACTGGATCCACGAAAGAAATGAAAGCCATGGGCTGTATACATAACCTTGGTTCCCTTCCGTCTCACCTTTCTGGCAGCCAATCTGCCCAATACGCCCCCTACGGGCGTGTGGCAGTGAATAATCTCGTAATTATCGCTTTCCACCGCTTGTTTCAGCTTTTTATAGGCCAAGAAATTTGTATAACGCAATGGTTCCCTATGGAAGGGGATTGAAATCTTTCGATCACAATAGGGAATTTCCTGATCGCCCGCACAGGCAACATGAACCTCAAAGCCCGCCTTTTGAAACTCCTTTAAATAAGGCAGATGAAACTTCATAATATGCCCTTGATCTTCAGTTGCAATAAACAATACTTTCCGTTTTTCAATCATTATTCTTCCCCTTGCATTTAAAAACTTCATGCTTTCCGAATAATCCAGGCGTATTATTCAGACAATCGAATTATTTTTCATCTTTAATCGTAAAATAACCGTCTCCTTCAAAAATTGTCAATTCCTTGTTATTCTTGATCGCCTCAAAAGAATACTCTTCCCGAAATCCCTCCGCTGCCGATTTCACAAAGAATATTTTCAGTGTTTGAAAACAGAGCTTCAGATCCAACAGAAACGAGTAATTGCGAATATATATCATATCAAAATTCAACTTGTCTTTTGGTGTGGTCGTATATTTGCCCAACACCTGGCCCAACCCTGTTATACCAGCCTTCACCCTCGTTCGATATCGAAACTCCGGCAACTCTTTGCTGAATTCTTCAACAAAAAAAGAGCGCTCGGGCCGCGGTCCAACCAAGCTCATTTCACCAAGAAAAACATTTAAAAACTGTGGAATCTCATCCAATCGTGTCGAGCGTAAAAATCTACCCACTTTTGTTATCCGATTATCTGCTCCCGCAGCTAATACTGGACCACTTTTACTTTCCGCATCCTTCACCATCGTTCGGAATTTACGTACAAAGAAACGTTTATCGCCTCTTGTCAATCGTTCCTGTTTATAAATTACCGGGAAACCACTTTCAATGGCAATCGCCATCATAACGATAAGAAAAACGGGCGATAGTAGGATCAAAGCAATACCAGAGGATAGAATATCAAAGATTCGTTTCAGCAACAATTGCACCTGATTCAAGCCAAATGGCTTGGTTGATAAGATTGGAATGTCATCGATCTGCTTCAACTCTGTGGAAAACAAATTAACCTCGAACAAGGTCGGAATAATGGAAAGATGAATATCATGATCAAAGCAAATCCGAATCACTTCGTCCTTGTCGGAAAAAGACATGGGGATAATCACTTCATCCACCCCATGAAGAATGTTTCTCACTTCATCTGTCAATGTATCGGCAAATGTCTTATCACCATATCCCCTTCCATCCATCAACAGCTTGTAGAACGTTCTCTCATTCTCTTCCTTTGTTCCAAATACGAGTAAAGACTTGCCTGGGTAAATCTTATGATATAGAAAATAGACAATGACTTTCCATCCCGCCAATAAAGCCCCTTGAACAAAGAAACTGATCAAAACAATGGACCGCGGATATGCAAACCCACGGGTAAAGTATGTCAGTGCCATCGTAAAGAGACTCAGGAGCAAAATCGCTAGTACGGATTCATATATGCTATCCGCTAATGGTTTTTCTCCGCACTTATAAGATTCAAAAAAGTAAAATAGCAGAACTCCAGCACCTAACAAAACCCACCATATCTCTACAAAAGGTTCCCAGTTGAGTGTGTCAATGGTTTCATACCGCAATTGGAATGCAAGTATAATTCCAAGGGGAATAAGCACTGCATCAATTAGGAGTTGAAGTAAAAAAAATCCGCTTGTATCTTTCTTCATTTTGATCCCTTCTCCTTTCTATATTATTGTTGATTCTAGTTTTGTCCCCAAGGTGTATGTAGTCGATCTAAACAATAAAGGGACCAACCCCACTATAAAGAAACTCGGTAAAGTTTCTTTCCAATGTATGGGCTGATCCGCTTGATTATTCCTCTTCATAACTTGTGCCCCCAAGTTTATTCATACCTACAGTTTACTAGATATCAAGGGCTTTTCCCAGTTATAAATCATATTCAGTTGTTGTTTTCACAATCTAATGGGTACTTGGAAAAAGAAATCGCCCGCACCCGCTTTTTTGTTAGGTCTATTGCCCCGTACAACGCCAAGCCAACACAAACACCCGCACTATCAATCATCACATCAAAGACAGCTGGACCCCTTCCAGGCACCAGCATCTGGTGCACTTCATCCGATATTGCATAGAGCACACAAATCATTATCGTATGCCTGGCATTCTCACTGCCATGCAGCCCATTCCACGCCAAAGCTTGGCTCACTAATATGCC
>JABXKS010000074.1 GCA_013619125.1 Clostridiales bacterium
TAATAATATTTTACCCCATTAACCCGAGAACATATAGAAAATCCATTTATATCCATCTTACAATTTATTACGGCTGCAATTTATGATATGTTTCCATAATCCATGCCAAGTCTTCTCCCTCAAATGAGGCCAATAAAATCGCCTTGACCTCCGCTTGTTCTTCCGATGTAAATCCATCTTTCCGCAATGCAACGAATCGATCAACGGTTTCTACCGGTAATTTAGCCAGCAAACTCAATCCGCGCGCATAATCTCCTACTGACAAGGAATCCTCAATCGCAGCGACTTCTTCCACGCCAATTTCTTGTGTTTCTTGCTCCTCTTGGCTTTCCAGAGGCGTCAATGGTTCTGGTTCATCCCCTGTTTCACCATCAGGCAAACTCATGTTTTCGACTGCCGTCTGCTCTTCTGCCTCTACGATTATTGGCCGACTTTCCGGTACACTCAAATAATTTTCCTCGGTATCTTCCTCCGGTGACTTTGATGTCTCCGGGATCTCATCCACTTCTTCAACGGGTTGAATGGTTTCATGTGTTTGCTCAACAAAATCAACTTCGTCGTTTACTGTGGTCTCCACGACAACTGTTGTGGGCTCTTCCACCGTTTGCACGGGAACTGGCGCAATCTCCTTAATCTCTGTGACTCGTGTAACACGAGACACCAAGACAATCAACGCTGCCGCCCCTATCCATACTATCCATGTTTTTTGTTTCTTCATACTTTCCTCCAAAAAACGGGGGATTATCTCCCCCGCCTATACTTCCTTTTGTACTTGTACATCCGACTGTCTACCTCGCGGATCAAGTCTTTTCCCGTGCTGCCATCTTGCGGGTATTGAACAACGCCATAGCTGAATGAGCAAATCACCTTTTCTCCTTGAATCTCCACCCCTTTGTCCCGCGAATACTCCTCCAACTTCACAAGTTCTTGCAATATATCGTCTCTCTCATGCCTATAACAAATGGCAATAAATTCATCTCCACCAAACCGTGCAATTGTATCTCCTTCTCTTTCAATCTCCCGCATTTGATCTGCCATACATTTTAAAAATCGATCACCCTGTTGATGCCCATACGTATCATTGATCCATTTCAATCCATCCAAATCAAACATAATCAGGTAAAATGTTCTTTCCCCATCCATCGCCTTATCCAAGGCTTTCTCAAACGCCCTTCGGTTATGGATCTGTGTCAGCAAATCGAAATACGACAGCTGTTGAGACTGCTCGTATAGCCGCTTGCGATTGATAACCCCTTCAATTTGCCCCCGAATAAATTCCATGACCTCCCGGTCTTCCTCCTTGAATACACCAGCTTGATCACTATCGACATTGATTAGTCCATACAGCTCGCCTTCAATAAAGACCGGCGCGCTGATGCTGCTTCGAATCATAAATGGACTTGTCTCCTTCTCCAAAGGAGGTGTTATTGTGTTGTCGTCTGGATTCAGTTCAATAATTTCGGTCCTCGTTACATGGCCGTTGGTATATTTCCATAAAAATGAATTTTCCGGCAAAAGTTGAAAATTTTGCACGACCGCTTGATTGTATCCACGACTAGCGCGAATGGTCATGTGCCCCGTTTCATCACGAAACAAAAAGGTTCCAATCTCTGCGGGTTCCACCACGTCCAACATTTTTTCTAAAATAATTTCCAATAATTGATCCAACGGCTCCACATACAAGCTGGCATTGTTGATCTCCAAAATAGCATCTCGGACCCGTAACAATTTAGCATAGTTTTTGTCTTGTTGTTCTTGTTTGGTTAAGTCCTTAAACACACCCATGAGACTGGACGGTGTTCCATCCACATCATGGAAAAAGATTCTGGATATTTGTACCCGATGAAATGTGCCATCATGATACTGCAAGTCAATTTCCTGCTCGTGTACATCTCGGTTTTGCACCATGGCCATCTCGATTTCAGGTTCTCTTTGTTTCATTCGATTCGAAAAAAAATCATTTGCATCGGCAGCAAGCACGGCATCCTCCCTCACCCCGAAGAAATCCAAAAAAGCTTGGTTGCAGAGCACAAAAAATCCATCTTGATTTTTCTCATACAAGGGTTCCGACATTAGATTCGCCAATGTCTGAATTATTTCTCGATTTTGATTTAAATCTATCCATTTTCCCGATCGATCGTCTTCTCGCAACATCGTAACACCTCCTTTTTTTATTATAACATGAAACAAAAAAACGTCGCACTCACTGTCTGAATATTCTTTTCTTTTTCAACTTAATTGTAAAATGAACTTGAAACAATCAAAAATCCCATAGCGAAAACGACTGCATTATAATGGATTCACCACAAAACATCCTCATACAGAGCGGTGTTCACGAAATGGAATCGTACAATTACTGACTGGTATCTATTGATCAGTAAAACCATACAGCGGAGATTGTTTCAACTTATTCTTGCAATTCAGGAGAACTATTTATTGAATATCAGTCGCAAGCACGCTTTCTTATTTGACCCAGAATACTCCGATCAAAGCATAACAAAAGGCGCAGAATCAATATTCTGCGCCTTTCCTTTATCTTTGTAAAACTGGCATCTTTGTGATCATATATGCCGCTTCCGCTTTTGTTAAACTAGCCAAAGGACGAATCCCAATGGCGCTCTCCTGCAGCATTTTCAGCTGGAATGCAGCTGCCACTGAATCCTTTGCCCATTCATCAATCCGATCATGATCGGCAAATCCCACTAAAATCAAATCTCGATTCTTCACCGCCAATGACATCCCGCGATATTCTGTGTAATACTTCATCGCTACGGAAGACGCCTCCTGACGTGTAATGGTTCGATTTGGCATAAAGGTGTGATCTGGGTATCCGTTGATCATACCAGCATCCACTACCGCGTTCAAATATGGATAAAAGCTTGGATTGATCATCGATCGATCCAGATACGGTTCAGGCAATTCATCAACCGGATCAAGTTTCAACCACTTTGCAATCATCACAGCGAACTCTTCCCTGGTAATCTTCTCATCAGGATCATATCCATCCAATGAATCAATCGCTCCCGCTTTCACCAATTGTAGAATCGCCTCTTGATAGACTTCATCGGTATCAATTACATCACCGATATTTCCATTCTTCACAAGAAAACGCACATACTCGCCAGCCAGCCAACCTTCTCGAAGCCCCGATAGATCACGAACGCGATACCAGGTATATTCGCCTTGCTTCACCGGTGCACTGTCAACAATCATGCGCTCCCCATAACTCGCCTGAGAAACAACCGTTCCATTTGGCGTCTGACGAATATTCAGTGGCTTGCCTGCTACAACCATCACTAAGTCCCCTACTACGTAAGGATCTTTTTGCACCAGCTCAAAGGCAATCTGATCATCCTTGTGAGATGGCGTCGGCGTTGCAAAATATGCGTCCTTTTCAGGGACCCCATAGAAAGGAGAAACCTTCACTTTTTCCTGAGGAAGAAGATCGGAAGAAATCGGTGTGATCGTTTGACCAAATTCCTTCTGCGCATAATAATAGACCAAATCCTGATAGGCTTTCCACTTCAAACCGGAATTTGGGTTGTTTTGCCATGACCAGCCATTGTATGCCCAAATCGCAAAATACCAATTCTCAAGAACTGTCATATCGCCATTGCCGATCTGCGGCGTATAATCCGTATGCCATTTCCGAATGATCATCTCCACACCGGCATGAATATTATAATCAATATCGGTTTTCAATCGTTCATTGTCATATCCACTGTTGCTGTTGATCATCATCAAACCTATATCATGAGTTCCATTGCTATTGTAATTGATATTAGGTGAGCCGTCTTCTTTATAATGCTGATAATTAGATTCCACCCGTACAATACTCTTCAATATCACTGAAGGAATTCCGTACTCCTTAGCGACAACATCAATTCTCTTTTCCAATTCAATTCGATCTGGATTTTCGACAGCCGCAAATCCAGGAAGTGCTAAAATCACCCAAAGTAGAATTGCAGTTGCTAGCCCTATAACCTTCTTCTGTTTTGCCATATTCCCCTCCAAGACATTTTTCACTAGCTTAATTGTATCGGAGGGAGAATTGAATTTCCATTACAGCTTCATGACAATTTCACCATTTTTCTTATTCTAGATTTTCTCTTCTTACAGTCTTCGTCTTCTCGTCCAGTCTTTCCACCCAGCAGAAGTCAGTAATATTCTGGTCCCCATTGATTTGTATCTCAACATATTGCTCTTCGATATTTTCCTCTTCACGCATTTCCAAAACCCATTCCGAGATTTGGTATGAGTATTGATTTTCTTTCCATAGAACTTCCAGCATTTCAAACCCGTTAGCCTGAGCGTCAATCAAATCAGCTGCAGGAAGCCGTACTTTCAACATATTGGCATTTCGTGTCGGCATAATTAATCGAATTCCAGTATCTTTCCGATAAAAACTGGAAAGTTTTCCTTCTCCCACCTGGGCGCTTGTTACACCTTTCACTGTACGTGTGTACAGTCTTGACGCGCTAAAATCCACTTTTCCCTTCCTGGAATAAATCCTTCGATCATTAGACCAAGTCACTTCAAAAATTCCCGCATTCTGATCAACCATATAGGTCTTTCCGCTCTGAGAAGAATATACAATATCCTTGAAGATTTTCCCCTCATCCATTTTCTGATAAATGCGGTTCAGAAAATTGCCGTACTCGTCATATTTCACAATTCCTGTGTTGCGATATACGACATAAAAGAATCCATTCGGCAGCAATTTGATGCGCTCTACCGCATCCTTGTCGACTGGTGCTCGGGAATCGTCGGACATCAACCATTCATCCTCCAAAGAATTTTCAGATGTTTTGACCAAGACACCAGACTCCGCCGGCCGGATTCGTCCTCCCAGATACATATAATGCCCGTCATACATCGCCGCCTGAAACAATCTCACTCCCGACTTCCAGCCAAGAATCGAATACTCTTCGTCGACTTGATGAATATTTCCGCGGTCATCCATCAATAATGCGGCTCCATTCGCTTCATAGATTGAAACAAAATTATGAGGAATCGTGCCGCCGTATGATGCTATAATCTGCAAGTCAGCTAACCCGATTTGCAGCACAACACCACGACCTTCATCCAAAAGCCACAAAAACTCGTTCGCCTGAATCATCTCCTCCACTATAAATTCCTCAGGCAACTCAAGGGAATTGCTCTCGACCCATTCGTGATTATATAAAACAATTCGACCTGGTTTT
This sequence comes from Clostridiales bacterium, assembly GCA_013619125.1. Classification (GTDB taxonomy): domain Bacteria; phylum Bacillota; class Clostridia; order Tissierellales; family GPF-1; genus GPF-1. The sequence goes on from JABXKS010000074.1 coordinate 5,205, forward strand.
TGAAACGCGACAGCAATCCCTTCCTCTAAAGCCAACATAGCAACCGGGCTTTCTCCGCCCCGCCCTGAAACCTCGTCTTGCGCCACTGATGATGCGAATCCCGGCTGAATCATCAAACAAACAACCATAAGAATCCATAACCATTTCGCTCCCTTTTTCATTTTCCCACCTCTCTAAACAAATGCTGAAAAATATGGACAATTTTCTAAACTTGTTAAATACTTGAATGTACAAAAAAGACGTGACCAGAAACCCCTATAGTTCCTGACCACTTCTAAGTACATATGTGCCCGCGATTGTCTGTTTTATTCGATTTTCCCACTATTTTTTCCCGCTTCCCGGCAGTGACCTTCAGCCTTTGAATTACAATTACATTCATTGCCATTACTCAATGACTTCCCGGCGTACAACCTTCGTCTTTTCATCGATCCATTCGGCATAACAGCAATCAATGGTTTCACCCGTCTGATCGATCCTGATCTCCACATACTGGGGATCAAAGACCTCGGGATTTTTCATCACCAAAAGCCACTCTGCCATCTGGAATTCATATGACTTTTCATTCCAGATCAGATGCAAGGTTTCATAGCCTTCCTCCCTTGCCACGATCAAATCGGCCAACGGAAGCTTTACTTTTAATATTTCAGCATTGCGATCATTTACCCAGATTCGAATTGACGAGTCGGCATTACGGTAAAATCCGTACAACCGATTTTCGCCCACCTGGGCAGTCGTTGTTCCCTTCCAGGTATGAATCGTTATCCGGGGTTCACCATCCGACTCTTCTTCATCCTCCGTATCTACCTCCCATACAATCCAGTCATCCCAACCTTCGTCGTCCCAGTCATCCCAGTCAAACCAATCGTCCCAGTCGTCCCAGTCATCCCAGTCATCCCAGTCATCCCAGTCATCCCACTCCTCTTCATCTTCCTCTTGGTCCTCAATCATCAAAATGTCATCTTCCGGCCAATTCACCTGAAAGATCCCCGCGTTCCGGTCCGCCAAATAGAATGTCCCATCCACAGGCCGGCAAATGATATCCGAAAAGATTCTCTCTTCATTTTCTTTCTGATAGATATGATTGTAGATATTGCCGTCCACATCATATTTGACAATTCCCGTGTTGCGATAAGCAACATAGAAGAAGCCATCCGACAATAGCTTGATTCTCTCCACACCGTCTTGTGTTTCCGGCGCATTGGGATCGTCACGCAGCTTCCATTCGTCTTCAACGTAATCCTCATGCGTCTTAACCAAAACACCGGAACCAGCCGTTTGAATATTCCCGCCAAGATACATCAAATATCCGTCAAAAAATGCCGTTTGGTATGTATTCATCCCCGTCATCAAGCCCAATATGGGAAGTTTCTCTTCCACTTGATAAATATAACCGTTTATATCTACCGCTAGGGTAGTCCCTTTGGATTCAAAGATCGAAACCAGCTCGTACGGATACGCCTCGCCGATGGATTGAATGACTTCCAAGGCGTTGGGATCCATTTTTAAAATCACATCTTGCTCTTCATCCAAAACCCAGAGAAAGTCCCCCGCCATAATCATCTCAAACGGAACAAATTCTTCCGGCAAGTCAACAAATCGCATCTCATTCCACGCCTCATCGTAAGCGACAATCCTTCCAGGTTCCTGAAAAGCGACAAGTATTTCTTCGCCCACAACCAGCATGACGGCAGGCTGTTCCGCCCCTCTGCCCGAAACCTCTTCCTCGTCCACAGCAATTCCAAACACCGGATTAGCCAATGCAAGCACCACTACAAATGCAAGCAACCAACAACTACATTTTTTCATTTCTTCACCTCCAACAATCTCATTGACAATTTATGAACGATTTCCCTAACTTGTTAATTATTTGAACACGAAAAAAAGACGTGCCCGGAAACCCTTTCGTTCCTGCCCACGCCTTATTCTATATCTGCCCGTTTTATCTACAAATACTCGAACAGTCTAAAAAATAAGCCGCTTCTTTTTAGAAGCGACTTACTCTCAACCTATAATTCGATTTTCATACGATGAACCCGTTTTTTTCTCATCGACTTGTTCGATAACAAAGAGTTCCACTGTAACTTGTACCAATCCGTCTTCCGAACGATTCAAATGAATCTCGATCGTTGCCTCGTCTTGACAAGGCATTGTCTGTAATAGTTCTGAACAATCCATACCCATTATCCCAAAATCCAGCAGTGATTTGCGTTTCCTTATACCCTTATGTGCAAAAAGAGAAGGGCGTCCCGCCCCTCTCTTTAGTCCATATCAATCATTCTTAAGAAATTCATCAGCATATCAGCAGCTTCCGCTTTTGTTGCTTGTACCTGCGGTCGATAATTGCTGCTTGTATTTGCCTTCAAGATACCCGCATCCGTTAGATGCCCAACTGCGCCAATCGACCAGAAATCGATTTGCTTCATATCATTATAGATACTCGCTGCTGAATCATCTAAACCCTTCAATCTATCGACGTATGCCAATGCCCGTTCTACAACGGCAGCCAATTCTTCCCTTGTGATCACTTGATCGCCACGGAATGTCTCATCTTCATATCCCGTGAAGATGCCCGTCTGCGTTGCCAATTGAATTTCGCGTTGATACCGCGCCACATCGGTCACGTCCGAATAAATTGCCGACTCGCCTTGAGCCTGCGTAATCCCCATTAATCGAACCATGGTATATGCCATCTCGGCACGGGTGATTCCCATGTTCGGCTGATACCTCGTTCCCGTTTCATATGGCAAAACTCCGAAACTTGCCAGTGTTTCGATCGCATCTTTCGCATCCAATCCCTCAAGACCCAAAACAGTCTGCGGGGCGCGCTCAATCAGCATATAAGTTCCCATCTCACGATGAAGAATCTCAACTCTTAGATTTCCATTTTCATCGACAATCGTTCTCGACAAGACCGGCACCCATGCTTTCGCTTCTTGATCGTAAACAACAGCCATCAACGAATTCTCCGTTTGAGGAGCCGAGATGGATCGTACCACCAAATTCTCAAATGCATTGATTGGCGTCGTTTCCACTCGTGTAGTCCGCTCATCAATCGCATAATCTGCTTTCAAGGTCAAATCGAACCGAACCGGATCCACAACACCAATTACACCAGTGGCTTCTTCCATCGCTTTGGTTGTTTCTGGGTCAAGATTTTCGATGATGACGTGCAGTCTCGCACTCGCAAGATCTCCTGCAAATGCCTCCGGAATCAAATCACTTGATCCCAGGTCACCCGTCGGTAAATCCATCGTGCCGATCGGTGTTCCAATCTGAACCTGCGGTTCACCGCCGTCTCGCACTGCCAGTACATTGATTTGATCGATTGCAGACAATGGAATCTGAATCTGTTGGTTTCTCGCATCGCTTTCGCTGATCACCTGCAAGGAAGTCACACCCGCTTCATCCGATTGTATCTGTCCGCTCAAGCGAGTCGGATTGACTGTTGCAATGCTTGTCTCGCCAAAGGTCTGATGTGAAACAGGTTTAGCTGGTTTAGACGATGTCTTCACTTCAACCGCTTCCCCGTAAACAACACCCTCTGCTTTTATCGCATATGCACGGACATTATAGATTGTACCCGGATTTAAGTTCGCTTCTGCCTTAAATCCAATGGCTTCTTGCTGCGCACCCAGTTGCAGAACGCCTTCCGCATCTGCCAAGTTTACTTTTTGAGCATTCGTATCAAAAACAAATCCATGCTCCAAAACCGATTTCACACCATAGTGATCAATGGCACCAACAAAGGTTGCTTCGTAACTTCCCACTCGTTCTGCTTCACCTGTTGAAACCGCTAATGGATGAATCACATGAATGACGCGTGTGATCGACTCCGCCACATTCCCATTGGCGTCTGTCACATCGTATTGTAGCGTGTAAACGCCGATTTGATCGACTTTCAAAGGATTGGTCAGGCGGACAGCCGATGTGATCAAAAGATCCGAATCATAATTGTCTGTTGCTGTCGCGCCTGCATCCTTGTACACATCCCCTTGATCCATAAAGATTTCAGGTTCCCCCATTAATTCCAAAACTGGAACCGTTGTATCAATAACATTCACAGTTCTCGTGATTATCTCCGCCTTGTTTTTGTTAACATCTGTCACATTATAAGTCACCTCATAGGTTCCAACCGTGTGAAGATCAATGTTGTCACTCGGGACAATACCTACTGTGATGACTTCCGCTGCATCGTAGTTATCCGTTGCCGTCGCTCCGGCGTCCGTATAACTTCCATGCACTTCAACATCGACAGATGGCACTTCAACATCGACAGATGGCAATCCAACCAAAGCCAATACTGGGATCGTTGTATCCACTACATGTACCGTTCTTGTTTTCGCTTCCGCCGCATTATCGTTTGCATCCGTTGCATTGTAGGTCACCGTGTATGAACCCACTGTATGCAAGTCCAAGTTATTGCTCGCCTTGATGGCCGCCGTAATCGCTACGGCACCGTCATAATTATCCGTCGCGCTCGCTCCCGCATCCGAATACGCCAAATGGACTTCCGTATCCACAGGATTATCACCGTCAACGGTGATCACCGGAATCGTCGTGTCAATAACATTCACGGTTCTTGTGATCGCTTCCGCCTTGTTTCCATTGGCATCTTTCACATTGTATGTGACGGTATAAGTGCCCACTGTATCCAGATCAATGTCATCGCTGGCTTCGACAGCCACTGAAACAACTTCCGCCGTGTCGTAGTTGTCCGTTGCCGAAGCTCCTGCGTCCGAATAGCTGTTATGCACCTCCACATCAACCGAAGGCTCGCCTTTTAAATGCAAA
>JABXKS010000075.1 GCA_013619125.1 Clostridiales bacterium
TATTATATCTCGAAAAGAGACCGGGCCTGTCAGCACGATAAGGAAAAAAAAGAGCAGAATCCCACACAGAATCAGGATCTGGCGAAACACCCGCGGACGAAATTGCCAACCCAAAATCCCCGGACTAAACCTTGTCAGACTGGTGATCACCAGACCCGCGCTCATCAAGGCCAGTATCACCCCTACAATCCAAACATCCACCCGAAATGCCACTCCCATTAAAATTCCCAAAACCGCCGATAAAGAAATCCAGACGCATGGCCGTTTCACGCCCTCGCCACCTTTCAAATTTTATGGTACACTAAATCTAATTCTATTGTAACAAATCAGGAGGCAATCATGACAAAAAAAATACAGGGCATTTTGCTCCTTATCCTGCTTCTCGGAGCAATCGGGTTCGGACTTGCAACCCCAGCCTTTAATCCAATCGACAAGGATCAGCCCATTCGACCGCTTTTGCGCCAGGATCAAGCCTTGAAATCAACCTATTCGTCCATGATGAAAGACGAAATTCCACCAGAGGAGCGGAGCGAATTTCTTACGATTCTTTCCGCTTCCTATTTCGACTTGTTTGAGCAGACAAATTTGATCAAGGAGAATGGCGTCGACCATCCCCTGTTGGATCCGCTGGCATCCTATTTCTTTGACCTGTCAAAAACATTCACTCAAATGTCTACCGCCTTTGCGGAGACAGATTCTGTTAAGTTGGCTGAAGCAAATAAAGCCTTTTACACACTGGATCAAATCTTTCTTGATTTGCAAAAAAGCCAATAATAAAGCCTTAGAGGATCAGCACGACTCCTCTAAGGCTTTGTTATTTCTCTCTTCAATTGCATTTCATACACATAACGGCTTCCCACATAATAGGTTTCTTCAAATTGCGCCGGACGACCATCGGACAAGTAACAATAAAGCGAGAGTTTCAAAAATGGTTCTTCTCGATCCATGGCAAAAAGCGCGACGTCTTGATCCGTCAAATAATCGATTTGGATCCTTTGCTCTCCATCGCCGAGTTTCAACGCATATTTGCGCTCCAGACAATCATAGAGAGACTCATCTTCCATATTTTCAACCAAAACCCAATAAAAAATCTCAGGCATCAGATAGGACACGCTCAGGCAAAAGGGCTCTCCCTTAACAATTCGCAACCGTTTCAGTCGGATGACCTGCAGTTCAGGATTCAACCCAAAATACGTAGCCATTTTTTCCGGGACTACCACCCAGTCTCTTTCAATCAATTGCGTCTGCAAATCTAAATTTTGCCGCCGCATCCGTTCTGTAAATCCCGACAGCTTCAAAACACCTTCCGTGATCACTTCCCCTTTGACAAAGGTGCCTTTTCCACGAATCCGATACAGCAATCCTTCCGCCACCAAATCATGAATCGCGCGGGTCACCGTAATCCGACTCACCCGATAGATTTGGCAAAGTTGCGCTTCCGAAGGCAAGCGATCGCCCGCTTTCAATTCTCCGCTTTCCATTTGAGCTTGAATTTCATCCTTAATGATCTGATATTTCGCAATTACTTGATTCGTCAAACCAACACCCCTTTCTTGTTGCCTATCCTATCATGTTGACATATCAACTTCAAGATGCTATGTTGTATATACCAATATTATTCGTTAGAAGGAGGCATACCCTTGATTGCGAAAGAAATCATCATCAACGGGATTCAAGACGTTTCCCTTGTTGAACGGAAAATCCATCCCGAGTCCTTGCAGGACACGGAATGCCTGATCGAAACCGCAGTATCCCTGATCAGCCCCGGCACAGAATTGTCGCGGGTATTTGGACTCAAACCCGGCGCCACCTACCCGGTATCTCCCGGCTATTGTTCCGTCGGAACCATCCAAGCTAAGGGTGACAGAATCTCTCATGTTCAAGTTGGAGACCGGGTTCTTTTCAGCGGTCCCCACGCCAGCCGCCAAATTTATGACTATACCAAAAGCGACGGAGGCATTCTTTTCCCGCTTGACCCTGCCCTCAGCAATGAAGAAGGCGCCTTTCTCATGATGTGTTGGATCGCCATGAATGGCATTTTGCCAGCAGAAGTAAAACTAGGGGACCGCGTTGTCGTCTTTGGTCTTGGAGCCCTGGGGCTGGTCCTATCCATCCTTTATCAGGAGATGGGTGTCGATGTGCTCGCCGTAGATCCCGTCAAGGAGCGATGCGCTTTGGCAAAAGCCATGGGCATTACGGCTACCCTCGATTGCGCGCCTGCTCAACAGATCGATGCAATCATGTCCCATACGGACCAACAGGGCGCCGATATCGTGGTTGATGCAACCGGCTTGTCAGTCTGTATTCTTTCGAGTTTTGAAGTCGCCGCTAAAAACGGACAGGTACTGCTGCTGGGGTCCCCCAGAACGCCCTTTACCACCGATGTCACACCCTATTTAAATATGATTCACCGAAAGATGCTTACCGTACGCGGTTCGTTTAATCGACTCTATCCTTATCAGGAACAGGAAGGTTCGCGACTCAGCATCACTAGGAGCCTCCACTATTTATCCGGGCTTCTGATCCAGAAAAAAATCAATGTCTCGCATTTCATCAGCCACATTATCCCTCCCGAAGAGGCGATGGCTGGCTATGCGGGACTGATGCATCACAAAGAAGAATACACGGGTGTCATCATCCAGTGGAAAACCCAAGGAGGAGAAGAATTATGAAATTTGGCGTAATTGGAACCAATTTTGTATCAGACTTTTTTATGAATGGAGCAGCAGAGGTGGATGCCTGCGAGGTGGTTGCCGTCTGCAGCCGCAGAATGGAAAATGCAAAAGCCTTCGCGGAGAAATACGAGATCCCCAATGCCTTTGATTCCTACGTGGAGATGGCAGAATCGAACCTGATTGATGCCGTTTACATCGCCGTACCCAATGGCTTGCATCTAGAAGTCAGCACATACTTCTTATCACGAAAAATTCCAACCTTCTGTGAAAAACCCTTGGCCGGCAACATCACGGAAGTCGAATCCATGATCGCCTGCGCCAAAGAAAACAAAACCTATCTGCAGGAAGGCTTGATTCCCCTCTACAACCCGAATTTTCAAATTATCAAAGATAATCTGTATCGTCTCGGCAAGATTCATCAGGCAACCTTAAATTTTTCCAAGTATTCCTCCCGCTATGACGCTTACCTGCGGGGTGAAAATCCGACAACCTTCCGTCGCGACTTGGCCAACGGCGCCATCATGGACCTGGGTGTTTACGTCTTTGCAGACTGCATCGGACTCTGGGGAAAACCCAATGCGGTATCAAGCGCCTGCTCTCTCTTGGATACCGGCGCCGATGTCTCCGGCACCAGCATATTGGTCTATGACGACTTTCCTGTTACCCTGTCCTATTCCAAGGCCAGCGACACGGAGAATCTATGTGAGATCTGTGGGGAGAACGGAATGTTAACCTTCGATATTCCCAGCATGCCGACGATTGTCACCTTTATCGATCGAAAAACAAAAAAACGCACGGTTCTCAGCGTCCCGAAAAAAGAGAATTTTTTCTATGAGATTACCGAAATGATCAGCCGTGTCGAAGCAGGAGAGATCGAATCCAGCAAAGTGCCTTTCGAAACCAGTCTGGCCGTTCACGAAGTCATTACCCAATGTCGAAAGCAGGCAGGCATCGCCTTCCCTTGCGACGAAGCATAAAAATAAAAGCCTGACGATTGAAGGATTCCCCTCAGCCGTCAGGCTTCTTTTATTTGTGATTCATTCGCGATTCAATCTCATCCACTTCCCGAATGATGGAAGCCGATAAAACCTCATATCCGGTTTTCGTCACCAAAACATCATCTTCAATGCGGATCCCGATGCCCTCTTCTTGGATATACAATCCCGGTTCCACCGTGATGACCATGCCGGGCTTTAATTCCCCGCCTCGCTGAGAGGCGTCATGGGTATCGAGTCCCAAGTGGTGGCCAATCCCGTGGTAATAGTATTTCCCAAGCTCATCTTCCGTTTTGATCAATCCCAGTTCCCTCAGATGCTTGGCCAAAATTTTCTTTGCAAGCTCGTTTAGGTTCATCAGGGTTTCTCCCGGTTTCACAGCAGCCGTTACGGTCTTCAAGGCATCCAATACCGCCTCATAAATGGCCCGCTGCCGTTCTGTGAACTTCCCATTTACCGGGTAGGTTCTGGAAATATCCGCAGAATACTTGCCCCAGTCCGCTCCCAGATCCAATAGAATACAATCTCCGTCTTTCAGCATCTGATTATTTTCTTCATAATGCAGGACAACCGCATTCTTTCCACCGACGGCAATCGTTGAGAAAGCCGGTTGACTTCCATTTTCCATCAGAGTTGATTCAAAGGCAGCCTGCACTTCATATTCCATCTTGCCCGGTGCCAAACGATCTAATACACGATCCAAACCCTTTTCCGTAATGGCTATCGCCTTGCGCAGTTCTTCTATCTCCACTTCATCTTTGATCATACGAGACTTCGCAAAATAGGGCGCCAGGTCATAGAGGGGAAGCTGTGGATATTTCGGCTTGAAACCCTCCAGAAATCGATGCGCCTCATAACCGGCAAATTCCCAAGAAGGCCGTTCCAGATCCAAGGCTAAAGACGCCACCTGAAATCCAGCAATCAAGCGAAATACTTGATTATGAAATTCGGAAACAAATCCAATTTTCGCAACTCCGCTGACGGCAACCGCTTCTTCAGGCTTCATGCGAAACCCTGTCCACTTCTCCATCTTTGGATCCAACTCCTCTAGAAAGAGTTGTTCGTGAACCTCTCCCTTCGGCGATTTATAGAGATACAGAACAAAATTCTCGCGATCAATTCCCGTCAGGTAATAAAAATTTCGATTGACGTGGAAAGGATAGTGAGCATCCGCGGAACGATAGGGTGCCCGCCCTGAAAACAACAACGCCAAAGTGCCCGGTTTTAAATGTTTCATCAACTTTTCTCTTCGTTTGATCATTGCTTGCTTCGTTTCCAATATTCGTCCTCCCTATTCCATCACAATTAAATTCACTTCCGGCAGCTTGCCTTGCAGGCGCGCCGCAAAACTTTTCTCCTGTGTTTGCTGAGAAGGAGATGCGCCCAAGATCATATGAGTAACCTGTTCATCTTTCGCATATTTCGCCATATCGTCCAAGACATGTTTGGAACGTTTCACCGTCAACTCGGCTCCCACTTCCTTGGATACCTCAAATAAATACTCCAAAGCCTGAGCATCGGAGGAATATTCCAAAAAGCGCGCACCCAACTTTACGACATGTAAAACGGTCAGTTGATCCGCTTCCTTTTCTATCAATTCATATCCCTTTAAAATCAAACGTTCACACGTCTTTTGCTGTGTGACGCAAACAAGAATTTTCTTTTCCATATTTTTCTCCTTCCAATTGCTCCATTCTTATTTTACCATTTATGAAAGCAAGAAAGAGGAAAGAAAAAAAATGTTATAGAAAGTTAAAAGATGTTATGGAAAATTTAAAAAAGCACCCCCCCTGCTGCCGGCAAAGCCGGACAGCAAGGAGGGTGCTTATCGATGACTATTCACTTGCAATTAGTTTGAATTCCGTCCCGAAATATTCAAGTCTCGGTTTCTGTGGTCTACAGAACCCTTCACTTGTTCACCCATAACAAAATGCAGCATTGCAGGTTGTTCATCTTGGAAGAATACAATATCGTTTCCGTCGTGAAGAACCAGCAAGTAGGAGTCTCCTTCTACCAAATTCGTTACATTACGACCCTTCAGATTGTACTTGTAGTAACCGCCGTCGCCATTCTCAACAGTTGTGCGAGAATGTTTGCCACCACCGCCATTTGCTTTCAAGTCGCTGGTTGGAATTGTAGCCATAAGCGTCAGTTCCCCTGTAAGCAATTTTTCATCGCCCTCATCCTTGAAAATCAGCAATTTCGGTGCCAACAGTGGATTACTGGTCCAGAAACGAATCTGGGTGCTGGTGCGGTTCAAAACAAATCCATCGGTAGTTGGAGGCAACCACAATCCCTTTGTTTCTCCAGAAATCGGTGCTGCGCCTAACTCGATAAATTCACCTTCCGCCAATCCTTCAACATCCATATTCAGGGTGTAAATGGACTCCTCGACAATAACAGCCGTTTCATCTTCAGGATCTACAACATTTGCTGATACCTTTAGCTTGTACTGGCCAGGAAGTCGGGTTGGTTTGATATGTTGTACAGTCGCATCATCATCTTCAGCTACCGCTGTTACTTGCGGCAACGCCAGTGTGCCTTCGTCCAGCATCACATCATAACTCAATACATCCGGATCAAAACCGTCAACAACTTCGTTGTCTACAGCAAGAACTTGCAACTTGCTGCCTTGTTTGCCGTTTCCGCCGGAATTTCCTTCCCCTTCTTCCTCATCCTCGGGCAACCATCCAATATCACAGAATAGTACCGAGTAAACTTGAACCGTTGTTTGATCCTCTGCTGTAACTGTTACATATTTCGTCATTGGATAACCGGCTTGATCGGCGCTATGGTCCACTTCAGAATACTCGATTGTTGCATTTGCATCATCTGCAACACCAGCCACTGCTGGCAAGATCGTCGGTTCTGTTCCCTCTTCGTACTCGACACGATATGCCACTTGCGTAGGATCAAATCCCACAGCCAGGTCCGTGCCTACAGTCAATTCAGACAAATTCGCATTTGTACCCCCCAAGAAGACGAACTGAACTTCATACTCCTGAATATCGCCATTTTCCGCCGTAACCGTTACAACGGCAACACGGGTTTCCATGGTCGCATCAAGAATGTCTACAATCGCATTGGCATCAACAGCCGCAGCTGTGACTAGTGGAATATCCGCTCCGATTCCCAATGCATACTCATACTCAAATTGATCAGGTAACAGAATTTCAGCTTCCGGATCAACAAGCACAGTCAGACTATCTAGCGTTACATCATCTGATGGAGGAACATACCCCTCAGTTACCGGGAAGGTCATATCGTATACCGCCATTAGGGCTACTTCATCCCAAGCGACGCCATCCCATACATGATATTCTTCATCGTTCTCCATGTATGCATAGGCTTGGAATTGAACCAAATCACCTTCCAACGCTGTTGGGTCATTGGTTGTTACGGTCGTTTGCATCAAGAACTCTTCGCCTTCGCCAAGCGGCAAAACATCAAAGTCAAGCAACCAGTTTGTTTTACTCGTTGGACAGTCTACCGTCACGATAGGCTCATCGGCACTGCGGCCCTCTTCCAAAACCGCTTGGAAATTGGATTGTATTTCAACAAATCCATAGATTTCATGTTCTTCCAATCCGATTCCCTTCGATTCCGTCACTTCCCCAATGTTGCCCCGACTCTTCACATATGGTACGATCACTCTGCATTGATTGATGCCTTCAACATCCTCAAAGGTAGCATCGTCGCCGTCATCCGTTTCAGGATCGTCAAATAACGAGCGATCAATTCCTTCCCAAACAAAGTCGAATTTGATTTGTTCTTTTGTCGGATCAATTCTCGTATAGGAAACGTCTTCAAAACGTCTAATCGTCACGAAGCCCTCAGTATATTCGTTCTCTACAGTATCTGGATCATCCTCTTCTGTAATTCCAGTATATCCGAATTCGACGACCAAGGATTCAGTAGCGTTTAGACTTAAATCCGCCTCGATATGAACACTCAAATCGTTCTGAACTATTTCACGAGTGGCTTTGAATTCCATATCAGTCTCGTAATCATCACCAACACCGATCCACTCGCTAAAGTTCCCGCTCATCTCCCAGACATATTCCGCCGACTCATGTGGCCGGAATTTCGTGATATTCAAAGTTGGTTTCGGATCTCCCGACTGGCCGCCTGCTGCAAAAGCCCCGCTGGCTATACCGGACACCGCAAGAATCACGATAAGTAAACACATTAACGCTTTATTATTCGTTTTCATTTTACCCTCCTTCCTACGGTCAGCCTATCGGCTGCCGTTCTTCAAAAAAACGGCTATCATCTTCGCCAATTCCCCGCGTAGAATGCGGTTATTCGGTTTAATGGTTCCATTTCCATAACCCCGCATAATCCCATGCTGAGCCAATAGACGTACCGTTTCTTGCAATTCAGGTTTCAATAGTCCTAAATCGACGAATTGCATATCGTCAGATCCAAGATCCTTCAAACCGAATACTGCATTCGCTGCAACAATCAAATCACCTCGAGTGGCATATTCTTGCGGTCGAGCCATTTGATTCCCATCCAACTCAAGCGCGCCTGTCGCCAAAGCAACACGCATATACTCTTTTGCCCAATCGGAAACATTGGAATCATCCGCAAATTCCGTTTGACCCGTCGATTCTAGATTCAAAGCGTTCACAAGAATCTTCGCCAATTCTTCACGTGTAATCGGCTGCTCAGGATTATAATTCCCTTTGTCATCACCACTGCAGATCCCCAGGCTGGCCAGCTGATAAATATGACCTCTCGCCCAATGGTTATCGCAGTCGCGAAGTGTTGGGAATCCACCCTTCGCCAAGATCGAAAATACCGTCAAGTGATTGATATGCGCGATAATGGTATTCGTTTGAGTGTTGATCGTGCTTGGAACAACGACCCATTCATTCAAGTCTTCATCCCAGTAGCAGATTTCGATATCTTCTTCCTCAACCCCAGCCGGCAAATCTTCTTCTTTGTAGACAAAGGTAAGGGTCAACGGTTGTTTAAAGGATTGTATCTGAATGCCTTCTTCCGTCAATAACTCGATTTGATAGATATCATCACCGATTTTCACACCACTTGTTCCGAAATCATCTCCTCCCGCATTTGGTACAATTTTATATTGCACGTCGTCATCAAATGTTCCAGCTGGCACTCTAAGAGTCGCAAAATCTGGATCCATAAGGATCAGCGTCTCTTCACCCGCCGGAATGATTCCTTCAATCGCAGGGTCTTCATCGTGACGAACACGGTATCGCGTGCCTTCAATCTCAACACTGAAGTTTACCGTTATTTCAGTTGCATTGCCCGCTTGATCAACTGCTTTTGCGTACAATTCATAGTCTCCGCCAGTTGAAATGCGGGTTGCCGACAAGTACTCTTCGCCATTCAACAAAATGGTGAGCTCTTGCAGATGCTGACTGAAATTGTCCGTTACGATAACTTCCGGTCT
>JABXKS010000076.1 GCA_013619125.1 Clostridiales bacterium
GATCCAAAGATCGTCTCGGATATGATGGAAGCCTTCCAAGAAAACAGGAAATTTGAAGCCACGGAGGATATGAAAGCAACATTTTCCGATTTTTACGGCGGATACTGCACGGAAGAAGAAACGGCTCAAACCATTGAAAAGGTGTATCGAGAGACCAATGAGTTGATCGATCCCCATACGGCTGTTGCCAGAAAAGTGGCGGAAGATTATCAAAGACAAGTCAATGATTTCCGACCTATGGTTGTGGTTTCTACCGCGAGTCCATATAAGTTTTCGCGTGCTGTCTATACAGCGGTATTTGGAGAATCAGAGGAGCATGACTTTGAGTTATTGACACAATTGGCGGCCAAAACAAATTGTCCGGTGCCTTATTCCTTAAAGGATATCGCGTCTCGTGTTGAGATTCATAATAAGTCTTGCGGGATTGATGAAATGCTTGCCTATATTTTTGCATCATGTTAGGGGGGAACATTTATGTTTGAAGTTTATGTCCCTTACACTTCTGCTAATTTAGGTCCCGGTTTTGACTGCATAGGGCTGGCCCTATCGGTGGAAGCACGAATGTCTGTTGAATGGCAGGAAAAAGAAGTTTCATGGAGTGGATGCGCTCCAGAATATCAAAATGACAATCATCTTTTGTTGAAAGCCTATCACCTGGGGATGGAGACAATCGGTTTGCCTCGCAGAGGACTGATTTTAGACTTTCTTTCCATGCCACCCATTGCACGTGGCTTGGGCAGCTCGGCGGTCTGTATTGTTGCTGGATTAATGATTGCCAGAGAAGCGGCTCGAGAAGCGGGCAAAGAGATGGACATGGAATTAATGGTTCGCCTGGCGACCCAAATGGAAGGTCATCCAGACAATGTGGCACCTGCCTTGATGGGCGGTTGCATCTTAAGTTTGATGGCGGAAACAGAAATAGTGATTCAGGAAATTTCGGTTCACGAAACAATTGGATTGATGGCGTTGATTCCTCCCTTTGAGTTATCAACGGAAATCTCAAGAGAAGTTATTCCCGAAGTAGTGCCCCATAAGCAGGCCGTCTACAATGTGGGACGAGGGATGCTTTTGACCCAGGCTTTGGCGTCAGGGGATATGGATAAATTATCGATAGCGCTTGAGGATCGACTGCATGAGCCGTACCGATTCCCTTTGATTGATGGCGCAGTAGCCATCAGAGAGGAAATGGAGTTGCTGGGCGCGGTCAGAACCGTCATCAGCGGAGCTGGACCCACCCTCTTGGTCGTTTATGAAAAAGGAACGGGATTTGAGGAGAAGGCAGAAACATGGATGAGTCAACATTTCCATAATTGGAAAGTGTTTCCATGGGCAGTCCAAACACATGGCGCTTGGATAAAGAATTAGTGATTGACACCTTTAGTGGATGCATCTAAAGTAGAGAAGATGGATTTATGTAGAGGAGGAAAAAATGAAACGAGATAGCTTTTCCAGTCGAATGGGCGTACTGGCTGCCGCAGCAGGATCCGCCATTGGACTTGGCAATATTTGGCGCTTCACGTATCTCATGGGAGATAACGGGGGCGCTGCGTTTTTTTTAATTTATCTGGCGAGTGTGATTCTGATTGGTTTGCCGATTATGATCGCGGAGTTCACCATTGGCCGCAATACTCAGAAAAACCCAATTGGCGCATTTAAAAGTCTTGTGCCAAAATCAGCATGGCCCTTAACTGGATGGTTGGGCATCATCGCAGCTTTCAGTGTTCTATCGTTCTACGGGGTAGTAGGCGGTTGGACGCTCTATTATCTGGTGCGATCAGTGAGCCAGAGTTTCTTGCAGTTCTCACCGGATCAATACGCAACGATATTTACCAATTACATAGAAAATCCACTCATCCCGATTTTGACGCAGTTGATCTTTATGGGATTGACCTTCGCTATCGTGGTAAGAGGGATTCAGTCGGGGATTGAGAAGTATTCAAAGCTTCTAATGCCGTTATTATTTTTAATTGTGATTCTAATCGACGTAGTCGCGTTGACCATGCCGGGTGCCGGTGAAGGCTTGGCTTTTATCTTCAAACCGGATTGGTCGAAGGTGGATATGAAAGTAATTGTGATGGCGGTTGGACAAGCCTTTTTCTCCCTGAGTTTGGGGATGGGCACGATGCTGACCTATGCTTCCTATATTGGGAAGCAGCAGGATCTGAAGAAAACAGCCTTGCAGGTAACCGTAGCGGATACTTTAGTCGCGGTTCTAGCAGGGGTGGCGATCTTCCCAGCAGTATTCAGCTTTAACATCGACCCAACCAGTGGGCCAGGCTTGGTGTTTATCACCCTGCCTGCGGTATTTGGAAAGATGCCTTTTGGGCAGATTGTGGGACCGGCGTTCTTCCTTTTGCTTGCCATTGCAGCACTTACCAGCGCCATCTCGATTCTAGAGGTCTTGGTTGCATACTTCGGTGAGGAGTTGAAGTGGGGCAGAAAGAAAGCGACGATTATTTCAACGGTTCTGTTGACGCTGATCGGAATGATCGCGTCCTTATCCAACGGGATTTGGAACAATGACGCCTTCTTTGGAATGAATTTTATGGACTTCTTGGGTGCCTTTTCATCCAACTATTGTTTGCCGATCGGTGGCTTCTTTATTGCCATCTTTGTCGGCTGGAGGATGAAACCGGAATGGTCCAACCAAGAACTCTTGATTGGCGCAAAAAACGCGAGAGGAAACAAACTGGTTCTTTGGTTACTGCGTACCTTGGTGCCAGCTGCCATCATCGTGGTGTTCCTGTCGGGAATCGGCGTTATTGGATAATAGAAGAGAGATAAGTCGAAGCACAAAACTGAGAGTATCAGTTTTGTGCTTTTTTATCGTTTTTTAGCATGATTGACCTCAACGTTTCTGATACCTATGGTTATCTTCACTCCCCTTTGTTCCTGGGTATTAGAAACATATACAAAGAGTACAATAACAATTGTTGATGTCGATCTTATTGAAACTTCAAATGAAAAGGAATGGAAGTTGATGAATTTACCCAACAGAGTAAATAAAATTGGAAAAGTAGCGCTGATCGTCCTAGGCAGTAGTATGCTTTTATGGATACTTGGAGTTGCACTGAAACCTGAGTTTCTGTACAAACCACCATTTAATTTACTTGGATATTGCGCATATGATGTAGCGGCTTATGAGGATTATATTTATACAACGCATAATAAAGGAGTGTATATTCAAAACACGGGAACTGAGACCACGAACGAAGCAAAAATAAAGACACAAGGCATGTCCAATGGAATTGCTATTGCTAAGAATATGGCATATATCACAGGCGAAAATGGATTGCTCACAATTTATAATGTGAGTGAACCGTTGGAACCGGAACTGATTCGTGTTTTGAATCCGGAAATAGTATCTGTAAAGTCATTTATTAAGAATGAAATCGCTTACGTATCCGCATCAAATAATAAGACATATCTGATTGATATTTCCGTTATTGACCAGCCAAAAGTTCTATCCCGTATTGAAGTTGGCAATTATCCGAGACCTTTATTCAGCCATAGTCATTATTTATATATCGGCTTACCTGATTTGGGGATTAAAATCTTTGATATCATAAATCCTGTTACCCCAATTGAAGTAAAGACAATATCAAATACAAAAGGCGTTTTTGATATTCATACAATAGGGGAGACAATGTTAGTAGCACGGCATAGTTATGGTATTCTAGCTCTTGATGTAGCAGATCCACAAAATCCAAAAGAGCTGTTTTCATTTGGTGATGGTGGCGAAGCATATGGAGTAGATGCCAATGAACAATATATTTTTGTTGCAGACCTTCAAGATGGCTTTGAAATATGGGAGAATTCTTCAACTCCGAAATTACTATTTGTTGATGGTAGTTGTGTCCCACATGCTTTGTCTGTTGTTGGAGATACTGTTTATCTTGCGGATCAGGACAAAGGTCTGATTATTATCGACTTGAATGAAATATTGAAATAAGCGAATAGGGTGTTTTGTACCAGTTTCATATACTGGATTCTATAGGAATATTGCGAATATATATTGTATGAGGGACTGTATCAGCCATAAGTAACCATTTATGGATTGATGCAGTTTTTTTATATGAAAAACCATGCAGCGTAAAGCGTAGTTAACAGATGATGTAATATTTTAAGTATTGGAAGCAAAAGAGCTTGTTTAGTGATAAAATGTTAGTTGATGATTCTGTAAATTATAGTGAATATTTGGAGCCGTTTTTATTCGGAGAGTTTTGAGTGTGTATGTATTTCTTTGCATGTAACGGAGCATAAGGCCATGATCAGTTAGGAGGGTGACAGTGTTACAGATTATGATGATTGTTTGGGTGATAATCATAACCAGTATATTCGTAAGAAGAGTGTATCGCCTTGCGAAGGAGGACGATTTCAAGAGTTTCAGCTATCCGAAACGACCAGAATCGAATCGAGATATTGTATGGACAGTGGTCTGGAGCTTTTCTTTATATCTAGGCTCAGCGAAATATCTGCTGAAATTACGAGTTTCTGCTTTGAGTTTGATTGCGTTTTGCTGTGTTATGTGGATAGTTGCATGGAAAAGATTTACGTTACATAAGCAAATCGGATCGGTGATCGTATGGACCATTTTGATCGGCATTACGATTTATTTAGCTGTTTTAATGTGGGACTGGAATCCCCTTGGGATTTAGAGTGGCTTATCGAGATGAGAATTGACATGAGGGAGAAAATAGTGAAAATAATCAATCGAGTGATACTTGTAACAGCGGCTTTACTCTGTTTCGTTATCATAACCAATTCTGGAGAGTCGATTGAAGAGATGCTGCCCAGAATTGAAGATAAGCCTATTGAAGTGCTTCATAAGGAAGAAGTTGATCAAGGAACAATCATATTTTATCAACATGTCGGGTTGGAGAATGAAGATCTTTCATTTGCATATTTCCGAAAGCGGCTGCTGGGTGGCTTTGAGTTGTTGACGTCTGGAACCCAAGAGGTGAGCAGCGGATTAAACCATCATGGGATTTCTTTCACCGATATGGCAGAAATGAACGGGGAATTCCCGCCGATTTGTTTTGGATTGATTGGCGAGGACGAGATTGTTGATGTAAAAGTTATTGAGAAAAGCAGATGCATCGAACTAGAGGTTAAAATAATAAAATCAGGCGATAAACGGTTCTGGATCTGTGAGTTAGTCGACTTTCAGGGAACAGAGTGGATTCTGATTGGATTGGGCAATGATAGAAAAGAGATACTGAGGATTGAGAACAATGTATAAGACATGTCCGTTTCGGATGAAGTACGGTGAACCGTACCACAAATAACCAATTTGTAAATAAGTAGATGTTAAGCAGCTCAATAATCAATGAGGCATTATTAAAGAAAGTTATTTGTTGAGAAGTGAAATTTGTGATTGCCAGATAGACAGAAACTTAAAGTCGATCATTGAAGATTTAACGATCTTCAATGAAATCATTTAATCTTGAAGAGCACGTGGATAAAGGACGTACAATGGTGTAGATTCAAAAAATAAAAAAATGAGCCACTTGGGTTCAACCTCGGATAAAATAGAGTTGTCGAAAAACCATCAACCCGAGGAGGAAATACCAAATGACTCATTTTATGTTACCCTAGATTCCGAAAACTTGCAGGGACTTTTCACTTCAAACGGCAAAGATGAAGCCTTTTCCAAACTGCTGGAATGCATCCTCAACCAGGTGCTGAATGCGCAAGCAAGTGAACAAGTTGGAGCTGAACGCTACGAATATTCTAATAAGCGATCCGGTTATCGCAACGGATTCCGTATGTGTACCATAACCACACGGGTTGGCAACTTTGGAATTCAAGTGCCCAGACTTCGTGATGGTAAGTTTTCTACCACGCTGTTTCGCCAATATCAGCGCAGCGAACAAGCTCTGGTACTTGCTATGATGGAAGTGGTCATCAACGGTGTGTCCACACGAAAGGTCAGTGCAATCACCGAATAATTATGCGGCAAGCAGTATTCTAAGTTAACATTTTCAGATCTTTGCAAGAATTTAGATCCGATTGTGTATAAATTCAGGAACCGAAAACTGACTAACAAATATCCATTCGTTACCGTCGATGCGCTCTACACTAAAGTGCGTGAAAATAGCCGTGTGCGGTCAAACGGTTTGCTCTCTGCATTGGTGTCCGGGAAGATGGCAAACGCAAAATACTTGGTTTCAGCGTTGCCGAATCCGAAACCAGCTGGAGCGACTTTTTCTTATCATGCTTTAAGACTTTTTAGTAAAGCAGATGGAATACGTTTAAGCAATACATAAACAAGTAAACAACTAGCTAATTTGTCAATGATATTACCTGTTATTCTAGGAATAAATGTTGATGTAAAGATGCTAGAACCAGTAGCACGTAACCAAGCAAAAATTAGATCAGTTCCGCTTCCAGTAATGCCACCGTAGATAAATATGGCAATAGGTGTACCGATTAGTGGTGCAACAACAGCTAAGATCAACCCAGTTATGACAGCTGTTTTAAGTTCAAAACCTTGTTTTTTAGCAATGAAACCAACGATTAGACCAATAGCAATATTAACAAGTGCGAATGGAATGTCTTTGGGATTTGTTATGAAACCTTGGATGACATTGGTTAAACCACCAGTTAAGGCACCAGCTAGGGGACCTAGAACTACGGAAACAAGAATAGTTCCGATGGTGTCAAGAAATAATAGGGGAAGATGAATGATTTGAGTGATAGTCCCCAATACGATGTTGATTGTAATACCAATAGATGCAAAAATCATGGCCTTAGGTGTGTCAAAAAATGAGTTGTTCATAGCGTACCTCCAGAATTTTAATAAACCCTAGTCAGTATAGCTATCTTTTGTTTGTAATGGAAATCGAAAATACTTATAATAGGACGGAGTGAGATAGATTAAATTTATAGTGGGATAGGTGAAACTTATGGAGATGTATCAATTAGAAAGTTTAGTACACATAATAGAGCTGAAAAGTTTTTCAAATGCTGCAAAAAAAATGTTTGTGACTCAACCAACGATTTCTAATAATATTATGAACTTAGAAAAAGAATTAGAAACTGTTCTAATTAACAGGAAAAATAGAAATATAACACTAACTGAGTCTGGAGAGATTCTCTACAAATATGCAAAGGAGATTTTAAACACTAGAGACCAGGCCGTGTACGAAATTGGTAAACATGAGGGGAAGATTGAAGGTGTTCTAAATATTGCAGCTAGTTCCATTCCAGAGCAATATATTTTACCAAAGATTATGAAGGAATTTCAGAAATTATACCCAGGGATTATCTTTAACGTAAAGCACAGGGACTCAAAACAAGTGATTAGAGAATTATTAAATGATCAAATAGGGTGTGGTATCGTCGGTGCGAGGTATGACGAAGAAGGGTTAGAATATATTGAGTTTTGTCAGGATAGATTGGTTCTTGCTACGCCTAATAATAAGGACTTTCCATGGCTTAATGAAGAAGACTTAGATATTAACTCTTTAAGACAACTACCCATGATAATGAGAGAAGAGGGGTCTGGAACAAGACGTATACTAGAAAGAGCATTGAGCGATATAGGGGTATTGGCTAAGGAGTTAAACATTGTTTCTACAATTGAAAGCAACGAGACAATTAAACAAATGGTAACTCTTGAGATGGGTGTGAGCTTCATTTCAGAAATGGCAATACAAAACGAAGTTCAATTAAAGAAAATCAAAACACATAATATAAAGAATTTAAGTTTAAATAGAGAATTCTTCTTTGTGTATCATAAGAATAGAGCATTATCACCCATTGCCAAAGAGCTGAAAAGGCATTTACAGAATTTGTCTTGTAGAGGCATATGAAAGAGTCAACAAGTTAAAATGGCTGAACTTGTTGAAATAAATCACTGGCAAGAAAGGGCAATGCATCTAATACCGTATAGGTTATCAAAGGCGCTAGAATACTTCTTGATAATTCAAAGAATTGACAATAAGGAAGATCTTGTAGACGTATCGATTTTGTAGAATCATAGGAATAAAGTGAATTCGATTTTCTCATGACTGAGGAAGTCGAATTTCTTTTTAGGATTGAGTAAAGTACGGTGAACCTTACCATAAATAAGGCGTCTGAAAAAGTTGGATAGGGGTTTGGTGAGCTTCACCTCCACTCATGAAATCCACGACAATCTAGAGATAGATGGTCGTGGATTTTTTATGTTGTTTTAATTATTGAAATTTAATGTAAATATAGAATATAGAAAAAGTAAATAGTATGATTAGATTAAAGTAAAGTATTTGTAAATGTAATAGGAAAAGAAAGGTATATAGTTAACTGAAAAACTATTTCACGTTATAAAAAAACAACATTTTTGACAAATGCTAACTTATCCCAGGGGGAGCATAGCGAGCGCATGATTTTTGCGCGAGCTTGTTCAAATCATATACAAAATTATTTGAATTCCTTTATCAATATGTCTAAGATTTGTTTTTGTGTATATGGTGAATCTTTAATAAATTCATTGCTATATTCTAATATCTTATCTATGTTTTTTGATTGTATATATTTTTTGAATTTATCTTCTCTATTTATTCCAAGGGCTTGTGCAACTAAATTTATATAGTTTTGCACTTCAAATCCATATTTTAATTCCTCGGTTGCAAAGGTTTCATGACAAAAATGACATACATCAATCAAAGTATCTGCATTGGTTTCTTTTGCTTCTTTCAAACGGATATCTTTCATCTTTTCTAAACTTTCAGGGAAACATGTTATCGCACCACTACCACAACAAACTGTATTTTCTCCATGATGTTTCATTTCGATTAATTTTATATTTGGAATATTTGTAAGTATTTTTCTTACACTTATTAAGTCAATCCCCGTATATGAGGTTTTACAAGGTTCATGC
>JABXKS010000077.1 GCA_013619125.1 Clostridiales bacterium
AAGTAACACCTTCATAAATGAATATAGTTTTTTCATCTGTCTTATATCCTGCTTCAAGAAGTTTATCGCTCCAAGATTCATGATTAAAATCGACTGGCACATAAACAACTTTATCATTAAATATATTTGTTTTTTTTAAGGCTTCTATTTTTAGTTTTTGGATTTCAGGCATATCCAGTTCATACAACGTGATATCATTATGTTTAACTGAATTAAAACCTTTCGAATCATATCCTGCACCCATAGATACAATCTGAGTAATGTTTGGCAATTGATCTTGTATATGTTGATCAAATATTGGAGTTCTCCAAGCTATGAAACTTGCTAAAGTTTCTTCACCTTCTTTAGGTATTCCAGCAAAAGCAGGTAAATAGCCAGTCAGTTTATGTGTAATAAACATTGGCAAGGCAAAAATCAGCTGACCATAATGAGAACCTGTAGGTAAGTTTTTCATAAGTGCGATTGTTGCATCATCTTTTCTTACATGAAACATGTGCATAAACCATCTGCCTTGAAGAATATCCATTGCTGTTGCAGAAACACCAAGTTTTTTACTTACAGCAATTTGCTTATAAGCGGCTACAATTATACCTACAATTACTATTGGTAGAAATAATAAATACAATACGAGTAATAAAACTATTTCAATGTTTTTTTCATATGAACTCCTTTTATATACAATGATCTATCTAATATGATTATAGCATGTACATCTTTCTAAGTGGTCCTAGTTAGTTAAGACCGAAAAAGTGTGTGCTTTCTAACGGTTACGATTCTTCCAGGCATCTATGAATACGGCCTATAGGGATAAGACTAATTCGATTTCCTCATGATGGAGGAAGTCAAATTTTTTAGGATTAGATGAAGTGCTGTGAATCGTACCATAAGTATGGAAATTAAATAATGCCGTGAGTTTTCACGGCATTTTCTATTTTGGAATCATCTCATAGAGATAATAATCCTTATTATTATATTCGATTAATATATGAAACGGTGTATCCTCAGTAATGCTGAGTAGATTATCATCATTCCCCTTTTCTACATGATAAATCAGCATGTGATTGTCTACATCAAAAGTAAATTCTGAGATGACATATCCAGTGTTGACGCCGTGCTGCCAAACGATGTTATTAAATGTAGCGTCTTCAATGTTTACAGATGCTGTATCTTTTCCATTCTCCCAAAATTTTTCATGTGAAATAGTCGTATCATATTCTGTGATCCCATCAAGGTTTGTGTCAAAATTGATTCGCCAACAGTATTCCATGAGATTTGAAAAAATGCCTTCTTGGTTTATCACAAAAGTATCTGGGATATCTTTCATCTCAAGATAAAAATAAATATTTTCATCATCGATGACTTTACGAAATGATACCACATCCATGAAATCTGGCACTCGATCATTTAAGTCATTTGATATAATTTCATCGTTCTTTGATGTGATATAGCTGTAGTCCTGTTTATTGAGCACTTTCATAGTAGCATATTCGGTTTCTACATCAACCTTCTCAGTTTTATCAATTTCAGTTTTTATGTTCACTTCATCGGGTTTGATATTTTCATTATTTTTAGACTCTGAGCAACCCGTACATACGACAAAACATAAAATAATAATAAATATATATCTTTTAGTCATTTCATCACCTTCTTATTACTCCTATATACAAATCAAGCTCTCCTAAACTTATAAAACTAAATTATATTTTTTCTTAATAATTATTGAGAAAAACGTTGTAACTAACGCTTTTTTCGTTCGCTACGTCTCTGTTTTAAACCCTCTATCTTTCAAAAGTTAAGT
Organism: Clostridiales bacterium; assembly: GCA_013619125.1. GTDB lineage: Bacteria > Bacillota > Clostridia > Tissierellales > GPF-1 > GPF-1. Next base: position 1,799 of record JABXKS010000077.1, read on the forward strand.
TTGAAAAAGTGTGTACTTTCTTACGGTTACGACTCTTCTAGGTATCTATGAATGCGGGTAATAGATATAAGCTGAATTCGATTTTCTCATGATTAGGGAAGTCGAATTTGTTTTTAGGGTTGGGTAAAGTACGGTGAACCGTACCATAAGTAGCGGTATGATTATCATTAAATAATTGCCAATAGAGTAATAGAAGTAAAAGACATTGAAAAATTCATGCAATGTCTTTCTGAATTCATAGATTTATCCATACTTTTCCAAGCATCAAAGATAAGAAACCCCGGTTGCATTATGCTTAACCGGGGTTTCGTCTAGTGACTATAGATTGATGTCATTACCATAGAAGGCTGCTGAATAAAGTTCTTTCATTTGTTCGACTGAAATCTCACGAGGATTTGTACCTGTACAAGGGTCCTGTACAGCATTTGCTGCAATCGAATCAACATTCGCTAGGAAATCAGCTTCTTGAATTCCGAATTCCTTTAGCGTAGATGGAATGTTTAAGGTGAAGTTCATTTCTTGGATCTTTTTAACCAATGAGTTGATCAGCGACTCGTCGCTATTTCCTTCAAGGTTAAGGCGATTTGCAATTTCTACATACTTAGCAGGAGCTTTTTTTGCATTAAACTGGATGACATAGGGTAGATAAATTGCATTTGCGCAGCCATGTGGAATGTTAAAAAGAGCGCCAGATTTGTGGGCCATACTGTGAACAATACCTAAAATTGCATTAGAAAATGCCATACCAGCAAGATTTTGAGCGATATGCATATTTCCTCGAGCTGTATAGTCTCCATTGAATGAGTCGAACAAATCATTGGATACCATTTCGATGGCTTTGATCGCAAGGGCGTCAGTTATTGGATTTGCAATTGTAGAAACATAAGCTTCAATTGCATGTGTTAAAGCATCCATGCCGGTATGGGCAACCAGTCTGCTAGGCAAAGATTGAACTAACTCAGTGTCAACAATGGCGATATCAGGTGTGATATTGTAGTCGGCTATTGGATACTTCATACCGGTTTCAGTATCTGTAATAACTGAGAACGAAGTAACTTCTGTAGCAGTTCCACTTGTAGTAGTAACAGCTAAAAATTTAGCTTTGTTTCGAAGAGCAGGAAGGCTGAAAGGTTTAGTTGCTTCTTCGAATGTCAGGTTTGGGTGCTCATAGAAAATCCACATGGCTTTTGCGGCGTCAATCGGTGAACCGCCACCAATTCCAATAATCCAATCAGGTTTAAAGTCTTGCATGACTTTCACACCTTTTTGTACAGTTTGTACGGATGGATCGTGTTCGACACCTTCAAAAAGTTTAACTTCGAATTTTGCCTCTTCAAGACCAGCCATTACTTTGTCAAGTGTTCCATTTGCTTTGACGGCATTTCCACCGATTACGACCATTGCTTTCGTACCTTTGAGGTTCTTGATTTCATGTACTGCATCTTTACCAAAATATAAATCTCTTGGAATCGTAAATCTCATTTTTTGTTCTCCCATTCTCTAGTTATTATTTGCAAAGCGGTTTGATTTGCTTCGGTGGATAAAGCATATAATGGGTTAACCAATCCCACAAGAAGGCACTTTTTGGTATGGCACGCACCAAAAGGTATGAATTTAGTAAGTAAGAGGAAAATCCAATTGAAGTTTTTTTAGAAGTAGGACTCTTTTCATAAAAGTGCAAATGATCAAGCATGGAATGATTTGATTTAAGTGCTCAATTCATATATATTTGCTATAGTAAAAGGAAGAGAGTGAGGATTGAATTTTGCCAAAAGATAGAAATAATAAAGTGAGCTGCAGTAATTATAGGTGTGAAATAGAAATATTTCTCGAAGTAATTGGTGGAAAATGGAAATCTTTAATCATATGGGAACTTCATCAGCACGAAGTTATTCGATATAATGAATTCACAAGAATAGTGCCTGAGATCACTCAGAAGATGCTGACGCAACAACTTCGATCATTGGAAGTTGATGGCATCATTTCTAAAAAGATTTATAAGACAACACCACCAAAGGTTGAGTATTTCCTAACAGATGAGGGGTATGCATTAATTCCTATTTTTGAAAAAATGGATAGATGGGGGAAGGATTATATAGATAAATACAGTGAGAATTTTAGATGAAGTGAAGATTTATTAGGCAAGCGAAAGATATGATAAACTTTTTGTTTTTTTACGGAGGAAGTCGAGTTTTCCCGGGTTAAGCGAATTCCACTGAAGAGTCAAGTCCGTAAAAAGCGTACTTTTCCTCGGGCATTCAATTAGACAGCAGTATTGATTTTATGAGTGATTTTGAACGGGTAATACTTCTCTATGAAATCTTATGAATGTGGACTATAAGTATAATGTAAATTCGACTTTTTCATATTTGAGGAAGTCGAATTTTTTTTTGGGATTGGGTAAAGTGCGGTGAACCGTACCATAAATAACTGCGTTTTTTTACTAACACTCTATCTGCTATTGAACCAGGTGGTGTAGCAGATGGGTGAGTTAGTAAAATATGCATAGTAGGATGTTTGTTTCAGATATTCCATCGGAACAAAACTATTTTTTGATATTCCAAATTGCCTCGTCTATTACTTTAATATCTTCTTCAAGGTCAAACAATTCTCTTGCATATATTTCAAAGGCTTTGATTTTTTCTTTTGACTGCATCAGACGTTTTTCATCGCAGGTAGGACTTGTCATAACTCTACCAATTTCTTTGTTTAATGATGCCAATACAGTGAAGTAGATAAAGGCAGAACCATGAGGATGAGGAATATCAAAATCGCCTGAAAGATTGCCTTCAATCAACACGTGTTCATAAAGCGGAAGAAAAATTTCTATGGACTTTTCAACAACTAGCTCTGCTATTTGCTTGTTCTTTTCCATTTGCAACAATCGTACAAGTTGTTGGCTTGTACTTTTATGTTCAGCTTTTATTTTGCCTATGGCCTTTGCCATATGAAGTATTTTCTGTTTGGGTTTAATCTCACGGTCCATTGCGATGGACTCAAGTGCTTCTGACATAGGATCAAGTATAATATTTACGATCGCTTCTATCAATTCTTTTTTTGACTTAAAATAATGGAAAAAGGCACCTTTTGTCATACCTGCTTCTGCAATCACTTTATTTATTGAGAACTGATCATAACCAATTCTATCCAAAAGTTCGACAGAAACTTTGGTTATCTCTAATTTCTTATAGTCATACTCATCTTGTTTTCTAATTCTTGACATGATTGTTTCCTCGTATTTTATCTATCCAATCCGACATATCGTCAAAACTTAGACCTATATTCCCGATTTGACAGTGATGGCTTGCCTTGGTTTCCTCATAATATACTTTATCGGTTACTGAATTTGCATGAATCAGGGCTTTTACTTGCTTATCATGCATTTTAAACGGGCATGCATGATCATCTCTACCAGTTAGTATTAATACATCTTGAGTGATATTCTCACAATGAAGTTCATCTGAGGTCATAGAGGTAAGAAAATTTACCATATCCATTGGATCGTTGGTTTTAAGCATGTACTGTAAGTTAGCGAAATACCAGCTTTTGATATCCTTTTGTTCAATAACTTTTAGAATTGCATTAGCGGTATATTTCTTAAATACATTGTAGAATAAATAAACGATAGGCTGTAAAAGTTTTGGGGGAAAATCAGTATAATCATATGCCACACTGGATGCAATTAGCCTTTTAATTCTTTTATCAAAAGCTGCTGCGCGGAAACATAAGTATCCACCCATTGACACACCTAGTAGTGTCACATCATCCAATGCAAAGTAATCCAAAACAGTTGATGTGGGCTTTTCCCAATGATGGTGTATTGGAAGATTGAATTTTCTGATTGCCTCCCCTTGGCCTGGCCCTTCAAAGACATAAACATCATATCCTTTATCAGTAAAATATTTCATAGTAGAATAGAACTCTTCTTTATATGAATCGAACCCGCCATGTATAAGTAAATCGCCTTTTTTCTTTTCTTGATCTGTATAACGTCTTAGGCATGGCAAGAAAGCCTCTTCATAAGGGACTTGGATAAATTCAATACCATCTTCCATCATGATTGAATGGATTATCTTTTGGAATGTATTGTAGATTTCTGCTTTTTCTTGATCGTAAGGCGGCATAAAGAATTCAGCTGCTCGGTAATAGTAAGCTGCACGCAACATATTGTCAACGGCTTCCATCTTTTTCGCATACAATAGAAACTGGCTTTTCCAATCATCCACATTTTCAACATGTTTAGCAATATCCATTAGATCATCATAATCAGCATAACCAAAAGAGTAGAATCTATTGAGTTGAAAATTAAAGGCCTCATTTTTGTGAAAGGCCATATAACCGACTGGAAACTCGAATTTGATTTCTTTGTGAACATCGATATTTTTCATCATAACACTCCTTTGTAAAAAACAATGACATGGCATTCTATAAATAGACCGGCAGTCTGTTAATTTTAGTGTACTACTGGTCTATTTATGTGTCAAGAAAGGAGCGGTCTGTACATAATCGATGGCCTGGAGTCAAGTCCGAAAAAGTGTGTACTTTATCGTCATAAATGTAATAGTAAGTAGCAACTTACCAATATGATAGAATAACGATAGCAAAAGTTATTTACTATAATTATTGACAGAATATGGGAAATGGGGAGAGAAGAGGATGACAAGAAAGAGGATTTTTTTAGTTTTAATGATAACGATAATGATGTTGATGTTTGTTGGGTGTGATAGCGGTCCAAAAAAATTAATTGGCAAGTGGGAAGGATACGCTGGAGATGAACCTATTGAATTTGAGAATTTAGATACCATGGTCTGGGGAGACAATATTTATGATATTGAAGTGTCTGATGGAAAGATCATTGTAGACTACATATTAATTAAAGAAGAAATGGAATATGCGATCGAAAATAACAAGCTTGTATTGACAAAGCCAGAGGGTGAGATTTACACATTTCTGAAAGAGGGTTCTGTAAAGAGTGATGAAGCGGATATGCAAAAGATAGCAGGAGAATGGGGTTTTATTCGACCACTATTCACATTTACAGAAAGCGGAGAATTGACAATAAAAAACTTGCCAGAAACAGAGGCCATGAGTAAGGGGAAGTTTGTTGCTGGTAACGGCATGATCAGGTATGAACCTGAGACCGACCAAGTACAGCCTATTTATTTGAGATATAAATTCGATGAAGACGAATTGATTCTTAATTACAGTAGTGGAGAAGCACTGAAATTGGTGCGAGTGGATACGGTGGAGATGCGTGAAAAAGCGGCAGAGGCGTATCAAAGTCGGTATGATTCAGGAAGCTTGGAACAAGATGAAATTTCTGATCTAGAAGATGCTGAAAGGAAGGAATATATCAAGGACAAAGTCCTACAGTATTTGCTTCTAGAGATGGAAGGTCCTAGTGAAGAATCAGGTAAGCGAGGTGCTATTGATTTTGATGTGGATATTCGAAATATGTCATCACGTACGATCAAGTACATTTCGTTCAAAGCGTTTGTAAGAAATGCGGTAGGGGACTTAGTTGAGTGTACAATTGGTCAAACTGATCAAGATAAAAGTGTAAAATTAAGCATTACCGGACCAATTGCTCAAGGAGAAGCGGGTGGTGTTGGTAGCTACTGGCCTAGCGCAATATTCAACTCCCTAGGTGTAAGCTGGGAAATCGCGGATATTGATATTGAATATATGGACGGCCAATTCTTAAGAATAAATGGCGAAGATGTTTTATTGGAAGAATCAGTAGAAGTGATTGAATCAGTAAATACGGAAACGCAGCAGGATATTTCGTTTAATGGGATTGAACTTTTTTTTACACGATCATATGGTGAAATACTAGCCATGTATGGCGATGCGTTGGAAATAGAAAAGACGGATGACCTTCTATTCATGGAATTCAGTCATCCGGTAACTGATTTTAGCTTTGTGTTTTTTAGTGCATCACCAGACCAAGGCGATATGCCTATGGTAATTATGGCTACGCCAAATGATAAGACAACGGTTTATAACGGCTTGATCAGTGGAATGACAACAGTCGAGGTGATCAATGTATTGGGTGAGCCTTTATCGAATGATTTTGATGGAGAAAATTGGCACCGTTTAAAATATGCGTTCGACAAATTTGAGGTGGAAATTTCTTGTCATGAGACATATGGTTTTTTAACCTTTTTGCTTAAAAACAAGGATATGTAAGTCGAGTGAGTGATGCGGTAATTCATATAACTGTCTTTTGAAAAACGTATTTCGATGTGGATTTGAAGTTTTAGAGGGGTTGAACGGTAAACTGGTTGATTCGCGAGAAAGCGCATAATCATCATAATTCAGGGTAATCGCAATCTAAGTCATTTGGTGTTTTCTAAACGGGTTGATGCCAGTTGTTTTTTAATTCATACCATTGTACGTACTTTATCCATTAATTATGGTTGTATGACAGATCGCCTAAAAGGTTTTGGGGGGAATTACTATAGAGATAGACTGAATTCGATTCTTTCGGAATTGAGGAAGTCGAATTTATTTTTAGGGTTAGGTGAAGTACGGTGAACCGTAGCATATAGATTACAATATTTCATTTTCTTCCTACATCAAAAGTTAGATACTTTAGAATGTACCTGTTGAGTTCATAAACTTTGTGACCTCTTTTAATAGGACGTTTGTCAATCTTCTTTTCAAGGATTTGTGAAATATACTTAATCAGAATCAAAGACATTTTGGTGAAGTCTACGATGAGTTAAACCACCTATCCGAATCTATCAGCAGAATTAGATCAGATCTTTATCGAGCACGGATGCTATGCGGTAACAGATGTCTATGAAGCCGGAGCAGGTGTCAGCAATTACCGTGAAACTACTGTTGGTTTAGATGGAAATTTCACCTATGACGCAGGAACGATTTTTGTTGATTATAATGCTATCGATGAAAATGGCGATAACAGCCAAGAATATTTTGACTGGAACAAACCAAGTCTTAGTAAGAGTGACAATTAGTTGACACGTTTCATAGGTGAAGACATAATTAAAGGGTA
>JABXKS010000078.1 GCA_013619125.1 Clostridiales bacterium
TTTTTCATAACGATCACTTCCCCTGGGCATCATATTTTCAAACAAATAAAATCAAGTAAAAGCCAGAGAAAATCTCTGACTTTTACTTTGCATAGTAATTGCTATTTTATTTTGAATTTGCTAATCAATAGAAGCACATATTCGTAAGATGCTGAAAGGTGTGAATGATGATGCTTCTTTATTCCTCTTCCATATCCCAATTGTGATAGACATTTTGAATATCGTCATTGTCTTCCATCGCATCGAGCATGCGATTCATGTTCTTATACGCTTCTTCCGGAATGCTGGTTTGCAATTGCGGAATGTAGGTCAATTCAGCCTTCACAAATTCGAAATCTGCTTTTGAAAGTGCGTCTCGCACCACCGAAAAATCGTTGGGATCCGTAATGATTTCAAAGAATTCATCCGATGCTTCAAAATCCTCTGCTCCGGCTTCCAAAGCCTGCATCATCATCTCATCTTCATCGATGGAAAACGCGTCGCGATCAATCAACAAGATACCCTTCCGATCAAACATAAAGGCTACCGAACCTGTCGTTCCCATGTTGCCGCCGTTTTTATCAAAGTAATATTTGATATCAGCAACTGTACGCTTTTTATTATCCGTCAAACAATCTACGATAACGGCTACGCCATTGGGACCATAACCTTCGTAGCGAATTTCTTCATAGTTGACGCCATCAGCGCCGCCTGCGCCCTTTTGAATCGCGCGCTTGATATTGTCATTCGGCATATTAGCCGCTTTCGCCATTTCAATCGCTGATTTTAAACCCGCGTTATATTCTGGATCCGTACCGCCGTCCTTCGCCGCTACGGTCAACTGCCGCGCGATTTTTGTAAACATCTTGCCTCTCACCGCATCTTGTTTCCCTTTGCGATGTTTGATATTTGCCCATTTTGAATGTCCTGACATAAGATCCTCCTTCGATTACTACGGAAAAAGTTTAACACACTTTCCACATTCTTTCAATTCTTCGAAGCCTCGACCCACTCTTCACTGAGTAAAAAATCATCCCCGTTGACCTGTCCGTCTTTGCATGGGACAAACCGAGATCGCAGCTCGCTTAAGACTTCTTTCCCCTGGGTAAAATTCAACAAATACGCACGAAGCGCTTCCTGGCTCTCCAATCGAGCAACCACTTCTATTTCTACCCGGTCTAAAAATTCCTGACTAACAATTTCATAGGGTCTGGCTTCCAATTCATTCTGCAGTTTTCCGTACTTGGTATAATCAATGGTCAAACAATATCCGCTCATCGGAACCTGCTCAATCAAAATAGCCGCCTCGATTGCCAATTGCGCGCTATGGGTATATGCCCGAACCAGTCCCCCTGTTCCGAGTTTCGTTCCCCCAAAGTAGCGAACCACCACAATGGCGATATTCTTAATATTTCGCATTTTCACCATACTTAATATGGGAATACCGGCAGTGCCGCTGGGTTCACCGTCATCCGAATACCGTTGACATTCATAATTCCCACCATAAACGTACACGGGAACAACATGAGTCGCTTGTTTGTGCAGGGAATGAATTTTATCGATAAAGGCTGCCCCCTCCGCCTCTGATTGAATCGGCGTTGCATATCCGATAAACCGAGACTTCTTTTCAACAAATTCCGCTTCTGCTTCCTGATAAACCGTCAAATAATTTGTTTTCATGGCATCCTCCCCGCTCTTATTGTACGAATCTTTACGAGTCCTTGCAAATCTAAAGTGAAAAATTCCACAAAAACTTACCCCTTATTCACTGAATCCTGTTTCTACTTGATTCAAAATCATTGCATCCACCCAAAAGATATCTGCCATTCCCTGGCTAAACCTGCTAAAAAACAAGTACTTGCCATCGGGAGAGATCGAGGCGCAAATCTGCGACAGATTCGGATCATTAATGCGTTCACTCAACTCGACTGGCTCATCAAAACTGCCATCATTTTTCATAAAAGAAATAAAGAGTTTTGTTGGATCTGTTGTATAAGAACTATTATCGAACAGTAAAAACGATTCATCCCTCGCAATAAAACTATGGGCGCCAAGAATACCAGTAAATTCTGGAGCTGAATACTGCTGTCCATCATATTTCATAACGCTGATCCCTTTTTCAGATGTAAAATAGATATTTCCTTTGTCCGAGATGCTGACATACATGGCAAATCCATCATTCAAACCATTATCCACAAATTTTGGTTCTGTCCATGCGCCATCACTATATTCGCTTTTGTAGATGACCAAAGAGGTATTGCCATCCCTCATAGAACCGAAGTACAACTCATTTTTTGGTGAAATAAAGGGCTCAAATTCTGGTAAATCTTCTGAAATAGGCGATAAAACAGGTTCACTCCATTCACCATCCTCCCACTTCGTATAGTACAATCGATTCTGTACACCCCCCTCACGTCTGGTAAAAAAATAATACTGAAAATCATCGGAAAAAGTTCCCGCAAATTCCGAAGTGTCCTCTTGTGAAATTATTCCCTCTGCAAAAAGCTCTGGTATTTCTCCCGGCAACTCCCGATCAATATAGTTAATATTTCCTTCCCCCTTACAACCGCAGAGCAGTATCAAAACGAAAAGCAATCCTATTATTTTCTTCATATTAATCACCTCATTTTTCTTCTACCCAATCCGATTTATGTTCCTAACAAGTCCAAACCAAACCCATAAAAATTGATAAAGTACGGAGTGTGAAACCCGCAGTTTTCCTTGCATTCGTCAAGATTGTTCACATAAATTTTAATGCTACGAAAACGGTTATATGATATAATCATTAAAGATTTAACTGACCATTATCGACCTTGGAGGAGAGTATGACTAATCAATCAAAGAAAAAAAAGGATGGGAAACGCCCATCACACTTATATGTGAAAATCCCTTTGAAAATTCTGAAATGGACATTTTTAACCATCATCGTGGTCGGCTTACTTGGCGGCGCAGCAGTACTAGGCTTGTTTTTTGCGTCCGTTAACACTGTGCCCGCTGTCGATTTTTCTTCCGGAACCCACTTGTTGGATAAACATTCCGAGATTGTCGGCCAAGATGGCAATCTGATCGAAAAGATTCAAACCGAACAATTCCGGACGATCGTGACTTTGGAAAACATCTCGCAATCCGCTCAGGATGCTTTTGTAGCAATCGAGGACAAACGATTTGAAGAACATAACGGAATCGACTTGAAACGAATTGTCGGTGCATTAATTGCAGACATAAAAGCAGGCACTGTTGTTCAAGGGGCGAGTACCATCACCCAACAAACCGTGAAGAATTTATACCTGCAAGAGTATGTCGTTAAAGACTATGGCTCATTTAAAAACCTCTTTAAAGACGTCGATCGAAAAATCAAAGAAGCGTATCTCGCCATTGAGTTGGAAAAATACTACTCAAAGGATCAAATCCTTGAAGCCTATATGAATACCATTTACTTGGGTCAGGGAGCGTACGGGATTGAAGAGGCTTCTCAAACCTACTTCTCGAAGCCGGCATCTGACCTAACGGTTGCAGAAAGTGCCTTTATTGCCGGGATCACCAAAGGAACGGTAAAATATTCGGGCTATAAAACTGTTGCACCGAAGAACTACGATCCGTCTACCATGACAGCTGTCGGCGAAATAGAAATTCTCGGCACCTCCTATGTTGCCATTCTGAATCAAAACGCGCTGGATCGCCAAAAAATCGTGTTAAACGAAATGAAAAATCAAGACATTATTACCGAAAGTCAATATCAACTTGCTTTGAAAGAAGATATCGGACAAGCCATGCAGCCTGGCAATCGTAAAAGCCATGAAGTTAACACCTCCTACTTTAATGATTACCTCATCAGTCAAGTCATTGATGATTTGATTGAGGAATATGGCTATTCTCGCCAATATGCTCAAAACTTGATCAATACCGGTGGGCTTCGCATCTATTCCACCATGGATTTGGAATTGCAAAGAAAAATGGAAGATATTTATTCCGACTTTGACCAAGTCCTTTATGATTATCGGGAAAACACAGATAGAAACGACATCCCCTTTATTGCCAATCGTGTCAATGAAGCCGGCGATATTCTAAATACACAGTACGAATCCAGCGGCGAACGCGCGAGACGTGAGAGCGAAGGCCTCTCCCTAAAAACAAGCAGCATACTCTACTACTATGTTGAATCAGAGTATATGTATAACGAAGAAACCAGACAAATCGAGCAACGATACAGCAATGACAACTACCTTTCAGCGGATCGCGAGCTGATTATTCCAGAAGACGAATTTCATTTTGACGAGAGTGGAAATCTGATCATCAGCAGCAAACGAATCAATTATCGCAATCTGGATCTGACCAACTACTACACCTTTAACTATCCTTTATTAGAGGAAATCAATCATCAATTACTGACAGGCATCCTCTCCTACGCAGATCTTGATCTGGAACGAATCAACACTTCCTATCAGGATTACAAAAAAGGGAGCGAATCTGAGAAAATCGCCTACCCGCAATTTACAACCCATAGTCGCGGATATATTCGAAAACTGGAAGAGGGTGACTATCTCTCCAATAGCGATGATCAGTCCATAAGCATTCAAAAAACATTTCTTGCCGATAATTCGGATTTTTACCAGATTCGTGAGTCCGGCGAACTTTTAATTTCACCAAGCTATTTATATATCAATACAACGGGAGCTGTTCAGCCTCAAGCGTCATCTGTTGTGATGGATTACCATACAGGATTTGTCACCGCCTTAATGGGCGGCCGTGATCTGGAAGGCGCAAAAATATACAATCGTGCCATCGACGCCAGCCGACAACCCGGTTCGGCCATCAAACCGATTTCGGTTTACACGCCAGCACTCGACAATGGCTTTACCGCATCTTCCGTAGTGGAAGACATCCCTCACTATATTGATGATCTCAGCAGCGGTCCCCTCCCAGGGACTTCGGATCAATACTCAACAATCATGTGGCCGAGCAACTGGTACGGCAACAGCAACACCAATAAGACCGATGATTTCAATGGCTTTGTCACGTTGCGTGAAGCGGTGAAATGGTCTATGAATGTTCCTGCAGTTACCTTCTTGGAGCAGCTTGGCATTGATACCTCCATGGAATACTTGAAACGCTTCCATGTTATCGAAACCAAAGCGCCTAGCGAAGATAACTTTGTGCAAAAATTTGAAAACCCTTCTCAAAACGATGAAGGCTTGGCTCCACTCGCCCTTGGCGGGTTAACCGACGGAATCACCAATCTCCGTCTCACAGCCGCCTATGGTGCCATCGCAAACGAAGGAACCTATACAGAACCCATCGTTTACACGAAGGTCTTGAACGCCAACGGTGAGGTCATCCTCAGTAAACAGCCGCAGCGGAACACAGTGGTTACACCGCAGGTTTCCTATATCATGACTGATATCTTAAATGACGTTGTGAATACTGGCACGGGCACAAGGGCAAGAATCACAGACGACAACAAGGGAATTCCTGTTGCCGGTAAAACAGGAACCACGCAGAACAATGCGGACACCTGGTTTGTTGGATTCACCCCCTACTATGTCAGTGCTTCTTGGATCGGCAATGACGACCTCGGATTAACACTGGATTATAGCAGCAGCTTGGCAAAATATCTGTGGAAACCCATTATGACTGCTGCCCATGAAAATCTGGAGCCAAAAGATTTTCCAGTTCCTGAAGGCATCAAAGAAGTCTATGTCGACGGTGTTTCCGGAAAATTACCAACGACGTTAAGTGCGCGGGATCCTCGCGGAAGTCAAGTTTACTTGGAAAAGTTTGTTGACGGCACGGAACCAACCACCTTTGATGATATTCATATTGAAATAACCATTGATCCCTATGCGTATTCCGATGTCCTGGTTGAAGCCGCACTCGATGCAACGGGAATCCCAATCCCAGGTGCTCTTCAATATCGAACACCGTATGAGGAAGCGACTCCTTTATGTCCATCTGCCATTACGGAATCGCGTGTCTTTTTGAATCGAGATTACAATCCAGCCAATCATTTGGGCTTTATTCCAAAGGATTATATCTATCAAAAACCAAGTGAGAAATGTCACTTGCATAATCCACTCACCATGACTGGATATTCTTATGACCAGTTTGGCAATGTTATTTATGACACGACAAACCCAGAAGGCACAGAGACAGAATCGCCTGATGGAACAGAATCACCCACCGAAGGAATTGATAACACAAATAATTAACTAAGCCTTCACAGGCTTAGTTTTCTTTTGAGGAGGCCTCCCTATGCAACCAAAATTAATCATCTCTGTTCCTACACTTTTAGGGAACCTAAACGTCTTGCGAAACGCTATGCCTGACGCCAAACTCTACCCCGTAGTCAAGGGGAACGGGTATGGCCTTGGTCTGCTTCCACTCGCGCATGCCCTTCACGATGAGATTGACGGCCTCTGCGTTGGCTTGGAATCAGAAGCCATCGCTTTGGCAAAAGATCAAGGAATCACAAAACCCATCTTATTGATGAGCCCCGTATTTGATCCGCAAAATGTCGTTTCATTCGGATTCATTCCCAGCATTGAATCCATGGATCAATTGTCTGCACTGGACGAACTCGGTTCCATCAATCAGCAGATTCTCCCTTTCCATCTGAAGCTCGAAACCGGACTTCATCGTTTCGGTCTCCATGCGACTCAACTCGATCCTATGATCGAAAAAATTCAAGCCTCAAATTGGACTAAGCTGGAGGGCGTATTTTCACATTTCCAAAGCGTAAAAAACCCCTCAAAAACCAAACTTCAGTTGCAGGAATTTTTACAAATGATTGATCGAATCGAAGCCGCCGGCATCGAAATTCTCTTTCGCCATATCGCGAACGGAGAAGCTGCCATTGACTATCCCGAAACGCAACTGGATCTTGTTCGTATTGGAAACGCGTTATACGGAAAATCCCATACCAAGACACCAATTTCCCTAAAAAAACCGGATCGTCTTGAAGTTCCTATTGTCAAGATTCAAGAAATCAAATCTGGAATTCGCATCGGCTACGGCGGTAGCTATCAAACAAAGCAGACAACCCGGATCGGGCTGATTCCATTTGGCTTCGAAGACGGATTGAACCTTGGCCGTAAACTCGCGCCGCTCCAATTCAAGGCGCTTATTCGAGAACTGGGAAGAATCACGGTCCGATATTTTAAACCCATTTCTCCCATTACCTATGAAGGAAAAGCCCTGCCGCTTTTAGGCAGAGAGTATATGCAGTTCGCCACCATTGATCTGACCCAGCATCCAGAAATTAAGGTCGGCACCTATGTGCAAATCGACATGTCTAGTTTCTTTGTTGGTCCCACTATCAAACGAATTTACGAATAAAGGAGAATACCCATGCAATGGATCGAAACCCTCTCCCCACAAGAACATAATACCTTTGTCAACCAGCATTCCGCAGGAACCTTTATGCAGAACTCCGAATGGGGGAATTTCAAAAGTCGATATGGATGGAAACCGACCTATGTGGGAATCAAGGAGCAGGATGAATTGATCGCAAGCGCCATGATCTTGTTTCGAAAAATCCCAGGACTGCCATCCACGATCGCCTATGCGCCCCGTGGTTTTGTCCTTGACTATAACAATCAAGAACTTTTGACAAGTTTCAGTCACTCCGTCCTCGCATATTGCAAAAAACAGAATGCCGCTTTTTTTCGTATGGATCCGGCCATTCGCCGAACCAGCGTTGATCATGCTGGAACACCTACAGAAGGCGTGAACAACGAATGGTTGATTCCGCAAATGGGAAAAATGAATTTCAACCATCAAGGCTTCTCTCTGGATTTTGACGGCTGGCAGCCTCGATATGTCTTCTGGCAGGATATCACCATGTCGGAAGAAGCGCTACTTGCTGGATTTCACAAAAAATGGAAATATAATATTCGACTCGCCGAGAAAAAAGGGATTGAAATTGTTCGAGGATCGAAAGCGGATCTTCCACGCTTCGCTGAGATGATGCAAGTCACGGGAAGCCGCGATGGATTCGGGACGCGTCCCCTTTCCTACTTCGAGTCGCTTCTTGATGATATGAACCCAACCGGAAAGGCTGAACTCTTTCTAGCCCGTCTGAACGCCGACAAAGCCATTCAAGATGCCACAAGTGCTCTACAGAAGGAAGAGGCCGCCTTACGCCGCTACGGCGAACAGCTCGCTTCTGCGATCTCTGAGGCGAAAGAAGAAAAGCAGATTCAAGTGATCAAGAAACAAACTCTTTCCAAAAATAGAATCGAGAAATTGCAGGCGGAACTCGAATCCCTTCGGGAATTCCAAAGCTTGCCTGATGATCAGCAAATTCTTTCCGGTGCCATTTTGATGACAACAGGAAAGAAAGCATGTTATCTCTACGGCGCCAGCGACAATCGCTTTCGAGATCGAATGCCCAACTATCTGATTCAATGGGAAATGATGAAATACGCGCAATCAAAGGGCGCTGAAATTTATGATTTCCGCGGTGTATCCGGAAATCTTTCCCCCGATCATCCGCTCTACGGCCTATATCGCTTTAAGAGAGGATTCGAAGGAGAGTTTGTTGAATATATCGGAGAATTTGATGCGGTGCTTCGGCCCGTCTCCTATTGGCTGTTCACAAATGGACTGCCCAAGATCAAGTCAATTTTAAAACGAAGCAAAAAATAAAAGTTGCAAGCCTTTGATATGATGCCTCCAAAGTGGACACGGTAATTAATTAAATT
>JABXKS010000079.1 GCA_013619125.1 Clostridiales bacterium
ACCGGCATAATCAGCTGAGGATTCATGGCCAATATAAAAACAGGGAAGAGGTGTCCTCATTGCGGTAAAGAGTTGGATTGAATGCTTATGAGGAGTTGTCCAAATCATATTCAGATGAAAAATGGACGAATCTGGACAAATTCAATGCGAACGTTTGTTCGATCATGATGAAAATAGCCGTTGTATAGATTATGAAAATCGCATGGTTGAGCCATTTGAATTATTTAGATTGCCTGATGTTGTAAACGCCCCATGTGGAGACCATTGTTCAACTATCTAGAAATTGCAATGGTTGTATCGAGTCAAAATAATTCGTTTTTCATTTAAACGGTCCTCTTTTAGAAGAGTGAGAAAATCTATAGCTTGTTTTACACGACAGTAAAGGACACTCCTGTGCACGATGACAGAAGTGTCCTTTTATTGCGACGAGAGAGTTGTAATATATGAGGAGCAGTTTGAATCACTCACTGCCAATTGGATATTTAAGCTATTCCTTCAGATTCTTTTGTAGCTTTCTTGCTATACTTGACCCATATAAAAACACCTGTAAAGAATTCAAATGGCACATAGGGGATGAGCAGAACAAAAGGGAAGGCAACTCCAAAGGCCATTAATGGTGCACCAACCAATACAAAAGGCACGGTTATGATCCCCCATAAAGCGAGCCATTTGGGAAGAATTTCCGCTTTCATTAATAGATAATAGAATGCTAACGCCCCAAGACCAAAAGGAATCATCGCCATTTTCCCAGTGAATTCTTTACATGAAAGCAATATGTTGCTAAGGGGCACAAGACTCGTATTTCCACCTGTCAAATAGAGCTGGCTAGTTTCTGTCAAAGCAAAGACAAAGATTTGACTGACAGCAAGCAGTCCTGCCTCTAGAACATAGAAGCACAATGCAAAGGTAGCCAATGGCTTGTTGATATGCAAAGTAGTTACATACATGGTTGCCCCAAGTACAATAATTACAACAGCGGTTACCATTTGTAAGAAAATACTGATGTAGATGGTTAACGTGTTATTAGCGATAGTACCCATAGTTGCGTTCGTAATAGCATTTGATTCAAAGGGTCCAAAGGCCATTGATCCGCCTATGAGAGAAGTCATTGCCTGAACAAAAAAAACGAACCCTAATAGTTTAAATAAACCATATTTATTAAACGTTTCCATGATACCTCCAATCTTTATATAATTGCCATTGTGCATTTAATTTACAGTGATGATTACATTCCCTTTCTTGTGTCCTTTGTCTACGTATCTGTGAGCTTGGACAATTTGCTCAAGGGGATAAGTCCGATCTATTACTGCTTTAATTTGTTTTGTTTCAATAAGTTTGTTGAGTAATAGTAGATCATCCATGTGAAAGGTAGGTGAACCGTCATCGACTGTTATGTGTTTGCCGTTTTTAGTAAGTGAATCTTTACAGTTTAATTTTGCTTTCTTTTTACCAACTGCATTAAAGATTAGGTCATATCGTTTAGCGCTATGTGTAAAGTCCTCCTTTGTATAGTCAATGACTTCATTAGCACCCAGAGATTTTACTAATTCTAAATTCGTAGTGCTACACACGCCTGTAACTTCTGCTCCGTAATAGTTAGATATTTGTACAGCAGCAGTACCAACTGCTCCTGACGCTCCATAAATAAGCACTTTTTGTCCACTTTGAATATTTCCCTTTTTTAAAAAATGTAAGGCTAATAACCAACCAAATGGAAGTGCTGCAGATTCTTCATAGGATATATCTTTTGTTTTTTTCACCAATAAACTTTTATCAGCTATACATTTGTATTCAGCATATGCACCAAATCCGAAACGGTCGAACCCATAAACTTCATCCCCTTTCTTGAATGATTTTACATCATCCCCCACAGATTCAACCTCTCCCGCAAATACGATTCCGAGGATGGATTTTCTTGGCTTCTTAAAACCTATTGCTAGTCCCATGGGAATCCAAAATTTAAAGGGCACCTTAAATCCGCGAATGATACAGTCGCTTGCAGTTACTGATGTTGTATATATTTTTACGCAGACCTCATTTTCTCTCGGGATAGGTTTTTCAATATCTTTAAGTTGAAGTACTTCTGGTGGTCCATATTTGGTGCATATAACCGCTTTCATAGATACGCTCCTAAAGGTTTCTATTGTGTTTTTTACAATTCTTAATTATACTATACAGTGTAATTAAATAAAAAACAATCATTATTTACACTGATCGGTGTAAATTTTAATCCAGAGGAGGAGCTGCTATGATGCAACAACACAAAAAACGTGATAAAAGTAAAAAAAGAGCAACGATTCTCGATGGTGCCATTGATGTATTTATTCGTATGGGGTATGAACTAGCAAGTATGGATAAAATAGCAGAAACTGCAGGAGTATCCAAACGAACCGTGTATAATCACTTTGGCAGCAAGGAGAACTTATTCCAAGTGATTGTAGATGATTTTTTGGCACAGCGACAAGAGTTGAAAACGATAGCGTATGATCCAGAAAAATCAATGGAAGAACAATTGCTTGCATTTGCGTATGCGGAGATATTTTTGATTAATACACCTAGACGATTAGGACTATCCAGATTTTTGACAATGACATTTTTGAAGGATATTGATTATGCGAGAGAGACTGTCGCCAAATACCCTCCTTCTTATGGTATGTTCATTGAGTGGCTAAAAGAAGCAGAAAATGATGGGTTGATAAGATCGGAGAACCTGTTAGTAACCGCTAGAGTGTTTTACTCGTTAGTTGAAGGAGCAATTACATGGCCGGCACTTTTTACAGATGATGTGACTCAATTACATTTTGAACCTATGCTAGATGAAATAATTGCTACCTTTATGGCAAGATACGGTAGTAAATAAAGTCTCAATTTTGTCTTTCGGTATCCAAATTTCTATTAATACCATCAGTATGAACACTGGAGGCATAATTAGAACCATTCTTTTAAGTAATCCAATGTCACTTGTGATGAACGCACAGCTACATCAGTACTCCATATCACCAAGCCTATAAACGCAGAGGCAATAAGAATGGGCAACTTAATATGTAAGACTTCTTTATGAAAAAGGTCGAAAATTAGTAGAGCTTAGAATTAATAAAATAATTGATATATCTGTATATGGAAAAATGGATGAGTTTGATAGGGATTTATGTGAAAGCCTTATTGAAAAAGTTGTTGTTGGAAAAGAAGATTTAGAAGGAAATTCACAGCCGTATAATATATGTTTCATTTTGAAAACTGGGCTTAAATTTGACGAAGAAATTCTGAAAAATTTTAAAAAAAGTAAGTCGTTTGAGTTAGCGAACGGAGACCCGAAAAAGGGATAGTTTAGAAATAAATAAGTAGCAATTAGATGACTCCTGTATTCAGCAGGGGTCATTTTGTACTATAGAATGGGATTGTGATTGATAGGCGGACAAGCGTGTACATTATAGAATATCCCTTAACTTTGAAAATTCGTGAGTATGAGACTCGAGAAAAAGCATAGATGGGCAACACATACATTTGTGCAAGTAAACTCAAACAAATAGAACAAAAAGAGGGGTAGGTTGAAATTAGCGTGAATTTTCTTTGAGGAGATTGGGCGCGTGTTGGTTTGTGCATATTTTAACAGGGTATTAATTCAATGCAATAATGAAGTTCGACAAAAAGAGAAGAGTTGATAAATGTAGAGATTTGTCAGAAAAGATAGATGTGACAAGGCAAACTTGCCAAAAGGCAAGGACGCAAAGCTGAGAGTCTACGGCATTTATTATGCTATGAAAGTCTGGCCGCCATATTATTTATGGCGGTATTTTATTGTCTATTGGCAAGAAAGGAGGGGATTTAATGACGATCAGAAACGGTTATAGAAGCTGTTGGTGAAGAGTAAAGGAGATTTAATATGAATAGAGTTCGAATTAGCGTTTTAATTATTATATTAGCATTGGGGATTGTGATTTTCCCTAATCTGTCATTTGCATTTGAAGATACGGCATTTGATGCCATTATCACTGGAATTAATCCGGTAGATATTGCGGTTGGTTCAGATGGATATATTTACGTGATCGATGCTGGAAATTATCAAGTACACAAATTTGATGCTTCGGGTGCTCCGGTATGGTGGACAACTAACTATCCATTGATTAATCCTCAAGGTATAGCTGTCGATCCTGATGGATATATTTACGTGATCGATGCTGGAACTTATCAAGTACATAAATTTGATCCTTCAGGTGCTCTTGTAGAGTGGTCAATCAGCGGTCCATTGATTTATCCTCGAGACATAGCTGTCGATTCGAATGGAGATATTTACATAGTTCCCTGGGATGTAGATGAAACTTCTCAAGTATATAAATTTGATTCTTCAGGTGCTCCGGTAGAGTGGACAATCAACTATTTGTTGATTGATCCTCAATGCATCGCTGTCGGTCCATATGGATATGTTTACATAGTTTCCTGGGATGTAGCTGGAACTTTTAGAGTTCTTTATTTTGATCCTATAGGTCAACTGGCAGGCTGGGGACCCAGCGATCCAATAATGGATCCTCGAGGCATAGCGGTCGGTCCGGATGCATCTGTTTATGTGGTCGACGGTCAGCAGATCTTGAAGTGGGACCCGGTGGGCAGTTTTATGGGGTCCTCCAATTATATATTTGAGAGTCCTCAAGGGATCGCAGTTGGCCCAGGTGGTGAAATCTATGTGGCCGATGTTGACCAAGTGCTGAAGTCTCAGCCGCAGACCCCATCGATGACAATTACCGAGACTGATGGAAATACAACCGTAAGTGAAGCTGGAGGAATGGATTCTTTTACCGTTGTACTTGATGTGGTTCCAAGCTCAAATGTAGTCCTTGATCTGTCTAGTGTTGATATAGGTGAAGCGACGGTGGATAAAACGAGTCTAACATTTACTGCTGCTGACTGGAATGTGCCCCAAATAGTAACCGTGACCGGTGTAGATGATGACGTGGTCGATGGTATCCAAACCAGCACTGTAACAATCAGTGTAGACACAGTGAGTAGTGATGCCTTATATGGTGGAGTGGCTAATCAAACCGTCAGTGTAACAACGACGGACGATGATGTGGCAGGCATTACTGTATCCAAGTTAAGTTTGAACGTAAGTGAATCAGGAGTAACAGATACTTTCACGGTCGTGCTTGATGCAGAAGCGAGCACAGATGTATTCCTCGATATAGCTAGTGATGATACAAGTGAATCGACAGTGGATCTATCAAGTCTAATGTTTACTGCAGCTAACTGGAATGTGCCTCAAACAGTAACGGTGACCGGCGTAGATGATGACGTGGTCGATGGTAGCCAAACCAGCACTGTAACAATCAGTGTAGACATAGGGAGTAGTGATGTCTTATATGGTGGAGTGGTTAATCAAACCGTAAGCGTAACAACGACGGACGATGATGAAACAGGCTTCACCGTATCCAAGTCAAACGCAACTGTAAGCGAAACCGGAGGAACAGATACTTTCACGGTCGTGCTTAATGCAGAAGCGAGCACAGATGTAGTCCTCGATATATCTAGTAATGATACAGGTGAGGCGACAGTGAATCCCGCAAGTCTAACGTTTACGGCTACTGACTGGGATACCCCACAAACAGTAACCGTGACCGGCGTAGATGATGACGCGGTCGATGGAAGCCAAACTAGTACCGTGCTCATTGGTGTAAATGACTTCTTAAGTGATGATACATATGATTCGGTGGTTGATCAAACAGTTAGTGTAACAACGACCGATGAGGATATAGCGGGCTTTACTATATCCAAGTCAAGTTTAACCGTAAGTGAAGCCGGAGGAACAGATGATTTCACGGTCGTGCTTGATGCAGAACCGAGCTCAGACGTAGTCCTTGATATAGTTAGTGATGATATAGGTGAGGTGACAGTGGATCAAGTGAGTCTAACATTTACTTCGGCTAACTGGAATGCCACACAGACAGTAATAGCGATGGGTGCAGATGATAATTTGATTGATGGAATTCAAACCAGTACGGTCACGATTAGCGTAAATGATGCTTATAGTGACGATGTATTTGATGCATTATCTGATAAAATCCTCAGCGTGGAAACGACTGATGATGAAGTAGCGGTTCCTGTAGACGGAGTATTTTTAGACCTTACTGAAGTAATCATAGCAGAGGGATATCCTGCAACACTGGTTGCGGCTGTATCTCCTGAGGATGCAACGGATCTCGTTTCAATAACCTGGGAATCAAGCGATTCTGGGGAGACGACAGTGGAGATGTTCGATAATCTGGATGGAACAGTTACCATAACGGCTGTGCCAGAGGCAGAGGGAGACGTGGTTATAATGGTAACGGCAGTAAATGATTATGGCACGGCTACTGCTGGGTGTCATGTAACAGTTTTGACTCCAATAGATAATATTTTATATGTTATTGATGAATGTATTTGCGATGGAACTTTGGTAAGCAATGGAGAAACTGAAAAAATAGAAGATTTCATCGATTTGGTTGAAGAGGTAAAAATGTTTTTAGAAAATGATGATATCATTGCTGCGCAGAACAAACTTGATAAAATTTACATGAAGATCGATGGTGCTTCAAAGCCAAAGGATTTGGTAATAGTAGACTCAGAAGTTGATTTGGCAGCTATGATTCTGGAACTTCGAGAAAGTCTTACAGTATCAGTAACGGGCGTGACACTTAATGAAACAGCGATGACGTTGCAAGTCTCGGACGAAGAGTTGCTAATCGCAACAATAGAGCCATTTGATGCCACCAATCAAAGTTTGATCTGGGTGACAAGCGATAAAAAAGTGGTAAAAGTAAGTAACGATGGAACCGTTACAGCAAAAAGTGCAGGGACGGCGACCATAACGGTAACCACAGTCGATGGAGAATATGTCGCAACATGTAATGTTACTGTAGTTGAGCCATAATGCGTGAAAAATTCGCGATGGTGAAGGTAAGCATTTCACGCTTTTCATCTTCGCGGATACCAAGAGAACTTAACTTCTATCAAAGGAATTGGGCGTATTCACATACTTTGGGTACAACTGCAACCGATGTGAAGAATTAGAGTCGAGATATGACCGACGATGATGCAAAGCAACAAGTTCTTCCCAAAAGAATAGCATTCAAAAGCGATCTCGATTTGAGATCGCTTTTGAATGCTATAAAGTTCCCTTAGGCATTTTTTAATATTTACTTTGTAAGTGTCCAATAAGTTGGTGTATTGAAAAAGGCAATTTTTGATATTATGTTGTTTTTGACTTCTAGATTTATCTATGCCTAACTCAGGAAAAGATGTAGAGCGGCTTCGAACAAGCGATTAAAGCAACCTATCCGTACACCATTGAAAATGCTGCATTATTCATCAAATTCGTAGCTCTACAAGGTATGTCGGCTATAAGCATATCAGAGAACTAATGGCGGATTTAAAGTCCATCTATAAGGCACCTAATGAAGAATCAGTTTGTAGTAATCTTGAGAATTTTGCTGATAAATGGGATGCTTTGTATACAAGCTATGTTCGATCTTGGAAAGAAAATTGGGATTTGATCAAAAACGAGCTATCCATTTTACGGGATAACTCGTCCAACTAAATAATAAACTTATTTCTTTTTTGGATGCTTTGAATTTACATAAAAAGGTTACCGTTTCCTTTTCCTTGCGAAATTCTGGCTTCGTTTCATTTTTCATTTGAGGTCATATATCTATGGAGTAGATTAATTAATTGAATGGTAGATTCATCATCAAAACTTGAAGAACTGATTAATTGCCTTGGAACATTTGCTGAATCCTTTTTTAATGCATGTCCTTGATCAGTCAAAGTAATATATACATTTCTTTCATCTTCACTTCGACGTTCTCTTACTAGCAATCCATTCGATTCTAATTTCTTTAAAAGAGGTGTTAGTGTTCCTGAATCAAGGTGTAATTTTTTACCAAGTGATTTTATAGTGACATCATCTTTCTCCCATAAAGCCAACATTGTAATGTAACCGGTATAAGTTAAACCTAAGGGATCGAGTAATGGTTTGTATTTTTTTATTATTTCTCTAGATGATACATAAAGTGCAAAGCACAATTGATTATCTAACTTTAAAATATCGTCATCAGATATTTCATTAAGCTTACTACTTTCGTTTTTCATAGAAGACTCCTTTCAATAACAATTTAATTTGTTGAACACAATTTAATTGTATAAAAGAGAAAGCGAATTGTCAAACGAACACTC
>JABXKS010000080.1 GCA_013619125.1 Clostridiales bacterium
CACACGCAAAAGACCAAAGTGACTGTCTGTAAATCGTGCTACCGTATGTCCAGCTCTTGTTTTTTCCTGGATCACAGGTCGCGGACCGGATTCGTTGCTACTGCTTGTACTTGAATTGTTCTCCCAGTTAATTTGAATAACTTCCAACGGACCACGCGGTCGATTATCTAAATTCATATCCTTCGGATATCTCATTTGAATGTAAATGGTGCTTCCATTCGGTCCTTCTGTTATTTTCCTTATGCATTGATTAGTTTCAACACCATCAATTCGCACCCCGTCATAGGTATATCGCTCAATATAACCCTTGTGAAGATCCCAATCTTTATATAAAACTACGATATGCTCTTCTGTGGTATATAAATCATATGCTTCAACATTAATCGCTCCATCCGGAGGTAGGACAGCGAAGCGATCAATCTCTTGCTTTGTTTCACTGTCAACTCGTACCACAACATTCATGGCTAAATCATCATCTTCATCATCTGTAGCATCGATAAATTCAGTTCCAATGAAAATGACTTCTTTGCCATCTTCAGAAAAATCGTACCCTTTAATATAATTCAACTCATTATTAATAGGATTCTTCTCATCTACTGATACAACGAGCTCTCCAGGTTCAGCAGAAGAATCTATTTCTCCCACCAAAAAGTTCTCTTCATCATCGCATCCTTTGAGAAAATAAAGCACTCGGTTTCCTTGTATAGCAAATCCTTTCCCTTCTACTGAAGCTGACTCTCCTATAAGCTCAGATTCAAAATTATTCAGCAATAAATTTAGTTTCGCCTCAGGTCGCTCTACACTCCACGTTTGATCAGCTTCAAATTCAATTCCCAATCGATAATATCCTGGCAGCAGCGGAAAGTCAGGTTCTGTAACCTCCTCTTTCGTTTCCAACGAATAAACATATTGCTCTGTTTTTATAAACTCGATTTCTTCTCCGTTTTCATCTACTACTTCATCTTCATCTGAATTCGTTCTCACAATTATGTACAAATGATCCTTGCCTCTGTCATACCCCAAATCATAAATATATCTTGGTGCCTCTATTCCAGACTCATCAAGCGTAAACAACACCTTCTGATTGGATGCGAGCGGTGTATTTTCGGATGCATAATCCGACCCCGCAAAAGCAGCGTTTCCCAGTAGCATAACTAAAATCAATAAAATAGATAAAATCGCATTTTTTTTCATGGCAGACCCTCCCTTATCCTTATTCTATCCGAAAAAAAGCTCATCATATCTTACAAATTATTACATAAAGTGTTTAAAATTCCATTTTTCATTTCTTGTATTTTATTTCATCATATCGCCAATAATAAATATATGTTTTTTTCTTTCGATCAACCCCCACATCTTACTGAATTCTTTTATGAACCATCGCATACCAATCAAGGCACCCTATGGGTCATGTATCCTGGTTTAGAATCGGTTCTATTGAACTATTTTCGATGCACACTCCTTGCCCTCGCCTTCACTTTCTCGATAATGAAAAATTGGACTTTCCAGCGTAATATTTCTTCATAAAAAAACCGGAAGACAATTGCCTTCCGGTTCGCAGTTTCCCGTTCTAATTATTAATAAAACTTCACCTCGTTAACTTCGTCGTGTCCGACTTTTTTGCGGTCTGTACGGATATAGTCTTCCTCTCCAATATGGATCGCATTGACACGATGACCAAGATGATCATCCGTTAAAACTGTGTATACGTCATCTCTCATTTGGATCTCTTCTAAAATCTCAGTACGCGTATACTCTCGCACATCATCGGTTGGCTTGCAATTACGGACACCTCTGAAATGCATTGCCTTTACGCTTTCAATATAGTCTCGAGTATTCGGGTCATGATAGTGAACTTCCTTGATCCCTAAACCTTTCATCGACTCATCCCCTTCTTCAATCGAGAAACTGCATGTGTGAATTCCCCTCTGCTTTCAACATATACCCGGGTCATTCACCGTTCAATCCCTTGCCTAAAATTCGGGGAGACCTGCAACAAAATCATGGGCATGCATTCTGCGATCCGTGCGCAAGTACCGTCTGCCCTGTACCTCAACCAGTTCCAGATGCGGTCCTAGATCATCCAGATCGAAGAGAACAAAAACATCGTGATTAAACTTCACTTCGTTGAGCAATGCATCACGGCTCCACTCCCACTCTTGTTTTAAATCCAACCGACCGTTTCGTTCTTCAAATTCAATGATTTTCACCGTCTCGATGAAGTCCCTTTGTTGTGGATCATGGTAATGTACACGTGTTACGCCATACCCATTCATCATATTCTCCCTTCCATAACAAATTAGTCTCTCATTAAATATATCCCTCATTTAAGACTATTTATGCATGGGAATTAATGACAATTATTCCGGGTCATGGGTGAAATAGATCTCCGTTTCTTTCACACTATATCCCGTGATCTCTTCAAAAACATCACGGTACGCTTGAATTTGCGACTGATAATATGCCTCCAATTGAAGACGGTCCTTTTCCGCTTTATAGTGATCTGTCTTGTAATCGATAATCACCCATCCGTCTTCTTCTTCAAAGACCAAATCGATCACGCCTTGAAACAGGGAACCATCCGCCAAACAGGTCGTAATCCGCATCTCTGGCATACTCGATTTTGCTGACACTATTCTCTTATACAGCTTCGATTCCATAAATTTATTCAAAACTCGTTTGCCGCGTCTTTTCATCATAGGGTCTGTCGAATCTTGTTCAATCACCATACTTGCAGCGGCTTCTCCATACCGGATCAAGCGCTCAAACGCCAAGTGAATCAAGGAACCAAAGATCGCCGACCCGCCAAATTCTCGTTCAACCCCATCCAGAATCGAACGATCGCTGTGAAGACTTGGGGTTACCACCTTATAGGTCTCCTCCTTGGCGGTTTCCTTCCACTCCACCCATGGTGCTGTCTCGGTACTCTGCTTATCACGCTCAAGCTTCCTGTCGACTTCCGGCACCTTCAGCTCGCTTTCTACCGCAGGCAATAATGCCTTCCATGGATTATACTTGTTGTCTCCCATGCTGACCAGAACCAAGGCGTGCTTGGCGCGTGTTGCAGCCACATACAACAGCCGCAATTCCTCGGCCTGTAAAAAACGTTGTTCCATTTCTTGCATCTCGGAAAAATGGGCTGGCATGGCAACCGGTTTAGATGAAAATCCGATGCGCTCTTCTAGGGACAAAAATCCCTGCGCGCTTTCATCGTCGCGGCGAACCACCCAGGATGGTTTCCGCTCTTTTTTTCCTTTGTTATTCATGGGTCCCACTAAAAATACGATAGGCGCTTCCAATCCCTTTGACTTATGCACATTCATAATCCGTGTCTGATTCAAGCTCCCATCCGGATCCAGTTCCTCCTCCAATTCATGGGAGAGATAGGTCGCAATACGCTGATGAACCTCTTTCAATTGATAGATCCCCTGAGACTGAAGACCCGCAACAATTTCCATCAGATGACACAAAAGCCCATAGACCGGTTTACGGTCCATGGCACTGGCCATAAGACCCGACTCGAAAAGCAGACCCCGAAAGAAGACTGCAGGAGACTTTCTGCTACTCTTCACTCGCCACGTCCTCAGCCATTGTTCAGCAAAAAGAAATCGCTCTTTCAACTCAGCGTCATTGATCTTTTCGATTTCCTCTTTCTGCAAAGAAACCGTCCCTGTTGTCTGTTTCAAGCAAAGAATTTCCTGCTCAGAAAAACCGAAGAAAAGTCCCCTCAGAACAATATAACAATGGATCGGACTCGGTTCCACCAGATACTGCAAGAGATAATCCAACTCCTGAATTTCGGGTTCCTCAAGGGCTTTGTTTTCCCCTGTCACTTGTACCGGTATTCCCCATTCCGTCAGAGTTTTGGCGTAGGTGCCCAATCCCTTTTTCTGACGAGAGAGCAAAAGAAAATCTTTGTAGGCAGCATTTCCAAAATCAACCGCATGGCGAATCACCTTCGCAATAGCTTCCGCCTCCGCCACAAGGGCTTCCTCTTTCTTTTTCTCCACCGGCAACTCAATGGCCAGCACACCCGCCTCAATGCTCAATTCCCGATCCATCACCTGATCTTTCACCGTATCCATGGATGCATATTCCGCTTGATAGGCGTCCTCTTCTGCCGGAAACCATCCCGAAAATATTGGTGTCAGAGCACGAGACAAGGCATTGGTCGATCGAAAGTTCGAAGTTAAATGTAACACCTGGCCCTCATGACCCATCTCTCGCTTCACGCGATTATAGATCTCGATATCTGCGCGGCGGAATCGATAGATCGATTGCTTGGGGTCTCCTACAACAAAGAGACTTCCCTGCCGCAACTGTCCATCTTTTCGGGTAATCGCATCCATAATCTCCGTTTGGATTGGATCCGTATCTTGAAACTCATCGATAAACAGGCAATGAATCTCTTCCTGGTAATGCCTGGCGACTTCTGGTTTTTTCAAGACTTCTGCTGTAAGCAGTAACAGATCGTTGAAACTCACCAGATTCTGTTCTTTTTTATAGTGGTGATAATAGGTGGCAAATTCACGCAACAACAGAATAGATTCGGGGTACTGCGCCTGCATCCACTGCCGTTGCGCCGCTTCCATTTCCGCCTTAAAATCAATCAACGAAGTCGACTGAAATTCTTTGGCCCACTTCTTGTCCATCCATTTATTCTGAGTGACCTTGTTTTTCACAGAGGCTGCTTTTCGCAATATCCACCACTGATTTTCCTTCTTTTCCAGTTTTAAGTGTGCCAGTGAGAACGCCAATTCAAAGAGGGTTTCCTGCACAGCATCATAAATAACCCCAGATTCAGCCAAGGGGATCATGGGTTTCGCTTCATCAATCCACTCCCGAATTGCTTCTTCGATTCGATTCCATCCCGGATAAGGCACTGACTCAGCAGGCAAATCCAGATCGGCATTATTGATAACAATCTGTGTATTTTGACGAAATAGCTCTAAAGACAAGCCCATTTCCCGCCAACGATCGGGAGCTGTTTCTTTCGGATCATCCAAATAAGCACGCCATGCTCGATCCAGCTCCATCTGCTCATCCAAATCCGTCATCTCTGTAAAGCCCGGTAGGAGTCCGCTTTCTATCGGGTACTCTTTCAGCACACGCCCGCAAAAACTATGAATCGTGCCGATAAAGAGTTCGTCAAAGGTCTCTACCGCTCGACTAAAGCGTTCCTTCTCTTCCTCGGTTTCTGCCTTGTCAATGGCATCCAAAAGCCCTTCATAAACTCGCTCCTTAATCTCCCCTGCCGCCTTATTGGTAAAAGTAATGGCGACAATCATAGAGGGCTTTACCGTATCTGTGCGAATCAATGACAGGATTCTACCCTTCAAAGAGGTTGTTTTCCCAGAGCCCGCTCCCGCTTCCACCAGAAAATTTTCCGTAAGGTTGTGAAGGATCTCCTTGCGCTGCGCTTCATCTTTGATTGGCATGGTTTGCTTACTCATATGCACTCACCTCCGCCATAGGGTTGATCGCTTCCACGATCTCCTTCAGTTCATTCTTCTCTGGATTTTGCTCTGCCAATTCTGGATAGACAGAGTCTTGATTGGCATAGGGCATCAATCCCGGCACAAAGAATCCCTGACAATAGATCTCTTGCAAAAGGGATAAAATCTTGACAACCTCCTTACGATCCTCAACGCCATGTTCCGGATACGCAATTCGCTTCCCATTACCCTTTCGCGTTGGGAACAGGTATCCCGATTGTTCTACCTGCACCCCTTGATTCTCCAGTTCATAGAGCAGAGCATAGACCGCATGCTGCAACCGTGTCCCTTGGGCAAAATACTGATTGAGACTGTATTGTTTGCTCTTTCCTGTTTTATAATCATAAATCCGATATTGCCCCTCCGGAGTCTGATCAATCCGGTCCACCTTGCCCTGCAAGGATACCGTATCGCCATTGATCAGTGTAATTTCCCCATGGATATTTGCTTCTTGGGCAACGGGGATATCATTCCCTAAATACAATTCCTCCATGGACAAAAAGACGCCGCAGGTTTGTTCCACTTCCGCCTGAAAGACCTCTTGGGCCACCGCTAATCGCGGTGGCTTTTCCTTTGCCAAACGAGTAATCAACCCATCTGCATAGGCAATCAAGACTTTTTCATCTCGGCTTCTATTCGGTCTTTCCCCTTTCGGCAGGATCTTTTGATAATACGCTTGGAAGATCTCATGCAAGAGGGTTCCCTTTTCCAAGGCATTCAGCCAAACCGTCGGCTCATCCGGTTCCGGTTCCCGTCCGACTTCCAAAATATTTTCGATAAAATATAGATACGGCGAGCGTGCCAATTTCTCAAATTTCGTCACGGAACTTGGCGCGTGGTTGTGATCAGGTTCATTTATCCATTCAATCTTCCCGTTGTACGCGTTCAAGTCCGCTGACTTTCTTACCTCTCGCGCGGTTTTCCCCAACGCTAACGCTGGATAGCGCTCCGGCAGATTCAAAGGAAAAGAAAAACTCGCCAACTCCCATTCCCATGGATTAATCGCTTTTTCTATCGAAACCCGATATTTCGCCATCGGCGCCGCTTCACATTCTTCGGTTGTGTAATGGTTCAAAATGATCGGCGAAGGGAACTTGTCGGTAAAATTCACAGCATCATAACAGGAGTAGGAATAGTATACAATCCCCGACAATCGAGCCAGATCTTGCTTCCGTTTCTCCGCAATCTCTCGTTTCCGCTGCTTAACAGTTACTGCAGAAGCCGGCATTCGCTTCCGCTCTCGATCATAAAGAATCGGTCCGTCCGTTAAGCCGGTCTGTCCTTCCAAATGATCCAAGCCCAAAACAAAGGTTGCCTTTCTCTGCAGGGTATCCGCACCGGCTAAATCAGTGACATAGACAGCACCCGGCGATCGCATTCCTCCTCGAAGGCGAATACGAATCAAGGATTGATGAAAGATCTCCCGCAGCAACCGAGAGTCGCCATATTGCGCCACATATCCTTGATAGCCATGTAAAAGGGCATCGATCCCTTCCCGCACCTCGTCCTCCAACTCAATCGTCGCAGGCATTGAGTGCCAAAAATCTGATTTCTCAATTTCATCCAGGGTAGCAAATATCCATTTCCGCGCTTCCGGCAAGGTAAAAATTGCCTCTCCCAGAGATGCAGAGTAGGGAATCCCCTCTGTTTTTGCAATCATGCCGATTCGAGTTAATTGTTCGGGTCTCGTGGCAATAATCTGTACCTCATCAAAGGCAAAGCCCTTCTCCTTGATCTCCTCAAAGATCTGATGAACCTCGGTGCTATCGCCGTAGGCCTTCAATAATTGTGCCCTCCACTCAGCGGCAACTGCCTCTTCAACCGTCAGCACCGTCGCTTTTGCATGCATCACCCAGAAGTCTTGAAAGTCTTGCACCACCGGCATCAACTGGAATCCATCATCGATCACAATGATCTGTGCCTCTGTTGCCCACGGTTGCGCTTCACCCTCCAATATAAGCTGATAAGAACGCGCTGCATCCCATCGGTCAGCCTTAATTAACCACGCTTCATAAGCCGCAAGCAATCGCTTTAAATCCGATGCCTTTTGATCATTCTCAAAGGCTTCTAACGGAAATTCTTCCGCCGTAATTCCCAAAAGCCGAAGCTCATCAAAAGAAACCATCATCGCTTCAATCCAATGAAGATCCGTTCGCACCTCTCCATAGTATTGAAGTGTAGGTTTTACTTGATCAAAGATAGCGGCAATTGCCAATAATCTTTCATCCTTTTGCGCATACTGCCCCGGCAGATTTTGTCTTTGATTCCACTCTTCCGCCAACATATTGTAACTAAAAACGCGATAATTCATCGCTGGTACGCCCTGAAGCGCCAGTTCTCGAATCCATTGATAAATCTGTCTCACATTCTGACCGACTATCCATTTTTCTTTTAAAGGCATCGACTTAAAAACACCCTGCAATTGATTCATCCGACTACCTCCTTTCTTCACTTCTTATATTTTACCATATCCAGGAATTCAAATTTCCACAAAAAAAAGGGGAGCTTTCGCTCCCTAAATCGACATAGAATAGATCTTCAGTTTTCTGTTTTCAAATTGTGCGATTTCATAATAAAAAGCATCTTCTGCATATAAGGCGAGTGGATCCATTTCAAGTCCGATCACCTCTTGGCCCAATTGATTTAATTGCAGATACAGCTCTTCTTTCTTAGTTGGCATAAAAAACTGAGGCTCGAATGTTACCTTTGCACTTTGATCATTCACGGTCAACTCACCGCCGGTGATCTGACGCAGTTCTTCAAGCAGTTGTATCACATGCTCTTGGAGTTTGGCACCATTGATTCCTTCCACGTGCAGACTATGCTTGGTCAATTGAACCGGCATTTCCTCATCGTAGGTTTCACTGAGTTTGTCGTGAATTTCAGCATCATACACGGTCAAACGGCCCTGCTCAAAATACATCAATTTAATTTTCTTGTCATCGCGATTCAAACTGGCTCGAAAAGAAATCAAGTTTTCACTCATTCGCTCTGGATTCTCAAAATAAGCCCAGATTTTCTCTGTGTCTTCCGAGGTTACACCCTTGGCCATAAACTCCAATTCATCGGAATTCCATATCAGTTTGATTAACCCGTTCGGATCACCCTTCATCTCTTGAATAGTTTCCGATCGAAATACCCGAAAACTTTCAAGATTTGAATCTTCAATCCAATCAATAAACATCGTTTCCAACGCAGTCCGCGCCATTAAATCTACCCGCTTCGAATCATTTTCCCTCGTCTTCATCTTAACGGTTACCACATAATTCATCACATGTCCTCCTCGCAAAGTACTCCTACATCTTAGTATACAATATCCTGTAATCGTTTTCATCATTTTATGGTTTTTTTATTCATTTTGGTCTTATTCTGATAATTATCCGCTTTTTTAAACACGATTCGGGGTTAATGAGCAATTTCTCATACCATTCATTGCTTTTTGCGAAGAAATCATTAGCTTTTCAACATATTTTTCAAGTTCATGTAAATGTTTAGTGATATAGTCTCCTAGAACGACAAAAAAGTCCAAGTTCTGAACTTTTTGTTCGTTCCGTTTTTAATGTTTAGACTCGCCTTTTATTCCCATTTCGATCCTATTTCCAAATATCTCACTCTTCATTACTTTAATACATAACGATCTTGCTACTCACTCAAAAAATATTTTCCTCAAAAATTCTCGGTCCGGCACCTCACGTATCTCCATCTCTTGCAATACAAGAGCCAGGTCATACGATACAGATTCCCAGTGAACCGCATAGCCCGCCTTTGAAAATTGCAGAATCAAATAATGGGCAATTCCCTGTCCACTGGTTCCGAGAGCGCCAGGATTTAAATAGCGTGTGTTGCTGCGCGTACTGTATACATCGCTTTTGCAATGGGAATGTCCATACAACACCAACTCTGCGTGCGAAACAGAAAACAAGCTATCTAGCGCTTCCGCAGTCGGATCCTTCAACGCCGAGTGAAATTTCCCCTGTGCCATATATGCGTAGTGCTGCATCCTCACCGTTGTTTCTCCGAAACTCCGAGTTTCCTGCATATTAATATTTTTTAACTTTGCCAAATATTCCGGTTTGATCACCTGCTTCACCCAGCGATGATGATGCAATTCGCCACGAGACATGGTTCTAAGCTCCGACTGAATCCCATGAATCAATTGATGCTCGTGGTTTCCCAAGAGCAGAACAATATCCTTTCGGCTCAAAAGGCGATCCAATGTTTCATTGACATAGGGTCCGATTCCAATGCTGTCCCCTAAAACAAAAATTTCCTGGCATCGCTCCCGTTCAATCCGTTTCAAGCATGCCTCCAAGGCAGGGAAGTTTCCGTGAATATCACTGAGAATGGCTATTTTCTGTGTGGTTTCCATTCGTACCCTCCTGGGATTTTTCCTGTTTCGATAGCCAGGAAAACCCAATCAAAGTAAGCCCCAAAACAAATTGGAGCAAAAAATCAAATTCAAATTGGGAAGATTCTTGAATCAGCGCAATTGCATTGATTCCAAAAATAGACGCAACCGCTAGAATACCTCCGATAATCGGTCGATACAGGGCAAAAAGAAACCCGATTGCCATTGTGACTCCAAGGAACAACAACAGTAATTCCATTCCGCTGAGCGTAGAAAAAGAACCTGGGAACTCTCCCAAGATGAACGTCAACATAAGTGCGCCAAAAATAGCCCCCAATAGTTTGGAAGCAAATAAACCGACATGACCAATGGACTGTACCATCAAACCCCTCCTTTTTTCTTATTATATCATAAGCAGTTCTTGGTTTTCCTTTCATTTTTTACAGTTATTCCCTCGATTTTCCTCGTCTTTTGCGGGTAAAGTATGAATGACCGGAAGCTATGAAAGGAGAATAATTATGCATCGCATTTCAACAATTGAAGGAATCGGCCCCACTTACCAAAGACGCTTAGACTCCGTTGGGATTCATACAACTGAAGAATTATTGACTATGTGCAAAAAACGAAGTTCACGTCACCATCTAGCAGAAGATACCGGAATTTCCGAGAAAATGATTCTCCGTTGGACCAACCATGCCGACTTGTTCCGAATCAATGGGATCGGTGAAGAATATGCTGATCTATTGGAGGCAGCAGGAGTTGATACTGTACCTGAATTGGGACGCCGCAATTCGGAACATCTTTACGAAGCCTTGCGAATCGTCAATGATGACAAGCGCTTGGTGAAAAAGATTCCAAGTGAAAATCAAATTCAGCATTGGATCCAAGAAGCGAAAACTATGCCAAGAATGATCACCTACTAAAAAGAAAACCTCCCAGTTGGGAGGTTTTTCTTAGTTTTCCTTGTATTCTTTTGCCTCTTCACTGCCTTCCAATACCCGTAAAGCACCGAACGCCAAGCTTTCCAACTCATGCTCCCCAGGCTGCAAGTACACGGGAGCCAGAAAAGAAACCCGCTCTCGAATCCAATCTGTGATCATTTTCGAGTAGGCAATGCCTCCCGTAATGACAATTCCATCCAAATCACCTTTAAAAACAATAGAAAGTTGCGCAATGGTTTTGGCGATTTGATACGCCATCGCTTCATAAATCAATTTTGCCTTTTCATCTCCACGCAAAATCATCTTTTCCACTTCCCGCGCGTCCAGAGTGCCTAGGTAGGCGCTGAAACCGCCTTTCCCCTGCAGTTTTTTCTTCATCGTTCGCTGATCGTATTTTCCCGAATAGCATAATTTCATTAGGGATCGACTAGGCAAACACCCTACTCGCTCCGGTGAAAATGAGCCCTCGTCATCGGAAACCAAATCCACCATG
Source organism: Clostridiales bacterium (assembly GCA_013619125.1). Lineage (GTDB taxonomy): Bacteria > Bacillota > Clostridia > Tissierellales > GPF-1 > GPF-1. The sequence goes on from JABXKS010000080.1 coordinate 11,278, forward strand.
CGACCATGCTGATGCGCGGTGACCGAAATGCCACCACCCAAGTGCGCAACAATCAGATTTAATTCCTGATAAGGACGTCCAAGTTCTTTTGCCGTTTTCATCGCCATGGCACGTGCATTCAGCGCGTGCGCAAAGGACTGCCGCTTAATTTCCGGCATTCCAGAGATCTTGGCAATGTCTATCATCTCATCGACCGCCACAGAATCATAAATATATGCGGGAATCTTCAAGTCAGTTGCAAAGGCAAATGCAATCAAAGCGCCTAAATTGGACGCATGCTCAACCAACGGATTGTTTTTCAAACGCTCCACCATCTGTTCGTTCACGCGATACGCGCCGGAAGAAACGGGCGGCAAGAGTCCTCCGCGCCCGACAATGGCATCCAATTCATGAAAATCCAATCCCTGCGCTTCCAAAAGAACTTCGATGGCGCTTTTGCGCATGGCAAACTGATCTTGTACATGAGAAAACTTTTCCAGTTCCTCAACGGGGTGATCAATCCCCCGAGAAAAAATCTGTTTTTGATTTTCATACCAGGCAATTTTGGTTGATGTAGAACCGGGGTTTATCGCTAATATTCGCTTCATTTTTCCTCCCTATTTCCGTTTTGCAATCGCCAACAATACGCCCAGTGCCATCGATAAACCTGCTGCCATGAGCAGCCGCCATACCGGGGGCAAAAGAAAAGTAATCGTATGCATGGGGATCCAAAAGAATAAATTGGTTTTTACGAGTACAAACCAGAAAAAAGCTACCCAATCATTTGCCGCAAAAATTTCTTGGCTCGTTGCTTTCTTTCCCTTCGCTCTCAACTCAATCCAGGTATCTGTGATGCGATGGGTCGTCATCAGCACCGGGCCGAAGCTCAGATTCATGGTCACTGAGGTTAGAAACGCCGTTACGAGCCGTGAGGAAATGCCGACACTTGCAACACCAATCGCGTAGATTGGAAACACCCACGCAATCCCCATGCCCAAAACGCCCCAAACAACCGCTTTTTTAGGCCATCCGACGACTCGTTGCCAACTCCCAGTCTTCATTCGCAGCGCCCACGCTTCTCCTAGACTGGCGAGAACACCAAACTTAATAAATGCCATACCGAAATGACTCACTTCATTCCACTTTAAATATATTTCCTGGGTTGTCGGATGCAGAAAAAAAACGACGATTCCTGCCAAAATCAGGAGAAACGATCCATCTTTTTTCATGCAGATTCCATGTGTCCCGTTCCAGAAGTTGCGACTTGCTCCATCCCAATACGAATTGCCTGTAGATTCAATTCAACAAATTTAGGTTTGACCTGATCTTTAATCAGCTGATCCCAATCAATAGACTCAAGCCCCATAGAACGAACCAATGCGCCCAACAAAATCACATTCATGACTCGCTCATTGCCCAATTCCTTGGCCAACTCTACGGCTGGAACCACCTTTGTTTCAATTCGAGATTCCAATTCCTGAATAATTTCTTTGGAATAGATGGCTTTTCCCACCTTCATTGGCATGGATTCAATGGCTGTATCGCAAACCACAACCTTCCCTTCCGGTTTCACATGATCCAACCAACGCAAGGCTTCCATTCTTTCAAAGGCAACTAGTATATCCGCGCCGCCTTTTTCGATCACAGGGGATTGCACATCCGTGCCATAACGCACTTGCGAAGAAACTGAACCGCCGCGTTGACTCATTCCGTGAATCTCACTCATCTTCACATCATATCCCGCTTCCAATAAGCCCAATGTCAACAACTTGCTTGCCAAAATCGTTCCCTGGCCACCAACGCCCACTAGCAAAATACTCTTCGTTTCATTCATGATTGTACCCCCTTAATCTTGATCGCTTGTACAGGACACACTTGCATGCAGACTTCACAACCTACACATTGCATCGGATCAATATTGGATTTCTTCAAATCGCGATCGAAAGAAATCGCCGGACAACCGGTCTTTGTACATTTTTTACAACCGATACAAGTTTCCGTATCTACCTCACACGTATGCTTATAGTCGCCAAATTCTTCCACATCTTCTTCAGACAATTTCATCAATACACAAGGCCAACGGGTGATAATAACCGAAGGTTCATCCAATTCCAACGCCCAATCCAAAGCTTCTTTCACCTCGTCAAGACGATTCGGATCAATGGTGCGGACGTGGTCAATGCCGCAAGCACGCACCAACGGCTCGATTTCCACGATCTTTGTCGGCATGCCTTGAAGGGTATGACCCGTGCCTGGATTTTGCTGATGTCCTGTCATTCCTGTAATACGATTATCTAGAATTATGGTCACGGTATTGCTGCGGTTATAAGATACAGTCAAGAGGGAGTTGATCCCGGTATGGAAGAAGGTTGAATCCCCCAGAACAGCAACCACTCGTTTTTCCGTATCGGTGTAGCGGTTGAATACCTGCTGCGCACCGTGGCCCATGGAGACGGAAGCGCCCATGCAAATGGTTGTGTCCATTGCATTGTACGGTTGGGCGAATCCCAAAGTATAACACCCGATATCTCCCGTAATCATCACATTCTTTTTCTTTCCCAATTCATAGAAGAGCCCACGATGCGGACAGCCCGCACATAGGGTTGGCGGTCGAGGGACCACCTTCTCCTGATCAAATTCAACAACTGGATTTGTCTTTCCAAAAGCGGCTTCTCGCAATCGATCGGATGTCATTTCCCCATATACAGGGAACATGTCTTTTCCAATAATTGAAATTCCTTCCGCTTGGATTGCTCTTTCCATCAGCGGATCATTCTCTTCGATCACGTATAGTGTGTCAACTTCTTCTGCAAACGCCCGAATCTTACCCATTGGCATTGGATGGGTAAATCCAAGCTTTAAGTAAGATGCCGTATCGCCATAAACCTCTTTGGCGTAATGATAGCTCATCCCTGAAACGACAATGCCTATTTTTTTATCATGCCACTCCACCTGATTCAAAGGTGTCGTTTCCGCATACTTTGCCAATTCGCCAAGTCGCTCTTCTAGTTCTACCCGCAAGACCTTGCTATGAGCGGGGACCGTAATATATTTCTTGATATTTTTCTCATATGTTCGGACGCCAACTTCCTCTCGTTCAAGCAATTCCACAACGCTCTTAGAATGGCAAACCCGGGTGGTTATCCGAAACAAAACTGGAGTGTTGAAGGTTTCACTAATCGTAAAGGCTTCCTTAAAGAAATCCTTTGATTCCTGGCTATTGGAAGGCTCCACCAAAGGGATCTTCGCAAACCACGCATAGTTCCGATTATCTTGCTCATTTTGAGAAGAATGTTGTCCCGGCTCGTCTGCCGTAATCAGCACCATACCCCCACCAATACCTGTATAGGCAAAGGAAAACAGAGGATCGGCCGCCACATTAACGCCGACATGTTTCATAGCGGCAAAGCTGCGTGCTCCTGCAATCGAAGCGCCAATTACCGATTCTAGCGCTACCTTCTCGTTGGGCGCCCATTCAGCCAATAGATCTTCTTTGTACAACGCTGTATTCTCAAGAATTTCAGTACTTGGTGTTCCTGGATACGCACAAGCATAGGTTACGCCTGCTTCATAGGCACCACGTGCAATCGCTTCATTTCCCGTTAAAAGTTTCTTCATTTCCTGCCTCCTTCTTTGATCCATCCGGCGATTACACTCCCCAGCGCAATCGAATGGAGTTTATCCTCATGAGAATCCGCGCGAGATGTCAATACAACCGGTACGGTCGCACCCATCACAATTCCCGCCGATTGGCTCTTTGCAAAATAGGTCATGGCTTTTCCAATTCCATTCCCCATCTCAATGTTCGGTACCAAAAGAATATCTGCTTCGCCAGCCACCGGGCTCTTATATCCTTTTATTTTGGCAGCCCGTGTTGAGATAGCCAGATCCAGGGCCATCGGCCCCTCAACGGTCACATCGTCACCAAACTTACCGGCTGCACCCATCTGCTTCAAACCATCCGCATCCACTGTTGCTGGCATCTTCGGGTTCACCTTCTCCTTCGCTGCCAGACATGCAACCTTGATTTCTTCATTTCCCAAGGCGCGAGATACATCCGCACTATTTCTTAAGATCTGCCCCTTTTTCTCAAGGTCAGGATAGAGATTCATGCCACCATCGGTCAAAAGCAGTAATTTATGGTAGGTCGGCACCTCGTACACCATCACATGGCTTAAGAGTTGACCTGTTCTGAGTCCATTTTCCTTATTTAAAACCGCCTTTAAGAAAATGGAGGTATCCACCAATCCCTTCATAATAAAATCAGCTTTCCCCTCACGCACATACTGAACCGCAAGCCGGGCGGCCTCTTCCATGGTATCTGCCTTCACTAGCTTAAAAGAGGAAAGATTAATTCCCTGCGCTTCAGCGATTTGCTTCATCGCACCAATTTCACCAAAAAGAATGGCTTCAATCAAACCCTTTTCTACCGCTTCATTCACTGCTTTCAGCACTTCCGCTTCCTCCGCGGCAACCACTGCCAATCGCATGGAATTTTGCGTCTGTGCCTGTGTAATAAGTTCGTTTACATGTTGAATCATTCCATCACCTCGTCCTTCTACCCAACCTTAATGCAACTTTCATGCCAAATGAATTCACTCACGAACTTTGTCCGTTCCTGACCATCTTCGCCTTAACCGACTCTTAGCGAATTGGGCCATTTCGCAATTCTCTGGGCGAAGATCTATTCATCCTTGCCAACAAAAAAACGGGGATTTCTCCCCGTTTCATTCTTCCTCTATACAAGTCGTGTTAACTTTTGTTAACACCAGTTAACACTTATTCTTTCATCTTTTTCCACAGTGCTGTTCGACTGATCCCCAGAAGCTTTGCAATCTCCGTTTTATTGTGTCCGGCTTGAACCAGCATCTCGATCACTTCCGTTTCCACCCGTTGCTGAATCTCCCGAATTGAAATGACGCCCTCTTCCATGGCTTTCGCCTGCGGTCTTGTCTGATCGAGATTCAATTTTCCCAATAATGCATACCGCTGAGTTGCATTGCGCAGTTCCCGCACATTCCCCGGCCACTCATATGCCATCAATTGCTCTTGTACATCCTCCACTCTTCGATCCGCCTTCGTCTCTTTCAAAAATCGTTCAAACATAAGAGGAATATCAGCCTTTCTATCCCGAAGGGGCGGAATCATCAACTCCAACACATCAAGACGATAAAACAGGTCCGCACGAAATTCTCCCGCTGCCACACTGCGTTTCAGAGAAACATCGGAGGCGGCAATAATCCGTACATCCAGAGGAATAACATAATCCGACCCAATCCGCATCACCTCTCGCTCTTCGAGTACGCGCAAGAGTTTCACCTGCAAGGAAGGAGTAATGCTGTTGATTTCATCCAGAAAAATCGTTCCCCCATGCGCCAATTCAAAAAGCCCGGGTTTTCCACCCTTTCTCGCTCCTGTAAAGGCACCCTCTTCATATCCAAATAGCTCGCTTTCCAATAGGGTCTCTGTTAATGCCGCGCAATTCACCGCAACAAAGGGCGCATGATCGCGCGAACTATCATTGTGAATGCTTTGGGCATAGACCTCTTTCCCCACTCCACTTTCCCCGTAGATCAAAATGGTGCCCTCGGTTTTCGCCATGGCCCTAGCCGCTTCGCGGCAAGAAATGCTGAGGGGATCTACCGCAATCATATCCTGAAATCGCAACTTCGCAATCAAGCCACGCTTATTCAACTGATATCGAATTTTCTTTTCAAGCATTTGCAAATGTGTAATATCTTGAAAGGTACACAGTACGCCTTTGATCTGGTCGTCGACATAAATCAAGGTTGCATTGACACTAACAATCAGATCAGAATGCAGCACACGAATGGATTCTGTAATGGATTGCCCAGTTGTTAGGGCATCGTGTAAAAAGGAGAGCTCCGGAAGTACCTCCAAAAGCGGCCGATTGACTACATCCAGCATTTCTTTTTTCAACAACAGCCGAGCTCGTTCATTAAAAATAGATACTACGCCAGACTCATCCACAGCGACCACCGCGTCATGGACCTTTTCCAACATGTTTTCCACAAGCTCCGACCGTACCATCTCCCGTTCCAATTTTTCGATCAATTGCTCCGCTGAGCTAACCGTTTCCCGGATCGACTCCTCGGATGCATTTAAAAAAACCGAGTCAAAGCCAAACGCAGGCGCCAAAGAATGACTTAATCCACCGCCGAGAAATGTCACCGCCTCTTCTCGATTGGCATAGCTGTGGATAATCGGTTCCACCTCTTCCGGGTTATGATAATACTCCACCTGAACCGGTACCGTCAAATCCAATACCTCTTTCCATTCCTCGTAAGAAAACGCGATATGATCGCGCTGAATAAACACAATCTTCCGCCCAAACCGTTCCGCTTCTTTCAAAGAAAAGATAATGTCCGTCGCCGTAATTTTCAATCGAATCACCGGAACCGATACGCTTTTGCACACCCATTCATAGGCACCCGAACGAGCGATCAATACCCGCGCACCTTGATTGACAAGGGCTTTGGACTGCCTCTCTAATTGCCCCTCTTCATAGACTTCAATTTTCATTTCGCCCCGAGCAATCTTTCCTGGATAACATTTCGTTATTCTCAGCTTCAAGGCTTCACTATTGGCGATAACACCAAGTCGTCCCCTCATTATATCCTCCCGAACACCCGATCCAGCGCTTCCTTCACGCCATCGGATTCATGATCTATCGTCAGCCAATCCGCCGCTTCCTTTGCCGCCTCTGTTGCATTACCCATGGCAATTCCAATTCCGGCTTCCTTCAAGGCTTGAATATCGTTGTTGTGGTCACCCATAAAGACGATCTCCTCCATGGTGATTCCGTAGTACTTTGCAATGACTTTCAATCCGTCTGCCTTGGTCACTCCTTGGCGCATCACATCAATAGCGCCCGGCATGGAATCAATAACCTCCAAACCCGTCAATTGGCGAAGTTTTTCAAACCGTCTTTTTTTCTCCCCTTCATCCGCGCAAAAAATCAGCAATTTATAGATCATTTCTTCCTCGAACAGGGTTTCAAAGTTCGGTCGAATTTGGATATTCACCCGGTCCTCCGGCGCCAATTTTCGATTCCGCGCAATCCATTTGCTCATGGTAAACTTCACCGAGGGCAACCACATAGTTAAATCCGTATAGGCCAAGTAATATGCCTTCTCTTCCTTTAATACAGCTGCGGCTAGGTCCAGGTCCGCTTTCTCGATTGCATTGGAAGCAATCACTTTCTCCGTTTTGGGTTCCATTACCAATCCGCCATTACAGCAGATAATGGGTTCATCCAAACCCAATTGGTTATAGTAAAGACGCATCCCCGATGCGGATCGCCCTGAAGCCAAAACAACTTTCACACCCTGCTCACGCAATTCCTGCAGTCGTTTCTGATTTCCGGCTGAGATTTGTTTCTTTTTATCCAATAAAGTCCCGTCCAAATCCAATGCGATTACCTTCATCCGCCAATCTCCCCTCTTCTGTTGTACTCAGTGTACCATAGAAATTTCTGAATCGTAACTTTTCATTGACAAGCAACTCGATTATAATTATGATAGTAAGGATGAAAATTTGAAGGAGGCCGAATCATGAAAAACGTAAAATTATTGGATCACCCGCTTCTGCAACATAAATTAACACACTTGCGGATGAAGGAAACCGGCTCTAAAGAATTCCGCGAACTTGTGCGTGAAGTAGCGATGTTGATGGCCTACGAAGTAACACGTGATTTACCGTTGGAAGATATTGAAATCGAAACACCTGTTTCAAAAACGACTTCCAAAGTTGTGAGCGGCAAAAAATTAGCGATCGTTCCCATCCTGCGTGCAGGACTAGGAATGGTTGACGGAGTATTGGAATTGATCCCGGTTGCAAAGGTTGGACATATCGGTCTATACCGAGATGAAGAGACTTTGCAACCCGTAGAATACTACTGCAAATTACCACAAGATATCACCAAGCGTACGGTGATTATTACCGAACCAATGCTTGCTACTGGCGGCTCGGTTGTAGCAGCTGTCGATCTATTGAAAAAACGCGGCATTACCGATATTAAGATTATGTGCTTGGTTTGCTCGCGACAAGGTCTTGAAGTTGTTATCAAACATCATCCAGATATCGAAATCTTTACGACTGCAATTGATGAACATTTAAATGAAGTCGGATATATCACGCCTGGTCTCGGCGATGCAGGAGACCGAATTTTCGGCACTAAATAAAAAACGAGATCTCCGCAAGTTTAATCTTGCGGAGATCTTTTTTATTGCATCAAATAACACAACCGCTTCCTATCGAACTATCCGATCCACCCCAAACCCATCAGCAACCCGAAAATAATAATTAATCCACCCGCCACTTGATGAAACCGATACACCTTTTCGCCCCAAAGAATCTTTGACCGCGCCACCAAAAACCGATAGATGACAAAATCACTTTTTATAGTCCCGCAGATTAGTAAGAACAAACCCGCCACAATCATCAATCCACTCCACAAAATACTCATTCCTTTTCTCCTTTCAACGGCTTATTTGAAAAAAACGATCCAACGCCTGCAACACACCCGGGCCATCACTCAAATCCATGCAATAATCCGCTGCCGCCTTGGCAGCTTCCGTAGCATCACTCATGGCGACCCCAATCCCCGCATAGCGAATCATTTCCTGATCGTTGTCGTTATCTCCCATTGCCATCATTTCTTCTCGCTGTATGCCCAGCACCTTACCTACCGCTTCTAACGCTTTCCCCTTGTCGCAATCGGCAGGACCAATATCCAATCCCAATGTAAAAGAAGAGACCGTATCAATTCCCTCCATCTGTTCGATCACACGCGCCACTTCATCCAACTTTTCTTGGCTACTCGATCGCGCCAAGATCTTGTAAATCGGATGATATTCTTCCCTCGTCCACAAAAGCGGATCCTCAACGACCCGAATCTGCATTTGCCACTTTTCCGGCAAATCCGTATTTTCACACTTCCAGCGTTTGATCCCAAAATCCAATCGCTTCGTATAGATGCAATGAAGTCCATAGTATTGATAGAAAACCCCAAGTTCTGTCAATGCAGCAGCGACTCGATAAAAATCTTCCTTCGTAAACGCAGCTCCCTCGATAAGTTCATCACGATTCGGCTGATAAATCACCCCGCCATTACATCCAATTAGGGGTGTATCCAATCCCAATTCATAATAATATCGCTTCGCAGACTCAAAGGTTCGACCCGTCGCCAATACAATTTGTATCCCTTGATTTCTCAATTCGATCAACCGCGCCTTTGTCTCTTTTGGAATCTCTCGATTCTGATTTAAAAGCGTTCCATCCAAATCCAACGCCACCAATTTAATCATCCAATCCCCTCCTTCATTTATCATAACGGTGTGAATTTTTAAATGCAAATCATAACAAATTAATCTGGAATTTATAACAGAATTTTCACAATAATCAAATATGTGGATCGAAAAATCCTTTTCCTGTCACACATCTGTCATATAAGCTTTTTTATCATCTGCTTGTAATATTCCCTTTCTTGACTTTTGGGTAGGAGTCTCATAGTATGTGCAAGTACGAAAATTTGAGAGGGGGAACAAGAGATGAGAAAAAGAATAATCTCCATCTTCATTGTTACCATCTTGATCACTGCTATCTTCTCCCCGGGATTTGCTGCAACCCATACAAACCCGGATCGAGAAACCATTGAACAAAAAATTGAAGAAGTTGCATTGCGACGAGGAATTCCAAGCATCATTATGAAATCCATCGCTCGTGTCGAATCCAGCTTTACACAATTCACATCAAAAGGAACACCCTTTATATCATCAACCAATGATATCGGGGTTATGCAGATCAACGATCGATCCAATTTTGATCGTGATATGCTGAAATATGACATTGATTACAACATCGAAGTTGGAGCCAATATCCTATTGTACAAATGGGATTATGTGAAAAACACACTTCCATCAATTGGCGACATGGATCCAAATGTATTAGAGAATTGGTATTTTGTCCTTTGGGCTTATAATGGTTGGTCAAAGGTCAACAACCCCAACGCGGGGTACAAAAATTTAGCATATCAGGAACAGGTATTTTTAATGGCGGACCGCGAGTACAATCAACCCGTAACCGTTATCGATCGAGGAGAACTGCCATCCTCTGGACTTCCGTCCAAAAACGGTCAGTACGAAACACCGTCACCTAGTCATGCCGGCGATATTCTTTTATATGAGTATGGCGATCGTTTGGCCTCTTATTCGTGGACTAAGATCGATCTGTACGACGATCCAAACGGAAAGAAAATCGCAAAGCTTTCGCCCAGCACAGAAATGGTCGTCATCGGCGCGCCAGTTCTAATGAATGGCTACTATTGGGAACCCGTACGCGGACTTAATGATCCTTTCGAGGGATGGGTGCTTAGAAACTGGGTTGAAAAAGTTGGGGATTACCAAATGGGCGTCTATTCCGATGTGAATGATCCCGTTTTGCAAAACCAATTGCGTGTCTTGGGAACCGAGGGGATTATGCAAGGCTATGCCGATCTCTTTGAACCCCTTGAATTCTTACACCAAGAAGAACTTGCCGTGATCCTGACTCGCGCATTTGCCATCGAGACAGAGACATCACAAGAAATCACCATGGTCGATGTATCCGACTGGGCAGAAGATGCCGTAACTCTAGTTGTCGATGCTGGATTGATGCAGCTTGAGCAAGGCACTTTTAATGGCGAAAAGCTGGTTACCCAAGAAGAATTTTTAGGAACAATCATCAAATTAACGGAGAGCGGTGCAGCCTTCCGAGGTCTTGATGAAACGCGTGTTGATCCATCAACCTTGCCGGTCAATCTGCCAGTCGATCTCTTCGCCTATATGACAAGAGAAGACACCGCACGCTTGATCTACAACTTGTTTACAGATAATCAGACTCTTTATTCATAAGTCTTGACAAGGGGTTTCTCCTCATGTTAAACTACTGAACAATGACAACAATAGGAGATGAAGCTCTCCTGAGTTTTACTCAAACCGCGACAACGCTAATGGCTTCTGCAGAAATTCTGCAGAAGTCTTTTTTATATCAACGAATAATCTTCTCTCCACATTTAGCGGAGTGAACCAATCCGCTAATATGTGATGACGTGAAGATGTTCAGGCGCAAACAAGGTTTGAGACTGAATTCGTTTGTAGGAGGAATACAACTTATGGCAATCTCTTTAGCACTTATCATCACACTTGGCATGATCGCAAATTACCTTTTCGAAAAAATCAAGCTACCGGGACTCTTAGGTATGTTGCTCTTAGGAATAGCCATCGGCCCCTATGGTTTTAACTTGATGCAATCTGAAATTATGGCGGTTTCTGCCGACTTGCGAAAGATTGCTTTAATCGTCATCTTACTCAGGGCCGGACTTGGTCTGAAAAAAGAAACCCTGCAAAAGGTCGGAAAGAATGCCATTCGCATGAGCTTTATCCCTTGTTTATTGGAAGGCTTCACAGTCATGTTCTTCGCTCATCTTTTATTCGGCATCTCTTTCGCCGAAGCAGGCATCTTGGGATTTATGCTGGCAGCCGTCTCTCCAGCCGTGATCGTCCCCTCTATGCTGACGCTAATCGAAAGCGGAAAGGGTTCCGAAAAAGGTATCCCTACCATGATTTTAGCCGGCGCATCTGTGGATGACGTCTTTGCCATCACCTTGTTTTCATCTATGATCTCCATGTATTTCAGTCAAACCGTCTCCATTGGAAATCAGTTGCTCCAGATCCCGATATCCATCGCGCTGGGAATTCTTTTAGGCATAGTAGTCGGCTTATTCTTTGTTCAACTTTTTAAACACATGCGCATCCGCGATACTAAGAAAGCCTTATTACTCTTAGGGGCTGCAATCTTTATGACCGGTTTAGAAGACGCGCTTTCCAATACCATTGAAATCGCCAGCCTTCTCGGTGTCATGACCCTCGGGTTTATCCTCTTGGAAAAGTATCCAAAGGTTTCAAAACGACTCTCTGTGAAATTAAATAAGATCTGGGTCTTCGCCGAAATCATCCTTTTTGTGCTCGTTGGCGCGCAGGTCAATATCGCCGTTGCCAGCCAATCTCTTGGCCTTGGCATTCTACTAATCGTCTTAGGTCTGATCGCAAGAAGTATCGGCGTCTTAATTTCGATCTCTGGATCCGGTTACACCTTTGGCGAGAAGCTTTTTTCAGTTGTTGCTTATTGGCCAAAAGCAACGGTGCAGGCCGCCATCGGCTCTGTTCCCTTAGCCATGGGTGTCGCTCATGGCGAGGTGTTTTTGGCCATTGCCGTCTTGTCCATCATCATGACCGCGCCCCTTGGGGCCATCGGCATTCGCATTATTGGCGAAAAAGTATTACAATAAAAAAGAATCCAAAATTTGGATTCCCTCTTATTATGCCTGGATGGTGGTTGGATTGCCCTCCGACCGCCTTTCCATATTATTCCCACACAGTGCTTGCCCGCACTGTGCTGCTCCCTTCTACCCGAAGGGAGCTTTTCCTTTTTTTAGTCTCTTACTTTTACCATTTGGCTCGCCTCTTCAACAGCTCCCAATACCTTGTCAAAGCTTCCGCCAATTTCTGCTTCAACACCGCCAACAACAGCTCCCTCTACGAGGGGACCATTAGCAATTGCAACAGGTTGAATGTCAGGAAGCATTTCCATGGCCAATTGCGCGCTCATTACTGCGCTCCCAAGATCAACCAGCAGAACAACACCGTCACCTTGGTCAGCTTGTTCCATGGCGCCCATAATTAAATCCATTTCCGTTCCAATTCGACCATCAGAGGTACCTCCCGCTGGAAAAATCGGGATGTTCGGTGCCATTTGTTTCACTAGGTCAATGACCCCCGAAGCAATTTTTGCACTATGGGAAATTACGACCATTCCTACCATACTAACTCCTTTACGCGAGAAAATCGCGAATAACCGTCAAGATCACCAAGCTGGAGGTTGCACCCGGATCTTGATGACCGATGCTTCGCTCGCCCAAGTAACTCGCTCGACCTTTGGTTGCGATAATGGTTTTGGTGTACTCCACTCCCGCTTCCGCCGCCTCGACCGCTTCTACAAAACAAACCTTGGCTTCTTTTCCTGCCTCCAAGCATTCTTTCAATGCCTCATAGGCTGGAACCAAAGAATCCAACATGGTCTTTTCACCCGTTGTGGCTTTTCCAAGTTTCATCACGCCTTGAATCGCGGCGTCCATCATCAGAATCGCCTCTCCAACGCCAACCTCTTCCTTGCCCTTAATGGCGTCTCCCGCTTTCATAAAGGCTGTGCCATATAACGGCCCTGCCGCCCCCCCCACGGTCGATACCAAGGTCATACCAGTCTGTTTCATACACATTGACACATCATCTGGCATGGACGGTATCTTCTCCAATACCTTCGAGAACCCACGGTCCATGTTAATCCCATGATCGCCGTCGCCAATGACTTGATCCAGATCTGTCAAAAATTGACGATTCTCTTTGATCTTCTCTGCAATTTCCTCTAATAGTTTTTTGAATACTTGACCGTCCATAACGCCCTCCGTTCTTCTGTCTAAATTTTCAAACCAACTGTATCTGCCGGTTCATTCAGCAATCCTTCTAATTCATCATCAAGTTTCAAAACACTGACTGCCCCACCTTGCATTTCAAGGGAAGTCATATAATCGCCAACCAAAGTTTTCTTCACTTCAATGCCTTTTTCCGCCATCACTTGCGCGACGCGACGATTCAATATATAAAGTTCGCTAACCGGAGTTCCACCACAGCCATTGACCATAACTGCAACCTTGTCACCATTTCCCATTGGCATATCTTCGAAAATTTTGCCTAATAGTAAGTCGACAATTTCATCTGCTGGCAACATTTTTGATTTATGGGTTCCCGGCTCGCCATGAATCCCCAAGCCAACTTCCATCTCATCTTCTTCCAATGCGAACCCTGGCTTCCCGGCCGCAGGCACTGTACATGCCGATAGAGCAACACCCATGGTACGAACATTCGCAATCGCCTTTTCAGCGACTCGCTTTACTTCATCCAATTCAGCACCGCGCTCTGCCATGGCACCCGCAACCTTATGTACAAATACTGTTCCCGCAACACCGCGACGGCCTGTGGTATACAAACTATTCATAACGGCTACATCATCATTGACAATAACCTTATCAACCTTGATACCTTCCATTTCCGCCATGTCTGCTGCCATTTCGAAGTTCAATACGTCACCCGTGTAATTTTTGATGACCAATAGAACGCCCTTGCCCGCATCCACTGCCTTCACCGCTTCAAAAACTTGATCTGGTGTAGGTGATGTAAACATCGCACCCGCTACTGCACCATCCAACATACCGGTGCCAACATATCCCCCATGAGCAGGCTCATGGCCGCTACCGCCACCAGAAACCAAAGCTACCTTGCCTTGCTTCTTGTTCGCTCGAACCAATACATTGAAGCCTTCTAGCTTCCGAAGTAGATCCCCATGGGCCATTTCCATGCCTTCCAGCATTTCCACTTCCACATTTTCCGGTTTGTTAATTAACTTTTTCACGTATTTCCCTCCTTTTATTTATATATCCTTACAAAAAAGGACATAATTCGAACCCAACCTCGCGTTCTCCTCATCCCCTTCGCTACTCTTAATTTATCAAATATTCAGAAAACTTTCAACTTTTTCTGTAAACGTTTCCATTCATTGAGGTGGAGAACCCTTTGTGATACAATATACCCATTCATTACGAGAACTTGGAGGGTACTATGGAGAATTCTGAAAAAAAATCTACTAATTTTATACACGAGATCATTGAAAAGGATCTCGCCGCTGGAAAATATCAAAAACGCGTGCACACGCGCTTCCCGCCGGAACCAAACGGCTACCTGCATATCGGTCACGCAAAGGCGATCACCATTGATTTTGCCACGGCGGAAAAGTATCAGGGACTCTACAATTTACGTTTCGACGATACAAACCCCGTTAAAGAAGACACCGAATATGTCGACTCCATTATGGAAGACATCAAATGGCTAGGCTTCGACTGGAAAGAACGATTGTTTTACGCATCAGACTACTTTGAAAAAATGTACAATTATGCCGTTGAACTAATCGAAAAGGGATTGGCTTATGTCGATGACCTGACAGCCGAGGAAATGCGAGAATATCGCGGCACGCTAACAGAGCCTGGAAAAAACTCCCCCTATCGTGATCGCAGCGTCGAAGAAAACAAAAAGCTCTTTGCAGAAATGAGAGAGGGAAAATACGAGGACGGATCCAAAATCGTACGTGCCAAGATCGACATGGCATCACCAAATCTGACGATGCGCGATCCTGCGCTTTACCGCATCGCTCATTTCAACCACCACAGAACCGGCGATTCATGGTGCATCTATCCAATGTATGATTTTGCTCACCCATTGGAAGATGCAATTGAAGGAATCACACATTCCCTATGCACCTTGGAATTTGAATCACACCGTCCCCTTTACAATTGGGTTCTTGCGAACCTAAATGATTTCCAAGTGGACGCGCCAAAACAAATCGAATTTGCCCGCTTGGAGATTACTCGAACCGTGATGAGCAAGCGCAAGCTGAAACTCTTGGTTGACGAGGGCATCGTATCTGGATGGGATGATCCGCGCATGCCAACATTATCCGGCATGAGAAGAAGAGGATTCACACCGGAATCTATCAAAAACTTCTGCGAAATGGTAGGCGTTGCAAAATCAAACAGCATGGTTGATTCCGCAATGTTGGAACATGCAATCCGTGATGATTTGAAATTAAAAGCACCACGATTAATGGCTGTCTTAAACCCATTAAAGGTTGTAGTCACAAACTGGCCAAAAGGCGAAGTGGAAATGCTGGATGTGCCATTGAATCAAGAAGTGCCGGAAATGGGCAGTCGCCAAATCCCTTTCAACGGAGAAGTCTATGTAGAGCGGGATGACTTTATGGAAGAACCCGTTAAAAAATTCTATCGACTCTTCCCAGGCAACGAAGTCCGCTTGCGCGGTGCTTACTTTGTCAAATGCAATGAAATCATTAAAGATGAGGCTGGCGAAGTGATTGAACTTCGTTGCACCTATGATCCTGAGACCAAATCCGGAAGCGGCTTTACAGGACGCAAGGTGCGCGGCACCCTGCATTGGGTTCCTGCCAATCACTCTGTGAAAACTCAGGTTCGCCTTTACGACTATTTACTGCTTGATGAAGAAGAACAAACCAGTAAAGACTTCTTGGAAAATATCAATCCAAACTCCATAGAAACCATTGATGCATGGGTTGAGCCTGAATTGGCAAAAGCGAAATCTCTTGAAAAATTCCAATTCATCCGTCATGGGTACTTCTCCGTGGACCCCAAGGATTCAACCGATGAAGCCCCAGTTTTCAACCGCGTGGTATCTTTAAAAAGTTCTTGGAAAAAGAAAAAGTAATTATCGGACTGCAGACTAGGACTGCAGTCCTTTTTTTGTCCCCTTCGACTTTTCTATAATAAAAGAAAAAGGAGTTTATTATGAGAAGATTTGTTATTGATACAGATACGGGTTCTGACGATGCCGTCGCCCTGCTGATGGCTCTTCGCGAACCCTCCATTAAAGTAGAAGCCATTACTACCGTTGCCGGAAATTGTCGTCTCCATTACGCCACTGCCAATGCCTTGGCAAGCATCGACATTGCCAGCACCTATCGTCCCAAGCTCTACGAAGGCATGGATCGCCCCTTGCTTCGAGAAGCAACCCGCGCTGAGTTCGTTCACGGCGTCAATGGCATGAGCGATATGGAACTGCCTCACGTCGCTCAAGCCAAAGAAGAGATGCATGCTATCGATGCACTCATCGAATACGCCAAAGCTTCAGATGGCGATCTGGAACTGATCAGCTTGGGTCCCGCTACGAACCTGGCCATGGCTATTCGAAAAGATCCAATAGCTATGCAGCGTTATCAGCATCTGTATATGATGATGGGCACCGGAAACGGCCCGGGAAACGTCACTCCGACCGCCGAATTCAACGCCTTTGCGGATCCGGAAGCCCTGAAAATCGTGTTGGAATCATCCATCCCCGTCACCCTAATCGGTTGGGACGCGTCAGTAAACGGCTGCTTCCTTGAACACGACTATCTTCTCGAGTTGAAAAAACTCAATAATCCGATCAGTCAATTTGCATTGAATTGTAACGAAGCTCTGATTCAGTTCAACCGCGACCGCTTCAAACTAGAAGGATTGGACCTGCCCGATCCCGTTGCCATGGCAGCTGTTCTGTATCCGGAGATGATCACTGAATCCGGCAACTATTATGCCGAGGTTGAAGTCAACTCTCCTCTCACCTACGGAACCATCGCAACAGACTTTATGAATACTCTGGAAAAAGAACCCAATGTGAAGATCGTCTTCCGAATCAATGGCGACGCCTTTCGAAACAAGCTGAAAGCATTATTGACAATTTAATCGCATCACCCATCGCCAGAGACAAATTTGTCTCCGGCGTTTTTTTCTTGAGGCAAATTTGATAAAATAAAGAAAAAAGGAGACGATCGATGGATTTTCTTGATTATTGTCCCGAGTCGATTCGGAGTTTTGTTCAAGTTCTTGAATACGAACCCGATGAACATCTAATGCGCCAGGGAGACCCGGCAGACTATATTTATCATCTGATTAATGGCGAACTCCAATGCTTCGCCATTACAGAAAAAGGGTTGCGCCATATCGTCTATGTCTACCAACCCGGTGAAATTGTAGGTGAAATCGAAGCCTTTACGAACGATCTCATTTTAACTGGTGTGGTTGCAACAAAACCGAGTCGGGTTCACAGGATTGACCGCGCACACTTTTTAAAATGGTTTGACGAATCACCAGAATTTGCCCGCTACATCACCGCACAATTGGGCTCAAAACTGTCAAACACCTTCTCCATCACCTCCATGAACCTGCAATACTCGATCAAGAAACAATTTATGCAGCATCTTTATCACGCCCAACGAAAAAATCTCGGCGCCTTCTATGTCGATAAAAAGGAAATCTCCGCCGTTTTGGGCTGCCATTATCGAAGTATCAATCGAATCGTACAGGATTTGACAGAAGAGGGTTTGATCCAATATCATAAAGGCACATTTCAAATACCGGACTTGGCGTCTTTTCAAGAAGCCTTACGCAAACAAGACTGAAAGGAATCTTTTATGGATATGCAACGAGAAGGCAGAATGCTTTTAAGCTATAAAGAGCTTCTTGCAATTTGTCCGCCCCATCTAAAGGAAAATCTTACTGTCATCTCTTTTTCCACTGATGACTTTTTCATGGAACAAAACGATGAAAATCCTGGGGTGTTCATTCTCCTTAGCGGAGAAGCCCAGGCCTTTTCCACAACCCCCACAGGCATTCGGCATGTACGATATATTCATCATGCCGGAGAAGTAATCGGAGAGATCGAAGCCATCACCAACGGCCCTATTATCTGCTCTGTTGTGGCAACCTCCTCGGGAGAAGCGATCAAACTAACCGAGGAAACGTATTTAGAACTCATTCGAAGTTCCCCCGATTTTGCCATGTTCGTTGTCAGCCAATTGGCAGGGAGCCTCGCCATTATGTCGACCTATACCTCTATGAACATGCAGTACTCCCTGAAACAAAGATTGATGCAATTCTTTTTGCAAAAGCATCAGCAATTTGGAAATCCCTTCTACGTCGACAAAAAACTAACGGCAGACCTTTTCGGTTGTCACTTACGCAGCGTCAATCGGGTGGTCAAGGAACTGGAAGCAAAAGAACTCTTGGATTATGAAAAAGGGAAATTCCGAATTCTCAATGTGGATAAATTTAAAGACGCCTTGGATCACCAGGATTAATGGTGAACAAGGCGTCTTTGATTCTGTAACAATTACTTTTCTGCCAACTCTTGTAGCGTTAATTTTGCCGCTGAAAACGCAACTTCATTTCCGTTGCAGACATCCCGCACCAATTCCCCCTTGGATTCAAATTCACCGATCACCGAAATGATCTCTTCTTCCGATAGACCAAGAGCAAAGAGATCTGCCACGGTCGTGTTTCCCTTCACCAAAGGCTCGACATGCTCTTCAACAACCGTTTCTTCTGGAGCATCTTCATATTGCAATATGATTTCCGGATTCATCACAGGAATAGTTTGCGCCTCTTCTTCTGAGATTTTTCCTTCCCGTTTCAAAAATTCAATCGCGACTGGAAACAACCCTTCCTCTCCGGTTTGTTCATAAGGCAATCCCGTATAGCGGGCGACAAAATATCGCACCGATGACGTTCCCATCTCAAATTCACCCTCGGAAGGATACATCTCCTCAAGCCGTTTCAACTGAAAACTCTCAGGATTCTCCGTGACCCAAAAAACCTCGCCCAACGTTTCCGCCGTGATCGGAAACACTTTCTCGATATCCCCAAAGGTATAAGATCCGCGAATATCCGCTGGGTCTGCTTCCCCAGCAAACTCCCCACTCTGAATCTTTACAGGAACCTTGGACGACTCCGTTTTCCATAGCCCCAAAGCGTCGCTGACAAAGACGCCCCCGAATAAAATGACAACAACAAGAATTGCTATGCTTTTCTGATTAAGCTTCATCCTTGATCCCTCCCAACAATTGAACAGTTTCTGGAATGGGACAGGCTGCTTCCGATGTGCATTCCATGCAGCTGATGCATCTTAAATCGCGAACCTTTCCCGAAGTCGATACTTCAATTCCCATGGGGCAAACCGAATCGCATTGTTTGCAATCGACACAGGTTTTGGCATTTCTTCGAATCGTAAAGATTCGGAATTTATTCGTAATCCCCAAAAAAGCACCATATGGGCATGCGTATCGACACCATGGCCGCTCAACAATCAACGACAGTCCAAGAACCGCTAATAAAATAATGATTGCCGAGATCGCAACCTCTCCCGTCCAAAATTGGAATAAGGCATAGTATGGATCAACTGTAGAGAATACCAAATCAAACGACAAAGCCGTCACAATAAGAACCCAAGCCAAAACACCATACCGAAGCAATCCCAAAAGGCGATCTGCCTTCTTGGGAATTAGACGATTGTATCTCTTTCCAAAAATCTTCCGTCCAATTTTTCCAACCCATTCTTGAATTGATCCCAACGGACAGACCCAGCCGCAAAATGCCGGTCCCACCAACACACTAAGGAATAGAACCAACCCCATCAGAACCAAGGATGATTCATGGATCTTTTTAATCATAGCCCCATCTGTTATATATGTATACAAGGTGACAACGCCACCAAATGGACAGATCGCATGGAGCGATGCATTTGACAACCAGGCAATGCCGCCCCCAGCTTCAGTCAACCCATGATTCACAGCAATTGCCGCAATAAAAAGAAAAAAACCAATTTGTATCCACCGTCTATTCTTCATAAAAACCTCCTTATTCTACCAATATACTCGAAGTATGTGGCAGTTCTGTGACAAAAAATAAGTGCAGGGCGAATATCTATTATTGATATTCACCCTGCACTTTGCACAGCAACCCACTCTATCAATTGCAGAGCGGTCGATTCTCATGACTCACAGCTACATTTCGGTTATAGAATATTCAATACCAAACACTTCTTAACCGCCAACGTCCTCCCCTTAACACCCAGTTTCTTGTAAATTGCAGATACATGCTTTTTAATCGTGATCTCTGCCAGATACAATTCAGTCGCAATCTCTCGATTGCTCTTCCCTTCGAGTATTAATTTCATAATCTCTTTTTCTTTGGGTGTCAGGACAATTGCTTTCCCGAACATTGTACTTGCCTTCTTCAGATTATCATAATATTGGTTCATCGCCTTCATCACTTTTCTCACATACAAATCTGTTTGATTTCGATTTTGATATTGCTCCATCAGCTCATAAAGATCCCTCGTATATTCACAGAACGGTAAAACTACACTGTCCTCTTTTGCATAATTCAGAGCAGATTCAAGAGAACCAACCGCCGCATCATAGCCATACAAATGGAACTTAGCAATCGCATCAAGTATAAAACCATGAATATACCCAAAAATATGATTGAATTTACGAAATACAGGGCTCATTTCCTCAACCAGCATTTCCAGCTTGACATATTCTTCATGCAAAAGAAGTGATTGGCCCGCAACAATATAATCAAACCCCCTTCCCCCGTACAAACCTTCACGATCGCCGATCTCATTATTTTTCAGCCATCCGACAATCCCACGTTCATCCTCAAGAAGATAATCGACATACCCCATTGCAAGATCAAACGAACATGTAAGAACAGATCGAGAGCTTTGGTCTCGCTCTACTTTCATTTCGACAATGGATTCCATCGCCAACTCTGGGTTGCCACTGGCAATATAGCTTCGGATCAATGCAAATCGGGCACATAGCAGAAAATCCGTCCGCCCGCTCTTTAGGGCTTTGCAGATCGCCTTTTCTACTTGGACAATGGCTTGCTTAAAATCACAGGTTTCCAAATAAAATTCCGTCATAACCTGATCGGCAAGCCCTGCGCCACCCTCCCCGACAACAGACTCATCTGCACCATAGCTACGGTTGATATAGTTTGCAGTCTCTTGCAATCCTCCCGACGTTTTATGGTACATATACAAAAGATGAATTGAACCATAGAAAGCATTCCACTCCATACTGGAAAGAACCGATATTCCCTGCAGCCAGTTGAATGCTTTTTTATGATGATCATGCATTTTATAGATATTATTAAATTCAAGATCACTCTTTGCCATTTCAATTTCACCATGAATCCAGTTCCACATATCGGGTGATAAATCCTGCCGACCATTGATAGAGGACTCTATTCCCTTCACCATCTGTTTTCCATCATCGCGATTAATATGCGTTAAATAATATCTAATATACTTGATATAGGCAATGGGGAACTGCAACTTGAGTTCCTCTGAGATCTCAGAAAATATTGCAGCTACCATCTTTGGATTGTTCTCCATCAACTCCATGCTTTTCGGTTTTTCTAACACACCCAATATTTGTTCATACGCCCCTGCCATCAACAGTTGCTTTAAGCCGTTGATCGGTTCACCTCGCCGCATGAGGCATTCTCCGGCTCGTTGATGTACCCTACACTTTTCAGCTTGATCAAAGGTCGTTTCAAATCGTCGATTCAGAACCACACGAAACATCTTTTGAAATTTATAACCATTCGCATCATGCTTGTACATGACCAATCCGCAATCTTCGCAAACAGAACGAATCGCGTTCCGGTCTGGTCCGTCGACAACATGCACCGCTTGCTCCAAGGTAAATCCGCCAAGCACCGACAATTTCATCAGCATGCACAGACCGTCATCCGATAAACCTTCGGCGATTGCATTTTCGATTAACCGTTCCAAACTGGAACCGAATTCAAACTTCCCATATTGTATGTAATGATGCATCAGCAAATGTACCGCAGTGATCCACCCTTCCGATCTCTCGTATATTTGATCAATCATCGACTTGCTTGGAAACACCTGATTAATCGAGAGAAGCGCTTTAATCTCTTCTTTTGTCATTAGCCAGACATCCGAATCAATGATTTTGCAAAACCCTTTCAGTTCAAGATCATCCACCTGCAGATTCAAGGAACTTCTCGACACAACAATAAGCGAGACATTCGCGATTCGATGCCGAATCAACATCTCGATAAATTGATCGAAGGCTTCACTTTTCACATGATGATAATCATCGATAACAATGATGATCCTCTCGTTCGCTGAATACTTTTCAATGAGTCGGAATACCTTGTTCTGCTGCAATTGATTCAAAGGAAATCCCATTTGATGCAATTGCTCACCAAATTTAGGATCGCCTCTTGCGATCTGGTCTACCACCAAATTCCATAACAATTGTGGAGACTCTTCATCTTGGTGGATCGTAAGCCAGATGTGTTTCCCTCGAACATTTTCAAGAAACGCCTTAACTGCTGTGGTTTTTCCGAATCCCATCGGCGCAACAATCATGGTTAGCGGATATTCCAGCGCATCCTCTAACTGCTTGTTTCCACGGTTGCGTTGAAGGATAGCTCTTTTTTTCATTACACTCAATCCCCAAATGATTACTCTATATTCACAATATCTTCTTCGTTTTGTCAGATCCGTGATATGACTATTCGCTGTCAAACTTTAAAAATGATAATCCCACAAAGTATCATACCCGTCCAGATAGCTCAACATAGTGTAAAAATAAAATACATTTTTTGTATTTTAACAACTATATCATTATATTTTAAACATATCACCGAGTAACCTTTCGATTAATCTAAACAAAAAAACGTCAACAAATGTCAACGTTTTTCTGTTTGGATGTAAAATAGACACTATTCAAATCTCATCAATTGTAACAAATCTGATTTCTAAATCAATATTCACCTTCTCCTTTTTTAACCAATCTCAATGGCCTAATCACAGATGATGATTCTGCGCCATCGAAAGTGACCGCATTGACAAATAACTTCGAGCTCGCTTGCACCGACTTCGACACACCACTCTTGATACCCCGAATCATTACTTGAATCAATATCTAGCCAAACATCAAGCAACCCGTCATTGGCAATGAGTTCAACTGGAACATCAAATTCCGTGGTGCTCCACTCGCTACCTTTTCCCTCAAGATAACCCAAGGAAACACCGTCTGCAAATACTTCATCCATTTCAGGATCTGACAGATAATCAGCGTCAACATCAAACGCCTTAATTCTTAGTTTCGCCGATACAATGTGCAGCATAGGCAGATAATAGAATGGAACATTATGCTGCCAGCCAAAATCTTGATTGAACCATCTACACTCACCAAATTCCTCTACGTCGTCCAAATCTTGGAAATACACGCAGTAAGGGCGATCTGGCATGCAGTGCCTAAACTTCGGCGGTTCCGGTCGTGGCATACATTCCATTTCCGGAGTGTCAAATGCAAACGCACTCGTTGATAATGCAAACAACATAGTTAAACACAAAGCAATTAATAGTGTTGTCTTTTTCTTTGATTTCAAAATCTTCATCTTTACCTCCTCATTTATTCATTAATGAATCGATTCACCATTATTGTAGTTTGTTTTTGCAGACAAGTCTATTATACAACCGTATAATTCGTATTATGTAAACACATCTTTAAATTTTCTCTATCTATATAAACCTGTGAATTTTATCCTTTCTCTGCTCTGCAAATCTATATTGAAATTCCTCTCCTTTCAATCCCAATTTGCATAATGGCTGCCGCTCTGCATAAAAAAGCCACTTCATCACTGAAGTGGCTTTCGAATACTGAATTCTTTCTAAATTGAAGATCCTTTTCATACTATACGCTTAACAAAAGACATGTTTCATAATCTGATAGAACAGTTCTTCCCTCACCTGCTTGCTGACAATGCCCCCGTATGGAATCTTGCGGACAAAGCTAGAAACGTCGGATGTTTCTTTCGTCTCGTAACGATCACAGACCAAGCGATAAAAATCGCTAAATTCATAGATTTCAAACCGCGGAATCTCAAGTTGCGCGGCAACGTGATCCAAAAGGCGAATTGCAATTTCATCGTAATCGTCCTTTGCATCCACCTCCAAATACCGAGCAACCATGGGAATCACCTTCTCCAAAAGAAGACGCTTTGCCGGCATATCCTCGTCAAGCCCCATCTCTTCTGCGATATTTTGAATGACCTCATCTTCAAGAGCAAACAAGTAATTTAAGATATCACCGGCCGTTCGATCCATTCGCAAATAGTAGCGATCTCCCCGCAATTTTTGAAAATGACGATAGACATCATAATACCCCAACTGAAGGTTGTGGTGCGTTTTTTCCTGAGTGAAATCAAAAGTCCCTCCCAGATTTTCTCTTGGCGCGATTTCAATCATGTTGACGCGGCCTGTATCATATCGCTGCTTCATGCCCATTCCAAAGATTCGAATCGCAATGATGTTCACATATCCCCGGCGCATCAACAAATTAATCGGTAGATTGTCGTACATCCCGCCATCCGTGAATTTTTTTCCGAGCAAGGGTTCATTTTTAAAAGCAGGGTGATTGGCGCTCGCCAATACATACTCCGAAATTTCTCCAGGTGGGATTTCATTTTTATACAATTCCAGCGCCTTGAAATCCGTCAAGGAAATAGTCACCAAGCCAAAATCCACAGGGGAACGCCGTAACTTTTCTTCATCGAGATATTCCATAACCAAGGCTTTTAATGGTGCCGTTTCAATTCCGCCGTCCTTAACAATCCTCGTAATCCTCGTTCGTATGGTTTTCCAATCTTCCCTCTCTAATTGCAGATTCACCAATTTCTCATACTCGGAATCCGTCATGTCCACAACCAGCGATGGTTTCATGTTTTCCCATAATTCATAGGCTCGTTTAAAATCACCTTGGGCGATCATCGCTCCATTCAAAGCGCCAACCGAGGTTCCCGCAACCGCTTCAAATTCAAATCCCAATTCATAAAGCGCCTTCACCGCACCAATTTGATACGCTCCTTTTGCGCCGCCACCTTCTAATGCCAATGCATATCGCATGCCTAGCCCTCCTGTTTCTCAATTGGTAGCCACGCCAACACCCGTTGAATATTCCGATCCCAAAAATCCCACTTGTGCATGCCCGGCTCTTCAAATACCTTCACCTGAATATCCTGAGACTGTAACCCTTCCAAAAAATGCAGATGGCTGGGATACAAAAAATCTTCCGTGCCGCATAATACGAAAAGTTCTGGCAAGTCACCTCGTGTTTTTGCTTGCTTCATCAGGGTAAATAAATCATTGGGACTTCCTTCGAATCGATCTAAATCTCCAAAGATATTTTCCATCTCCGGACGAATTGCATCCATTTCCGGTGCTCCCTGTGAAATCTGATATTGATAAAAAAGATCCACCGCGCCAGAAAG
This sequence comes from Clostridiales bacterium, assembly GCA_013619125.1. Taxonomy (GTDB): domain Bacteria; phylum Bacillota; class Clostridia; order Tissierellales; family GPF-1; genus GPF-1. The sequence goes on from JABXKS010000080.1 coordinate 37,091, forward strand.
GCTGGCAGCATAACTAAATCGATCCGGACAGCCCAATGCCCATTTCATGGCGCCATAGCCACCCATGGACAAACCGGCGACGAATCGATCTTCTCTTCTTTTTGACAATGGAAAATAATACTCCATCATCGTGGGCAATTCCTCTGAAAGAAAGGTCCAATAGGGATAGCCAACCGCCATATCCGTATAAAAGCTTCGATGCACCTCCGGCATAACAATCGCAATCTTATACTCCGATGCATAACGCTCAATTGCTGTTTTTCTAGACCAAGAACTATAATTCCCCGAGAGCCCGTGCAATAGATACAAGGTGGGTAATTCTGACGGCAGGGTTTCAACCTGATCCGGAAGAATCACATTGACGGACATCTCGAGATCCAATATTTTTGAATCAATTTGGCAATGAAGTAAGGCCATTTCTCTTCCTCCTCGTAGTTTTTCTGCTTTTTTTCAGTATAGCAGATTCCTGAATTTGAACCAAAATGCACGAAAACTTGCACAAAACATCAAAATGCAAGTATCCTTTGTCAACCATTCATTATGAAAACATTTTCACAATGCGTTTTTTAACCACTTTACCAAAATAAAGCAGTCTCAACACCTTGAATTCAAGGGATTTATGCATGTTTTCTTGCATTATTCCCCTTTGACTAATCATTCTGAAAGCTTTATAATAATGCAATAAGAATAAAATTTCTTGCATGGAGGATACAATGGGAAAAACATTAGCGTACAAAATTCTGGAAAAAAATTTACAAGTTGGCACATTGACACAAGGAGAAGAACTCTCCATCCGCGTCAACCAAACTTTGACTCAAGATTCAACGGGCACCATGGTTTATTTACAATTGGAAGCAATGGGCATTGATTCCATCAAAACCGATCGATCCGTTGCCTATATCGATCACAATACCTTGCAAGCCGGTTTTGAAAACGCAGACGATCATCTCTTTATTCAAACTGCGGCTGCCAAGTACGGCATCGTCTTCTCAAAACCCGGAAACGGGATCTGTCACCAATTGCATCTGGAACGTTTCGGCAAGCCTGGCGAAGTATTAATCGGCTCCGACAGCCATACCCCAACAGGCGGTGGAATCGGCATGATTGCCATCGGTTCCGGTGGATTGGATGTTGCCGTCGCTATGGCGAAGGGCAGCTATCCTATGAAAGCACCAAAGGTATACGAAATCCATTTAATCGGCAGCTTACCGCCATGGTCTTCTGCAAAAGACGTGATTTTAGAAGTCCTTAGAAACCTCAGTGTAAAAGGCGGCGTCGGTTATATTATCGAATACACCGGCGAAGGTGTAAAATCCCTGTCCGTAACGGACCGGGCCACCATCACCAATATGGGCGCCGAACTGGGCGCAACGACATCAATCTTCCCTTCAGATGAACAAACGCTAGATTTTCTAACTCGCCAAGGACGCGCGGGAGACTATCAACCCCTGGCAGCCGATGAGGATGCCGTTTATGACGCACGCTTGGAAATCGACCTGTCCACCCTGGTGCCTATGGTTGCAAAACCCCATAGCCCGGATGCAGTTGCAACACTTTCAGAAATTGCTGGCATGAAGGTGGATCAAGTGGCCATTGGAAGCTGTACAAACTCTTCCTATACCGACCTGATGAAGGTAGCTACCATTTTAAAAGGCAAGAGCGTTCATCCGAATGTCAGTCTGGTTATTTCTCCAGGATCTAGCAATATCCTGAAAATGATGAGCGATAACGGAGCCCTCGGTGATTTGATCGCCGCCGGCGCGCGAATCTTAGAAGCGGCTTGTGGACCATGTATTGGCATGGGACAAGCGCCGAAGAGCGGAGCCATCTCCCTTCGTACCTTCAATCGAAACTTCCAGGGCCGATGTGGCACCATGGATGCAGACGTCTATCTGGTCAGTCCCGAAATGGCGGCAATCGCAGCCATCACAGGTGAAGTTACCCTGCCCGCAGAATATGGCATGGAAGCACCGGCCATCGTCCTACCAGAAACCTTTGCGAATTTTGAAAACTACTTGATCTATCCTCCAGAAGATCGAAGCGGATTGTCCGTTGTGATGGGACCGAACATCAAACCTTTCCCACTCAGCGGCGATCTACCTGAAAGTCTATCGGGTTCGTTATTATTAAAAACAGGAGACAATATCACCACGGATGACATTATGCCATCCAACGCCAAGCTATTGCCGTTCCGATCGAATATTCCGGAATTATCGAAGTATTGCTTCGGCACCATCATTCCAGATTTCAAAATGCGAGCGGAAGCTGCAGGCGGAGGATTCGTTATCGGCGGTGACAATTATGGACAGGGCTCCTCGCGTGAGCATGCCGCCCTTGTACCGCTTTATCTGGGTGTGAAGGCTGTCATTGTCAAATCATTTGCAAGGATCCATAAAAAAAACCTGATCAACTCAGGAATTCTTCCTTTGGTCTTCGTTAATCCTGCAGATTACGATCGATTCAATGAGACCGATGAATTAAAATTCAATGCGGTTCATGATGCATTGGATGGAAAAGCGTCCTTTGACTTGGTCAATGAAACCCAAGGCTTCGTTTGCAAAGTTGCCTTTGAAGGTTCCACTCGGGATGTTGAAGTCCTTAAAATTGGCGGTACCTTGAATTTCACAAAAAAGGAGATCCTATCATGAATCGAGTAACTTTTATTCCAGGCGACGGAATTGGACCCGAAGTCGCCAATGCGGCAAAAGAAATCATCGACGCAACCGGTGTTGCCATTGAATGGGAAACCGTGAATGCGGGAGAAGCCGTTTTTTTAGAAAAAGGTGTTCTTGTTCCCGATGAAGTCTATGAAAGCATCGAAAAAAATCGCATCGCCTTAAAGGGACCCATCACAACCCCTGTCGGTAGCGGATTCCGAAGCATCAATGTTCATTTGCGGAAACGATATGATCTTTACGCCAATATTCGTCCGATTCTCAGCTTACAGGGAGAACGATCACGCTATCCAAATCTTGATCTCGTGATTTTCCGCGAAAATACGGAGGGTCTTTATATCGGCGACGAGGAATTTTTGGATGAAGATACGGTCATCGCCAGAAAAAGAATTACCCGAAAAGGTTCCACTCGAATCATGGAGAGTGCCTTCGCCTATGCAAAGTCAAATGGACGAAAAAAAGTCACCGTTGCTCATAAGGCAAATATCCTAAAAGACACCGACGGATTGTTTTTGACTTGCGCCCGCGCAGTCGCCGAAAAATATCCCGAAATTGAATATGAAGAAGTCATCATCGACAATATGTGCATGCAATTGGTCATCAATCCTTATCAATTCGATGTGATCGCCACCATGAATCTCTATGGTGATATCCTTTCCGATCTTTGCGCAGGTTTGGTCGGCGGATTGGGCTTGGTTCCAGGTGCCAATATTGGAGAAGACATTGCCATCTTTGAAGCCGTTCACGGCAGCGCGCCGAAAATGGCTGGCAAAAACAGTGCCGATCCAGTCGCCTTGATTCTTTCAGGCGCGAGTCTTTTGGATTACTTGGGAGAAACGGAAGCAGCAGAGAAAGTAAGAAATGCCGTTTCCTCCATTGTCAAAGAAGGCATCCATGTTACCAAAGACTTGGGCGGAACTGCGTCAACAACAGAAATGACCGCCGCAATCATCAATAGAATGCAAGGGAAGTGAGAGAATGAAGAAGGATTTCTTCGAATATCTAACAGATTTAGCCACAAAAAACAATCATATACCCGCCATTGATTTTGATCGGTACAATATCAAGCGAGGACTTCGAAACGCCAATGGCACGGGCGTCTTAGTCGGTCTGACAGAGATCGGCAACGTCGACGGCTATGATATCGTTGAGAAAACCAAGATCGCCAAGGAAGGCCGCCTGTTCTATCGCGGAATCGACATTTTCGACCTAGTCGACGGATTTCAAACCGAACACCGTCGTGGTTTTGAAGAGACTTCTTTCCTTCTGCTTTTCGGCAAATTACCAACCACGGAAGAACTGGCAGCCTTCAACACCCTATTGGATGAAAGGCGAAACCTGCCGGAGGGATTTACGGATTCCATGATTTTGGGCATCCCATCCCGCAACGTGATGAATAAATTGCAACGAAGCACCTTGGTTCTATACTCTTACGATGATAATCCAGATGATTTAAGCATGCGCAACCTGATGGAGCAAAGCATCAATCTAATTGCCAAGTTCCCAACCATCATCGCCTACGGCTATCAAGCAAAAGCCCGCGCGTTTGATGGGAAGAGTCTTTACATCCACTTGCCAAAACCAAATGTGGGCACCGCGGAGAATATTCTTCATATGAGCCGCCCAGACAATCAATACACCGTTTTGGAAGCGGAAACTTTGGATCTCCTCTTGGTAATCATGGCAGAGCACGGAGGTGGAAATAACTCTACCTTTGCCACCCACGTGGTCGCCTCCACAGGCACTGATACCTATTCAGCCGTTGCCACAGCCGTCGGTTCCCTAAAGGGACCCAAGCATGGCGGTGCAAATCTTAAGGTCTGTCAAATGATGCAGACCATCAAGGACGAGGTTGATGATTGGCATGACGCCGCTCAATTGCGCCTTTATCTGGAACGACTTTTAAACAAAGACGCCTTTGATAAAAAAGGGTTGATCTATGGAATGGGACATGCCGTTTACACCAAATCAGATCCCCGTTCCGTTCTCCTTCAAAGAAAGGCAAGAGAACTTGCCCTCGAAAAGAATAGAATGAAAGAATTTGAACTTTACGCCAATATTGAGTCCATCACTCGCGCCCTCTTTTACGAACGCAAGGGACCTCATGCCCATATCGCATCCAATGTCGATTTGTATTCTGGATTTGTTCTGGAAATGCTGGACATTCCAGAAGATCTTTACACACCAATCTTTGCCACAAGCCGAATCTCTGGCTGGTGTGCGCATCGAATGGAACAATTGGTGAGCGATGACAAAATCATCCGCCCAGCCTATAAAACTGTCAACGAACTGCATCACTATCATCCTTTAAAAGAACGAAAATAAAAAAAGACATCCTTGGATGTCTTTTTTGGTTTCTATGATTTTCATTCATCAGCCCTGCTTTCTTTCATGCGCACCCAAACAAATCCATGGAACCCCAATGAAACCACAAGCATCACAGGAATCAAAAAGAAGGTGCGGTAGGCTGTAATTTGATCATTGAGCACCCCGACAACCACTCCGGTAAACATATTGATAAAGGAGATGCTGGTCAATACAAGACTTGTCGCTCGCACCGATTGCGAAGGAAATAAAGATTGCGCTAAGAGCAAGCTGGTCGGATAATTGATCGACATAAAGAGCCCCGCTCCCGCAATTAAGAACAGCCCTTGCTCCTTGAGTATGATTCCAGTCAAGGTAAGCAAGCACGCAGCCGACAAAGCGCTCACAAGGGTTTTCTGCGTCCCAAACCGTCCCGCAACAAATCCACCGATCAAACGACCGATCGTATGCAAGGCCAGATAGTAAAACAAAATATTTGCCGCCTGGTTCAATTCAAGAGAAAAGCTCTCCACCATATAATTGCTAAACCATTGTCCAATGGCCGTCTCCGCGACAATGGAGGCAGAGAATGCGCCAATCATGCCAAACAACAAGGGATTTTTTATTGTTAAGGGCCCTTCTGCTTTTCCATGGGGCTGCACCTGATTTTGCCCCGATGGATAGGTTACGAAGAGATTGAATACAACGATCGAGATCAATCCAATCGAGGTGAACAAATAGATCCTGGACCAAGCAAATCCCGCCCCAAGCAATTGCCCGATGGATTTCGACATAGTCATGGCACCCAAGCTATAACAAAAATGCAAGAGATTCATAAGCAAGGCTGAATTGCGGACCGGAATTAAAGGCACCATGGTGTTTAGCCCAAAAACTAGAGGAGCGATAAAAATTGACTGCCCCACATATAAAATCGCAAAGGCAAGGGACGATTCAACCCGCCAAAACCCAAGTGCAACAAATGCAAGTCCAATCAAGCCCACGACAATGGTCTTTTGATGCCCCCATTTTACGCAAATTTTCCCCGAAAAATAGGTCATAATTGTAAATGAAATACTCGATGCGAATACAAGACTGCCCATCATCGTGTTTCCGATATCAAAGGACTGCTTAAAAGCGGGAATCAAGATATTTTTCGGACTGTCGAACAATGCGAAAAACACCATCGTTCCCAATAAAAGCAAGGCCCATTTTCTTGGATTTTGGTTCTGTCTCTGCTGCATAATGCCCCCTAAATAATATCAACTAGTAGCAGTATAGCAGAATGATTTTAATTTGCAATCTCCTTATATAAAAATATAGGTGCAAGCAACAACCAGTAAGTTGAATGCTTGCACCTATATCATACAAAAAAAGCGGAACATCATCCGCCTATTTTGTACCATCTAAAATTTCCAATATTTCTCTTGAATCCTCCAACAACCAATCCGGCTGTTCCGCCTCAAGAAATTGTCTGTCGTTATACCCCCACACTACGGAAGCAATATGCACACCCGATGCTCGGGCAGAATGAATATCACGCACCTCGTCTCCCACATAGAGAATTTCTTCAGGAGCCAAGCTGTATTTTTTCATAATATGTTGAACCTTCGATTGCTTGTTAAACAAAGATGCTGCCAAAACGAATTTAAAAATTTCGATGTTTTTATCTGCTAAAAATCGCAAAACATTCTTTTTTGTGTTGGAGGTAATAATCCCCAAAATCAACTCTCGTTTTCGCAACTCATCCAAAAACTCTGGAAAATGTTCTTCACAAAACTGAACCTCATGCATATTGTGACGAAGCAATTTTTGACCTCGCCGTAAAATAAACGGAAGCTGACGCGCCGACACCTCAATGTATTCCAACAATTCCTTGAAATGCATCTTCTTCATATCGCTCAATTCTTCCCGGGTGATCTTTTTAAAGTTATATCGTTCCGCCAATTCATTGGAGATGTGAAACGCAAAATGCTCCGTATCCGCAATTGTACCGTCAAAATCGAAAATGATGCATCGAATCACTGAACTTTTTCTTTTCATCGCCACTCCTCCTTCAGCCGTGCCTTTTATTATACCATTTTTCACGGCCTTCCGTCAGCTTCTCCATCAAATTTACTTTCCGTTAATCAGAAGAAGATAATTGGCTTGTGCCTCTTTTGCGGCAGATGTCCATAAGGATTCAAGATCCGATTCCCCAATAGCGGGCACCGTTTCGGAAAGAGCCAGCCCAATCAACCCCTGCTGCCAGTTTTGAATGGTTTCTCCGTCCGTGCCTGTTACGTTTTCGAACCCAAAAAAGGATTCCGCAATCGGATCCACCTCAATTAATACCTGATACGGCTCGCTGTCATATGCAAATTCAAAGATCTGAACAACTTTCGCCGCCACGCCATCTTCACTTACCATATAGGCACGCACCAAATGATCAGATTCCAAAGAAATCCGCGAAAACTCTTGCCCTTCTTCCACTCGATCTTGCATCATGGTTGCATATTCATCCGAACAACCCGTCATCAGCAAACCAAAGAACAAAACAGCCAATACGCCTATCCATTTTTTCATAAGAACCTCCACTTTTTCTATACCCGCAAAGAAAAAAATTAAGTACCTTTCGGCACTTAATTAAAAATCAATTCTATTGATTTCCATTCTTCCTTCTTACTCATATCTTCCATCGCTTGACGCGCCAATTCCAAATTGTATCGGAATTCCCCTTCCATGCTTTTCATCATTTGCTTCACAAATGCGAGTCGCCACTCAAACAAGCCATCCCGCATCAAAAAGATCATAAATCGGCCGAAATCCGTCTCGACAACACCGGGCCGACAATCCTCAAAATCCAATCCATAGATCTGTCCACGCCTTAATACAAAATTGCTTGGGTGAACATCATACATGACCAAATTTTGATGTTCCATGCATGAGGCAATGGTGTGAAAATCATAAAACCAATTGATCAATCGATAAATCAAAGACTCATTAGCAGATGCATCATATTGACCCGCTTGCGCCTCTTCCATTTCAATAAGAATTTCCTCTATCGTAAGCCCTTCAATCCATTCTCGCAGAATTCCCTTGTCATCGACTTCCAATACCTGCGGAACACGCAGCGCATGTCGCCTGAGGGTTTTTAATAACATGGCTTCTCGATCTTTTGCTTCCTGCGAAGAAAACATCTTATAGGCGCATGGTGTTTTTTCATCATTTTCAATTTCTGCATAAAACACACGATTTTGTTGATTGCCTTCGCGCGTAATTTCCTTTTTTTGTATCCACTTCATGTCATCACCCAACTTTTCTTTAATAGACAAGATTATAACAGATTTTTCATCATTTGTGAATACGATTTCCTCTTTGTTGTCTATAATTTGTCAATCCAAGCCTGAATTGCCAACAAAATCGTGATATGAGCCGGATAAAAAGCATATCCTGTCCATTTCGGTAATTCAATTTGCCACCGAAACTCATGCCAAATTACAGGCAATGCCATGACACAAGCCAATTGAATCAGAACCACCCACTCGAAATGCCCCAATGACAAAACGCTCAAGGTGCCATATAACGCGGTCAAACCAAACAAATAGAGAAACGTTTTTTGCTTGTTTTCTCCAAACTTGTAAAAAATAAAAATAATCAATAGTCCATATCCTGCATAATCCGTTCGCAAAAATTCAGCCATCAAAATTGCGGCAACCATGCCCAACATTTCCTGCTTTTCATAAGACGATAAAAAGAAAATCCCCAGCAAGAAGGTAAATAAAACATTTAAATGTCCCGCAAAAAGTTGAAAGGGAATCTGCGTAATCAATGCAAAAGCACCCAATCGAAGGGCGTATTTTTTTCGATCCCGGGTTCGCTGAAATCCAGTCGCCAAGAGATAGGCAAAGATTGGAAATGCCAATCGCCCGAATATACGCATGGCATAATAGAGAAATGTAGGATCCTCAGAAAAAAATTGAACGCCCACATGATCCACCACCATACTGATCATTCCAATGACTTTTAAAATATCATTCCGCTTCTTCATTCTTTGGCGACCCTCCATTGCTCTTTCGATTTTCAAAAATACCGGACTGCTCGAACGCAGCAGGATCTCCCGTACAAGACAGGATTCGCTCTCCATTTTTCCTCTCCAGCCAAATATCCACTTTGCCATCGATCGTCTCTTTCAACTTTCGATTCATGGACCCGTTTTGCGGCGCACGCAATTCGCCCCCGCCAGATCGCAAGATCCGAATCGACAAACGATATTTGCGATCCTCCAGCGTCAGATGAATCGCCTTGCCATCCTCTTCCCAATGTACAATTTTAGCACCGGTATAGGTTGAAAATCGATACAATTGCTCTGGTGTCTGCAAGTAAGCGAGAAATCCCTCAAAGGAGGATCCCCCCCATGGAATATCGGCAACCGATAGCATAAAACTGGTTCCCGTCTGTTTAAATTGATTGGACTGAACCCAAATCCATGCGGAGGGAAAACTCGAGCCCCAATCCTTTTCAACATAGACCCGGCCACCCGTAAAATCAATGACATGTTCCTGAATTTGAATCTCACCTGTCAGCTCGGCATCCATCATCACAACGGCATGATAACACTCCATCTTCGGCACATAACGGTACCACCCCATAATTCCTGGTGCCGCCAACGTTACCGGATAGGATGTCGCGTCCTTGATTTGCAGGTCGCCCCGTATCCGTTTGGGCGAATCAATGCTGAGATGAATCCGATCCAGAGAAAAAACATTCTCACCGGCACGAACCTCGAATGGACGATCCTTCGTCACAATTTCCTCAATGGGATAGGAAATCCACATGCCTGTCTCCCAGCCTTGCACCAGAACTTGAAGGAAACCTTCCTCTTTTTCACCCCGTTGAAACCCTGGAATCAAAGCAATGGAATGGTGATGATCCGCACTGACCAATCGGTAATACCAGCCTTCGAATCCCACTTGATGAGTTGCCTGTTGCCTCCAGGCAGGATGAAAAATCTTTTCAATTGATCGAATCATCACAATCACCTTCTTTCTTATCGCATGGTATCTCGTATCACCCGCAGCCCATTTTCACAGAAAATTTTATCGATACTCGACGAGGATACCCCAGCTTTTCTCAACCCGTGCACCAATCGTTCCATTTCACCAACATGAGCCAGATCCATCTTTCCGCCAATCCCATCAAAATCGGTTCCGATGGCGGCAACTTCAACCCCGCCTTGATCGATCATATGAATCAGGTGCTGCACCAAAGAGTCAACGGTTTCATGATTCTCTTCATTTAAGAAAAACGGACAGAAATTCAATCCAATCACACCGCCCTGATCCGCAATCGCTCGAATCATCGGATCTGCGAGATTTCTAGTCACATCTTTGATTGCGCGGGCATTGGAATGTGAAGCAATAAAGGGCTTCTTGGAAATCTCGACGACATCCCAAAAACCGGCGTCGGAAAGATGAGACACATCCACAATCATGCCCAGCTCATTCATTCGTTCCACGACCTTTTTACCAAAGGGTTTCAATCCTTTTCCCATCAAAATTGGATCCTTAGCATTAGGATACCCCAAAGAGTTTTCGTAATTCCAGGTCAAGGTAATCAATCGAATTCCTTCTTGATGCAACCTCTCAAGGCGTTCCATCTTTCCTTCTAAAATCGCACCTTCTTCAATGGTTAAAATCCCAGCAATCCGATTTTCCTTCTCCAATTGAAGAATTTCTTCCACGTTATGCGCGATTCCAATTTGATCCTGATAGGTTTCAACCTGACCCTTGAAATATGAAATCGCATTGATGGCATAACCAAAAGGATCCGGTTTTACCGTTTCATCTTCCCAGTCAATAAAAACCGCAAAGAACTGAGCCAAGGCACCAATTTGTTTCAATCTCTCCAAATCCAGATGACCGTCATTCTTCATCAAGTCCCCGGTTGCCGAACCATTTACTAACCGTAAAATCGTATCGCAATGAAAATCTACCAATCGCATGCACTTTCCTCCTTTAGTTCCATACCGATAAGATCGTCATCACGCCGGACACCATGACGATGCCATAGGTCATTCGCTTGAATTTCATCTCATCGATTCGTTTAAAAATCAAGTTTCCTACCACCAATCCCGCGGCTGCCGCTCCAAATCCTCGAATGGATTGAAAAAACATGGCCTGGCTGAACAGCCCTGCCTGCACATAATTCGGGATCGCAAAAACGCCAATCAAGAAAAAATAAGTCACGATATTGGCGCGATAGGTTTGCTTGTCCATATCATAATTGCTAAGAAGGATGACAATGGGTGGTCCTCCAATAGCAGCCGCACCCTTTAATAGCCCGCTTAAGAAGCCTCCAGTTACCATATGAAGCATCTTCCCGCCGCGGCGAACCCGATACCCCTTCGCCAACAAAACTGCCGCAGCAACCAATACGAGCCCAACAATGCCTTTCAGCACTGCATCATCAAAGGCAACCAAAATCCAGGTGCCTAAAGGGACCCCAACCATGCCAGAAATCAGCAAAAGACTCACCATCTTCACATCCGGTTTTTTTCGGATCTGGAACAATTGCGCCGTACCCAAAAATAATCCCACAAGAGTTAAAAGGGGCACTGCAACTTTCAAGGGCATAAACAAGCCCAACAAGGGAAGAGCAATCAGAACAAAGCCAAAATTAGCAGCCCCCTGAACGGCACCCGCTATAAACAAAAACAAGTACACCATTTTTACTCCTTCACATTCTGTGGCGTTCCATCCATCCAAGCCGTTACATTGTCAAAGGTAATTTGTGCCCGGCGCTCGATGGACTCCTTTGTCGCAAAAGCCACATGAGGTGCCAACCATATATTCTTCGCTTGATGCAAGGGTTCCTCTGCTGGTAGCGGCGGTTCCATATCAAAGACATCAATTCCCGCTCCACGGATCAGTCCCGCATTTAAGGCATCCGCCAAGGCTTGATTATCCACAATCGGGCCTCGCGCCACATTAATAAATAATGCATCCGGCTTCATTTTCGCAATCAAATCGCGATTTATCATTCCCTTCGTCGCCCCCGTGAGAGGCGTATGAACCGAAATAATATCACTCTCTTCCATTACCTCGATCAAACTCTTATAGGTAAGTCCCAATGTTTTCGCTTCTTTTCGCTCGCTGCGCGAGTAGCCGATCAAGTTACACCGAAAAGCCTTAAACAGCTCTGCCGTTCGAAGCCCAATAGCACCCGTGCCAATAATGCCGACTGTTTTCCCAGCCAGCTCATTGCCAACCAATCCAACCCGTGTTTTCCCTTCCCGGGTTACAAGATCACATTCGCGTCCGTTACGAAGAAGAGTCAGACTCATGCCCAGCGCCAGTTCCGCCACAGCATCATCGCAATACCCTGCTGCATTGCTGATAACAATTCCCCGTTCCTTGCAGGAATCCAAGGCAATATGATCCACACCCACAAAGGCAACCGAAATCATCTTAAGATTTGCTGCCGCGTCAATCACCGCGGCTGGTAAAGGATGGTTGGCAATCATCAAGCCATCTGCCTCTTTGGCACGAGCAATCATTTCCTCTTCATCCACCGCAATCGAATCATACGCAACAAATTCATGGCCTTGACTGTTAAACACCTCCGCCATTTCACTCACTTTTTCCGCTGCCACACCCAGCGGCTCCATTAAAACAATTTTCATCCTGTCACTCCTCCCTTTTACATATAGCCTTATTTTATCATAAAAAGAAAGACCGACTCTCGTCGATCTAGAATTTTTGTGCATATTTTCTTTCAATCACAAACAACAAGCCAACACAGACCAAAGCCGAGATACTGGCGATCCAGCTGATCCCCGCAAAGCCAATGGTTTCATATACCCAGGGTGCGATGAGATACATCAACACATTCGATATTGACACCGTCAAATAGATCATGGTCATAAAGGTTGCTCGACGTTCTGCCATCACTTCCGATGCCAATGCCTGGAAAGCCGGCCATCCCCCATCATAGCCGAAGGCAAAGAAAAAGAGGAGAATTGCAATCAGCGCAATCGGTGCTCGCGTTACGAAAAAAATCGAGACTGCCATAATGGTAAAACTAATTTGCCCAAACCGTGCTTTTCCCCACCGATCAGACCGCCACATGGCCAATAACACACCGCCCGCTGTTCCGAGTCCCGCAATCAAATAAATCCAACCAATGGTATTTTGAGGAATCGCCAGTTCATGCAAGTAAATGCTCAAATATCCATAGACAAAAACCGCTGGAATCGCCAAAACAAATTGGGTCAGCATAAAAATCTTTGCTCCAGGCACCCGCGGCAACGCCTTGATCTCTTTCCAATTAAGGACACTTGCCGTTGCTTGGTGCTCCGGCTTCGGCAATCGCAGCGATAAAACCAAAGCGACAAGAATGCCAACCATATATTGCAGATACAGACCCTTAATGCCAATTCGCATCACCATGTATGATGCATACACCGGTGCCAAAAGGATTCCAATGGCAAAGGCAAACCGGACAAATCCCAAAGCACGACCCCGCGATTCGTATGGCACCAAGTCGCCCATATAACCGATCAGCAAGCCCGACAAACTAAAAAATCCGGCGCCAATCACGGCACGCCCCAAAAGAAAATGAAGAGCCGATTGAGAAAAGGCAGTCACGCCCATGCCTACAGCCAAGACCCCCAGACTGCTCGTAATCGTCTTTCGTGTTCCGATTCGATCCGCCAAAATTCCAAACAACGGTGCTACCAAACCAAAACCAGCAAACCCAATGTTAATTAAGATAATCTTAGATGTGTCAATCCCGAAGAGTTCTGCCAAATATGGGGCAATGGGGTACACGCTCCCCAGTTCCATCGTCATCATAAATTGAATAAAAAATACCGTCATATATGCTACTCTCATGAATATCCTCCTAAACAGCTTTTTCAGTATATCGGAAGGCGTTTTGACTGTCTAGGACATATGACCCTAAAAGAAACGGCCCAAGGCCGTTTCTTATCGTTGAATCATGATGTACTTTCCAATTTCATGGAATCCGATGCGATTGTAAATCCTTCCCGCATTTGGATTGTCATAAAACAAGTAAAGTCGCTTGCCTATCTCACTGTATTCCTTCACCAACTTGGTCACACAGGCAGAGGCATAGCCATGCTGTCGATGCGCCGGATCCGTGCAGACCGCCACTACCATGGCGGATTGCGAATTCTCCGCCGTCGTCGCGGCTCCCGCAACCACACGCCCGTCAATCTTGCAGATCACATCACGTCCCGATTTCGTTTCCATCTTTTGGCGCTGGATTTTGACGCCATCCTTTGGCCGACTGAATTCATCGATCGTAAGCCGCAAGGAGAGAATCCCTTCGATATCTTCAAAGTCCGCCTCTACAACCGAATCCGGAATCGGATACTCCGTTTCCAATTTCTTGCATTCCGCAAAATACATCTCTTTGCTGTTCCCCTCTTTGACATAGGGAATCACCTGTCGAAGAGCTTCTGCCCAGCCATTGATATTGCTCCACTCCGAATTCTCCTGAATCTTTGCAGCCACCCCCGCCGCGTTAAAAGCACCTGGCGCATAGATGACGTAGTTGGTATAATACCGCAAAAGGATTGCCCGGAGAGTGCCATGATCGTCGCGGTCACCCCAAATCGTTTGAAATGATGAGTCGTAACCAAAGTTTTCAATGTCTCCAATGATAAATAAGGCGAATCCCGGCGCTTGTGCCAAAAAAACATCGACCTCATTTGCATGCTTTTGATTCAATTGCTCCAACATGTTATCTCCTCCTTTCAATTTCCGTTATCTTACAAAAAAAAGCTCGAAAAATCAAGCTTTTTTTAAATATTTCTTTATTCGGTTGTACCAGGTACTTATACTTCTGCGATTACTTCAATCTCTACTAATCCGTCTTTTGGCAAACGTGCCACTTCCACACAGCTTCTTGCAGGAAAATTTTCAGTGAAGTATTGTTGATATACCCCGTTCATCGCGCCAAAGTCGTTCATATCTTTGATAAAAACCAAAGTCTTGATGATTTTTGACATATCCGTTCCGGCTTCTGTAAGGATCGCCTTCACATTATCCAAAGACAGTTTTGTTTGTTCCTCAATGGTTGCTGGCATCTCTGCGGCAGTCGTCATTCCCAATTGTCCTGATGTATACACCAAGTTCCCAATCTGTACTGCCTGTGAGTAAGGACCTAGCGCCCCTGGTGCATTGGTTGTTGCAATAATTTTCTTTGCCATGATTACTCCTCCTTATTTGTTCGAACTTCTTCTATATAGTTGTAAATTGAAAACTTAGATACTTTGATCCTGGCTGCCAATACACTTACAGCACCGCGAATCGAAAACACATTGCGCTTCTCCAACTCAGCCACCACCCGCAAACGATCTTCCTTTTCCCAATATGGCAAGGGCTTTTCGCTTTTGGCAATCGCTCGGTCGATCATGCTCTCCATAAAAGACTCCGCGTCAGACAGATGGGTTTCTTTTTTCTTCTCTTCGGTAACTGTCAACGCTGTCAGCTTTGCCAGATAGGCTAAATCATCAGTAATGTCTTGATTGATGCAAAGGGCGCCTACGACCTGGTCTCCATCTCGAATCAATACTGTTGAGGATTTTAAGATTCGTCCTTCGGGAGTTTCGCTTCGATAATTCAACATCATCTCGTCTCCCAATTCACCGGATTCCAAGGTCTCTGCAATTTCGACCAATAAATCCGTTGCTGGTGATCCAACTTTCCGACCGGTTACTTCGCCATTGGCAATAGCAATTACTGTTGAAATTTCTCTTGTCAATTGATGTAAGACAATTTCGCATTGCCTTCCCAGAGCTGCACCCATAGCTTCTACCACAGGCAAATAACTTTGTAAAATTGGATGAATCGATTCCATAAAATCACTCCTTCCTCTCTATTTGTATCACAGTACTTAAAAAAAATCAATAACTCTTAAAATCTTTTAGTAAGTTGCTTCCAAGCTTTTGTACCGATATAATAAAAGGAAAAAGGAGACCACCATGAATCGATGCGACTGGTGTGGCACGGATCCGCTTTACGTCCAATACCACGATGAAGAATGGGGCGTTCCCGTTCATGATGATCAGATTCATTTTGAATTTCTCATCTTAGAATCCGCGCAAGCAGGTTTGAGCTGGATCACCATATTAAAAAAGAGAGAAAACTACCGAATCGCGTACAAAAATTTCGATGCCGAGGCTGTTGCCACCTTTACGGAAGAGGATGAAGCGGTGCTTCTACAAAATGCCGGCATCATTCGAAACAAGTTGAAGATCAAAGCATCCATCAACAACGCCAAACTCTTTCTTCAAATCCAAGAGGAGTTCGGCTCTTTCGATACCTATCTCTGGGGATTTGTTGATGGAAAACCCGTTATCAATGTCTTTGACACCGTCGATGAGCTTCCGGCCAAAACCCCGCTCTCTGAAGCCGTTAGCAAAGACTTGAAAAAGAGGGGCTTTAAATTCCTGGGTCCTACCATCATGTATGCTCATCTGCAAGCAGTCGGCGTGGTCAACGATCATCTGCTTTCTTGCTTTCGCCGACAAGAGATTCTGGATCAACACGCATAGATCAAACTGGTTTCATGTCTTGCATTTTTATCCAAAAAACTCTATACTCATAAATAATTAAAGATACGAGGAGGATTTCGATGTATTATTTTACCAACGATTATAGCGAAGGCGCCCACGAAAGCATTCTTCAGGCGTTGATCCAATCCAACCTGGAACAAGAACCCGGTTATGGACTGGATTCGCATACCGCAAACGCCGTCCAAAAAGTTCGAGATGCCGTTGAAAATCAAGACGTTGATGTCCATCTGGTACCAGGAGGCACCCAAGCCAATCTGACCGCACTCGGCGCCTTTATGCGCCCTCACGAGGCTTGTATTGCCCTCGACTCCGGCCATATTGCAACCCACGAGACCGGTGCCATTGAAGCGACTGGACATAAAGTCATTACAGTACCTTCTGGCGACGGAAAGATTCGACCGGCACAAATCCAAGAAGTCGTAGACTGGCACAAGGATGAACATTCCGTCAAACCGCGGCTCGTCTATATTTCCAATTCCACAGAAGTAGGCACCATTTACACCCGAAATGAATTGTTGGATATTCGCCAAACCTGTGACCGTAATAATCTCCTTTTGTACATCGACGGTGCCCGCATCGGAGCAGCCATCGTTGTCAAAGAAGCAGAATTAACCCTTGCGCTTCACTGCGAAGTGGCAGACGCCTTTACCATCGGAGCTACCAAAAACGGCGCCCTTTTGGGAGAAGCAATCATTATTCGCAATGAATCCCTGAAGGAAGACTTCCGCTATCTGATCAAACAGCGCGGCGCACTGATGGCGAAGGGCCGGATTTTGGGTATTCAATTCGAGGTACTCTTTACGGATGATCTGTATTTCGATTTGGCACGTCACGCGAAAAAAATGGCCGACCGCCTCACCGACGGCTTGCGAAGCAAGGGGCTAACCTTCTTTGTTGATTCTCCGACCAATCAAGTTTTCCCAATTTTAACAAAGGAACAAATTCAAATTCTTGAAAAGGACTTCGCCTTCTACGAGTGGGAACCCGTCGGCGATCAAGTCGCCATTCGCCTTGTCACCTCTTGGGCAACCCCGCAAGAATCGATCGATGCCTTCCTTGCTTCCATCGACTAAAAATAACAAAAAACCACTTGTTCCGCGGAAATTTTCCGAGGAACAAGTGGTTTTTTTATTGTCTCGTCACTCTTCTCTCCCAAAGGAACAGTCCCAACACAGCAAGGGTTGCCCCAACGGTTAAAAGCTGAATCCACGGCCAAATTTCCCAGGTGGTATGGGTTTCCAAATATTCACCCATAATCAGCGGTCCCACACCATAACCCGTGCCTTGAATGATGTTGATAATGGAATTAAACCGCCCTCGATAATTCTCGGGAGTATGGTTAGCCAAATACACACTGTAGTTCGTCACTTGCAAGACTTCCCCTGCCGTCCAAACTAGCATCATCAAAAAATACCAGGGCAAAGGTCCGCGGATGCCCAACATAAATACCGCAACTAAATAAAACAAATTCGATAACGCCACATTGAAAATCGAAGAATTCTTCTTTGTCCAATGAACCAAAAATGGTGTGAAAGTAATCACAGCCAATCCATTGACCGACATCAGCATGCCAAAATACGCCTTCCCACGCTCTGGTCCAAACCAATCATTCACTTGCAGTGGAACGGTGAAGTGCATCTGCACCACCACAAAAGAAATAACCGTCAGAATCAAGGAAAATACCAAAAGAGTCGGCCGCCGAAAAAGCACCTGCAATAAAGAGCCTTCTTCCCGTTGCTCCTCCGTTCGCTCTGCACCCATTTCTATAACACTTGCCACGGGCATGGTCTCTGGCACACCCTTGGCAATAAAAACCAGGGCGATCAGGGTTGTCGCCGCATCTCCAATAAAGATCCACATCAAAAATCGATTAAATAAAAATCCCGCAATCAAAGGTCCCACTGCAAAACCAATATTCATGCCCAAATAGAGAAACGAAAAGGCCTGTTGTCGATTTTCCGGTGTCGTCAAGTCTGCCGTAATCGCCCCATGAGCGGGTTGCGCCACGCTATTGAAAAAACCGGATGCAATCAGAAACCAGGGAATCCAATTCGGGTTCGGGAAAATCACCACCGCCAAATAACAAAAAGCAGCCAGGGCTTGAAAAATTAGCAAAACCCGTTTCCTGCCCAATTGATCAACGAGCCTTCCGCCAATCATAGAACCTGGTACATAGGCCGCTACAGAATAGGTGACATAAAGCCCTGCTTGCGCTGTTGAATACCCCAAGGTTTCCGTCAGATAAATTGCCAAAAAAGGGTGCACAAAGGCACCCATAGCACTGACCAAACGAGCAAGAAAAATCCAATAGATTGGTTTCGGCAACCCCTTGTATTGTTTCAACGCATTCATCTGTTATTCCTCTCCCGCCAAATCCTTAATGACATCCAATAACTGCTTGTTCAATCTTTCGGTATTTAAATCATAATATACCCGCTTCTGCTCGATGCGAATTGTCACCAATCCCTGCTCAATAATCAAATTCATATGGTAACTAACCGTCGCCTTGGTCAACCCCAATTCTTTCGCCAATTCCGTGGCATAGCGCGGTTTTTTGCCTACCATGCGCAAAATTTCCAACCGGCGTTCATCGGATAGCACTTTAAACAACTTCATTGTCTGCATCTTTATAAACGCTTTATCGAACCGCTGCAGATATCCAAAGCCATAGATCCCCATAATCTTGTTCTCATCAATACTGACACTATGAGAGAGTTCTCCAATCCACGTCACGGTGAATTCAATATCCTCACTTTGATCATAGTACTCTTCCTTCATCCAAAGAATCTCTTCCATAAATTCCTTCGGATGTTCCTCGAGTACCGTTTGATGCTGCTCGATGATCCCCTTAAGCTTTTCAATCAACATCGGTTCCAATTGTCGAAAATGCTGTTCATAGAAGCGCCGATACATCTGTACGATTTGTTCCTTTGATTCTTTGACGTATTTTCGAAACTCCAAAACAATTTCATGATCCCGATTCGGCAGATCCCACTTCGGTTGAATTTGCTCTTCAATAATTTTTCTCAAATCTTCATCGCTATATTCAAAAATGTTCTCTTCTCGATCATTCAAGGTGAAATAGTATTGCAACCATTCCTCTGGATCCATCGCCTCGATCGCATCAATCATTTCTAACGGATGTAGATACCCTTTTTCCAAAGTCAAAACCATGGGGATCGTCATCGCTCCCGTGAAATTCCGAATAAAATATTCAAGATCTTTTTTTAATAAAGGACTGATGGATGCGCGCGTTTCATCAACGACCTTTCTCACATCTGGATCTTGCCGATAATGTTGAATCACCGGATGGTTTTTAAAAATCTCTTCGTTGCAAATCCGAGTAAGCAAATAACAATATTCAACAACTAAATTATGCTTCAGTTTTAATTTCTGCTTCATAAGTCACCGTTCTCCTTTCAAGTCGTATACCGGATCGATACAGATCGCCCACCAAGATGAGGGTCGCAACACCTGCATATACCAATAGTATATAGCTTGGAAGCACATCCGACAAATATCCGTGAAGCAAATAACCCAATGGAGAAATCAACATGGCAATCATATTTAAGAATCCCATGACACGACCGCGGTTTTCATCTTCGGTATTTTTCTGGATATACACCATCATCGGAATATTGACTGCCATGAGACAAGCCCCCATAGAGAAGGCAAGAATTCCATAATAGACAACCGGAGGAATCGCATTTAGAATTTCAATGCCCGGAATCACAGCAAATCCCATAGCCAGTGTCAAAAGCGGCAGCCAAATCATCTTTTTCGAATACCCAATCAGAGTCATATCCGCATCCGCTTGCTGGCTCATTTTGATCGACCAAATTAGAGCGCCAATAGAGAACAGCGCTTCTGTAATGCCAAATTGTTGACTCGAAAGCTGCAAGTCTCGTACCAAAACCACCGGAATCATAATCCCGATCACCGTGAAGAAAAAATTAATTCCAATGATATTTCGAATCATCACCCGCATCATCGGGTTATTCGCCATATATCCATAGCCTTCTTTAATGGAAGCAAAATATCCATGGTTCTCCTCTTCCATTGGTTCGGCCGGGGCAACACGCCAGTAAAAATCAATAAACATTTCCGATATTCCCGAACAAACAAACGAGATTCCATTGGCCAGCAAGAATAACTGCGGAGAAATAATCGCATATAAAACCGCACCAAAAATCGGTCCTAAAATGCTGGTTCCCTGCGTCGCCGCTTGAGAAAGCGATTGAATCTGACCGATTTTTTCCTCTCGAACTAAATTGGGCATTGCCGCATCAAAGGTAACATTGAAAAAAACACTAACACTGCGCAAAAGGAAAGTAGAAAGATAAACCAGGCTCACTTTTAATCCCACATTCATAGTGACCGCAAAGACGATCAACATAATCACAC
This sequence comes from Clostridiales bacterium, assembly GCA_013619125.1. Taxonomy (GTDB): domain Bacteria; phylum Bacillota; class Clostridia; order Tissierellales; family GPF-1; genus GPF-1. The sequence continues at coordinate 58,055 of JABXKS010000080.1, forward strand.
CGCTTAGAAGATCGGTGCCAACCACAATTTTCTTTCGATTTTTCCGATCAGCAAGCGATCCTGCAAGAGGAGAAAAGATGATCGCTGGAATCGTAGAAAGCAGGATATTAATTGCAAAACTCATCCCGGATCCTGTTAACTGTAATATGTAAAGCCCCATTGCAAATCCATACATCTGTGATCCCAAAAGGGAAACGAATTTGCCTGATAAGAATAAACCCACATTTCTTCTTTCCATTCTTTGATCTTGGTTCATGTTTTTCTCCCATCTAACTTTTTATTTGTTAGAAATTCATCTAACAAATTCAGTATATCATTGTTCTTAACCATGTCAAGTCAATTTCAAAATAAATTTAAGTTAGATGAGTTTCTAACTTAGTGTACAAAAAAAGACCTCCTAAGAGGTCTTTGCTTCTTTCGTTTCGGGTATTGGCTGATAGTACTCTTGCTTGACCGAATCTCGATAAAACAGAATTGCGACAATGAACATCGCCACCCCGCCATAAATCATTAGGATATAAGAGGGTAGTCGATCTGACAGAATTCCATGAATCAAAAGCCCCAATGGGCTGATTACCCTTGAAATCGTTGCGCAAAATCCCATAACACGTCCCCGATAGCGATCCTCGGTGCCCATTTGAATCATGACCATCATTGGAATATTGATCATCATCAGTGCACCGCCAACTACAAATCCCAAGACAATGTAGATCGGCACAACTTGATCGACAAAAAATGGCAACCGATGCGGTAGCACAGGCAACGCATACAATAAAATCATGCTAGCAATCAAGATCATCTGGCCGGTAAATCGACGAATCTGAAAGGCGCCCATCTTTTTCGCACCAATCAAACTGAAAATCAAAGCTCCTGCAAAGAAACTCCCCTGCACCATTCCATAAGAATGATCAGATACCCGCAAAGTTGCCACCAGAATCAGCGGCATCAATACATCCCATACCGTAAAGAAGAAATTATAGATCATCACATGCTTATACAAGCTCAAGATTTCTTTTTTCTCAGAGAAGTACTCATATCCCTCTTTTAGGTCATTAAAAACGGATGATACACTTAATGGCATTCGATTCTCGTTACCAGTCTCATCCCGATTGAATTCAAAAGAGATAAAGGTTTCTGTGGCTGCAGATAACAAAAATGTAATCCCGTTAATCAGCATAAAGCTCTTTGGGTCTATCCACGAATATACAACACCGCCTAAAACCGGTCCCAAGATATCCGTCAAGTTACGAATAGAATGACTGTATGATTGCATCGATCCGAGATGCTTTCGTTCTACCAAGTTCGGCAATGAAGCCTCAAAAGTAATATCAAAGAAAATATTCAATGCATTCAATAAGACAATAGCCATGTAAATAAGAAAAACACTCAATCCTTGCGTATTTGCAAACCAAAGTGCGGCCAACATCGTAACGCCACTCAAGGCATCCATCCAAATCACGATTCTCTTCCGATCAAATCGATCGGCAAAAGAACCGGCAATCGGTCCAAAAATCAGACTCGGTACCATGCTTAAAAGTAAGGAAAAAGCAAAGCTCATCCCGGAACCCGTAATGCGCAAAATATATAAACCCATTGCGAAGCTGAACATTTTTGTCCCCAACAGAGAAACAAGTTTCCCTGACAGATAGAAAAACATGTTCCTTCTTTCCACTCTTCTCAACAGCATCATCTCCGATTCATAATATGTTTAAAAAACAACCTAATATCATAGAAACCAAAATTATTTTACCCCTATTTTTAAACGGTAACAGTAAAATTATAATAGATTTGTTACTGAATTGCAATAGATTTCACCATTTTGACATGAGTTCATCTCTTTCCCGACACAACTTTGTCATAAAAAAAGAGCAATGCTTATTGCCCTTTTCCCCGCTTTGTTTTTCTATATGTCTGAGGCGTTTCTCCGCGTTGTTTTCGAAATACTCGGCTAAAATAATGCTGACTGCCATATCCGCAATTTTCGGCAATCTCATACATCTTTTGCTCCGTATTTGCCAAAAGGCAACTAGCTTTTTCTATCCGAAGCGCCGTAAGGTATTCCCCAAAACTCATGCCCAACTCTTTCTGCATGCTTCGCGTCAAAGACGAAGCGCTCATGTGTAAACAGGCTGCAACTTGATTGAGGCTCGTCTCTGGATCCGTAAAACTCGCCTCTAGCAACACCCGCGCTTGTTGCGCAAGACTCAACTCATCTGCTAGTTCCTCTATCCGTTCAACACTCTGTTTCGCGACTCTTTCCTCCGCTTCCCGCAAGACCATAAATAGTTGCTCGCGATCAACCGGTTTCAGCAAATAATCCAATATACCCAAACGAATCCCCTGCTGGGCATAGGCGAATTGATCATAGCCCGATAGAATCACAACCAAGGTATTCGGCAGAATCGAACGAAGTTTTTCAATCATTTCCAACCCATTCATCTCCGGCATATTAATATCAACCAATGCAATCTGCGGCTTTTCTTGGGTGGCAATTCGTAAGGCTTGCTTTCCATTTTCCGCGAGTCCTGCAATCTCCCAGCTCGGAAACCAGTTTCGAATCAATCCGGCCAATCCATTTCGAATCGTTCGCTCGTCATCCGCAATTAGTATTTTCATCCTAGTCCTCCTCGTTTCGGAATCCGAAGTTCAATCCGTGTCCCTCCACTTCCCGAAAGAATCCGTGTAATGCCATAATCCTTTCCGTAAACCAATTGCAACCTCCGTTGCACATTCTTCATACCAACACCCAACGAGTCCCCATCCCCCTCTACACTCTCCCTCAATTTCCGAAGTGCCGTCGGATCCATGCCAATCCCCGTGTCGCAAATCGCAATCTCCAGCCGCATCGCTTCCTCATGAATCTCGATTCGAATCGAACCGCCATTCGATTTTGGCTTGATACCATGATAAATCGCATTTTCCACCAGGGGCTGCAAAATCAATTTCGGAATCTCCCACTGCGTATTAGCACGGCAATCAATCTCAAACTGCAACCGCTCCTCATAGCGAATCTTTTGGATGAATAAATAATTTCGTATTTGTTGAACTTCATTTTCAAGACTTGTCCATTCTTTCCCTTGATTCAAAGAATAACGGAAGAATTTCGATAAAGCCTGAATCATATCGGCCGCCTCATCGGCACCGTACTCCAATGCCTTCCACTGAATCGTATCCAAAGTGTTATACAGAAAATGGGGGTGAATCTGCGCTTGCAGCGCTGTCATTTCAGCCCGTTGTTTTTCCTTTTCCTTCTCTTTCACCTGTAATACCAGACTTTGAATTTGCTCCAACAGCCAATTGAACCGCATTCCTAGCTGACCGATTTCATCTTTCCGTTTCTCTTCAAAACGAACAAAAAGATCGCCGGCGCCAGCTTGTTCCATCAATATCATCAATCGATTCATGGGCCGAAAAATCCCGCTAATTATGACTCCGACCAAAAAAACTGCAACCAATAAAATCCCGCCACCAAGACCCATTAAGGATGTAATCAGTTTTTGAGTTGGCGCAGCCATGGCTTCCTCCGAAATCACAATGCCCATCTGCCAGCCCGGCACGCCCGTGAGCGGAGCCAAAAACAAACGCCCCTCCTGACCATCCTGTCCTTCGACTCGATACCCCTGTTGATTTTTACCCGTGGCGGCACCTAAAGTTTGAAAGGCTTCCAATTCCGTCACCTCATAACCCGCTTGGGTCGGAGTGAAAATATGATCGCTGCCATCCACTAGCCAGCCTTGCCCATCCTCCACAGTCACCTCGCTAGCCAATTCCGAAAGTTTTGACAAACGGATTGCCGCATTTACATGCCCCAAAGTTTCTCCACTTTCACCAAATATGCGATGGTGAATGATGACAATCGGTTCTTCATTGGATTTTGAAATAATCGGATCACTGATCACAAAGTCAGCCCCGGTTTCTTGAATGCGTTGAAAATATTCCCGATCACGAATATCGATCACCGTATCATCGGAGATCCACATCATGCCCTCTTCATCACAAATGCCAAAGGATTCAAATGAATCGTCATGCTGCGCATCAAAAGCACGCATATAAGGCTTGATTCTACGCATATCCATGGAACGAAGCAATTCACTCTCCGTCAGTACCTGAACCTCCGCAATTCGCTGCTCCATCCATCCGCTGATCTGCGCAGATTTTGCTTCAATAATTTGTTCCGTCAAATTTCTTGTCATTTCCATATTCTGTTGATTGACTTCCTGCCGCGTCACAGCGAGAAAGCTTGTCAATGTGACGCTCAAAGCAATCACCACAATCCATACAATTCGATTTCGAAAAGAGCCCATGTCCGCCTCCTGTTTTTCTTCCTCTGCCATTATACAGGATTTTCGCAAAAAAAAAAGGCTGCGCAACGCGCAACCTTTGACTCCCTATTTTGCCACCTCTTCGCCGGCGATTCGACCAAATACCGTCAGGTCTGTAATGGCATTTCCACCCAATCGGTTCTTGCCATGAATGCCGCCTGTCACTTCTCCAGCCGCATACAAGCCTTCAATGGCTTGTCCTTCTGCTGTCAGGACCTGGGCTTGCGTATTAATCACAATTCCACCCATGGTATGATGAACAGAAGGCGCTACTTTTTGAATGTAGAATGGCGCTTCTTCAATCGCAAATTTCAAACCGCGGCGATTCCAAACAGAATCTTCTCCCGTTGTTTTCATGTCTTCGTTGTATTGATCCAGCACCGTTTGCATGACTGCAAAGTTCAGACCAAAATGAGCAGCCAATTCTTTTACGCTGTCCGCCTTGAACAATTCGCCATTTTTCACCAGCTCATCATATTCCTTTTGGAAGTTTTCCATATGGCTGGCTTCTGTCACTTGATTGTCCCACACCAGATAGCCAATGCTGTCTGTTTGTGCCAAAATCCCTTTTGAAATCACATCGCGACGATCCAACTCGCCGACAAAACGCTCCCCTTCTTTGTTAAACAGCAACGCGCCGTCAAAACGCGTATCCGCTACGTAAGAAAGGATTCCTGTCGTTGGACTGCAAGCTGGGTAGGTTTGGATAAATTCCATATCCACCAAATCAGCGCCAACGGCTTCCGCCATCACAATGCCGTCTCCCGTTGTTCCTTCTTGATCCGTTGTATTATAACGCTCATCATATTCCGAATTATACTTCACACGCATTTCTGCATTGGATCCGAATCCGCCGGTTGCCAACACGACACCATTCTCAGCAAAGAAAGTCAGGGTTTGATCGCCCTTTGTCGCTTCCACACCAATCACTCGACCGTTTTCATCCGTCAAAAGCGTTGTCGCTCGCGTATTCATATGAAAAGGAATTTCCATTCCATCCGCCTTCGCTTTCAGCTTGCTGATCATTTCATATCCCGATCCGCCTTCCGGGAAGATCGCGCGCGGTACAGAATGACCGCCAAACTGCATCAAATAATCCGGCTGATAGTTTACCTTGATTTCATCGCGCAACCACTCGGCACCCGCCAAAGCATTTTCCGCCAAGACCGCAACCAATTCTGGGTTCGCTTGGTTGTCTCCACCCTTTAACGTATCGGCAGTATACTGCTCAATCGAATCCTCAACGCCTTTGTTTTCCTGAACCCAGCTGCCCGGTACATTCAATTCTCCGCCCGACACCAAGGTGTTTCCGCCTACAAAGCTCATCTTTTCCAAGACTGCAACATCCGCTCCAGCCTCCTTTGCCGTAATCGCCGCCGTCATACCGGCACCGCCAGCACCCACAACAATCACATCAACGCGATACTCCAAAGGAGTTTGATCGCCTTCGGCTGACGCAACTGCAACCAAATCCGTTACCGCTACGCCCGCTGCGCCCAAAGCGCTCTCAATCGCTTCCAACAAACCGTTTGTTGAATACGAAGCGCCGCTGACTTCATCGATACTTAGGCTATTCTTCGCCAAGACTTGATCGATGACTTCTTGCATCGGAGCCTCAGAAAGTCCTTCTGTTTCATGGCTTTCCAGAATCTCAACCCCTGTAATCACATTGTTTTCCAAGGTAAGGTTCACTCGAATTGCGCCGTCTTTTCCTTCGCCAGTTCCTTCAAAAGTGCCGCTTACGCCGGCTGCTTCTACCACTGGCTCTGTTGTCGGTTCTTCTGTCGCCGTCGATGCACCTGTACATCCCGCCAACGAAAATACCATCAAAACAACAAGCATCATTGCTAAAAATCGTTTCATGTTTTTTCCTCCGTTGTTATAGTTTTCACAATCACTATCGATTATAACGCGAGAGGAGAAAAGAATCTTTAGACTGATTTTCCGAACTTTGCACTTTTTTGCAGGCAGGCAGTTCCAAAAACTTGACCAGAACATATGTTCGTGTTATCCTAAAGACGAAAAGAGAAGGTGAAACCATGATTATCTTTCATATTGATGTAAACTCCGCTTACCTCAGCTGGCAGGCGGCTTATGAACTTGAAAACGGAAGCAATCGCGATCTACGTACCCTCCCAGCCATTATCGGGGGCGATCAGACCAAACGTCATGGCATTGTGCTAGCCAAATCGATTCCAGCAAAAAAGCAAGGAATCATTACAGGCGAGTCCCTGTTGGAAGCCCGGCTCAAATGCCCCGGCCTTTTGGTGATTGCGCCAAACTATCAATTGTTTGCCCAATGCAGTGAGGCCATGTACGAACTGCTGTTGGAATATTCACCTCATGTGCAGCGTTATTCCGTCGATGAATGCTTCTTGGACTATACGGCATCTCAGCGCCTCTTTGGAGATCCTGTAGAGACAGCCCACACCATCCGAAATCGCATCAAGGAGGAATTGGGGTTCACCGTCAATATCGGAATCTCTTCCAATAAATTATTGGCCAAGATGGGCGGAGAACTGAAAAAACCCGACCAGGTCCATACCCTGTTTCCCGCAGAGATCGCGGCGAAAATGTGGCCCCTGCCCGTTGGCGATTTGTTTATGGTGGGCCGGGCCACACAAAAGAAATTACAACGCCTCAATATTCAAACCATCGGCGAATTGGCAAAAAACGATCCCTCTTTTTTGCGGCTCCACTTCAAGAGCTATGGCACGCTACTATGGCAGTACGCCAATGGCATTGATGACAGCTTGGTACGCGAGTCTAATTTCCCCGCGCAAAAGGGAATTGGCAACAGCACCACCATTTCTTTTGATGTCAACGACCGCAAAGAAGCGCTCTTGGTGCTCTTGTCCCTCACGGAAAAAGTGGGCCTCCGCATGCGGAGAAAAAAGGCCCTCGGACAGGTGGTAACTATCTCCATCAAAAACTTTCATCTGGAAAAACTCAGCCATCAACGGCGGCTGACTCATCCCTGCCAGTCCACCCGCGGTCTCTACGAAGTAGTGGAAACCCTCTTTGACGAAGCCTGGACCGGCGCGCCCATTCGCCACCTCGGTGTTCGGGTTTCTGATCTCACGGATCAGCCCTTCGAACAACTCTCGCTTTTCGATACCTACGATCGCGAAAAGGACGCCACCCTCGATGCGACCATGGACAAGCTCCGAAAACGATACGGAGAAAAAATCCTGATTCGCGGCTGTTTTCCCCATAGCGGAATCAAATCCATTCAGGGCGGCGTTGCAGAAAATGACGATTACCCCATTATGACCAGCCTCTTATAGAAAGGAGGACTCCATGCGCATTGTTTCCAAACCGATCGAAATGATCGCTTGGTTCCCCACAAAGAACCAACCGCGACCGCTTCGTTTCCGAATACAAGAACCCGATGAATCCTATAAGATCGTACAAGTCCACCGCATCCAAGAGGTGCGAAAAGAACGCCTCGCCGGTATCGACTCCTTCGTGTTTCGGTGTGAAAGCGAAGTAAATGGCCAACTGCAGCTTTACGAGCTCAAATACCTGATTCGAGAATGCCGCTGGCTGCTCTATAAAATGTAAAAAGGATACATGCCAATCGGCATGTATCCTTTTTTGTACATTCTTTTTGCTCTTCCTTCGCACACTGCACTGATTAAAAAGTTCCCGGCGCCGGCGCTTTGACCACAATTAATTCCAATAGAGCTTCATCTTTGTTTCCTACATTCATCTTGGTTTGATAAGGAATTTTTAATACCGATCCCGCTTCATAAGAATGCGGCTCCTGATCCCCCAATTGAATCGTCAAGTTACCCTTGACCACCGTCATATAGACCCTCGAGTTGGAAAAGTGCTCCGGTAAGCCTTCCCCTTTATTGAAAAGCATATGAATATAATGAACATTGTCATCTTGGATTAGTTTTTCAACGGCTTTTTTGTTCCCCGTCGAATAGTGAAAAACTTGTTCAATCATCTTTTTTCCTCCTCATTCTTTGCATACCCGAAGTATATAAAAAAACAAAAAAAAAGAGTGTTACCGAAGTAACACCCTCTCATCTTATTCTGTAATCAGTCCTGCATTCACTAAGAAATTATGTGCAACGTCTTCAATCGGAGTCTTCTCCACATCAACTTCATAGTTCAATTGCTGCATCGCTGCCTCGTCCATGATCTGACCCAACTTTTCCAATTCTGCTACCACGTCCGGATACGCCAGATAACTTTCTCCATTCATAATAGGTGCCACATAATAAGGTGGGAAAAATTGTTTGTCGTCTTCCATGATCACCAAATCGTATTCACGAATTTTTCCATCCGTCGAAAACGCGTCAATGATATCCGTTTTTCCTGATTTTATTGTTTCATAGCGAAGTCCTGGATCAATGCCCAATTCTTCTTTGAATTTAAAATCTTTATAGTGTTTTTTCACACCTGGAAGTCCGTCCTCCCGAGCCAAGAATTCAACTGTTGCAGCGAATTTCAATTCGTCAGCAACCTCAATCATCTCTGAAACCGTTTTGATATTATACTTATCTGCAACTTCTTTTCGAACAGAGAATGTATAGGTATTGTTATATCCCAACTCCGACAACCATTCAACATCAAATTGCTCTTTGTATTCCTTCACGACATAATCGTAGACCGCTTGAGGATCCTTTAATTCGTTTTGATCGAGAATCGCCCCGTAGGCCGTCCCTGTATATTCTGGATAAACATCAACTTCTCTCGCCTTCAAAGCCTCGAAAACAATGCTCGTACCACCAAATTCTGTAACTTCAGTCGTATAGTCCGTATTCGCTTCAATTAATTGCCCAAAGATTTGTCCTAAGATTCGTGCTTCCGTATAGTTTTTATGACCTACCTTGATCACCTTGGCATCATCGTCCGCTCCACCGGAACAACCTGCCACCATCAATACCACCGCTAATAACAAAATCATCAATACTCTTTTTTTCATTTATTCGTCCCCTTTCAAACCTTGTGGTGTAATTTTCAATTCAACAAAATTCAATAGTGTATCCATAAACAACGCCAGTAGCGCCGTTGGAATTGCACCTGAAAGAATCATCTGATTGTCTGCCATTGAAATTCCTCGGAAAATGAAATCACCAAGGCCACCAGCACCAATCAAAGCCGCAATTGTCGCCGTACCAATATTGATTACCGTTGAAATTCGAATTCCCCCCATAATCATTGGAAGCGCTAATGGTACTTCGATTATTTTCAAAATCTGCATCCTTGTCATGCCCATTCCACGGCCCGCTTCAATCACAGCTGCATCCACCGTTGTAATTCCAATATAGGTATTTTTAATAATTGGCATCAATGCATACAGCAATAAGACAAATACCGACGGCTTGAATCCAATTCCCATGATCGGAATAATCAAACCGAACAAAGCAAGACTTGGAATCGTCTGCATAATATTGGCGATTCCCAACACAAAACCAGCAATGCTTTTTTTCTTTGAAATCCAAACCCCAATGGGAACCCCAATCAAAATAGCAAAGGCTACAGCAATTCCCGTAATTTTCATATGTTGGATCAGCGCACCGAAAATATCGTCGGAATGCGCCACCATAAATCGAATCACATCCATTAGTCCTCATCCCCCTCTTCTTCATACTCGGAAACAAGGTCTGCCAATACATCCAAAACACTGGACTGCGTTACAATCCCTACTATTTTTTCCTCGTCATCAACAACCACCAAACGATTCGCTTCCGTTTCCTTCATCAAAGCCAATACATTGGGAAGAGTCTCCGTTTCATGTACGGTCTGAATCTCTACCTTCACCAAGTCTCGCAAGGTTTTTTCTTCTGCTGCCTGACCACGTAATTGACTGATATGAATCCAGCCCAATGGCACCTGCTGCAATTTTCCTTCTTTTTCCACGACAATTGCCCGTCGAATGCCTCGTGCTTTCATGATTTCAAATGCCTGCAAACCACGACGCCGCGCCCCGATCACTTCTACTTTTCGATTCATAATATCTTTGGAATACATCATCTCAGGCAATTTCCACAACCGATCTTTGCCCACAAAGTTTTCCACATACTCATCCGCAGGGTGTTTTAATATTCGCTCTGGCGTATCAAACTGTAAAATTTTGCCATCTTTCATGACGGCGATTTTATCACCAATCTTTAACGCTTCATCCATATCATGGGTAACGAACACAATGGTTTTGCCTAACTCATCCTGCAATTTCAGCAACTCCCGCTGCAATTGTTCCCGCGTCATTGGATCCAACGCAGAAAATGGCTCATCCATCAGAATTACATCTGGATTGACTGCCAAAGCACGCGCAACACCAATTCGTTGCTGCTGCCCCCCAGACAATTCATGCGGATAACGATGATAATAGGATTTGTCCAAATCCACCAAATCCAGCAATTCCAACGTACGCAATCGACGCTTGTTTTTATCCCAATTCATCATTTTAGGCACCAGTTCAATATTCTCCCCGATGGTCATATGCGGGAGCAAACCAACCTGTTGAATCACGTAACCAATTTTCCGTCTCAGTTCCACCGGACTATAGTCCATAATGGACTTTCCATCGAAAAAGATTTCTCCATCACTCATGGGAATCAGTCGATTGATCATCTTCATGCTTGTCGTTTTTCCACAACCACTCTCACCAATCAAGACAACGATTTGTCCTTTTTCAATTTTCAAATTCAGTCGATCGACTACAATCGTTTTTTGATCATAGGTTTTCACGACATTTTTCAATTCAATCATCTGTACCTCCACTTTTTAAACAACAACTTAATCTTATCACTAAAGTTGTGTTTCTGTCAATTCCGTTTGAATGCTTCTCTTTTACTCCTGAATTCCCGAACAATTATAACGTAAACTGCGGAAATCTCCGATAAAATACGGATTCTAAGCGTTTTTGGGTTGCAAAATCCTTCGAAGAATTATAATTATAACGAGAATAGAGGTGATCTTATAACGCTTGTATATGTGAAAAATAAGAAAATCAGTACTACTTACGTATATGAATCAACTAATTTATTGGGATACAGAAAAACAACAATCTAGGAGCAAGCGTGTTTGCATAGCTAAATTGGATGAATCGGGTAATCTGATCCCATCAAAACGTTTCAGTGAACCTCAACCTGTATTGCCCTTGAAGCGCGGACCTGTTCCAATGACACAAGCTAAACAGAGTTTCCATGGTACAGCCTATTTGTTTGACACTTAAAGACAGAAATTCATTAAGTCGTTTTACAAAGTGGGCCGTCCACATAAACACCCATATGGGGAACACATTCCATCTCATAGAAGCAGGAAAAGCTTTATCGAAAGCTTGGAGTTCAGCCTCCACGTCGTTATATTTACCCGAAAATTTAGGCATAATTCAATAAAAAACGTAGGCATCCAATACGTCGGTGTATTTAAAAAGGCAAAACCCTTGTTTGAGGATCTTGCCTTTTATTTGCAGGTTCGCTGAACTTCTTCAACCTACTGGTTGATGCTTACACTTATATCGTACAAAAAAACAACCTATAAAATAGGTTGTTTTACGTACTCTGTTAATTTTTCTGCTGCCTCCTGGCTTCCAACAACAAAAACAATATCCTCTTCGCAAAAATTATAATCCGGTCCCGGTGACAAAATCATTTGCCCATGGGTGCTCACAGCTACCACCGTCATGCCGGTTTTTTGCCAAATTCGAAGCCCGCTAATCGTTTGATCAACAAAATGTGAATCGGGTGGGATTTCAATTTCGTAAGGCTGCACCGCTTGAATCGAGCGATAACGCTCCGCATAATCGACCAATCTGATAACCAACTCCTGCTGTCTGGCATCCAAATTCCGCCGTGTTTCATCGAGTTTGCGCATTTCCTGCAACAGCATGCGAATTGATTCCCTCTCTCGAAATTTCTCAACGAAGGTTTCTGCATTCGCTTTGCTACCAATCACAATTCCCCAACCTGTAGACACTTCAATCACTTTCATTTCTTCCAAAAGCCGCAAAGCCCGCCGGATCGTTTCCGTAGAAACGCTATATTGGCTCGCCAAGGTAGATCGCCCGCGAATTTTCTCTTTTTCTTGATATCCGCCCGATACAATTTTGCTCGCAATATCTGTTGCAATTGTAATGTATCGTGCTTTTGATATTTTTGACATCGTATCACCCTACTTTTTTTAGTACTCTAATAATATCAGATTTCAAACAACTTCAACAACTAAAAAGTTTTTTGGTCCATCATGTACTTGTACTTTTTTAGCTCGAATTTATCCTCCAACGCAATGCAGACCACCGCCAAGAAAATAACCTTCATCTTAAGAAACCCGCATACTCTTTCTTTAAATTTTTCCTTAAAAAGATCCGCTTGACTGCAGTATAAGTCAAACGGATCTTTTTGTATAGCTAAAGTTTTTTTCCTACAAATTCATCAAAATCCGGGAATCTTTTTTTACCCAAATCCACTCCACGGTCATCCGATAATTGGGCTGACAATACTTGGAATGGGAGAATCAATTCCAAAGGAGCAAAGTATCGATTTCCACTTATATCAAGCTTCAAGTCACCCTCTTTTCCCACTAGGAACACCGCTGAACTCTTTGTTTTGAAATAAGATGCCAATGTTTTCGCCTTTTCTATTGAATCATCTTCTGTTTCAATAATAAATACAGCAGACTTTTCAGAAAAAGCATTCTGCGGTCCATGCATATACTCTTCCAATTCATAAGAATTCGTTATGCACTTCACCGTTTCAACAACCTTTAATCCCGCTTCCATCGCAGTTGCGCAATTCTCCGCCGCTCCAATAAATACGAATTGCCCTTTATCCATCAATTTCGTCTTATTGCTTTGATACCATGCTTCTGATTCCGTCAAATGCAAAGGTAACTTTTCCGCAACTTCGTTCAAATTCAACCAATAGGCGTGATACTCTTCCTCTGTAATTCGGCCTAATTCCTTTGCCCATTGCAATGCGGTAATCATCAGCATTAAAGACGAAGAAACATAACCTTTTGTTTTATAAGGAATATCCTCAAACCCACAACCAAAATCATAATTCACATCCGCTAGCGCTGCGATAGGATTGTCCATCCCTTCCGTCAACGATGCCGTCTTTCTCCCATCCTGCTTTACCCGTTCCAATGCTTGATAGGTCAACCGACTTGTTCCACTTTGAGAAATGGCAACATATAACGCATCGTCTCGCAAAGTTTCATAATTGAGAAACGCATGCGGCACATAGCAAGTTACTCGTATACGCAATACCTTCTCGATAAAGTATCTTGCAACCAAGGCCGCATGATACGATGTTCCCGATCCAATATATACGATTTCTGCAGTATCCGGTTCAACCGGAATCTTTTTTCCATTTACCGCCTGATTTTGTTGCAAAATCCGATTTACTACTCCGGGGATTTCCGCAATGTATTGATGCATATTCATTTTTATTCCTCGCTTCTTCTATTCAAGTTTTATAGGATTCCCAAATACTTGCCAAGAATTCCAAAAATCAAAATACCAATCAAAAGTGCATTGACTTTTCTGCCTTTTTGCAATTGCTTATAGCAGAACAAAGTTAATCCCAACGGCAAAGCGCCCGGTAGAATTTGATCTAGAATTCCTTGAAGACCAACTTCAGCACCTCCAAAATTCACAACGAATGGTGTGGAAAAGTTTATCATCGATACCGTCATCGCACCGACAACCATCAAGCCAACCATTGTCGCCATTTTTGAAATGCGCGTCATCATACCGCTTTCATATACATTTTCCAACAATTTCGTTCCAAGAGAATATCCCCAAAACGTTCCAAAATATCGAACCAAAAAGTGCGGAATGTTGAATAACAACAAGAATACAAGTGGCGCCATTACACTTCCCTGTTGCGCCAGTTGCACTGCAATCCCTGCCGCAATTACGCGGAAAGTACCCCAGAAGAACGAATCGCCAATACCAGCCATTGGACCCATCAAGCCAACTTTTATCGCATTGATAGACGCAGGATCCACATCACCAGTTTCTGCATTTTGCTTTTCCATGGATGCCGCAATTCCCATAATAAAAGGAGACACATGCGGTGTCGTATTAAACAACGCCATATGACGTGTCAAAGCTGCTGCCCGCTCTTCCTCTGACTTATAGAACTGATTAATGACAGGAATCATTGAATATGCAAAGCCCAATGCTTGCATCTTTTCATAATTGAATGAACACTCTAATGTCAGTGATCTCCAAAATACCTTTTTCAATACTTTTCTTTCGTCTGCTTTCATCGCTGCACTACTCATCAAATAGCACCTCCTCGTCAGATTTGTTTAGTCCTGCTGGTGTTCCTTCTCCGATTACAAATTCGATTATAACTGCAATTACAACACCCATCAGGGTAACCGCCATAATTGGCAATTGCATATAAGAAGCCAAAACGAATCCCAATACATAGAAAATCGCCATTTTCTTAGAAATCATCATTTTCAGCAACAACGCAAAACCAACGGCTGGCAACAATCCGGCTGCCGATTTCATTCCTTCGAGAACTTGTGTTGGAATGCTATTAACAAACGACTCCATTGCTTCTGCACCCATCAAAATTGATACAAATGCAATCACACCCATCGATACCGTCAATAGAGCAAAGGATGCCCAATGGATACGTTCCATTCCCTTTGAATTTCCTTCTTCCGCATATTTGATTGCCTTTGGCATCAAACTGGCACGAATCAGATAAATACCAATCTTTATCGCTTGTGAAAGCATGGCAATTGGCAATGCCAACGCCAACGCAATTTCAGGACCGCTCCCTGTCATAATGGCAAAGGCTGTTCCCAAAACACTTCCCGTTACCGTATCCGGTGGTGTAGCTGCACCAATTGCAACAACCCCCATGAATACAAGTTCCAACGTTCCCCCAATAATGACACCTGTTTGTAAATCTCCTAAAACCAATCCAACCAATGGTGCTAAAACGATCGGACGATTAATCATAATTCCACCAAACAAATAATCACAATATCCAATCGCATTTACAAGTCCAATTAATAGCGCATTCATCATTTGAATCCCCTCCTTATGATTTTAATAATTCAATAATATTTTTCTTGGATTCCGTTGGTACTTGTCGTATTTCAACCTCCCTTCCCATGGAAACCAATTCGTTGAAAATTTGAATATCATCATCGTTGACAAATACTGCTCTCGTCAACATCTCTCTACCTGGTTCCTTACGAATTCCACCCACATTAATATGCTGAACTTGATCGGTTAGTTTCGCTAACCGCAAAGCATCTTCTGGCGTTTTTACGACAACAAAGAGTGACATGTTTTGCACTTTCGGATTTTCAATTAACTTAACTGTGTCCTCAATCGAGCGAACTGCTAACTTAACGTCCGGCGGCGCCGCCATCTTAATACTCATTTTTATCAACGAATCATTTACTACTTGATCATTTGCTACAACAATCGCATCTACCCCTAACGATTTTGTCCAAGCAAAAGCAACTTGTCCATGAAGCAGGCGATCATCAATTCTCAGCAATTTAACCATTCGTCATCCTCCTTTTCTTCCTTATATTTTTTTATTTCATCATTCATATAAAGGATTGATTCCTTCCCTTTCGTCATACAGGAGTAAATTTGCTCTGCTCGTATTTCACCGTCCGGCAATAAAAGCAATTCCAACAATAACGATAAATTCATCCCTGAAAGAAGATGAACCCCGGGCATTCCCACCAAGCTCGTCAACGCCGTATGCACACTCCCGCCGATCAAGTCGGTTACAATTACATATTCATCCGCCGGATTCGCCTCCATATAGGCCTTCACCTGCCGTAGCAATTGTTCTGTTTTTCCTTCTGGTGTCAGCGAAAACGCCGCAAGATCCTTGCGTTCTCCTAAAATCATTTCGATGGTTCCCACCATCCCTGTTGCCAGACTTCCATGGGAAGCCAAAATAAACTGTCTCATATACTTCTCCTTATTGATCATTCATCACTTTATTACAGTGCAAGAAGCGTGCCATCTTTAGTGTTGAAAGATGGCACGCTTCTGTTGTATTGCGTCAAACCGCTATTTTTAAAGGTATTGCGAGATAATATCAAATATATATCCAATTTCCGCAACAGGAATTTCAACACTATATTTCATCTCAATGAATTCCATACTCTCCTTAATCATTCTAACGTTCTCAAGTTGACTTTCCTGAAACTCCTCTAAATCTGGATACCGCTCAATCTCATTTTTCATTATCAATCGCTCAATCAAACAGCTCAAATGAATATATAAACTCATAATCGTACGGTTTTGAAATTGCACATTCAATTGCTTTTGAAGCAAATCCAATGCTTCTTGAATGGAGTCAACCACCTTATCTGGATTCAAAATCGTTAGATGCTCCAATAAATTCTGCAAAGAAAAGTTTTTAACGATCTCGCGATTCAATTCCTCAAAATGATTTTCCGGCAAATATTTTTTAAAAAACAAATCCAATTCACGCACTTCATTCCCAGAGACTATATCCTCAATCGCTACATACGGAATATCATTTCGCTTCGGATCCATCGTTCCAAAAATGATCTCCACATCGTATTTTTCTCGCACTTTTTTCACATATTCATCCGAAATAATCTGTCGATAATCACAAGGAATAAATGCAAAATCCAAAGAAAGCGGCAAAGCACTTTTGAACAGCTCAACAAACTTTTTGGCCGTGCCGATTCCCGTTGCGCACGATACCAAAATTGCCTTTGGCTTTTCCTTCGCATACATAATTTGATACGTCGGTGTAATGGTTCGACTTGTCTTTTCTAGAATCTCTTCAATTTCTTTCCCTTGTATGATTTGAAAACCAATTTCCAACGCAAGTCGTGTCGTGATGTTATTGATGACCCCAATGGTTCGATCTTCAAACATTGACAACCCGTCACATATGTCCTCTAGCGAACCCATGTCTACCATCAAAATAATCTTCTTAAACGCATGCATGCGATACATGAATTTCCGCAACTTTGTGATGATTGTCTCCGTTGAAACATCCAGCGGCATGTCAATCGCTTCGAAAATATATTTGCCTACCATTTTATTTGTTGCATTGGCAATACTGCTTGCCGTTGAATACCCGTGGCTCAAAATGACACCTAAAATTTTCTCATTTGAAATTTGCGTCTGTAAAGCATATAAATTAAGCAAAATAACAATTTTCACAAATGAATCATATTCAAAATCCAAATTTTTCTTAATCAATCCGTGAAATTCGTCGCCAATCATATATTCCTTTGGATAATTTACCTGCAAATAATTTAAAATTCGATTCATCGCTTTATCACTAATCTCTAATTGTTCATAAAATAAACCACACTCATTTAGATAAAGTGAAAGCGGACGGATCGAGTCATGGTCCATTTGCACACCGTATTTTGCATGAATCATTTCCGCTAATGTTCGCAACGTCGTATTCATCAATTCCAACTTCGGCTTAATTCGTAAGTCTTCATGATCTTGAAACATTAAATAATCATAGTATTGTGCCACTAACGCTAAACATTCTGAAATCACATGCTCAGGCTCCATTTCAGAACGAAATAATCGTTCAAAACACAAATCGATATCATGATGAAAATCAAGAAAACGATTGAGTCGTTCCTTATTCTGCGTTTTAACCATCGCCTCGCTGATTAAGAACAAATCACTCTGATCCTCTTCATAATGATATTCAATGCGCCGATTCACCATTTGCTGAATTACAGAAACGGGAAGATGACGCCGATGCACATGCAAGCTTTTCCGCAATCGATCTTGCATATATGCGGTCGCACACATCTGCTTGATCACATTCTTCAATTCACCGACATTACCCTCATATTCCGTACCCAGCAACGCCTGAAAGGCTTGTCTGCTAATCCGAATTTCTTTTTTTATCTCTTTCGATTCTTCCAACAAAAAGCGAACCATTAATTGTTTTCGTTCATCAATAGAGTACTCCGACAAAGCTGGTATCTTAATAAGCATCGGAATCCGTCTCATAAAAGTTGGCAACAATACTTCTTTAGGTTCTTCCGTCGTCGCAAAAATCATTCGAACATTTGCTTCAACCCAATTTGCATTATCTCCCAATCTTCGATACTTATTCTGATCCATCAGCACAAATAATTTCTCTTGCCCTTTGCTGCTTAGACAATGAACTTCATCTAAAAAAAGAAATCCACCTTCTGCTTTTTCTAAAAGTCCAGGCATGTCTTTGTCCGCACCCGTATAGGCGCCTTTAACCGCACCAAAAAGATTTGCTGTCAACAATTCGGGATTATCCGCAAATTCTGCACAATTCAATGTGACAAACGGGCTCGAATCATCTAGAATTTTTTGCTTCACCGCATACTCCATCATCTGTTTTGCCAAAGAACTTTTCCCAGAACCCGTTGGTCCGTTAATTAAAATAGGCAATCCTTTCGGTGGGTAACTAGCAGCTGCCTTTAACTGTCCCAACACTTCATATAAGATTCCTTGCGCGCCAATCACTTCTGTAAAAGCATGCTCTTGATGCACTTCTTTCTGAAGCGTATTTCTCAATTGTTCCACACTCTCTAATTCCAGTTCATGAATCACAACTAAAAACCGTTCTTCCAATTCTTGCTTATGTAAAAACAAAACAGGGCGTGTTTCGATTTTCAAAACATCTCCGGTTCGAACCAATTGATTTAAATATTGACTCGCCGTACTTCGCTTCAATTCAGCCTTTTCTGCAATCCGTGACGCAGTCAGCTCTTCAAAATCTATCGGATCATCCAAATCACATATTTTTGTCTGCTCTCGCAAATATAATAAAATTTTCTCTTTTTTCATTCGGCCACCTCATAACTTCTTGCCTGTCATTATACATGAGAATAATGACACGGAAAATATAAATCTAATTTATCAACCCCACCACCGAACTTTATTTTATAATGTCATACTGAAAATTACAGAGAATGCCCAATAGTGAAGAAAAAAATAGCGTTACCGAAGTAACGCTATCCCATTGATTTTTTCATTTTTAAAACCTGCTTTTTCTCAGCTGCGCCATCGAAAGCAATACAGACAACCGCCAAGAAAATGGCCATGCAGCCCAGCCCAGAGCGGAAATCCAATCGTTCTCCATAAACCAGCATCCCAGAGACCATCCCCACAACGGGCTCCAGCATATTGATCATAGATGCCTTTGTCGCACCGATGGTTTTGATTCCATAGGTCAACAGCAAAAGCGCAAAGACTGTTGACACCTGCGAGATAAAGAGCAGATCTCCCCATGCCCGTACATTCGAAGGAACTACCAACTGCCCCTTCCAAATCGCCTGTAATCCAAAGAAAAACACTGATACCAAAGTAACATAAAAGAGAATCTGAGGGGCCGGCAACTCCCGCAAGCTCGTTTCACGATTGCCGATTACATAAACCGCGTACGTAATCCCAGACAATACCGCCCAGGTAATCCCTTTAACAGATAATCCGCCGCTCAAGTCCATCAAAAGTACCAATCCAATTACCGCCGAGATCACAGCAAGCCACTTCATCCCGGAAGCTTTTTCATGAAACACGCCTATCATCAACAAAACAACAAAGATCGGATAGGTGAAATGAAACATGGTGGCCAAGCCTACCGGTAAGGTTTCATAGGAACTAGCCAGAAAAAAAGCCGTCAAACCAAATCCAGCCACACCCAAAACAACAAGATCCTTCAATTGCTGCTTTGTCACACGCAGTCTTTTTTTGCTTGCCAGCAAATAGATACCGATCGCAAGATGCGCCAGTAAAAATCGATAAAAGACCACTGATACCGTCGGCATACCTTGCAAAATCAAATCCTTTGTAAAAACCGGCATAATCCCATACGCAATGGACGCCAATCCTACCGCTATTATTCCCTTCATTCCGCAAATACCCTCATTCTTTCTCTGAATTCTCCCTTGCCAAAAAGTCCACTTGCCTGCAGTATAAACCACAACCTCTTTTTTGTATAGTAGAATTCTTTCTATTCCTTCCCACCCATTGAGTGAGAAGGAACATCTTTTTCTATTGAGCCAAGCGAATCGATTCCACTTCATCTTTCGAAGAAGAAACAACCGGCTGAATTCTTGCTATGCCAAATCCTGTAAATGCACAGAACATAGACATAAAGATTCCCAGATAACAAGAAATTGCCCAAATACCGTACTGACCGACTTGAACGCCCAACACTTCCACATAGAAGATCGCCGATGCGCCCCATGGCACAAAGGGAAGCCACATAGTTCCTGCATCTTCCAAGGTTCTTGAAAGATTTTTCGCTTCCAACCCCATCTCCTTATAGGTATCCTTCAACAAGGTTCCAATCATAATAAAAGCTACGGAAGCAACACCAGCGGTAAAGACCATAACAAGGCTCGCAAGTATCGTGATCCCAATCAGCTGCCATTCTTTTTTAATCTTGCCATTTAGAGGACTCATAAGCGCCTCCAAACATCCGATCTTGTCGATAATTCCGGCAAAAGAATACCCGCAGAAAATGGTTACCACAATATTCATCATGGAACGTATCCCACCTCGATTGGCCAGCTTCATGACCGGAGCAATAATCGTATCCGGATCCACGCCTTTTACTGCCGCCATATTGACATTAAAACCAGATACAACAGCTGTCATCCCATCGCTAAGATCAAATCCATGAATAACCGATCCCAAAACGATTGCTACAGCCGAAGACAGCAACATCAATGGGACAGTCGGTTTTTTCATAATCGAACCAACAACGATAATGACAATCGGCAACAACAGCAAGATGTTCCAGTTATACAAGGCATCCAGATTCGCCATTAACAGTCGAATGCTTTCACTTTGTCCTACTTCCACCCCGCTGAATTGCATTCCAGCTATGAAATATACCGCAAGACCGATAGCCGCCGCCGGTAGGGTTGTATAAAGCATATGCCTGATATGCTCAAATAGTTCCGCACCGCTCACCAGTGGTGCCAGATTGGTCGTATCTGACAATGGAGACATTTTGTCACCGAATACGCCACCTGCAATAATAGCTCCGGCAGCCATGCCCAATGGGATCCCCATTTGCTCCGCCACACCAATCAGTGCAACGCCTGCTGTCGCCGTAGATCCCCATGCCGTCCCAGTGGCTGTGGAAACGATTGCCACAATGATAAATGCCGTAACCAGGAACCATGATGGATTAATTAGTTTCAATCCATAGTAAATCATCATGGGTACTGTACCTGAATAGACCCATGTTCCTACAACAATGCCTACAGAAAGAATAATAAAGAGCGTCGGCATCGTCTGCTTCAACTTTTCAGATATTCCCTCTTCCATCTCAGCATAGGTATAACCCAATCGAATGCCTACGATTGCCGCATATACGGCACTAATAATCAATAGCGGCTGTATGCCGATGTTAAAAATTCCTTTTCCAATGCCAATGGTGGCAAACATAACCAATATACATGATAGCGCCAGTCCAAATGTCGGTTTTTTCTTCATACAATACTCCCTCCATCGCCTCTTTTCATCTTATTTCCGCCTATTCTGATAGAGACCCTGATATCAAGAAAATTGGCTATTTCGCCAATTTCTTGATGTCCTGATGTTCCGTTCTACTGTTCTTCCTTATACTCTACCGATCAATTCACCCAATGTCGCATTTTCAAATCCCAAACTTTTCAGGGTCAAACCACCTTCGCGAAAATCGCGCTGCAGCATGGTGCCGCCCAACGTGATCACGGAATCAATATTCGGTGTCTTCACGCCTGCCGCTTGTCCAAGATCAGACCACAATACCAGACCAGTGGAAATGTCTTCTGTAAAATATCTTGACGTGCAACTTACCGGGCCTTTGATTTGTGTGAAAACCGGGCTTGTATTAAACAGCTCCTGAAGATCGTCTTCTTCATTAACAAAATAACCCCGTCTTGCTCGACTTTCAACAGCATCCTCAATCTCGAAGCCAAACGCTTTCCCGATTGCCATTTGCTCATTTTCAATGCCGCGAAGAACGCGAGTTGTATGCTCGGTAATACCTTCTTTGTATAGCCAGAAATCACCTCTTGAATAATCGATTCGACCTGCATTCAACAAGCATGGTCCCGGATGAACAACAGGGTTCCCATTTTCCAATGTTACATGCCAAACATTCTTGGCCGCAACCAATCCATCATACAATTGCGAACAAGCTTGAAGCGCTTCTTCTGTATTTTCTTGCGGATATGCCGCTACGAATAGCTTGTGCACACGCAATGTTAACTCCACTCTGGCTTCATCATAAAACGCTCTAGTACCATAGGTCAATGAGTTAGCTTCACAAATTTTGAAGGATTTGTCAATTCCCATCTCCTTGGCTTTATTTACAAACCGTACAGATCCCATGGCAGCCGCGCCATTTAAGAAAATCACTTGATCTTCACTGACAACAGGAGCCAACACTTCTGCAAAAGCTTCAATGGCAAATCCCGGAACAACCAGCATAACCACTTGCGCATCTTTAATCGCCTCTTCAATGTTGTCTGTGACTGTAGCGATTTCAACAAAGGATTCGCCTTGATCATCTTGCAAAAGAACTCCGCCTTTTTCTTTGATTAAACTCAAATTCGAGAAGAAAGCCGGCAATTCATATAATGACGTTTCCAATCCCTTTGTCTTCAAATCCGCAGCAGCCGTTACGCCACCGTTTCCCCCACCTAATACTGCAACCTTTTTTACTTTCATTGTAATCCTCCTTAACAATTGATAATTTTTAAGAACTTTGCTAAGGAAAGTATATCAGCTGATAATTTCGATTGATATGGAACGTTTTCCATAAATCTTTGTGCTGTAGCACAAATCCTTCAACCCGACGTCTGAACCGAAAAAGGCAGAGCACTTTCCGCTCTGCCTTTCTGGTTACATGATAATATTCTCAATACAAAATGCCAGGTAAATCTTCACAAATACATCCACCTGCGATAAATCGCAATCCAGAATTTTTTCTATCTTGGACAATTTATAATTAATGGTATTCCGATGCAGATACATCAACTCCGCCACTTTTTTTTCACTTCTATTGTTGTTGATATATAGTTTCAGCACCTCTTTAAACCTTGCATCCTTCTGTCGGTCATATTCATCCAAGGCGCCAATCGTCTCCTCGTAAAAATCTTTCAGGGGTTTTTGATCGCCGATCAGCGACAGCAATTTATAGATCCCGATATCTTCAAAATTAATAATGCAATTCTTGATCCCCTTTTGACTGCTGGCTTTTACACACCACATCGCTTGCAAATAACTCTCGGATATTTTAGTGATTCCCTCCACATTATTCCCGATTCCAATCAAAAAATCACATCCGATGGCATCCAGCGCTTTCTTAATTCGGGATGCGCCCTCGTTAATCATACCCATGGAATATTTGGAAAATAAGATGATAAAGCTCTGATCCACCTCCGTTGCAAACGAATTGGTGCCCATCGCCATCAAAATCATCTTGATCCTCTTCTTGATTTGTTCCACCTGATTGCATTCGAACTTATCGCAGGATCGATGAAGGTCTATCAAAACCGTACAATATGTCTCATCTTTCGCATATCCATGTTCCGCAAATACAGGCAGATATCCCTCTTCTTTCTCCGGCAGGGAAATCGCGTTCTGCAAGGCTTGCTCCAATGCCCGATCCATCCGTTCATACTCCAGAAAAAACACACTTAAATCCAACATAATCATGGGAAGACTGTTTTCCCAGGGAACACTGAACAAGGGGTAATCGTGTTCATTGCAATAATCGATCAACTCTTGAGGAACCCGTTGAATATTCATCCCAATATGTAGAATCGTTGCGCTGGAATTTTTCTGATGCTGCATTTTAACAAGATCGATCAATTCCTGCTCTTCTTTAATAGCAACCCCGGTCGTTAACAACAACATGCCCTTTTCCAAATACTCAAGAACATCCTTGCTTTCCATAATTCGAAACCAACGAACATCATTCTTCATTCCCTTCTCGCCTGCGATCAGAGATATGCCGTGCTCTTTGACAATATCAAATACATCATATAACTTAACCGCCATAATCCAACCCCTCCATAACTTGATTCCTGTTATGCGTCGCAAACTTCTTTGCCAAACGATTGTTCTTCCCGTTCGTATCACATCTTCATTATTCTTATTATACCATTAGAAATCGCTATGCTAAAAACTTATCATTCTATTATTCAACCGTTCTTTAACATGCTTGTTCATTGACAAAAAAGATAGTGGTTGCTATAATAGCCACTAATAGTAGCTGTATGAGTAACCACTATAGACCAACCTGTTTTTATGGAGGGATTGCAATGAAAAAAATCGGATTCAAAGATGCATTGCCTATTATGGCCGGGTACTTCCCCATCGCCATGGCCTATGGAATCTTGGCAAAATCAGTCGGCATTACCATGACCGACGGGGTGATGTTCTCGGTCTTTCTCTATGCTGGCGCCGCTCAATTTATGGCCGCCAGCATGATCGGCGCAGGCATAAGCGAAATCAGCATTATCGCTGCCGTCTTCTTTATGAACTTTCGCCATTTTATTATGAGTGCCTCTGTACGGGCGCGCCTTGATAAAACCCACCGGCGATACTATCCAATCATTGGCTTCTTTCTAACGGACGAGTCCTATTCCGTTGTCAGCCTGAAAAAGAATATTGATGACCCAGGTTATCTGATCACCTTGGAAGTAAGTGCTTACGCCGCTTGGGTCTCTGGCACTGCCGCAGGCTATCTCTTCGGAATGTTTATTCCCGCCATCATTACCGACAGCATGGGCATCGCCCTGTACGCCTTATTTGTCGCCCTCTTGATTCCAGCAGGCAAGCAGACAAAATCCGCCCTAGTCGTTGCATTGATCGCTGGCGGACTCAATACCCTGCTCATCCGTTTTGCTGGCCTAGGGCAGAGCGGAAGCTTTATTCTGACGGTTCTATCGGTCGCCGCCTTCGGCACCTTGATCAAGCGGCAATTTGCTGACAAAAAGGAGGACAACTCTTATGAATCATAAACTGATACTCTTTGGCGCCATGATCGTCACCATGCTGCCTCGAATTTTGCCCTTCTTTATGTTCGATGCAAAAAAACTGCCCGACTGGATTCAGGATTTTCTTGCCTTTATCCCCTTTGCCGTCTTGGGTGCCCTCATCCTTCCCGGTGGACTCTCCGGTTTGACCGGCCACCCATGGGCATCCTCGCTTTGCTTGGGGGTTGCCGCATTGATCGCCTGGCTTCATAAGGGAATTATTGGACCCGTTATCGGTGCTGTTGGCACCGCCGTGCTTTTGCAATTAGGAGGACTCCTATGATCAGCGAATCGATACTCAACGATATGAAAAAATTGGGTTTTAGCGCCTATGAGGTGAAGGCCTATATGAGCCTGCTGGAGCAGTACCCAATCAACGGCTACGGACTCAGCAAGGCCTCCGGCATTCCCCGCTCGCGCATTTACGAGGTGCTGAAGTCACTTGAAGAAAAGCAGGTGGTCTTCGAACAGCAGGACGGAGACGCAACCCTCTACTATCCCCTGGAACCGAATCTGCTGATTCGAAAACTCCGGGAAGACCTTGACGCCGTTCTTCAGCGAGTGGATCAGGTAGCTACCAGCCAATTCAACCGTGCCAAAGAAGATCAAAGAATGATTGTCATCAAAGATCGCAAAAAAATACTCAACTTTCTGAAACTCCTAATCGGAGAAGCGCATACGCGCATCGCACTTTCCATCTGGGATGAAGAAATCGCAGCACTTATGGGGCCCTTAAAAGAAGCAGAAAAACGCGGTGTGAAAATACGCGGCATCTATTTTGGCAGGTCTCTTCCCTTTGCAACGATGACCGCGCACCGAAGAATCGACCGTTATCTGCTCGAAAAAAAAGAACGCCACCTTTCGGTGATTTTAGACGACAAACAAGTTATTTGGGGGGTTATCTCCCGTGGAAGCGACAGTCGAGTAACCTGGATCAAAGATTCCGGCTTTGTCGAAATGAGTGAGGACTACATCTCCCACGATATTATGATCAACCAATATGCCGAGACCCTGCAGGGAAATGCCAGAGATGCTTTTGAACGCTATAGCGATTTGTCACGTAAGGAATATTACGACTATAGCGATGAAGAATTCGAAACATTTTTCAAGAAATAAGTGCGTAAATTCTTTTAATACGCCTATTCCCAGTCCATTCAAACAAATAAAAAAAAGGATCAGGAAAATAAACTCCTGATCCTTCACTATATTCTTTTCCTATCCCAAAATGCGATCGTAGATCACCTGAAGAACGCCGTATTGCTCATTGGACGCCGCTTCATAAGTCGCTTCTGCCTTTACTCCATCCGGAGCGTTGGCCATGGCGTAGCTGTATTTTGCTTCCTTCATCATAGAAACGTCATTGAAATAATCCCCGAAAACCATGGTATTTTCAAAACTGGCGCCATAATGTTCCTGCAGCTTTTTCAGAGCCAATCCCTTGCTGGCTGTATGATTGTAAACATCCACCCACAATGGCGTCGTGATATTGATGGTAAAATAACCTTTCCATTTTGGTTCTATAGCCGCATACGTTCGTTCAGAATCCTCCATGTGCATAATGGAAAGCTTGATCACTTCCGCATCCACTTGTGTAAGATCTTCCACAATCTCAATATTGGCGTAATAAATCTGCACTTCTTTTAAAACTGCAAGATGATCCGTTTCGATATACGCGCAATCCTTGGTGCAAAGCACCAAATGCGCATTTTCCACCTTCCGAACATCTTCAATGAATTCCGGCACCAATTTCGGATCAATCACACTCTTATGGATCTCTTCTCCATTTAATACCACAACCGCTCCATTTTCCGCAATATACGCAATTTCATCCGCAATGGGCGAGAATTGATTTCGAAGACTCTGGTATTGTCGTCCACTTGCCACCACAAAGCGTACATTCTGATCATGCATCTTTTGAATCACGTTAAAAGTCTCCGGATGCATCTTTCCTCGGCTGTCCAAGAGCGTACCATCCACATCGGAAGCGACTAATTTAATCATGTCTATATCCCCTCTCTTTTAAAAACATAGCGAACGCTTCTTGAAAAATCGTATCATCTTTCGCCGTTCGCTTTTTAAACTTGGTATATTTCTGGTGTTTCATTCGAATCTCTCGATTCACATGACGCCGGCTCAAGTGCAGGTCGATGTTAAACTCATTAAGCACAGCCCCCATTATGGTCATGGCTTCCCCCTTGCGCGCAAGCACCATGGCAGCCAATCCATAATCTTGGGTAATGACTAGATCCTGCGGTTGAATATGGTTGGTAATATAGTAATCCGCCGCGTCATTGCTACCGTCCACCGTGACGACTTCCACCCCCGGGATTTCAATCCGATGAGAATGATTTTTAACGATGGTGACAGGCAACTCTGCTTTTTTTGCCAAATCAATGATGATATTTTTAACGGGACACGCGTCGCCGTCTATCCAAATCCGCATAGTAGCCTCCTTAAATTCACCCCCTCATTATACCATTCTTTTTGAAGAAAAAAAGCGATATGCGAACATTCCATTTATTGCAAAAAGCAAGTTATTGCAAGGCTTTTCACCATTATTTGTATACTTTCCGACAAAAAAATCCAGAACCCGAAAGAGTTCTGGAAATCATTGTTTATTATCCTTTTTATTCAAATCCACAATGGCTTAAATAGCGATTAAAATAAAAAAATCCATAAAAAACCAGCGCAAAATTCGCGCTGGTTTCGATAGGAGAATAGTCTTTATGACTATTGGGCTGACAATTGTTCAAATATCCCATTATCCGCCAAGGCGTGATATAGGTTTCGATAGGTCGCATATCGCTTTTCATAGATCGCTACATGTTCCGCGATCGGTGTCGTCTCATCTGCCACGTGCACCATTTCCTTGACAGCCGCCGCATTATCTTCAAATAAACCTACGCCTACGCCTGTCAAAATTGCTGAACCCAGAATCGTCGCATCCGACACCTTCAATCGCTTAACATTGATATTCAACATATCCGCGATAATCTGCGCCCAAATATCCGATTTTGACGCACCACCCGTCAAGACCAAGGAATTGATCGCAATACCGGCTTCCTTCATATGCTGGTACATGTCCTTGCTTTCCAAGGAGATTCCTTCCATAACGGCACGAATCATATCGCTCTTCGTGCTGCTGGACTTTAAGCCCGCGAAAATACTCTTGGCATGAGGATTCCAATACGGATAGCCATTGCCATAAAGGTATGGCATAAAGATTACGCCATTGGCGCCGACAGCCGAATTCTCCACATGCTTGTTCATCAATTCAAAAGCATCCCCGGAAATTTCCTCTGCCATTTTCTTTTCAATGCCCGCAATGGTGTCCCGCACCCACTTATAGCTGCTGGCCGCGCCCAATTGAATCCCTTCAAATTGATAGAGACCCTCTGTTGCCGCGATCCCCACCATGGTCGCGCAGTCATCTGCGTATACTGGTTTTTCGGTTGCTGCAATCAAGACTCCGGAGGTTCCCAAAGTCAAGCAAGCATCTCCCGGTGTCGTTACACCCACACCCAAGGTGGCCAATTGATTGTCTCCAGAATTGGCAACAATTGGTGTTCCCACAGCAAACCCGCTTAACACAGCCGTTTCTTTGGTGATCTTCCCGACAATATCACCAGGATTCACCAACGGACATACTATATCCTGTTTAAGATCGAAGGCGTCGAATATTTCGGCTGACCATTGGCGTTTTTCCAAATCAATCAATCCGCTGGTTCCGGCATTCGTCAATTCTGATACCAATTCATCCGCTCCGAAACGATACGAAATATAATCCGGCGCAAAGACCATTTTCTTGATTTTGCCATATACTTCAGGCTGATTCCGTTTCACCCAAATCAACTTTTCCAAAGAGAAGGTCGGCGTAATAGGCTGTCCCTGAATCTGATACAAGGCAACTGGATCCATAACCGATTTGATATAATCGATCTCTGTGATCGCACGATTGTCTTGCCAAGACAAGAAGTTTCCAATGGGAACTCCCGCTTCATCCAAGAATCCAACCGTCGCGCGCTGCCCGCCGATTCCAATCCCTTGAATTTCTTTTGGATCAATTTTCGAATTGGAAACCGCCTCACGGCTCGCTTCAAATGTCCGATCCGCGACCAACTCAAAGTCCTGCTCCACCCATCCATCAAAAGGGAGTTCTACGGGATACTCCCGATAAGCCTTCCCCATCACATTTCCTTTTAAATCGAGGACCATGACCTTGACACCTGTTGTGCCAACATCAATCCCCGCTACATACTTTGCCATCACTGCCTCCTTTATTCAGCGTTTCTTCCTTTACAAAGAAACCCGATAAATTTGCATTGCATCCTCTCGGCTTACTTCTTTGAGGCTTGCGTCAATGCATCCTTGCATGGTTTTATAGGCGCTGTCGACAAGTTCTGGAATCAACTCTTCCGTTACACCCAAATCCGTTAGGGTTACATGAGAGTCAAATTGCTTCAGTACATGCCGAAGGGCATCGCCAGATCGAGCGGCTTGCTCTTCTTCCGAGAGTCCATCCACTTCATATCCTAATAATCGTGTGACCTTGGCATATTTTCGAATATTTGCATCATACGAAAAATCTAGAAACGCAGGTCCAATGGCTGCCATGGTCAATCCATGAGCCGCATTGGTCGCCCCGCCAATCGCTTGGCCCAAACCATGGATAGCAACGGTTGTTGCTTGTACAATCGCAACTCCCGCAATGGTATTGGCATAAGAAATCCGCGTTCGTGCATGCAAATTTTGTGGCTCTTCAATAACCGTCCCCAAATACTTCATCACCAGTTCAATCGCCTCTATGGCCAATAAGTCCGTAAACGGCGTTGCCGGTTTCGACAAATAAGCCTCCATGCCATGGAACAGCACATCCACACCCGTTGTTTCTGTGACACGTTTTGAGAGTGTTAAGGTCAACTCCGGATCCACAATCGCCAGCTTCGCAAATAGGCTCTCGTGTCCAATGCCCGGCTTTTCCCGCGTTTCAGGATTAGTAATGACAGCAAACTTCGTCACCTCCGACCCAGTTCCCGCGGTCGTGGTAACGGCTACCACCGGATAAGCAGGCAGGATGTTTTCCATATCCGCCCGACTTCCGCCCGGCATATAGTCAACCATTACGCCACCATTTTTTGCAACAAGGCCGACTGCCTTCGCCGCATCCATGGCACTGCCTCCACCCAATCCAACCAATGAATCGCACTCTTCATCCTGAAACAGCCGCACCATATCATCGATATAGCTAGCAATAGGGTTCGGCATGACGTGGTCATCAACAACCACGCCAATCCCAACGCCCCGCAATTGGTCGCATACCCGATCCAAATAGCCCATTTTCCGCATCACAACATCTGAAATAACCAGGGTTTTTGTGCCAATTTCTTTTGCGGCTTCCCCCAATTGATTTAAACTGCCTGCCCCAAAGATCACCCGTGTTGGAATTTGAAACTCAAATGTTTTCATCTTCTGTCTCCTCACTGGGCTTTTATAACTGATTTACCTTATTTGCAAAGGGCAAACATATCTTCAATTTTTTCAAGAGTATACAAGTCTCCAAGACCCCAAGCCTTTGCTGTTTGCAGAGCATCCGGTGCCATCTTGGCAATCGCTTCTGGATCCGTGATTCCCGCTGCCTTCAAAGTTGTTGGAACCTTAATTTTATCGAACCAATCCAAGGTCAATTCCAGACCTTTTTCCGCGGCTTTCTTATCATCATCTTCATCCAATTTAAATACCTCGCGCGCATAGCCCGCGAATTTAGCTGTTTTCGTATCCATGAAGTAACGCATCGTTGCCGGAATGGTAACTGACATCGCCGCACCATGTGGTGTGTCATAGAAATTGCTCAAAGAATGACCCAACACATGAATCGTTGCATCTGCTGGTCCCAATCCCAATGGATAGAATCCGTTCCATGCAAAGGACGCTGTCCACATCATCTGTGCTCTTGCTTCCTTGTCTTGTGGATCAACCAAAATACGATCCATACAATCCATAATGGTACGAATAGAGCCCTGCGAATATCGATCTTGGAACGGTGCCCACGTAAGCGTATGACCGAAGTACGCTTCCATTAAGTGCGATACAATATCCGCTGCCGAATATGCCGTTTGATGCATGGGCAATGTATAGGTTAATTCAGGATCAAGAATTGCTACTTTTGGAAGAAGGATCGGATTTGCATAGCCATCTTTTCGTTGAATCTTTTCGTAATTCATAACCGTTGTATAATTCAGTTCAGAACTTGTTGCCGGTACAGTCACAACAACAACCAAAGGCAATACTGACTCAGGCACCGCCTTGCCTTCTACAAAATCCCAAGCGTCTCCATCATATGGCGCTGCCATACTGACATACTTCGCTTCGTCCATGGCGCTTCCGCCGCCAAGGGCGATCAAGACATCCGGTTTTTCCTTTTTGGCAATTTCAATGGCTCCCTGCGCGTGTTCCACAGTTGGATTACTCTTCACGCCAAAGTATTTGATCAGTTCAACGCCCGCTTCCGCGCAGCTTTTCTCCACTTTTTCCAGAAAGTCAACCTTTGTAAAAAAGTCTTCCGGATAGGTAATCAATAAAGCTTTTTTTCCAAATTGTGCTGCCTTTTCGCCAACGGCCGCTACTGCGCCTTCCCCAAATTTAATTTGTGTAGGTAATGAAAATTCAAATCCGTACATAATGTTTTCTCCTTCTCAATTTTGTATTTTCTCGGCTTGGCATTGTCTTCGACAATACCCTTGCCTTTTCTTGGCATTCGTTCCGAATACCCGGGTCTATTTCCCTTGTTTCTTGCTCTTTTGATCCACCAGAACTGCCCCGACAATCAAAGAACCGACAATAATATTTAAAATAAATGAGTTAATACCCAATAGGTTTCCGCCATTTCGAATCATGGCAATAATGATAGCGCCCAAGAAGGTTCCCAAGATACTGCCTTCCGCACCCATTAAGCTTGCTCCACCGACAACCGCCGCTGCAACGGCATCCATTTCATATCCTGTTCCCGCAGATGGAAGTCCATTGCCCAATCGAATCAAGAATAAAATACCGGCAATAGAGGCTGTAAATGCACAGAATCCATAAACCGCCACAATATTCTTTTTAATGTTGATTCCACTTAGACGTGCCGCTTCTTCGTTGCTGCCGATGGCATAAATATTGCGGCCAAACTTCGTATACTTCGCAATAAATGCACCCAGACCAAGCACAACCATCCAGATAAAGAATACTGCTGGCAAACCGAGAAATTCTGCTGTTGCAAAGGATCGGAATGATTTTGGCAAACCTGAAACCATGTTGGCCCCGGTAATCAACATTACGCCGCCCCGGATAATCATCATGCCCGCCAAGGTCGCGATAAACGGAGGCACATTGCCCTTGTAAATCACCCACCCCTGAATGATGCCAACAACCGTGCCGCAGATGACCGCGCCGATCACAGAAAGAAAAATTGGCACGCCGCTCGTCATCAAAAGGGCTGCAATTACACCACTAAGTCCCAATACCGCACCGATCGAAAGGTCAATCCCCGCTGAAATAATAACAAAGGTCATCCCAACAGCGGCAACACCCACAATTGATGTGGATCGAAGGAGATTCGAAATATTTCTCAGCGTCAAA
The DNA here is from genome assembly GCA_013619125.1 of Clostridiales bacterium. GTDB lineage: Bacteria > Bacillota > Clostridia > Tissierellales > GPF-1 > GPF-1. The sequence continues at coordinate 90,988 of JABXKS010000080.1, forward strand.
AAACGATCCGAAGCAAGCGACAAAAAGATAATAAATACAATCAAAATCGCACCCAATGTACTCTCAGAATGCCTCTTTCGGAAAATGTTGATCTTATCCAATAACCCTATTTTTTTCTGTTCTTTTTTCATAGCTGTTTCCATCATATCCTTACTCCTCCACCGAATCTTTTATTCCTGATGCCAATCGTAAAACCTTTTCTTCTTCAAATTGATCCCGAGTTAAGGTATCCATTTTTTTCCCTTCGTGGATCACAATCAATCGATCCGAAATCCCCATGACTTCAGGCAAATACGAAGAGATCAATACGATGGAATTTCCTGCCGCCAAGATTTTTTCAAACAAACGGAAAATCTCGCGCTTGGCACCGACATCAATTCCAACGGTTGGTTCATCGAAAATAAAGATTCGACTGTCTCGGTTCAACCACTTGCCAATGACCACTTTTTGCTGATTGCCGCCACTCAGATTTTTCACCTTCTGATTAATGCTTGGCGTTTTGATCAACAGGTCTTTTACATATCGTTCTGCAACAGCAGCCTCTTTACGCAGATTAATGATGCCCTTGTTGATAATACGGTCATAGGCTGCCAGATTAATGTTCTCTTTTACAGATGTCGATAAGGATAAGCCCTGCTCTTTTCGGTCCTCTGGCAAGAAACCAATCCCCAATGCAATGGCATCCTGCGGCGATTTGATTTTCACCTCTTGGCCAAACAGCTCAATAATGCCCTCATCATAGGAGTCCGCACCAAAGATTGCTCGCATAATTTCGGTTCGCCCAGAACCGACAAGTCCAAACATCCCCAATACTTCACTTTTTCGAAGGTTCAAATCAATATTTTCAAAGACGCCGTTTCGGGAAAGACCTTTTACATTTAGTACCTCGTCTCCCGGCTCATAATGCTCAATAGAATACATATCCTCAATGGTTCGTCCAACCATCATGGCGATCAGTCGATCCTCGTCTGTTTCATCTGTGTCCACCGTGTTCACCCATGCACCATCCTTAAACACGGTAATGGTGTCACAGATCTGAAAGATCTCTTCTAATCGGTGAGAAATGTAGATGACTGCGATTCCCTTTTTTTTCAAGGTATCAATAATTCTAAATAACTCCTCGACCTCTTCATTGGCCAATAACGCCGTTGGTTCGTCGAAAACAACGACCTTACAATCTTGATGAACGGTTTTTGCAATCACCACCATCTCCTGTTGCGCGACGGATAGATACTTGACCACTTCTCGTGGATTCACCTGAATATGTAGGCTGTCCAAGGTTTCCTTGGTTTTCTGATATACCGTGTCCCAATCCACTAGTCCTTTTCTCATTGGCAACTTGCCCAAGAAAAAATTTTCTCCAACCGTTAGGTGTCTGGCGATGGTAACATCTTGATACACGCACCCCAAACCCAATTGGCCTGCGTGGATCGGATCTTGAACCGTCACTTCTTTTCCTTCAATATAGATCTCGCCTTGATCCTTTTGATGCACCCCCATCAGGGTTTTAATCAAGGTTGATTTCCCGGCGCCATTTTCCCCCACCAAGGCATGCACTTCTCCCGCATGCACCTGGAGTTTCACACCCTTTAATGCGTGAACGGATCCAAATGATTTATGGATACCTGTCATTCGAACGACTTCATGTGTCCAATTTCGCATAGTATTCTCCTTACCCTGTGTAAAAGTATCGGCAAGCCTACGTTCAGACTTGCCGGTTTTTTCTACAGATCTTCTTTCCTTGTTATTTGAACGCCTGTATCAATGAATTTCGGCAAGTCTTCGCCTGCTTTAAGCTTCATGATTGAATCACAACCGGCATAACCCATGTT
>JABXKS010000081.1:0-20152 GCA_013619125.1 Clostridiales bacterium
CCTTACTGAACTTAGATTTTCTTCCCACAAAAAACACCTCCAAAGCGACTAGGCAATTTAATTAATTACCGTGTCCACTTTGGAGGCATCATATCAAATTGGAAGGCTTTTTGTTATTAGAGAAGCATTTATCTGCGTAAAGTGGCAGATAAACTGCGTTTTAGGACGGCTCTCATAATGATGGCTGTGACAAGGAGTGTCACAAACAGAGTAGCGTGAACCGTGAAAATATCGTTTCGATCCATTACGGCACCAATTAAGGGGAAAAAAATTGCAATGGTCAGATTCTGTAGCATGCTCGAGAGGGAAAGCACCGTTGCACGCTCGTTGCTCGGAATATGTTTGTTGATGAACTTTTGTGTTGTCGGCCTGTACAAGCCTCTCGCGATTTGCTGTAGGGACAAAAAGAGAATGCCCCACCAGGTTTGCAAATGCCAAAGACCGAAAAAGGAGACTAGGAGAATGCCCATCAACCCTATCAAGCTCCAGCCCTTGCTAAAGTGTAAATACTGAGGCGTCCAGCGGGAGCTGAAAGCGGCGATTAGGTTTAGCCCAGCGAATAGTAGTCCGAAATAGCGAATGGGCAAATGAACAGCTTTCAAGTATGGTTGTGTCATCCAAAATCCCGCACGGCTGAAGAGCAAATATACCATGCAGAAGAAGACGATGGAACGGATCTTGGGATGGGTGATCAGGGTACGGGCGCTTTTTGTGATCTGCGTAAAATATTTCGGCCTTTCATGTTTTTCATAGACCACGATCTCTTGAAACCGCAGGGCGATCAAAAAGGAGATGGCGATAAACCCGGCGGAAATAAAGAGGGGCAGGGCAATCGATCGTTCAAATAAAATGCTGGAAATGATGGAGCCTGGCACCTGCGCCAAAAGGGCATAGAAACTGCCGCGGCTGATGACATCTTTAAAATCCGATTCCCGGTTGAGTTTGAGCAAGCTGTCATAGAGCAGGGCGGTATCGGCACCTGATTTGAAGCTGGCCCCAACGGCAAATAGCATTTCCGCCAAGGCGAAAACAAGAAAATTCGTTCCGAGCCCATAGAGAAAAATACTGAGGGACATGGTGGTTGCGCCTAGAAGGATGCTTTTCCTTCTGCCCAAGAGATCGGCAACGGCACCGGTTGGCACCTCTAAGAGGACAATGGTAATTGCCGAGATAGCTTGCAGAGACAGGATCTGGGTATAGCTTAAATCTCTTGCCAGATAATAGAGTGTGATGATCGGTCCCAGAATCAAAAGATTGGCGAATACAGTATAGCTGTAATAGAGTTGAACATTGCGTGAAATCGACTTCAAATCAAACACCCCCTTTTTCTAATTAGAGAGTATCATAACGAAATTCAATTCACTTGTCAATGAAAAACCTCCCGATAATCGGGAGGTTTGTTTATGCCAATTGCGTTTCGAATTGACTGTTATACAAGTGGTGATAAAATCCTTTGGCTTCCAATAGGCTGTGATGGTTGCCCCGCTCGATAATGGTCCCTTCTTGAATGACAAGAATTTGATCCGCGTTTCGGATGGTGGACAATCGATGAGCGATGACAAAGCTGGTTCTGCCTTCCATGAGGGTCTTCATGCCCTTTTGGATTTGGAACTCGGTTCTTGTATCTACACTGGAGGTTGCCTCATCCAAGATGAGGATATCAGGGTTGGAAAGGATGGCGCGAGCAATGGAGATCAATTGCTTTTGCCCCTGACTCAGATTGCCTCCTTCTTCCGTCAGATTGGAATAATAGCCATTGGGCAATCGATGGATAAAGCTGTGGGCGTTAGCCAGTTTTGCCGCGTTGATAATTTCCTCTTCCGTGGCGTCCAATCTGCCATAGCGAATGTTCTCGTAAATGGATCCGGAGAAAAGGTAGGGATCTTGCAGGACGATTCCCAATCGCTGTCTTAGCTCTTCTTTTTTCAGGGAGTGAATCGGATTTCCGTCAATCAGGATCTCTCCAGATTGGATGTCGTAGAATCGCGTCAAGAGATTGATGATCGTTGTTTTCCCTGCGCCGGTCGGGCCAACGAGAGCGATGATCTCTCCTGGAGCTACTGAAAAACTAACGGATTGGAGAACTGGTTTATCGGCAACATAATGAAAGTCAACATCGTTGAAAACAACGGCGCCCGATAGAGTCTCAACACCAATAGCGGAGGCATGCTCTTCTATTTCCGGTTTTTCGTCCAAGACTTCAAAGACTCGTTCCGCTCCGGCAATGGCTGATTGTACGGTATTGTACAGTTGGGCTACCTGATTTAAGGGTCTGCCAAATTGTCTGGAATAGTTCATAAAGCTGGCGATCAAGCCCAAGCTTGCTTGTCCCCGAATCACGAGCAGACCGCCGACACCAACCACGAAGGCGTAAGTGAGGTTGTTCGTCATACCCATGAGGGGACCCATCATGCCACCGAAGAATTGTGCGCGAATGGATGCGCCACGCAGGGCATTGTTTTCGACATCAAATTTTTCAATGATGGCATTTTCTTGTCCGTAGGCTTTGACGACCTTTTGGCCGCTGATATATTCCTCAATGATCGTATTGACATTGCCCAGAGAAGCCTGTTGCTCTTTGAAAGCTTTTCTGGTTCGTTTGATGACACGGTTCACGATCAAGAAGATCAACGGTACCGTTGCGATGGTGACAAGAGCGAGGATCAAATTCAATCGAAACATGACAATCAGTACACCCAGGATGGTAATCACACTACTGATTAATTGTGTGATAGATTGTGTCAATGTGTTGCTGACATTGTCGATATCATTGGTCATGCGACTCATCAAGTCGCCATGAGGATGCGTGTCAAAATAGCGCAGGGATAGGGTTTGCACGTGTTCAAACAAATCCTGGCGAAGACGTAAGACGGTGTCTTGTGCGATATTTGCCATCAAGTAGGTTTGCGCCCAGGTAAAAAGCGCGCTAATGACATAGACGAGGATCATCAATCCGGCAAATTTGGCAAGCTGAGTCAATGGGGAAGAATCAAAGAGGGAATCAATGGCGCGGCCCATAAGATAGGGACCGGCCAAGCTGCTTCCTACAGACAACAAAACCAGGAAGATAACGAAACCCAAGAGCCACTTGCTTCGGGCTAAATATTTCCATAACCGTTTGAGGGTTGTTTTTGAATCTTTGGCGCGAACGATAGGCTTGAGATGATGACCGGGCCCGCGAGATGGTCTTGGACCAGCACTTTGACCGGTTGGGGTTGCTTTTACAGGTTTACTCATTGTCATCACCTCCCAATTGTGAGTCATAGAGTTCACGGTACACGGTGCTTTCTTTCATCAAGGAATCGTGGGTACCGATGGATTCAATGGCACCGTCGTCCAAGACGAGAATGGTATCAGCCGTCATAACAGAACTGATACGCTGCGCGATCAGGATACTTGTGCGATCCTTCATAAAGTGTTTCAACCCTGCTCGAATCTTCACCTCGGTTTCAACATCGACAGCAGATGTGCTGTCGTCCAGAATCAGAATGGCTGGTTCTGTGATGATCGCGCGGGCGATTGCGATTCTTTGCTTCTGTCCGCCCGAAAGGTTCACGCCACGCTGTTCTAAGAAGGTGTCGTATCCGGCGGGCATCTTCATGATGAAGTCGTGAGCCTGGGCGATCTTGGCAGCGTGGATCATTTCTTCCTCTGTTGCATCAGAGCGTCCGAAGGTCAGATTTTCACGGATGGTTCCGCTGAAAAGCACGGCCTTTTGCATGGCAAATCCAATCTGGTTCCGGAGCCATTCCTTTGAAACCTCTTTGACGTTAATGCCGTCGATGAGTACCTCGCCTTGGCTGGCATCATAAAATCGCGGAATCAATTGCACCAGGGTCGATTTTCCCGAACCAGTTGAACCCAGAATCGCCAGGGTTTTTCCCGGAGAAATGGTGAGAGAAATATTCTTTAAAACTGAATCACCACAATTGGCTTGATAGCTGAAGCAAACATCGCGAAATTCCACTTCACCGCGAGGCGAAATTGGCATTTTCGGTTCGTCTTGATTGAGGATTGCCGGCGTAGCATTCAATACCTCTAGGATCCGGGAGGCGGAAGCCTCCGCACGAGACATAATCATCATCACCATGGCAACCATCATCAAGGACATCAAGAGGAGCATGATGTAGTTGATAAAGGACATGATCTGTCCGATCTGCATATCTCCTTCAATGACGGCGCTTCCTCCGTACCAGACGGCGGCAACAATGGCAAGGTTGAGGATCATTAGGATCACCGGGAAAATCATGGCGAGAATATGCGCCGCTTTGACGGTGATATCTCGGTATTCATGATTGACGGCATCGAATCGATTGTTCTCAAAGTCTTTTCGTACAAAAGCCTTGATAACCCGAATTCCGGAGAGGTTTTCTTGTACCACTTGATTCACGGAATCCAGTTTTCCTTGCACCTGCTTATAGACGGGGAAAGCCTTTCTGATGACCAGGGCGAGGATGATCAAAAGGATGGGGATCATAATGGCCATAATCCAGGCCAATTGAGGACTGACGATGAGGGCCATTACGACGGAGCCGATCAGCATGATCGGAGCGCGGATCAAAAGCCGCAAGGAGAGAAAGCTTAGGGTCTGCACCTGGGTGACGTCATTTGTTAAGCGGGTGATCAATTGCCCGGTTTCCAGTTCGTCGAGATTGGGAAAGGAAAGGGACTGGATCTTGACAAAAAGATCGCGGCGAAGATCGCGCGCCATGGACATGGAGGCCTTTGACGCGTAATAAGCACTGACAATGCCTCCGAAGGCGCCGATCAGAGCCAAGAGAATCAAGAGCCCGCCATTTCTCAGAATATAAGGCATATCTTGCTCAGCGACGCCAATATCCACCATACGTTGCATGATGGCAGGCTGCATCAATTCGGCCAAAACGGCGAACATCACAAGAATCGGTGCAATCAAAGCCCATTTTTTGTAGGGGGCCATATAGCGGTAGATGCGTCTGAGTGACTTCATTCGTTTTCTCCTTTTTCTTTTTCTTGAAGATGTGCGCAAAATTTCTCAAAGACGCGTTCCAGGGTTTCTTTTTCTTCTGGTGTCATTAAGGCAGAGAACTCCTCGTCCATTTTATGAAAGACCCGAGCGGAAGCCAGTTGCGCTTCGTAGCCGGTCTCCGTCAATTGTATTTCCAGAATTCGTTGATCCTTCGATGACGGGGTGCGAACCAGCAAACCGTTTTTTTCCATGCGTTGTAGCATGCCGGTCAGGGTTGCGGGTCGAATATCCATTTTTTGCAAAAGATCTTTTTGTGTTTTGCAGTTATGCTTCACGAGGAGGTTTAAAATGCGGGGCTGTCCTTTTGACAAACCGTAGGGCTCTAGTTGATTGCCTAAATATCGATGGGCGATTCGATAGGTGCGGCCGAATTGCCTGAAAAAATTATTTTTCATAAGAACTCCTTTCTGTTAGGTAGCTAACTAAATACTATCATGGGAGGGTACGATGTCAAGAAGAAAATGTAGTCGGCTAACTAATTTCATGGGAGAGATAGAGCAATTGAAAAGGGCGCGGGAAATTTCCGCGCCCTGATAGGAAAAGTAGTTTTGAGCGTTATTTTTTTCTGACGGGAATCAATAACTCTGTAATGAATTCTTCAGGATTTTGTGTGGTTCCCATATTTTCATGATAAATTTCTCGATCGGGACCCACAATAACTAGATCCTGCTCCTCAATCCAACGAAGAATGGACTGATACGCTTGATGGAGACCTTCATAAGGACCCTTGTAAATCAGGCTGGCAAATTCTCCGCCCGGCAAGGTAATGAATCGAATGTCGCCTTGATCGGGCAGAACACGATCAATTACTTGGCAGACCATTAGATCGACATCACGCTCCTTGTATCCTTCATTGTAGTCGACGGTAAAGCAAACTCCTGCGAATTGAGCGTCATTCGCCTTGATATAGGTGTTCAGGGATTCCCAAAGCTCTCCCTGTGCCTCGTAGCGTTCAATGATTCGACGAAGGGTAAGGGCGGGTTGTTCGGGTAGTTGCTTGAGGGTTACATTCATGGTATTCATGGTTTCCTCCTGACTTGTTTGTAAAAGTTTTTCCAGCATCCGAAGTTGCTGCTGTTGTTTGTGGAGGGCGAGTGAAAAGTTGCGGTGTTTCTGCTTCAATCGATCAGTTATAGATTCGCCATGGCAGATTACGGCGTCTATCTCCTCCAAGGAGAACCCCAAATTCTTGAGGGAGGTAATCTGATTGGCGATGATCATTTGATCAGCCGCATAGTATCTATAGCGGGTCTCGGGATCAATATGGTTTGGCTCCAGCAATCCAATTTTGTCGTAATACCGAAGCGCTTTGATGGTGATGCAAGTAAATTTTGAGAATGTACCAATGCGAAACATCATCGGCCTCCTTGTAAAAAGTTTTGGTTTCTACTAGTACTATATCCAATTTTTCATGGAGTTCCACCCTCCCTTCTTCTTCAGTATGGGTGCTCCTCTACAAGGAGGGTCAAGGGAAAGTGCGAAAAGTCATGGTTTTTTAGACAAAATGATGACAGTAGGTACAAGACGCTGAGCTAAATCTTTCGTATAATAGGGGGAGAAGAAAGGTGGGAGCAGAATGAAGAGACGAATGTTTGGAATGTTGGTTGTGATTCTAGTGTTATTGTCCGGGTGTCAATCAGGAACCGATCTGGACGCTTATCGCGCGGCAGTGGAGAAGACGGATGCGGCGACAGCAGGAAAGTCGGAGTTTAAACTGACGATTAACAATGAATTTCATTTGAAAGAAAGTACGCCGGAGTCGCAAAAAGCCATGGTTTTTTTTGAGCGGATCGTATTTTCCAATGCGATGCGTTTCGATGAAACCCGAATTCAATCCGATCTGTATTTAAATTTTGGTGGAATTGGATTTGACGCAGCTTATTATCGTGATGGCGAGCTTGAATTCACAAAGTTGCCCTTGGTTGGAAAGTATATGAAGTTGGATGAGATGGATCCAGGGATGGCGATTGATTCTGAGCTGCTGGAGAGTTTTGATCCGATCGGAGAAGAATGGCTTCGCATGATGCGGGAAGAGAATATATTCAAAGGGAAACGTCATGTGCTTTCGACAGCAGACGGCGATGTAAAGGTCACTCGATTTTCCATTGAGCTGACGGATGAACAGATTCAGCAAGGTTTGGCATTGATTGCAGATGTAATCGAAGAAAACGAGAAAGAGATACTTGCCAGTGGATTTTTTGGCGAGAGCAGTCAGGAGAATGGACATCAATTGATTCAAGAAGCAGCGGAGAACGTACGATCCGTGCGGTTTGAAGATTTCGTGTATACTACGGATATTGACATCGATGGGTATGTGATACAAAGCGAGTTTTTAGGCACACTGAAAGTTGGAGACGGCGAGGATATGATCACCCGAGTCGCGGTACGAACATTGAATTGGGGATTTGATCAGGAACCGGAGTTTTCGATTCCAACTCCGGAAGCGGACGAGTGGGCGGATAAAGAGGATCTTGGGACAAACGCCTTCTTTTCGAGGGATATTCTGGGGAAATAAGGAGGACAAGTATGAATCTAGTGGAGATACAAGGCGTGAAAAAGCATTTCGGTGAGATCCATGCGGTTGACGGGATTGACATGCATGTGAAAAAGGGAGAGATCCTAGGATTATTGGGTCCCAATGGCGCGGGAAAATCAACGACGATTTCGATGATTGCAACCCTGCTGGAACCGACAGAGGGCACCATTCTTTTTATGGGAGAATCCATTCAGGCGGATCCCAAACAAATTCAAAATGTTCTTGGGTTTGTGCCGCAAGAGATCGCGTTATATCCAACCCTGACGGGGAAAGAGAATCTCCAGTTCTGGGGCAGGGTCTATGGACTGCGCGGCGGCGAGTTGAGGGAAAGAATTTCCGAAATCTCAAAGGTCATTGGGTTGGAGGAACGGTTGAAAGACCGTGTGGACACCTATTCTGGTGGGATGAAGCGACGCTTGAATATTGGGGTTGCGCTTCTTCACAAGCCTGCGTTTATTATTATGGATGAGCCAACGGTGGGCATTGATCCGCAATCGCGCAGCTTTATTCTCGATACGGTGCGGGAATTGCGGGATCAGGGGAGCACTGTTTTGTATACGACACATTATATAGAAGAAGTAGAATCCCTTTGCGACCGGATCTATATCATGGATCATGGAAAGATTATTGCGGAAGGAACCAAGGAATCCCTCACTGAAATGATCGACGCCAGCGAGGTGATTCGGTTGTCTGTGGAAACCGTTGATCCCATGTTGATAACCACCCTGCAAGAATTGAAGTTTGTGGAAAATGTGGTTGTAGAGGCAAATTCGATTTTCTTGACAGTCAAGGAAAACGGCAATCACTATCAGTCGATTATGAATGCGCTGAAGGAATCGGGCACGCAATTAAAAGGAATGGATATACAAAAGCCAAGTTTGGAAACCGTGTTTTTGTATTTGACGGGCAGAGGTTTGCGGGATTAGGAGGAGAATATGATTCGAATATGGGAAATCATTAAAAAGGATTTCAAGATTATTGTCTCAGATCGAAAGGCGTTGTTTATCATCTTGGCAATGCCCCTCTTGCTGACGGGAATTTTGAGCATGGCTTTAGGTGGTTCTTTTGAAGAGTCGGGAAAACGAACGGCGATTCCGGTTGCCCTTGTGGTGGAAGGAGATGCAGAACAGGATCAGGAGCGATTTCTTTCCCTGTTGGATTCTGGTCCGCTGAAGGCATCCATGACGCAAGATTCCCGAGCAGAGTTAGAAGAAGCGATACGCGATTTTAGTCCGATCGCAATGTTTCAAGAGGATTTTTTAGGGAGCGAAGGGATTGACGAGCTTGTAGAACTCACGGTGATGGATCGAGAGATGGCGGAAGCAGCCTTAGACGCGACAGAGGTTCGTGCGGTGATCGTATTGCCCAAGTATTACACGTATGATATGTATATGAATTTTTTTACCCCTTTTCGGAATCAAATCGAAGTGGAGGTTCTGGGACATACGGATTATCAATATACCCTTCGGATTATAAAAGAATTCGTGAATGGTTTTTTTCAGGTCATCAATACAGGGGTCATTGAGAAGAACGTTTTGCTCTCTGTTGGCAGCCTCGCTGGAGAATCAGAAGTGGTGTATGAAAACATGGATGAGATCATCAAAGGATTTGTCGGGAGTATGGAGGGTGTTCAGATTCAGGAACTTCAAGGAACGAAACGAGTCCATGTGGATGGTTTCACCTACTACGCGGCTGCGATGTTGGCCATGTTTGTGTTGTTTACAGCGGGTTTTGGAAGCCGTTCTCTTCTGACAGAAAAGCAGGACCATACAGCCAATCGGATGCAAAGTGCTGGGGTTTCCCTTCTGGATATGATGGTTGGCAAGTGGATCATGATGGTGGGATTGACGATTTGTCAGATGGTGGTTCTATTTATTTTTTCGCGGTTTGCTTTTGGGGTGCGATGGACTTCGCCGGCTGGATTGTTGATTACCAGTCTGGTAGTCGGCATGGCGATTGCCTCATTGGGGACCTTGATCAGTTTGATCTCCTATCGCAGCAATAATTACAAGGTTGCCAATCTTTTTGAGAGTGTGATCGTTCAAGTCATGGCTATATTGGGCGGGAGCTATATTCCCTTGGAGGTGTTGCCAAAAGGACTTTCCTTAGTGGCTCCCTTCACAATCAATGGATTAACGTTGCAGGCGATCATTACCCTGCAAAGGGGATTCGGTTTCCTATCTGTACTATGGATTTGGGCGGCTTTATTGGGAATTTCCATGGGTTTGCTATTACTTGTTTTTGGTTTGTCGCGATGGAAAGGAGGGATTCAACATGGGAACCATTCTATGGCTTAAGCTTCGTCTTTTGAGGCATGACTATATGATCCTTGTGATTTTGACAGCCATGGCGCTGATCCTGACCGGGATTTTTGGTGGAAGTATGATCGGAAAATATCAGCCAAGTATTTTGGTAGTCTCGGAAGAAGCCTCTCCTGAATCGGATCGATTTTTTGAGTTGATGCAGGCGTCAGAGACCTTTCAATTTGAGTGGGCAGACCAGGTAGATGCAATGATGCGCGTGGAATCCGATGAAGTCATGGCGGCGTTGATTTTGCCGGTTGGGTTTGGGATGGATTTAAAATCCGGTATTGCGCCTAGCGTTTCTTTCTTTCAATCCAAGGACGCCCTTGAATTGATGGAGCTTAAAAATTGGGTTCGCTCCATGGTATTTCGCATGCAATCCGATCAGCGGATGGTGCACTTTTCTGTGGAAAACTTTCAAGGGGACGAGTTGGGTGTGAAAGTACTGGCGGAAGCGGATACCCATTGGGCAAACAAAGTCCCTGTGGTGGTACATACAACGACAAAGACGACTGGTTTTTTTGATTATTATGATATTAAGATCCATTATATGGTCGGATTTTTACTCTTTTTCAGCACCTTTAGCATTGTCTTTACCATGGCGGATTTACTGCAGGAAAAGAAACAATTCACTTGGAATCGGCAGATGATTTCACCGATCCCAAAGAAGAAAATCCTAGCTGGAAATATCCTCTATGCTTGGTGCTTGGGTTTTATGCAGGCATTGGTGCTGGTAGGCGCAGGCGGATTTTTGTTTGATATTGATTGGAAGGCGCCTCTGGCCGTACTCTTGGTACTCGGCATGTATATTTTAGCCATTGCCGGACTGGGGATGCTAATTACAGGATTTGTTCGGACTTTAGAGCAATTATCAGCGATTACGCCGGTGATTCTGGTCTCATTCGCCATGCTCGGGGGATGCATGTGGCCCCTGGAAAGTGTCAGTAATCCTATTTTATTGTTTGCAGCGAATCTTACGCCGCACAAATGGGCGCTGCAGGCTATTGAACGCCTGGTTATGTTCGATGCTTCGATTGAAACCATCGGATTTCCAATTTTAGTCTTGGCTGTGATGAGTCTGCTGTTTTTTGTTTTGGGGCTCTGGCGATTTCAAAAACATGCTGTTTCATAACCGCGCATTGCGCGGTTTTTTCTTTGCGTTCGGGTACAATATGTGTAGGAGGGATGAAAATGGAAGCAAGATACTACGTCAAAGAGGGAGATCAAATTCACTGCGAGCTCTGTCCCCACCGCTGTGTGATTGCGGAGGGGAAAGTCGGAATATGCGGTGTTCGAAGACATATACAAGGAAAATTGGTGAGTGAGAACTACGGCAAGATCACGGCGCTGCAGGTAGATCCCATCGAGAAGAAACCCTTGGCCTATTTTCATCCAGGCTCCCAAGTGTTTTCGATTGGTAGTTTTGGATGCAATTTAACGTGTCCCTATTGCCAAAATCATTCCATTGCCCATGGAAAACCAGCATCTACAGACTATTCGCCCGATGAGATGGTAGAAGCCGTATTGAGAAGAGAACTCGATTTTTTAGCCTTTACATACAATGAGCCCCTGGTTGGTTTCGAATACGTTTTGGATACGGCAAAATTGGCCAAAGCAGCGGGCATAACAACTGTTATGGTAACGAATGGTTATGTGGAGTCGGAACCATTAACGGATCTTTTGCCGTATATTGACGCATGGAATATTGATTTAAAAGGATTTTACCCGCAAACCTATCAAAAATTGGGGGGGCGGGTAGAGCCTGTACTGCGCACCATCGAACGGGTAGCTAAGGTGGCGCATTTGGAGATTACATCCCTGCTTGTTCCGGGAATCAATGACGATCGGGAAGAATTAAAGGACATGTTCGAGTGGATTGGCGCATTGGATCCATCCATTCCGCTGCATTTGACTCGCTATTTTCCGGCATGGCGGTATCATGAGCCACCGACATCGGTGGAGTGGATGAGAGAGATTGCCCATGAGGCGCGCCAAGTCTTAGAACGTGTGAATTTGGGAAATGTTTGGGAGGTGAAATGATGATTGTTGGTGTTGCGATAGTGCCTCACCCGCCCATTATCTTAAAAGAAATTGGGAAGGGCGAGGAAAGCAAAGCAAAGGAAACCTTACGGGGAATGGAAGCGGTTAAAAAGAAGATTCGAGGGATTGAACCGGATTTGATTATTTGTATTTCACCCCATGGCGCTTTTTTCACGGATGGATTTTGTTTCTTGGATGAGCATTGGGTGAATGGAAATTTTGGGTCTTTTGGCAGGCCTGATTTAAGCATGAAAAAGGAGATCGCCCAAGAGTTGAATCGAGAACTGGAGGAAGCTTTGGCGAGAGAAGGGATTCCGGCCTTGTTTCTGACGGGAGAAATGGCAAAAGAGTATGGAACTTTAGCCGAGCTGGATCATGGGTGTATGGTGCCGCTAATGAAGATTGATGAAGGGGTGGCCTCCTATCGCATCTTGCATGTCACCATTAGCGGATTATCCAGGATGGCGCATTATCGCTTGGGTATGGTGATCGCGAAGGTATTAGCGAGATCGAATCTCAAGGCGGTAGTTGTAGCGAGTGGAGATCTTTCACATGCTTTAATGGAAAAGGGTCCCTATTCCTATCACCCATCAGGATCTCTTTTTGATCACGAGGTAAGGGAAGCGATCCGAAAGGGAGATGTGTTCTCCTTGGTGACCATCGATGAAAAATTGACGAAGGAAGCGGCTCAATGCGGATTGCCTTCGTTTCTTGTAGGGTTGGGCACATTGGATGGCAAGCATATTCATTCCGAGCTATTCTCTTATGAGGGACCCTTCGGGGTTGGATATCTAACAGCGTTTTTGGAACCAGGAAATCCCATGGAGTCATGGGTCGGAACGCTGGATGCTCATTTTTTGCAGCAGATGGAAGAACAAAAGCAATCGGAAGATCCCGTATTGCGATTAGCGCGTCGCGCCATTGAAGAGAAAGTTCGCCATAGCCATCGGCTTTTGTGGGGGGCTGCATGTGAAGAGGAAGAATCGATTCACAATTTGGAAGAAAAACGTTTTGGCGCCTTTGTTTCTATTTTTGAATCCGGGCAATTGCGCGGATGCATTGGAACCATTGAACCGAGTTATCAGCACTTGGGAGAAGAAATTATTGCCAATGCCATCGCAGCTGCGATGCATGATCCGAGATTTCTACCGATTGAGCCGAAGGAATTGCCATTCTTATCGATCAAGGTGGATGTGGTGCAACCATCTGAAGCGATTAAATATTTGGCGGATTTGAATCCAGAGTTATATGGCGTGGTCGTGGAATGGGAAGGAAGGCGAGGGGTGTTATTGCCTCGTTTGCCGGGTGTTGATACGGCAACGGAACAGGTTCGCATCGCAAAACACAAGGCGGGGATTCCCTATGAGGAAAAAGTCAAAATGTATCGATTCGAAGTGGTTCGATATGAAAACAAATAGCCGGCTTGCGCCGGCTATTTTGATGCGTCAAAGGGTTTCCAGTAAGTGGTTTCCAAAGGCGATTTTCCTTCGTTGAGCTGGATTGCTTGATAGATCCGATCTTGATAGGTGACCAGATCATCGACTTGATAGACATTGAAGATGCGCCAATCGGAGGTGATCTCTTGCCAGGGCGAACCGAATAATCCGGGGATCAAGCTCTTATTGGATGCTCTTGCTTGATAGATGGCATCTCGATAAAGGACACAGTCGTCTTCCGTGTAAAAGGTATTTTTGTTCCAAGCCGCAGGGTTCTTCTTTTCCTGCATTTTCAGTGGCAGGTCGTAGCTTATTCGCCAGCCGTCCTTGGTTCGTTCCCATTTAGGATTTTGAATGGATTGAAAGGTGACAGATTCGAGATACCCATTTTCCAATATCGCAATGGAGTCTGCGAAGAGGGTTTCATTTTGTGCCATTCTGGAATCAAAGCTATGACGATTATTGGTTATGGAGTAAAAGGTTTCTGCCCGTTGGACCATGGCTAAAGTGAACTGATCGGCTGTAAACCGAGCTTCATCGAGGAGGTTTGCATAGATCGGGGTTGCGATTCCAAGGATTAGGCTGAGGATTGCAAGGACCAAAAGGAGTTCGATTAGACTAAAACCATTTTGCTGATTTTTCATATTTACCATCCTAAACATAGATTCTATATATTGATTAAAGTTTACAGTAGAATCCTGTGGATGTAAAGTAAGAAACTGTAAGGTTTCGGGAAAACGATAGGGGAATCAATTAAAAAAATGAAACCATTCAAGATGAAGGAATAGGGAAATTTAGGGTATCTATGTACTAATAAATCCAAAGAGAAAGAAGGGATGACATGCTAGAACGCAGGATCATGGAGTTTAATCAATTAAACACTTCTCAATGGAAAGAATTATTACACGATCCAATTACAGGAAACCCCAGTGGCGCCTTCTATGTTTCGGAAGGTTTTGGTGTTTTCTCTGGGGATGTGCAGGAAATGGATGAGAATGGATATTGTTCTATTCGAAGTGAAGTATCGGGGCTTGATTTTGAAGATGCGAAGGGCTTGGTCCTGGATGTTGTCGGAGACGGTCAAAGTTATTTTATCGATTTGCGTATGTTGTTGCCATTGAGTCCATTTGGATTTTACGCGGCGTTTCATACCCTGCCGAACATTCGACAAAAAATCTACTTACCTTTTTTAGAGTTCGAGCCAAGTTATTTGGGAGAGACTCTGGCGGCATCGCCGCCGTTGAATCCCATTCAAATTTCCAGTATGGGCATGATGATTTTAGATGCGATGGATGGCGATTTTGAGTTGAAGATTCGATCAATCGGCACATATAAATAAAGACCCGTGATTACCCACGGGTCTTTCCTCTTTATTTCACTTCAAAATGCATTTCATATGTGGAGAGCTCTGTTCTTGCATCTTCTGCAAAGATGACAGGAAGATCGAGTTCTTCTGTTGTGATTTCAATAGCTGTTTCAGCAGCATTCCAGTAGAGATTATATTCAAAGGAGTCTTTTAGGAAATTCGGAGAGAAGAAAATACGATCGCTTTTTTCAGATTCTGTTAGTCCAATGATTGGGGAACCGAATTTTACCTTCGGTTTCTGATCGATACTGATTTGTTTCTGATCGTAGGGAACTTCCACAGCATGTTCAGCCATCGCAAATCTCATTTTGCTCGGCATCAATTCAAGCTCTGAGGCATTGAGCGCGATCAATAACGGTTGATACGGTATGCGAATAACCTGGCTGACTTCTTCTACCCAAGGATAACCAAAGGTGTCGTTAAAGCCGATCAGTGTGCCATTCACCTTGATTTTTAGTCCTTCGTACTCCGTTGAGGTTTCTTGAGCCCTGAATGTCTCCATTAAATCAACAACTTCCGCTTCCACTTCAGCGTCTTTGCTTCCGCCACATCCCGCGAGGAATGAAAGGGACAAAATCAGAACCAATCCCAATGCAAGTTTCTTCATAACTGTTCCTCCTGTTTTTTGAATTTTCCGTAACAGTTGTTACACTACATGATACTTTATTTTAACGATTTTGTAATAAAATAGCAAGAGAAACGGAAAAAGTCAGTTGGCTATTTTGATTTTATGGTATAATATTCCACAAAATAGAAGGAGGATATCGAATGAAAGTATTGGTGATCAATGGACCAAATCTTAATATGTTGGGGGTTCGCGAACCGGAAATTTATGGCAGCCGAACTTACGCTGATCTTGAAGCGAAAATTATGGAAGATGCTAGAAACCTGCAACTTCAAGTGAAGGTGAAGCAGAGTAATTTTGAAGGCGAGATTGTAACGATGATTCAGAAAGCCTATGGAAAATACGATGGGATTGTAATCAATCCGGCAGCCTATACTCATACAAGCATTGCGGTGCTGGACGCACTGAAGGCTGTGGGACTTCCAGCAGTGGAGGTGCACCTTTCTGATATTGAGCAGCGAGAGGACTTTCGCAAGCATTCTGTGACGGTTGCCGGCTGTATTGCCCAAGTGACGGGGCTTGGATTTGAAAGCTATCGAGAAGGTCTAAATAAATTAAAAGAATATTTGGAAACAACCATCTGAATGCGCCAAAAGCAGGAATCTCCTGTGCTATAATAAAGACAGAAAATGAATGCTTTTAAGGCTGAAAGGAGAATGAAATTTGAAATCAATCGTGATTCAACCGTCTTCTCTAAAAGGAAGCGTAATGGTCTCTGCGGAGGATGAAAGTGCTCGGGTTGCAGTTTGTTGTGCTGCACTTTCTCATGGTATGAGTTATCTTAGTCATATGCCGCAGACCTATGATTTTCAACTCTTTATTGATGCTGTTTCGCAAATGGGCATGAAGGTGATGAAAAAGAGAGAAGTGGGCGATCAGGTCGACTACCTGATCAAGGGAACAACTCGTCTGCAAGGTGCTACGATTCAAAATGCAGGAAGCGAGAGGAATCTTCGCTGGTTAATTCCTTTGGCAGGGCGATGTGAAGAACCCGTGCGTCTGTCGACGAAAAGTCAGATCTCTCATGACTTCTTGGTTCCTTATCTGGCGGTCTTGAATGAAAAACGTGTCATTTACCATAGTGAAAGGGGACATTTTCCATTGGTGGTAGATGGTACACTGCCAGGCGGGGAGTACCGAATTTCAGAGTCTTTTCCGTCATTGGCTTTAGCCGGATTGCTTTTGGCGTTGCCGGCTGGAGAGCGGGATTCATGGATTGAATTCCCTCCAGATTATAAACGCCATGCCTGCCTCGATTTGGTGATTGATTTGATGGCACGGTTTGAGATGGAAGTGATTGAAGAACAGAATCGGTTGCGGGTGCCGGGAAGGCAAAGCTTCCAACCGGCCGATTTTACGATCGATGCGAATATGCAGACGGGAATGGTGTGGCTTTTAGCGGATGCAATTGGCGGAGAGGTTGCGATTGAAGGCATTAAGCGCGCCTCTTTGCAACAAGAGAGGACTTGGAAATCCTTGTTTCAAAAGATTGGGCTGGAGATACAAAAAGGCGAGTCAAAATATTGGCTGGATGGACGTCAATATACTGAATTGAATTTGACTTGCGAGGAAGAAGATTTTGCGATTTTTGCAACCGCTGGCTTGTTGTTTGCGGAAGGGGAAAGTCGCATTGAAATGGATAATATATCGAAGAAAACCTTGAATCGATTGAGCGGTTTGCAAAGTTTGGGCGCGGAGATTGAGATTCAAGACGGTTTTTGGCAGATCACGGGAAGAGATGAATTGTTGGGCGGAGAAGTCAATGTGTCGGGTGATCCGCTTTTTGGTATGCTTGTAGCCATTCTCTCTACGCGATCGAGAAAGCCTATTATCGTACATGGATTTGAATGGATTCATCATCAGGAACCGAAATTTTGGAAGCAATTTTCGCAATTGGGCGGAAAAGTCAGCGAGGAGGAAATGGTGTGACGGAAAAACAGACATTAGCAACGCTTCGAGAGAAAATTGACGAGGTCGATCGACAAATCGTTCAACTATTTGAGGCGCGAATGGAAATAGCAGGAAAAATTGCAGAGGCAAAGCTGGCGATCGAAAAACCTGTATTCGATGAAAAACGAGAGCTAGTGGTATTGGAGAAAAATGCCGACCGATTACAGCATCAAGAGTGGCGGGAAGAACTCCAAACGGTATATCGAGAGATGATGAAACAAAGCCGTGCTATTCAGAAGAGGAGGATGTCGGAGGAATGAAATATGGATTGATCGGCAAGGGAATTTCGAAGAGCTTGTCTCCAGCCATTCACCGACAGATTTTTCAGGAACTGGCGATTGAAGAGGAGTATCTCCTTTTCGATATGGAAGAAAAGGAAGTGGAGAATCATCTAAACGAGTTTCGTTCAGGCGGCAGAGGCCGTAATGTGACCATGCCCTATAAGCAGGTAGTGATGCCTTTTTTGGATGAAATCGACCCTGCAGCCCAAGCAATTGGCGCCGTTAATACCATCTCAAATAAGGATGGCATATTAAAGGGTTGGAATACAGATTATTGGGGATTTTCATGGATGTTGAAGCGCATGAAGGGAACACCGCAAGGCAAAAGCGTGGCTTTTTTGGGAACGGGTGGCGTGATGAAAGCTGGATTCCGCTATTTCTATGATCATGGAGCATCTGCGCTCTATATCGTTTCAAGAAATCCTGAAAAAACCATGAAACAGTTTGAAGGCACAGATTGGTGGAATGATCCGAGGGTACATTGGCTAGATTATCGTGGTCTGGAAGAAGTCAAAGGCGATTATTTGGTGAACTGCACCCCCTGCGGCATGGTAGCCGGCTTGCCTGCATGCGCAGTGCCGGAGTCCGTGGTACAAAATTTTCATTCTGTTTTGGAGGTGATTTATCACCCGTGGGAGACAGAATTGGTTCGGATTGCGCGTAGATCCGGGAAACCGGTTGAAAATGGCTTCAGTCTTTTATTGGGACAAGCGATTGCAGCGGAGGAGATCTGGCAAAAGAAAACCCTGTCAGACTCTTTGTTTGAAGAAATTTATGAAGAGTTGTCAGACCGGGAGGAAAAGCGATGAGCAAGGTATTTATGATGGATTTACGGTCCCGAGGGACCAGTTCGAATAAGCAGGCGAAGATTAAGAAATTATTAGAAGCAGCGGGTAGTGGCCTTTTTCATAAGGACGATCTGGTTGCTGTAAAAACCCATTTTGGCGAACAGGGCAATGACGGGTTTATCCGACCCATTTATTTACGATCAGGAGTCGATTGGCTACGCGAGGAAAAGGCGAAGCCCTTTTTAACGGATACCAATACCCTGTATTCCGGAAAGCGGGCCCATGCGGTGGATCACGAGGAAACGGCGTCTAGCCATGGCTTTGTTCCCATCGTCATCAATGCGCCTGTTATTATTGCGGACGGACTTCGGGGTGAGAATGAGGTCGAAATTTCAATCGAGGGCAAACACTTTCAAAGCGTTCGAATTGCTGGAGCGATAGCCGAAGCCGATGGCATGGTGGTTTTCAGTCACTTTAAAGGACATGGGATGGCTGGATTTGGCGGTGCCATTAAAAATCTGGCAATGGGGTGTGCGACGCCAGCTGGAAAACGGGATCAGCATGCAACCCGTCAAAAAGTAATCGAGAGCAAATGCATTGCCTGCGGCACCTGTCAGACGGTCTGTCCGGTGGATGCCATTGAGATTGGGGAAAGCGCATTTATTGATTCTACAATCTGCATTGGCTGTGGAGAGTGCATGACAGTTTGTCCGACCGATGCCATTGGCTTGAATTGGAGTACGGAGATTCCGGGGTTCAACGAACGCATGGTGGAGTATGCCTATGGCGCGGTAAAAAATAAGCCGGTTGTTTATGTGAATTTTGTTTTGCAGGTTGCACCGGATTGCGATTGCGCACCGTGGAGTGACGCACCCATTGTTGGAGATATTGGAATTTTGGCATCAACGGACCCCGTTGCATTGGATCGGGCTTGCTTGGATCTGGTGAATCAACAGGAAATCAATCCGGCTTCTTGTCTGGCGCATGAGCATGCGGACAGCAAGTTCTTAATGGCAGATCAGCGAGATTTATTTAAAGCGGTTCATCCGAATACCCGAGGTGAAATTCAATTGTCCTATGGCGAAGTCATTGGCTTGGGTTCTCAAGAATTTGAATTGGTGGTGCTGGGATGAGAGACCTAAAAATTCAAGCGATTGTTGATAATCACAGGCGGCCTGAAACAGAACTGCTCGCAACGGAGGCAGGTCTTTCTTATTGGATCGACTATGGAGAAAAAAGCTTTTTATTTGATACGGGGGATGGCGAGGCCATTCAAAGGAACCTTCCTGCCTTGAAAAGAGACCTTGAATCTATCGATTCGATTATCTTGAGCCATGGCCACTATGATCATACCGGGGGATTGGCATGGGTGCTTCGCGGAAATCAGAGAGCCGAAATTTATGCAAAAACAACCGTTGCAAAACCGCTTTGGTCGGAACGGGTGACGGGGTTCGCCACTGCGGGGATGAGCCAAGAGGCGGCAAGTCTCGCTGTCGATCGATTTCATTATTTTGAATCGGTGATTGAGATCGCGCCTGATTTCTTTTTGATTCCTAAGGCGAGCGAGTGCTACCCGCGACCGGCAAGCAGCAAATTTTTATGGGAAGGAAACGAAGGGGATCTTCAACCGGATTCCTTTGACCATGAGTGCTTTATTGTCGTGAAGCGAGCGAATGGCTTGATTGTGATTACGGGGTGTTCTCATCAAGGGGTATCTAATATGGTGGATCAAGCAAAGCGCTTATTTCCAGATCAGCCGGTTTTGCATGTGATTGGTGGATTCCATCTTCAGGGACGGAAACCTGATTTTCATGAAAGG
>JABXKS010000081.1:20188-72658 GCA_013619125.1 Clostridiales bacterium
GACACTCGCATTTATGAGTAGGAGGTACTTCAATGGATAACAAGAACCATGACCTTCTGAATAAGATTGAATTGGCGAAGAAAGATCGACAAGCACTAAACGCCCTTTTAAAGGAGCAGCGGGGGATTGTGGTTCGTGTGGTTGATCAATATCCAATTCCAAATCGTAGAGATGAACATATGCAGGTTGGGATGATCGCCATGCAAGAAGCGATTATCAAGTATGATGCATCGCGGGGGAAATTTTCTTCTTTTGCTTCACAGGTGGTTCGATCACGGCTGATTGATTATGAACGAACTGTATTTCGTCAGACAAGAAATGAGTCCCTGGAATTGGTGGCGGGAGAAGAACAAGAATTGAGTTATTCGGAAATCCAGCAGGCGATGCAGCGCTATCAACGAGATCAGGAACGAGAATTGATGCAGTTGGAAATTAGCGCGTACGGCCAGGAGTTGGAGGCGTGGGGATTGTCATTTACAGAACTGGTGAAAGTGTCTCCAAAACAGGATCGTCTTCGGCATCGGTATTTTCGCGCGGTTCGGTTTGTTTTGGAATCTCCGGAATTGTTGGAATGGACCAATAGCCATCATAAATTGCCGATTCAGGCATTGATGGAAGGCATAGATGAAAAGAAACGAAATTTGGAACGAGGCAGGAAATATATCTTATCGATGATTGTTTTGATGCAAGGCGAGTATCCACGTTTAAAATCACGAATCACGGAGGTGTAGAGGTGAAGGGAACTATTGTGGAGCAAAAAAAGAAATTTTGGATCGTTCTCGATGAAAAGGGACGATTCCGCAAAGTCTCCATCTACCACACCCTGGGACTTGAAGTCGGTGATCAGATGGAGATTGAGGCGAGTAAGCCGCGAATGAATTGGCGAGGTGCGACGGCGATTGCCGCAGCCATGGCGATACTATTCAGCGGGTGGCTGTATCAAGTACCATACGGTTTTATGGTGGTCGACATCAACCCGAGTACGGAATTGGTCTATAATCGATTTCATCGTGTTCTGCGGGTCAATCCATTGAATGAAGATGCGGAAGGCTTGGTTCAAGTGCAATTGAAACACCGTTCTTTGGAGGACGCTGTCAAGGAAGTGGTGGCATCAGCCGAGGAAGCTGGATTTTTGAAAAAAGATGGATATGTTTTGTTAACCAATCAAGAGAAGAAAAATCGAATCGATGAAGAAGCCTTTGTTGAAGAATTGTATCAAGTGATGCTGAATGATGGTTTGGATTTAACCATTGCGGCTTTGGAAGTGACCCAAGCGGAGTATCAAAACGCCAAGGGGATCGGAGTCTCCCCCGGTAAAGAAATTTTGAGAGAGCAGATCATGTCTCAAAAGGGAGAGATCAAGGAAGCGGGCGGCAACGTTGGTGCATTAATTCGAGAGGTAAATCGAATCACTAAACCGACAAAAGAAGAGAAGGATGCGGCGCGACTGATTATGCAGGAACAAAAGCGTGAGAAAATCAACGCGGAAGAATCGAATGCTGGTCAGGGACAGGGACAAGCGGGCAAGAACGAGATGCCGCCAGGACAGGCAAAAAAGGAAGATAATTTGAGTACTGATGAGCCAGAGTCCGAGAAAGAAGATCAGACGAATGGCAAAGGAAGCCCCGGAGGCAATGAAAATTCCGGAGGTAGTGGAAATTCTGAAAGTAATGGAAATTCCGGAGGCAGTGGCTCGTCAGGTGGAAATAAATAAGAGCAAGAAGGAAAAGCACCTCCAAGATTGTAAATATTTGGAGGTGCTTTTTGTTGCGCTTTTTCCTCTCTTCGTTATAATAAAAGGAGAGGTGATGGGATGAAAAGTAATCAGCGAGTGAATATGATCAATGGAATTTTTTTGGCACTTGCCTTGAATTTGACGAAGCCGTATAATGCGAAATTTGTATTGCGATTGGGCGGAAGCGATTATCATGTTGCCATGATTTCGTCGTTGCCAGCCATTGTTGCGGCATTGAGTTTGATTCCCATATCGATTTGGATTGAACAGGCGGAAGATCAACAAAAGCGCACGGCAATATTGATGTTTCTGCATAAATTGTTTTATTTAGGGATGGCGTTGTTGCCATTTTTCCATGGGGTCGATCGAGCGGCGATCTTTGTATTGTGCGTCGGGTTTATGAATCTGCCTTTTGCGGCGGCGCAGTTGGGGCATCAATCCTATATCGGTGAGATCTTTTCTCCGACGGAGCGTGGGGGTGCAATGAGCCTTCGCAATCGAGCATCGGATCTGGCGCGGCTTATGGTGATGATTGCAACGGGACAGTTGATGCTGTGGATTCCGAAGACCAACCAAGATTTTATTCAGCTCTATCAAATATTCTTTCTATTGGCATTTTTGATTGGACTCGGAGAAGTGATCAGCTTTATGCGGTTTCCTAAGATTACCCCCGCTGAAAGGGTTGAAGGGCGCGGGTTGAAATTGGTACAAGAGGTTTTAAAGGGTCTGCCAAAGGAAAAGGGATTTTTATTGTATACGGCATGCGCCTTGGTTTTCTATTTTGGATGGCAGATGGGCTGGCCGCTGTTTAGTTTATATATGATTCAAAATTTGGGGGCGGATGAGTTTTGGCTGAGTGTGATTTCAGTATCCGCAAGTCTATTCAGTATTTTATCAGTGACCTTTTGGGCGAAGCTGGCGGATGAAAAGGGAAATCACACGGTCATTGTGATGACCACATTTTTGATGGCGTTAACGCCCATCGTATTTGCGTTTACCAAGAGTCTGCCGATGATGGCTTTACTTCAAATCATTCCAGGCACGGCGACCTCGGGGACTATTTTGGTTTTATTCAATAGCCTTTTGGAGGTGACACCGACAAAAAACCGCATGATCTATTTGGCATTTTTCACAACGGCCGTTAATATTTCAGCTAGTATTGCGCCTGTTTTCAGCGTTTGGATTAAGAGTCAAACTGCGATTGTGCCGGCCCTCCTGATTACTGGGGCTGTAAGGATGGCAGGATGTGCAGCATTGTATTTCAGAAGAAAAGTAAGTGTGGAAAGGATCCTTCCCGGGTAATAGTTTAAGGGAGGGATAAGCATGAAAGATTTAAAGAAATATGAAGTGAAAAATCGAAAAGATAGATTGAAGCACTTATCGGAGAGGCAGGTAGAAATTACGCAAAACTCCGGTACAGAGCATCCCTTTGACAATGAGTTTTGGGATGAGAAACGGGAGGGGATCTATGTGGATTTACTCTCGGGAGAACCGCTTTTTTCTTCCTTGGACAAGTATGATGCCGGGTGTGGATGGCCAAGTTTTACCAAGCCGATTCATCGAGAGTTGATTATTGAAAAACGAGATTTTCATCATTTTATGGTGAGAACCGAGGTGCGAAGTCGATATGGCGATGCGCATTTGGGCCATGTTTTTCCCGATGGTCCTCAACCTGCGGGACTCAGATATTGTATCAACTCCACGTCCCTGCGTTTTATTCCGAAGGAAGAGATGGAAGTAAAAGGATATGGAGAGTACCTGCATCTCTTTCACACATAGAAAATGCTGCGATTTCTCGCAGCATTTTTTTATTCATCGTCACGATGGATTTCTTTTGTGGAATAATGGATCTTGGGTTTACGTTTTTGTGGTTTTTCAGTGGTTGGTTCCTCTGGATCCGAGTCTTCTTCGGCGGGGAACTCTTGGCTGAAGGTCATGGTTTCGTCTTCTTCTCCTTGTTTCTTTTTATTTCCGGGCTGAAAAAGCAGATAAAAACCGATGATGACAAAGAGGATGGGAACGGCGCCAATCTTAAGCAGATTTTCAACTTCCGGTGTCATGATGTTCGCCGTGATAAAGAGGACAATACCAATCATCAAAATGATTATGCCTGCGCCGAGAAGGCGGTTGGATTGCAATCGCTCTTTCTCGAAAAGATAGGTCGTCATAAAACCGGCACCCAGCAGAATGAAAAACAATCCGTCAGAAGGAAGATCTGTCCATTCGGAAAGCAATTGATTGATGCCGATAATCGTTAAGACCATGCCGGGATAGATGTATCCGTTTCCTTTTTTTGTAAAATAGAGCAGGTAGAACAGTCCGCCCAAGATCAGCAGGATAAAACTCGAAGAGATGGACAGGTCCAAGATATTGTTGAGTCCCAAGCCCACAAGGAAGACGCCGATTAGAAGATTGAATGCTCCTTTGTTCGTGCCGTAGCTTGCAAGGAAAGCCCCTCCACAGGCAACTAAAAAGACCTCGGCACCAACGAAGTCATAGCGGATTAGCAATAAGGAAATCCCGAATAGGATTAAAAGCGTTGCAATAAAGACATTATTTTTATTCATTTGAACCTCCTGATTTTGATTCTTATGTTCTGGGTTACTACTTTTATTATACCAAGATATGGTAGGTTCATTCGATATAATTGATAAATTCACAAAGATTTTAAATAAAAATGAGCCATGGAGTCAATATCCTTAAAATAAATGTTTGAAAGGAGGACTCCATGGCTCATTTTCTTTTATTTATGTCGATGAAGGGAGATTTTCTGTAAGTCAAATACGCGCAAGGCGTCTTGTTGATCTTCTTCCATGGCGAGTTTTCCATAGGTTGAGACTGCTTTTTTATCTTTCGGACCATGGTGCATAGTAACTGGTCCTTTGATGCAGCCGCCGACGCAGGCCATTCCTTCAATGAAGTTTGCTGTCTGTCGATTGAACTTCGTCAATTTTAAGGCCTTGTCGCATTCCTTGATACCATCGCAAGCCAGACTCTTGATCTCTAGTCCCAAATTCAATTGTTCTGCCGCATGTTTGACGGATTCTGTCAATCCACCGGTCGAAGCGAAAATTCGTCCATAATAGGAGGCATTGTTTAACGGGATTGGATCAAGCTCTTCCAAGGCAATTCCCTTCGCGTCGATCATGGCTGAAAGTTCTTCGAAGGTCAACACGTACTCCGTGTCTCCCAGAAGATCTGCCTGTTTCTTTTCGGATTTCTTTGCGACACAGGGTCCAATAAATACTGTAATTGCGTCTGGATCGACTTTTTTAATCAATCGAGAGGTCGCAATCATGGGAGAAACCGTTGTGGACACCAATTCTTTCAATTCTGGATACTCGTGATTGACATACTGGACAAAGGCAGGACAGCAAGAGCTTGTCATCACGGAATGAGACTGCAAATGAGTCACCAATTCCTTTGTTTCTTCTATGGAAACGAGATCTGCACCCAGGGCGACTTCGACTACATCTTTAAATCCAAGGGCCTTAATTCCGGCGATGATTTGTCCGAGTTCTGCTGAATTGTACTGGGTGGAGAAGGCGGGGGCAACCATGGCATAGACGGGTCGTTTTCCCTGTAGGCTTTCGATGATCTCTGTGATTTCTGACTTATCCTGAATGGCGCCGAAGGGACATTGATACACACAGGCACCGCATTCAATGCATTTGTCGGGATTAATAACAGCCTTTTTATCTTCGTTGATTTCGATAGCTCCCGTTGGGCATGCCCGTCTGCAGGGTCTCATCACATCGGAGATGGCGTTGTAGGGACAAGCCTTCGCACAACGTCCGCATTCGATACACTTGCTATGATCCATAATCGCTTTTCCACCGATATACGTGATGGCGTCTACGGGACAGGCTTGCTCGCATCGATGTGCCAAGCAGCCTCGGCAGTTCTCATTGATGGTAAATCGTTGCACCGGACATTGGTCACAGGCGGAATCAAGTACCTCCACAATCAATGGATTGGCGGTGTCGCCGCCTTCCGCCATGCGGATCCTTTCCTTTGTCACTTCGCGCTCATGATAGACACAGCAGCGGAATCTTGGCTCAGGGCCGGGGTTCAGGAGTAGGGGGATCACTTTCTTTCCTTTTTTTAAATTGTTTTCGAAGGAAAACTGCGCCACTTCACGCAGAACCTCGTACTTTACGAATTGCACTTGATTTTCAAATACTCTCATGGGTCACCTCTTAAAATCTATGGACTTCGACTTCTTTACCGATTTTTTTCAATTCCTCGATCAAGGATTCTACCACATGCATCTTGATACTCAAGGCAGCGGGGAAGTCTGGATTCTGGTGGGCAGGGTTGATGGCCCGGCCGATAAAGAATTGAATATGGGTAGAGTCGTTGATAAGCAATTTTGCCAGACGGGTTGCACCGTCTTCGCGCGTTGGGTCATAGCCCGGCAGTTTCTGCCTAAAGGCTTCTAATCGATCGATTGTTTTTTGCAGGGTCAATACGCCTTCAGTGACCAGGTCGATCCCCCTGATCTTTGCAACGGGTGGAATCTCTGGATCCAAATAATCCAAGCATGTTTCAATATCCCGGTGGAGTTCCCGTCCAATAATATTGGCGGCTGTGCCGCCGCAGACAATCTTTTTGCCTTGCTGCTTGATAAACTTTTGAACAAGATATGAATCGTCATCTGGATCGATGGGAGGGCCCGTAAACAGGCTGAGGGTCTCTGGCGCTCGCAGTTTAACCGTAACTGCCGTCGTATCATCACCTGGATGATAATTGTATAGTTTCGCGCAGGCATCGATCAGCCGCTGATTCAATTGATCCGCCGTCTTGACGGTTTGTCGCGATAGAAAGCTGGCGACGTGTTCCCATTCCCATCCGTGATTCAGTGTTTCACCCACGCCTGCATGGATGACGCCGTCGCTGCACAGAGTTAGGCTGTCGCCTTCTTGCAATTGAAAACTGGATCGTTGAACGATTTTGCCGTCAAAGGAGATTTCCCGTTTTTCAATCGGCAGGATTTTTCCTTTCCGGAGTACAAAGATCGGCGGATTGTCGTATTCCAGCATGACACAGGTGCCTTCTGGTTCAATGGCGATGACACCAAAGGTGGAATAGGCGATCTTTCGTACTTGGCAGACCGGCAGAGTTTTCATTAGGGTATCCAGGGTTTCTTCAATTGATTCTCCCTTAATCAACATGGTCCCTGCGATTTTAGTGGTCATGGTGGCCAGGATGTTGGCTTTTACACCACTTCCCAGTCCGTCCGCTAAAACGATAACGGTCCGGTTGGTATCGCGAAACACCTCAACTTTGTCACCGCAGAGCTCCTCGCCGACTTTGTTTAGACTTTGGGTTGCGATATCAATGTAATAGCTCATTAAAAATCTCCTTCGTCGGCCAAAACGATGTCTTTGAGATGGTTGAGATTGATTTTGGTGTCTGCGGTGGTTTCGCCAAGAAGGCTTGCGATTTCCTGAGCGACACGCATTTGTTTTTCAATAACGTTTTGACAGGTCATGATTGTTTCGCGTTTGACGCGCATCAATTCAACCTGGTTTTTTTCTGCCTGAGTGACATCGGCCAAGATGCCTAGAATCAGATTATCTTTTTCCAAGAATACGATGTTGACGATAAAGGTCTTATGAATCGATGGGAACGGAATCCGTTGCCCAAGGATATTTTCTTTGGTGTCCCGTACTTGTTGAAAGAGATCTTCATCTAAAAATGCTGCGATGGGGAAGTCCTTTACAGGGCTGCTTTCGGGATTAAAGGCTTGATCAAAGGCTGGATTGACATCTCGGATCATCAAGTCGTGATCCAGAATGACAATGCTGTTTGGGGTTGAATCAAAGATCACCGATTGCATACTTTCCGCTTTTTGACGGAGATATGGCATGCACATCTGCCCATCGGAAATGCCCATAACAACTGCTTTTGCTTTTTCTCGGCAGGTATCGTACCCGCAAGCGCCGCAATTTAACTGATCCTGCTTGGTGTACTTGCCCATGCGGGTCAAAGCACTCTGGATATCCGCTTCTGTCGCAATATCGTAGCAGAGATTTTTTGCCTCAAAGGTTTTTGAAAGATCTAGATGATCGAAATCGAACTGATTCTTCTTTCTTGCCTCCTTGAGGGTCTTCTTTGTATCTACATATTGATGGAGACGCATTTCTCGCTCAAAATGGCAGGTGCCATCAGCGGGCATTCCGGGCCCGTTGATGCAGGAGCCGCTGCAGATGTTGATTTCGATGCAATATCGATCTAGGGCGCCTTTTCTCATGGCATCGAGAATATCCTTGCACTCCTCAATTCCATCAACGCGAACATATTTATATTGATGATTGATGCGTGTTCGAAAATCACTTTTGAATAAACTGCCTCCAAGGGGATAGGCGCAGCCGCGCTTTGTTGAGACATGATCAAAAGGAGTGGGTGTTAGCTGAGACAAGGTCACTTTTTCTGAAGCAAACCAATCCCTTAGCTCTTCAAAGGTGATCACGGCATCGATAACTCCGCGATGTTGAAAGCCTTCGGCCTCCACTTTTTTTGCCATGCAGGGGCCGATAAAGACCACATAGGCGTTTTCGAAGCGCTCCTTCAATAATTTTCCATGCGCAATCATGGGAGAAACTACCGGCAACATAAACTTAATGGATTCCGGATAGTATTGCTCCACCAAATAGTTTGCGGAAGGACAGCTGGTTGTAATCAGATTTTTTTTATCGCCAACCTCAATAAAGGCTTCGTAGGCTTGAGAAACGACCTCGGCGCCAATCGCTGTTTCCTCGACATGAGTAAAGCCCAGATATTTCAGAGCGGTTACAATCTGACTTGGATCATCCATGGGAAATGCGGATGCAAAGGAGGGTGCGATGGAAACAATCACACGGCGATCCGATCGGATTGCCAACTTGACCTTGTCTAGGTCTTGAGCAATTTTCAGGGCGCCCTGGGGACATACCACTTGGCATCTTCCGCACTTGATGCAAAGTTCATTGATAATCTCGCGGCGATCTCCCAGAAAGGCAATGGCTTTGGTTGGGCAGGTGCGCAAGCACTTATAGCATTCATCGCATTTTTCTTTGTCGAAATCGATGAAAGACATTTAGAGTCTTCCTTTGATTGAGGCGGCAAAGAATTCGTCAACTGTCTCTGGCGACACCGAATAGACCGGCTCATCGTCAATCTTTACTGATACAGCTTGGGCGCATTGACCCAGACAGAAAGAAGACTTCAGTAGAACTTGATCCTCCAAAGCGTCCTCTGCAATTTTTCCCTTCAGCTTCTGAATTACCTCATAAGATCCTTTTAAATGGCAAGCACTGCCGATACAAACTTGAACAACCATCTTTTCCTCCCGTTTTCCTAAATTTTCATCCTTATAATATATCATTGACAAAAAAATATCAATAGTCTTTTTAATCTTATGTTAAAAATATAACAATAAGCGTTTTCCTTTCCGATTTTGATGCGTTAACTTTTTATGAAGAGACGCAAAAACTATTGATTTTTTGCGGAATTCCTGTAAGATAGAGTAGACAGTAAAGTCAGTTCAAGGGGGAAAATTAATGAGAAATTGGATAGCAGGAAGCCTACTAATCGTATTGGTAGTTGCATTGTTGAGTGGGTGTGCTCCGGCCGAACCAAAAATAGAGAATGGACCAGTTTCTTTTACTGAAGTCTATCTGGATGAATTAGATGAAACGATGCAGGCAGCGGTGAAAGAAGCGGTACAAACCCCAGGGATTTATCGTTTTGACGATGTCGATGTCGTTTTAATCGTAAAAGACATGGAAGTGAACGAAGATCAAGTCTTGGCTGTGAAGCGTGCAAATTATTTGGACGGTTCGGTTGAGTTGATTGTCGGTCTTGGAGACATGGGAGATCCTAGCGGATTAGAATCAGATTATGCCTTTGCCCTTGCGCAGATCGGAATGCCGATGCTGGAGAAGGAATTGACGATCCAGGATGAAGAGACATATCTTGCGGCGAATCGTAAAGAGATTGTTGGAACGTATGAAAGCAGAAAAGATGAAACTCATATCCTTGTGAATACCGGGGAAGAGACGATCACCTTAGACAGTTCCATCGTGAATCCGATTCTCGAATTTATTCAAGAGGGACAAGAGGTTCGCGTCATTTATGAAATTCAAGTGGATGGCAAGGCTTTGATGATGGACATTAGCAGCGTAACGAAGTAGAGGACCGGCGAAAGCCGGTTTTTTGTTGGTGAAAGCCGATTTATATTTGGGAGGAAGAGATGGGAGAACGTGTTTTATTAGAAGAGAAGGAATATCTGTTGGAGCGATGTGAATCTGGGCAATGCGAAATGGAGATGCCGGTCTTTCTTTCTGAGGATTTGACTTGGGGTATTGGGACGGTATTGTTTCTTCAAAAAGAGATTCATATTCAGCATATTTCTATGGATTTGGATCTGGAGGTATTGGCTTCCGGTTTGCGGCAGGTGGATTATGGCGCGCGATTGGAAGAAAACGAAGACGAAGAAACCGTGAACCTATTGATCGATTTCTGGCTGGAAGGGAAAGATCTGGCGATAACGCCGGAATGGGACATTCCAGGAGGAATCAATTTATCGGTGCAGAAGATGTGGCTTGAAAAAATGAAAAAAGCGGGAAAATTGATTTTTTGGTTTATGGATGAGGCGCGTGAGCTTCAGTATCGATTAGTCTTGGATTGGGATTCCAGTCGCTTGGAGACAACGATTAAAGAACTTTCACAGTTTGATCATGCAATTTCAGAACCCTTGCAATAAAAATATAGGTGCTAGCATTCAACCTACTGGTTGTCACTTACACCTATATCGTACAAAAAGCGCCGCCACCGAATGGATTTTCGTTGGCGGCTTCTTTTGTTTGTTTTAGTTGGCGCAGCCGTAGACCTTCGCAACCGGCATTACAAACATAATGGCTTTTCCTTCTTCTCTAAAGTGATCGAAGACTTCTTCTTCTAGACGAGATGTGATTTCATCAAGGAGAATATCGTCTTGAATGATACTGAAGATGGTCTTGTTGTAGGGTTGTCCTTCTTTAAAGATGCGATCAAATCGTCCTACAAATGGAATCGGTTCATGGTGTCGTTCCAATGTAGACCGCATGCCGGTTGTGTCCATTGTGGTTGCGCCGACATGGAGTTCATAGAAGATGTCCATTACTTCGTCGTAACGGGTCAAATCATTAAGTACGATAAACAGTGCATTCATTGTTAACCTTCTTTCTTATGATTAATGAGTTCATAATACGCCTCTTGCGTGATTCTTGCAATCAAAAACTTTCATGCGATTGTCACAAGATCGACACAGAGGGAGCTTATTATAAGGGTGTAGAACAAAACAACGAAAATAGGAGGAAGAAAATGAAAAAGATTGGTTTGTTACTTTTGGTAGGATTTATGGTATTTGGTTCTGTTGTCTTTGCGGCGGAAGGTTCAACGCCAGCGGATATTTATGCGAATCTAACGGGGAAGACAACAGAAGAGGCTTGGCAGATGAGAGGCCAGGGAAGATTCGGCGCATTAGCCGCTGAAGAAGGCGTAAGCGAAGCCTTCGTCGCACAGATGTTGGAAGCCAAGAAAGCGGAAATTCAAGCTCGAGTCGGCGATCAGTTAACTCAGGAAGAAGCGGATGCGTACATTGAGGCTTTAGAAGCGCAGATCTTGAATTGTGACGGAACTCAGCAACAGGCTCAATTGTTGCAGGGCTTGAATATGCGTTTTGGAAACGGTCAGGGAATGGGCGTAGGCAATGAAAATGCTCAAGGCAAAGGTCTTGGTTACGGAGAGAGCCAAGGAAATGGTCAGGGAAATGCGAATAACCGAGGCGGAAATCGCGGAAACGCGCGAGGCGCCCAAGACGGTACTTGCGTAGTAGAGTAGAAATAAGGGAAAAGGTAGCCTATGCATCGAATCGGATGTACATCGAATTGGATGTGCATCCGATTTTTTTGTTATAATAAGGAAAAGGGGGGAGATCGATGAATGGATTGCGTGTTTTGATTGCGGAGGATGAAGAACGGCTTCGAAAGATTATACGGACTTATTTGCAACGCGATGGTTATGAGGTGATTGAAGCGAAAAATGGGCAGGAAGCGATCGACCTTTTGGACGAAAATGTGGTAGATTTGGTGATCTTGGATGTGATGATGCCGGAAGTGGATGGCTGGTCTGTTTTGCGACATTTGCGCAACGAGTCCGATCTTCCAGTAATTATGTTGACTGCCCGCGGCGATGAAGAAGACAAGTTGTTTGGATTTGAATTGGGCGCAGAGGATTATATGACGAAACCCTTCAGTCCGCGGGAGTTGATGGCGAGGGTTCGCGTTGTTATGAAGCGGCGCGAGAAGCGAGCGGCGGAATCTTTTGTAGAAATGGGGAAAATCGTTTTATCGCCTCAATCTCATCAGGTTCGGGCGGATGGAAGTGAAATCATCCTGTCTCCGAAGGAATATGAGTTGCTTTTTTATTTTGTTAACAATGCCCATCGGGTTTTGACGAGAGAAATGATTCTTGACCGTGTATGGGGATACGATTACTTTGGGGACGATCGCACGGTCGACACCCATATCAAACGATTGAGAAAAAAACTGGGCGTTGCTGGAAAGCAAATTGTAACGGTGCGAGGCGCGGGATATCGGTTTGAGGAGGATGTATGAGACTAAAAATTCGAGAGCGCATGCTGCTGATCATCGTAGGACTTTTTTTATTGGTCTTCTCCATCGGTTATCTCTATGGATCTCAAGCCTTTCCCGCCTATTATCAAAAAGTGGAACTCCAGCGGCTGACTGAGTTGATGGTGGAGTTTGAGCGAGTTGAGCTTGCCTCTTCCGAGGTGCCTTTGACGGAGTGGGAGGCATTGGCACTTCAAAGCGATGCTTTGGTGCAAATCGTCGATGCAAACGGAGAGTTGATTTATTGGAAGGGAACCTCCGGCCAAGGCATGCAGGGAATGCGCGGTCAGGGACGCGGAAAATGGGATCAAGATGGAATGAGCAACGAATATAACGGGATTACTACCCTAAATAATCAACCCGGAGAGTGGCTGGTAAATCGCCACGAAACTGTTGAGGGATCGACGATTCTATTGCAACGCCCTATGGGCGAGGTGGAAGCTGCGGTTTCTTCATTTCTGACTTTTTTGAAACGGATCTTTTTATTGGGATTAATAATAGGGGTTATCGCGGCCTGGTTTGCCGCACGGAATTTGAGCCGTCCTATTGCCCGCTTGAACAGTCAGGCGAAAGCGATGGCAAAATTGGATTTTCGGGAGCGATTTTCTGAGGAAC
Organism: Clostridiales bacterium; assembly: GCA_013619125.1. Lineage (GTDB taxonomy): Bacteria > Bacillota > Clostridia > Tissierellales > GPF-1 > GPF-1. The sequence continues at coordinate 33,197 of JABXKS010000081.1, forward strand.
GGTCGGATGAAATCGGAGAATTGGGTACCAGTATCAATGAATTGTCGCAGCAATTGTCCGATACCATTGAACAGTTACAAAACGAGTTGGCTAAGGAAAAAATTCTGGAAGCCATGCGAAAAAGCTTTGTTGCCAAAGTTTCCCATGAATTACAGACGCCTTTGGCAGTTATTCAAGGATATGTAGAGGGCTTGGAAGATGAACTTCCGGCCAATGAGGCGGAACGCCATGAGTATTACCAAGTGATTGAAGAAGAGATCCAATTTTTGAGCCGAATGGCCAGGGATTTGACGGATCTGTCTCAGTTGGAGTCGGGCGCTTTTCAAATGAAGAAAGAAAAGATTGAAGTACGAACCTGGATGGAAGGGGTCGTAGAGCGTTTCCGGAGAATGGCGGATACTGAACAGATTGAATTCCAATACGAAATCGAAGATTCTGAGTTGAACCTTTGGGCAGATCGTCAGCGATTGTCTCAGGCGGTATTTAATTTGTTGAATAATGCCCGGGGTCATACCGGCGAGAAGGGATTGATTCGTTTTACAATTTCTTCGGATCTTTTTCATGTATGGATTCGGGTTTGGAATCGAGGAGAAAGGATTGACTCGGAGGAAATCGCTGAATTGTGGAAGGGCTTTTATCGAGGCCGAAAGGAAGAGTCTCGCGGCATGGGTTTGGGTCTGGCGATCGTCGATCAAATTGTTAAAGCTCATCACGGAGAACGCGGAGTGGAAAATCAGGAAAATGGTGTTTTATTCACCCTGAAATTCCCACGATAAGAAAGATGCGAGAATTCGTGTCTTTTTTCTTGCGTAGGGAGAATGTATTCAGTATACTACTAGCAATACTCAGGAGGAATTGCTATGGAGACACAAAGATTAACAACAGATGAGAACCAGCAATTTTATCGCACGATGATGACGATCGCAGCGCCAATCGCCTTGCAGTCTTTGATCGGTACTTCTTTAAATATGGTGGATACCATGATGATTGGTTCTCTAGGGGCGGAGTCTATTGCGGCTGTCGGGATTGCGAATCGAATTTTCTTTTTGTTTATCCTCTTTGTTTTTGGCGGTTTTAGCGGCATGTCGATTTTCACCTCGCAATTTTGGGGAAAAAAAGATCTGAAAAACATTCATCGGGTTCAGGGTATTATGTTGAGCTTTGGTTTTCTTGTCAGTGGGTTGTTTATGATTTTGGCCCTGGTTTTTCCGCGACAGATCATGCGAATTTTTATTGACGATCCTGAGGTGGTGAGGCTTGGGGTTTCCTATTTGCGGATTATCGCTTGGAGTTACCCGCTGACAGCGATTACATTTGCCTACAGCTACTCGTCTCGAAGTGTGCATCGAACTAAACTTCCGATGGCGGCGAGCGTGGTTGCTTTATCGATGAACACTCTCTTGAATTATGCGTTAATATACGGGAATTTTGGATTTCCACGTTGGGGTGTTGCGGGTGCCGCGACGGCAACCGTGATTTCCCGCGCCATTGAAATGGCGATTCTGGTCGGTATTATCTATCTTCGAAAAGGTCATCCTTTGGCGGCGAGTCGAAAGGAGATGCGAGATTACGATCTTCCCATGGTGAAGAGGGTGATACAAACAGCCGCTCCCGTATTTATTAATGAGGCAACCTGGGCATTGGGGGTAACAGTATATTATATTGCCTATGGCTTTTTGGGAACGGAAGCGGTTGCGGTTGTGCAGATTTGTTATGTTGTGTCCGATTTTTTTCAATCTTTGTTTATGGGGATTGGGAATGCCGCCGCTGTCATGATTGGCAATCAAATTGGCGCAAACAAGGAATCAAACGCATATGAATATGGCGTGAAGTACCTGCGTATGTCGTTTGTGCTAGCGATTGTGATTGGTGCGGCTTTGTATGTCAGTCGGTCTTGGATTGTTCAATTCTACTCGCTGGATGCCGAAACCATGAACAGCCTGATGAAGGCATTGGCTGTTGTCGCGGCTTTTCAATTGCCTAAGATGTTTACATTTGTGATGATCGTCGGGGTTTTACGTAGTGGCGGGGATACGCGGTATTGTATGATTGTGGACTTGATTGGCGTATGGGCAATCGGGGTGCCTCTTGCTTTCGTATCCACCCTTGTTTGGCACTTGCCTGTGCACTGGGTTTTGGCTTGCGTATTTTTTGAGGAAATTTTAAAGAGTTTTATTACAATCCCGCGTTTTAAAAGCAAGCGGTGGGTGAATAATGTGATTCGTGAAGGCTTTGAATAGGAGGAAATCGATGAGAATGGAACCGAAGAATCGAAGAGCATTGGTGGAAGCCGTCTTAGGCGAGCACCCCTTTGACTTGGTGATTAAAAACGTGCAATTGGTGAATGTGTTTACAGGGGAAATATATCCAGCTGAGGTGGGCATTTATGATGGATTTATTGCCCACGTGGAAGCCAATCCGGATCAGGAAGATCGCGAAAAAATTAGTCTGAATGCGACGGAAGTTTTTGACGGACAGGGTCAATTTTTAGCGCCTGGTTTTGTCGATAGCCATGTCCATGTGGAGAGTGGTATGATGACGCCTGCGCATTACTCAGAGGTCGTGGTTCCTCACGGAACAACAACGATTATCTCGGATCCCCATGAGATTGCCAATGTTTTGGGAATCGAAGGGGTGGAGTATATGCATGAAGCGAGTTACGGAGTTCCTTTGCGGCACTATTTGCTGGCACCTTCTTGCGTGCCTGCGGTGCCGGAATTGGAGGGTGCGGGCGCAGTATTTGGTGTTAAAGAGGTTGAGCATCTTTTGAATTTGGAACGGGTCATTGGGATCGGCGAGGTGATGGATTATCCAGGGGTGATCAACGGGAGCAAGCGCATGCAAGAAATATTGGCCTTAGCCCTAGAGCGCGACGTGTTTGTTCAGGGACATGCCCCAGCAGTGAGAGGGTTAGAATTGTCCGCCTATCTTTGCGCGGGGATAGAATCCTGCCATGAAACGCGAATCGGGTTTAATGCGCGGGAAAAATTGCGCGTGGGCTTGGTTGTTGATGCGCGGGAGAGTTCCATGAGTCAAAATGCCGCGGACATTGTAAAAGAGACGGTAGAATTTGATTCTCCTTTGAATTTGACCTTTTGCACCGATGACCGGGAGCCGAAGGATTTAATTGAGAAGGGGCATGTCTCTCACGGTGTTCGAAAAGCAGTGGCTGGGGGGATGGATCCGGTGCGTGCGATTCGCCATGCGACCTTATACGCGGCAAAAGAAGTTGCGATTAAAAATTTGGGCGCAATTGCTCCGGGGTATACGGCTGATTTGCAGTTGTTACCAAACTTGAAAGATTTCCGGCCAACGGCAGTCTTTTTGGAAGGCGCTTTAGTGGCTGAAAATGGCGTATGTATTGCCTCGATTGAGAAGCAGGAGTTTGATGTTGAATCACGAAATACGATGAAGTTGCAGCCGTTGAAAGCCTCGGAGCTTCAGATCCATGTGCAAGGGGAAAAAGCCAAATGCCATGTGATCGAATACCAAAGTTTAAATGGAGCACGAACGAAACTTGTGGATGAATGGATCCCGATTCAAGATGGTGTATTGGACCTGTCTCAGACGGATTTATACTATGTCGCCGTTGTCAATCGCTATGGCACAGGTGATTTTGCCATTGGTCTGGTTCGGGGATTCGGATTGGAAACGGGTTCGGTTGGTTCGACGGTGGCGCATGATTGTCATAATCTTTCGTTGGTCTATCGTGACCCGGAGGAAGCGGTTCAAATCGCGGAAACGTTGCAGAAATGTGGTGGTGGAATCGCCTATGCGAAGGATCGCAGTATACAAGCGGTTTTAGAATTGCCGATTGCGGGAATTTTATCCGCTCATTCAGGTGAAAATGTGAGAAAGGAAATTGAGATTGTCTCTTCTGGAATTCGGGCGCTGGGGGTCAATAATCAAGCCCCTCACTTGCGGGCTGCGTCTATTGCTCTGCCTGTTATTCCGGATGTGAAGATGAGTGATCTTGGGATGATTGATGTCGTAAAACAGACATTTATTCCAGTTGTTGTTACTGTAGAGTAGAGAAGGAATTTTCCTTCTCTATTTTTTTGTGCAAATATGGAAGGGCATGCAAGAAAAGGGGTAATTAAGTAAAGACGGAAAAAGGGAGGTAACATATGCAATGGTTTTCGGAACAAGTACCGATACTTCAAGCGCTTATGGGGACTTTATTCACGTGGGGTCTTACAGCACTTGGAGCGGCGATGGTATTTTTCTTTGTAACAATAAAAAAGAGAACCCTCGATGGCATGCTGGGTTTTGCTGCTGGGGTTATGATTGCGGCATCATTTTGGTCGCTGCTGAGCCCTGCGATTGATTTGGCAGAGAGGCTTGGACAAAATGCCGTCATGACGGCAACAGCAGGGTTCTTGACAGGAGGTTTGTTTCTGTTTCTGGTGGATAAATTTTTACCACATCTGCATTTGGATTCGGAAGGTCATGAACATCGGGAAGGGGTGGAAAGTAGTTGGCAGCGGAGCTTGCTTCTTGTGTTGGCTATTACAATCCATAACATCCCGGAAGGTTTAGCTGTTGGCGTTGCCTTTGGCGCTTTGGGATCGGAACACCCGGTTGCCACGTTGGGTGGCGCGATTTCCTTGGCCATCGGGATTGGGATTCAGAATTTTCCGGAGGGGGCAGCTGTTTCAATTCCGTTGCGTCGGGAAGGATTTTCGAGAAAGAAAGCTTTCATGTACGGTCAATTTTCTGGAATGGTAGAACCGATCGCCGGTGTACTGGGTGCTTTTTTGGTTTTGTCGATGAAAGCTGTGTTGCCGTTTGCTCTTGCATTTGCTGCCGGGGCGATGATCTATGTGGTGGCGGAGGAATTGATTCCGGAAGCGCATTTTGAAAAGAACGGACATATTGCAACCTGGGGTGTGATGTTTGGTTTCGCGATCATGATGTTTTTGGATGTTGCCCTGGGGTAAGAAACGGAAGTTTTTCTGTTCTTTGATAAAAAAATATCTAAGTTGACAGTGGTTTCTTTTGTATGAAACAATGACAAAGCAAACGGTATCAGTCAAAATGAGAGAAAGAGTAGGTGTAATATGAGGAGCAATCATCCATTTTTTGAAAAAATTGGAATCAACCCGATCATTGCAGCAATCAACGATCATAACATGATTGACGAGGCGATTGCTTCCCCATGTGAAATCATCTTTTTGCTAAAAGGGAATATTTTAAATTTAGCGGAAGTATCCAAACGCTTGAAGGATTCTGGAAAATTGGTATTCGTGCATATGGATTTGATGGAAGGTTTGACCAAAGAGGCAGTCGCCTTGGAGTATGTGTCAAAGACCTGTCATCTCGATGGCGTGATTACAACACGAATAAGTCTCTTGAAAAAGGCGAAAGAATTGAATCTGTTTACGATTCAGCGTTTGTTTCTATTAGATTCTTTGTCTTTGGAACGAGGGATTCATTCTGTGAAGAATATTCGTCCCGATGCCGTTGAGATCTTGCCAGGGATTATTCCAAAAATGACGCGGCTTCTCAAAAAAGAATTGAATGTTCCCATTATCACGGGCGGGCTGATCAAAGACAAGGAAGATGTAATTGAAAGTCTGCAGGCAGGTGCTGTGGGAATTTCTACGAGCCGAAAAGAAATTTGGTATCTATAAACGAAACAAATCAAATTTTGCATAGGTATTCGCCATGGAAGTATGTAAAATTTCGGATCATGTTGCAAATAATTGCAGAAAAACGTTTACATAACTAGGATGAAATGGTAGTATAAATATAGAGTTGATAGTGATGGAGACGATGGAGATCACACGGGAAGGCAGCCTATGCAATAGGTCTGTTTCCGTGTGATTTTTTCGTCCCGAAAGAAAACGTTTGCTAAACGTTTGATGACGAACCTAGGAGATGAAATCATCTCTTGGAATATAGAAAAAGGAGTGGGAAGCGAATGAAAAAGTACATTTTAGCATTGGATCAAGGGACGACTAGTTCGAGGGCAATTCTCTTTGATCACGACGGAAAGATCGTAGCATCGGCACAAAAAGAGTTTACACAGTATTATCCAAAGGCAGGCTGGGTAGAGCATGATGCAATGGAAATCTGGGGAACGCAAAGTGGCGTTATGAAAGAAGTTTTGGGTTCAGCAGGCGTTGATGCTTCAGAAATTGCAGCAATCGGTATTACGAACCAACGTGAAACAACTGTTGTTTGGGATCGTGAAACGGGCAAACCGATTTATCATGCAATCGTCTGGCAATGCCGTCGAACGGCAAGTTTCTGTGACGAGTTGAAAGCACGTAACTTGGAAGACTATGTTCGCACAAACACAGGCTTGGTTATTGACGCATACTTCTCAGGCACAAAGGTCAATTGGATCCTCGACAATGTAGAAGGCGCTCGAGAAAAAGCAGAAGCGGGCAAATTGGCATTTGGAACCATTGATACTTGGTTAATTTGGAATCTTACTAAAGGTAAAGTTCATGTTACGGATTATTCAAATGCTTCCCGTACGATGTTGTACAATATCCGCGATTTGAAGTGGGACGAAAAGATGATGAAGGAATTAAATGTTCCTGCATCAGTTCTTCCAGAAGTCAAGCAATCCAGTGAAGTGTACGGCATGACTGATCCTTCAATGTTCGGCGTTGAAATTCCGATTGCTGGCATCGCGGGCGATCAGCAGGCTGCATTGTTCGGACAAGCTTGCTTCGAACCAGGAATGGCGAAAAATACATACGGCACAGGTTGCTTTATGTTGATGAACACAGGTGAAGAAATTGTACCTTCTAAAAACGGATTGTTGACAACCATGGCATGGGGCGTTGATGGCAAGGTTGAATACGCGTTGGAAGGCTCGATCTTTATCGCGGGTGCAGCGATCCAATGGTTGCGTGACGAGATGAAAATGATCACCGATGCAAAAGACAGTGAATACTTCGCAACAAAAGTGAAGGATTCTAACGGCGTTTATGTTGTTCCTGCATTTGTTGGTCTAGGTGCTCCATATTGGGACATGTATGCACGCGGCACGATTTTGGGCTTAACGCGGGGGGCAAACCGCAACCATATCATCCGTGCGACTCTAGAATCAATTGCTTATCAAACGCGAGACGTATTGGAAGCAATGCAAGAGGATTCAGGTATTCAATTGCAAGCATTGAAGGTTGACGGCGGCGCGGTTGCCAATAACTTCTTAATGCAATTCCAAGCTGACATTCTTGACGTTCCAGTTTATCGACCAGTTGTAGCGGAAACAACTGCATTGGGCGCTGCGTACTTGGCAGGTTTGGCTGTTAAGTTCTGGGATAACAAAGAAGATATCGCGAAGAAATGGGCAATCGATCGCGAATTTGAACCAGAAATGGCAGAATCTAAACGTACAGAATTGTACAAGGGCTGGAAAAAGGCTGCTGGGCGAGCAGCAAAATGGGAAGAGGCGTAAGCCTTTTCCTCTCCGCTTCGGCGGAAGCTATCAATAATTAACTAGGGCAATGTTTTTTATTATTAAAGATTATTATTTTCTATTCTAGGGCAAAAATAAAAAGGAAAACAGGAGGGAATACTAAATGACAATTTACATGATTATGGCGGCATTCGGTGGTGGACTTTTCGGCGCATTGATTGGTGCGTTACCAGCATTTATCTTTACAGGTTTTTCTGGCTTAATCGGGGTTGGTCTAATAATGGCAGGATCTGACTTTGACTGGCTGGGCACAATAACATTCGGTTATTTGTTTGGACCGCATATTGCCTTTGCAGGCGGTGTTGCAGCAGCGGCATTCGCGGCAAACAAGAAAAAGGTATTGGGAAACGGCGCTGATATTTTGACTAGTTTGAACAAATTCACTGATCCTACGATTTTAATCGTCGGTGGTGTATTTGGTGTTGTTGGTTTTTTGATTAATTATTTACTAGGCAGTGTGTGGGGTACTCCTACAGATACCGTTGCGATGACAGTTTGGATATCAGGCGTGATCGTTCGATTGGTATTCGGCAAGTCTGGATTTACTGGCAACAAAGTGGAAGGCCGTAAGTATATGCCAACTGGAAAAGCGATTGTGTATGATATCCTTTTGGGCGTTTCTTTGGGTGCGGTTATCGGTTTCTTGGCTCAATGGTCAGGTGTTGCAGCAATTGGTTTCTGTATTTCAGCCGCGACGTTGATCTTTGCACAAACCGGATTCGATACTCCGGCAACTCATCATATTACTTTGTTGGCCGGCGTTGCAGCCTTGGCAACCGGCAGCATTTGGATGGCGATGGTCTTCGCGTCAATTTCAGCAATTATTGGCGATGTCGGAGTAACAGCATTGAACTCTGAGTGTGACTCGCATATTGACCCGCCAGCATTTGCAATCTTTATTGTAACTACGATGGTTCTATTGATCTTCTAATTTCAAATGAAATTGGGTAACTAAATATTGCCAGGATAAATGGAGAAGGTCACAGGGGGTCAGAATTGGCGCACTGTGACCTTTTTACGTAAAGGAGGTTTGCGGAATGTATGATGTTGCCATTATCGGTGCTGGAGTCATTGGCACCGGGATTGCACGAGAATTGATGCGGTATCAGTTGAAGGTTATCATGTTGGAAAAGGAAAATGATGTGGCGGACGGAACTACAAAGGCCAATAGCGCGATTGTGCATGCAGGATATGACGCGCCTTTCGGTTCGAATAAGGCTCGATTCAATGTAGAAGGAAACGCGATGTTCGATCAGGTTTGCAAGGATCTTGATGTGCATTTTAAACAAATTGGTTCCCTAGTGTTGGCTTTTGACGAGGAAGATCGGCCAACCTTGGAAGAACTGTTGGAAAATGGGAAAAGGCTGGGTGTTCCGGGTCTTGAAATCATCGAAGCGGATCGGATTCGAGAAATTGAACCCAATGTTAGCCACACCGCGGTGGCAGCGCTATGGGCGCCGACAGCAGGGATTGTAGGACCGTGGGAATTGGCAATTTCCTATGCGGAAAATGCCATGGACAATGGGGCAGAACTCCGATTGAACACCGAAGTGACAGCCATTGAGAAAAAAGAGAACAAATTTGTGTTGACGACTTCGACAGGAGATGTGGAAGCCAAATTGGTTGTTAATGCGTCCGGGCTCCATGCGGATGACATCTACAATATGGTTGCCGAATCGGAATTCACCATTAATCCGAGAAGGGGCGAGTATTTCCTACTGGACAACGAGGTGAGTGATCTAGTGAATACAGTTGTCTTTCAATGTCCAACAAAGATGGGCAAAGGCGTTTTGGTATCGCCGACGGTAGATGGCAATATTATCGTAGGGCCTAACGCGGAAGACGTTGAAACCAAGGATGAGATTAACACAACTGCTGAAGGGCTGGCTTTTGTGCGTGAAAAGGCGAAACTTACCATTGAAGAGTTGCCTTTCCATATGACGATCACCAATTTTTCGGGATTGCGCGCTGAGCCTTCTACGGGAGATTTCATCGTGGAGGAATCGAAACAAGTGCTTGGATTTGTTAATGTTGCGGGGATCAAGTCTCCTGGTTTGTCATCCGCGCCAGCCATTGCGGTTTATGTGGCGGAAACGATTTGTGTTGGGATTTTGGGAGCTGATGCGAAAAAGAATCCGGCTTTCAATCCGAAAACAAGAAAGAAACTTCGCTTTGAGGGACTAAGCGATGAAAAAAAAGAAGATTTGATCCGTGTAGAACCTTCGTTTGCGCGAATTATTTGTCGTTGTGAAACGATTACCGAAGGGGAAATCGTGGATGCGATTCATCGAAATGCGGGTGCGCGGACGATTAATGGTGTCAAGCGGCGATGCCGACCTGGTGCGGGTCGTTGCCAAGGGGGCTTCTGTGGTCCACGGGTTGTTGAGATTTTGGCAAGGGAATTAAAGATCAGTCCGATGGAAGTGGAATTAGAAGGAAAGGATTCCCATATTCTCGTTGGAGAAACCAAAGGGGGTGCTGGTGAATGAAAGCATATGATTTAATTGTTGTAGGTGGTGGGCCTGCGGGACTCGCGGCAGCGGTAGAAGCAAGAAAAGACGGAGTTGAAGATATTCTGGTTTTAGAGAGAGACCGCGAGCTTGGTGGAATTCTGCAGCAATGTATTCATAATGGGTTCGGGTTGCATGTCTTTAAAGAAGAACTGACAGGGCCGGAATACGCGGAACGCTTTATTGATGAATTGAAAGAGTTGGGGATCGAGTATCGATTGGATACCATGGTCTTGGACATCAATGATGAGCGGATCATTCATGCCATTAGCAAAGCAGAAGGATTTGTGACCCTAGAAGCGAAAGCGATCATTCTGGCAATGGGTTGCCGTGAGCGTACCCGCGGTGCGTTGGCGATTCCTGGATATCGTCCTGCCGGTATATTTACGGCGGGCACGGCGCAGCGCTATTTGAATATGGAAGGATATATGGTTGGTAAGAAGGTGCTGATCCTGGGTTCCGGCGATATTGGCTTGATTATGGCGCGCCGGATGACTTTGGAGGGAGCGAAGGTTTTGGGTTGCGTGGAGTTGATGCCGTTTTCCGGTGGGTTGACTCGAAATATTGTGCAATGCCTCAACGATTATGACATCCCTTTGATGTTGAGCCATACGGTAACCGATATCCAAGGGAAAGACCGGGTGCAAGGAGTAACGGTCATGAAGGTGGATGAAAATCGCCAGCCGATTTCAGGGACGGAGATTCAGTTTGATGTGGATACCCTCTTGTTATCAGTTGGGTTGATTCCGGAGAATGAATTGTCCAAGGGTGCCGGGGTGCAATTGGATATGAGAACCCGCGGTGCAATCGTCAATGAATCGATGGAAACCAGTGTGCCGGGAATTTTCGCCTGTGGAAATGTTTTGCATGTGCATGACTTGGTGGATTGGGTAACGGATGAATCGCGGCGAGCAGGCAAATTTGCAGCGAAGTTTATTAAGGAATCGGAAATAATTGAGGAAACTTCAATTGAGACGGTGCCGGGTCAAGGCATTGGATATATTGTGCCGCAAAGGGTTCGCCCATCCCAAGTGAATCAAGTTCTAGAACTCTTTATGCGGGTACGGGACATCTATGTGGGACAAACTATTGTGGTTCGTGTTGATGGGAAGGAAGTACAAGCCAAGCGACGCGGGCATATGGCTCCTGGCGAGATGGAACGTGTAAAAGTGCCAGTTTCATTATTTGATGGTCCCGGGGTGAAAAAAATTACTATTGATGTGGAAGACCGTTAAGGAGGATCGAGATGGAAGAAAGAAAAATGATTTGTATCAGTTGTCCAATCGGTTGTCATTTGACGGTAACCGAGGAAAATGGAGAATATGTGGTAGAGGGGAATCAATGCAAGCGCGGTGAGGTCTATGGTAAAAAAGAGATGACGGATCCAACGCGGGTTGTGCCAACTACGGTCAAGATACGCGGTGCCAGATTGCGTCGGTTGCCTGTGAAAACTCATATACCGCTGTCAAAACCCTTGATCTTTGAGGCGATGAAACTGATCAATATGGTTGAGGTGGAAGCGCCGGTGAAAGTGGGGGATATTGTGATCGAAAACATCCTTGATACAGGTGTGAATATTGTAGCCACAAGAAGTATGAAACGAGTAGAATAGAAAAACCGGCATGTTGGCTGATGATGATCGGCCAGCATGCCGGTTTTTTACTTCCATTGGACCTTAGAGGTTTGAAAATCATGACATTTATTTTACTTGCGCATCCAAGAAAAGCCACGTAGAATGAGAAAGATAAGGAGGTGCGCCTATGTTTCAGCGACAACAGAATCGATGGGTTCGCGCATTTTGGGATTATTTGTTTATTACGGTTGGCTGTGGATCAATCGCGTGGGCCGTTGTCGGTTTCTTTCAAGTAAACACGATCGCACCCGGCGGTGTATCCGGGGTGTCGGTCCTTTTATACAAGCTGTTTCAATTGCCGGTCGAGGTATCGTACTTGGCCATTAATATCCCATTGTTTTTATTGGGGATTTTATTGTTGGGAAAGAGTTTCGGATTTAAAACATTCTATGGAACGGTTGTAATTTCGATATTTTTACGGTTGATTCCCCATGTATCCATGACGAATAATGTCTTGCTTGCCGCCTTGATTGGTGGCGGTTTGACCGGTTTGGGACTTGGACTTGTGTTTACCCGCGGGGCAACCACGGGAGGCACCGATCTCTTGGCAGCGATTCTCAATCGCTTTTTCCCATCTATGAAGACCCAGCATCTTTTGCTCATGATTGACGGGGTGGTTGTTGTCTCCTCTGGGATTGTGAATCAGCAGGTCGAAACGGCACTCTTGTCGGTAATCGCCTTAGTGACAATCGTCCGCATGGTGGACGCTGTGTTGGACGGTTTTTTAGCGGCAAAAGCATTTTGGATTATTACGGATTTTCCGGATCGGGTAAGCGGTCGAATTTTAGAGGAATTGGATCGCGGTGCAACCATGATGAAGGGAAAGGGTGCGTACACCCAGGGGGACAAAGGAGTCTTGCTCTGCGTGGTGGAGCGGTACGAGATTGTCAAAATGAGACGCATCATGCGAGAGGTGGATCCGCAAGCCTTTATGATTGTTGCAGATGTTCATGAAGTATATGGAGAAGGATTTACTGCCCAGTAAATCCTTCTTTTCGTTTATAATAAAGAAAAAGGGGGAGATAAGATGCGAATAATAGTCTATAACAAGCTTGTACGAAACGATATTCCAAGAGTGATTGAAGAAAATCAAAAAATAGCAAAGACAAGAACGGTTTCGGATATGGCATTTCGTCAAGCCTTGGAAGCAAAGTTGATGGAAGAACTCAAGGAGTGGCAAGAGTCATACGACCCAGAAGAACTGGCAGATCTTTTTGAGGTGGTTTACGCCATGGCAGAAGAGTCCGGGCATTCTATCGAAGAGATTCAGTGCCTTGCAAAGGACAAAAGAAAGCAAAAAGGCGGTTTTTCAGAAGGGATTTGGCTAGATCAGGTCGAAGAGGAAAGTGAAATTGCAAAAGACAAAGAGATTATTGGAACGGGACTACGCGCGTATAACCGTTCAAAGATTGGAGAAAAAACCTTTCCATCCCTTTTGATTGAAATCCAAGAGGATAAACAGAAACGAATGGGTGCGATTGCTGGAAAGATCAGTTGGGATTATTTTGAGATCATTGGGTTTTATGTAGAACCTGAATATCGGGGAGTAGGAATTGGAAAAGCCTTGATCAACGCGGCAGCCTTTGAAATTAGAAAGCGGTTTGGCGCTCCGAAAATGGAGTTTGTGACCAGTTTTCCGGAACTGAAGTCGTATCTATCCCATACGGGGTGGAAGCAGCAAGCGGAACTTGTCGATATGCCTAAAGGGTTTCAAAATGGATTTTTCTATCTGACAACCGATGACATCTCGCCAGCGGAGGATGGTTTGCAAGTCAAAGGTTCTTTAGTGATGCAAGAGAGTCTGGAGGGGGAAACGGTGGACTGGCTGCAGGAGAAGAATGAAGAGCTGTACAAGCAATATGGGATTGATCAAACCCGAGAGGAGAAAACCGTCTTGATGTTGAATGCCGATCAGGAGGTGCTGGGGGGCGTGTATGGATATATTGAGCGGGAATGGCTCTATATCAGCTTACTTTGGGTCGGGAAGTCAGCAAGAGGGCTTGGTGTGGGGAATCGAGTGATGGAGAAAATTGAATCGTGGGCGGAAGAAAAGGGAATTCGGAATTTCTATGTAGGAACAGCGGAGTTTCAAGCTCGCCCCTTCTATGAAAAACGGGGATATCGCGTGATCAATACCTGTGTGGATCAGCCCATTGGATTCGAGTGCTATACCTTAATCAAAGAGAGATAACAAAGCCCCCATGTTGAACTGAGTGGTTCAACATGGGGGCAAGCAACCAGCTACGAAGATAAACGCCTCCAAAATTGGAGGCAAGCAACCAGCTACGAAGATAAACGCCTCCAAAATTGGAGGCGTTTAGGATTACTCCTTGGTGATATCTTTTGCAGAAGAGGCCCTTCGTATCATTTCTTCTTTGGAAATGGTTGAGTGGCTTTCTTTTTTTGGCTTTTGTATGATCATGTAAATCCCTAAGACGAAGAGAGCGATGCCGAGGATCAAAACGAGCAATCCCAACGACTGCATCGGACGAAGTAGGGCATAGATGCCACTAATGATTAGAATGGCGGCGATGATCAAATGGCGATTTTGATAAGCCGGGCCGGTGCTTTGTCGTTTGCTTACCTGATAGGCGCCGCTTGCGATTAAGCCGAGTCCGATGACAATGGAAGCGATGCCTGGAAAAATAAGCAGGATGATTCCGGTCAGAATGGGAATGACTGAAAATCCACGGCTGATCCCGCGAAATAATGAAAGGGAAATAAAGAGTCCCAGCACCCCAAGGGTAATCAAGCCGACACCCAGAAGGCCAACAACCAGAGACCCGATAAATTGAGGGGCAATAATTAAGAGTAAACCGCTCAAACTAGTGATGATTCCGACAGAGCGTGTGTGTTTTGGATCAGAAATATGGATTTGTACCATGATGTCCTCCTTTTCTGGTGGGAAATTAATCTATGATACTATTGTACCCAATTATTGGATTTTTGAGTAGGTACTTGGTGAAAGTTTCACAATTTGTTAAAATAGAAGAAAGACGAATGGAGGAAAATCATGAATATATTATTGACCAATGACGACGGAATAGAATCAAAGGCGATTTGGAGCCTAAAAGAAGCCCTGGAAAAGAAAGCGCATCAAGTATATATGATGGCCCCAATGGAGAACAACAGTGCCTGCAGTATGCGATTATCTCTTTTTCTTCCCTTTGAAATGGAGGAGCGGGAAGATCGGGTGTTTGCCTTGTCGGGTACACCCGTGGATTGTGTGATCCTAGGCACCAAGTTGATGGAAAAGCAATATGAGACAAATATTGACTTGGTGGTAACAGGAATTAACAACGGTCTTAATCTTGGAACCGATGTCTATTATTCAGGGACAGTAGGTGCTGCTCGGCAAGGGCAGATTCAAGGGATCAATGCCATTGCCTTCTCCTACGAGGGTTTTCGTCCAACGGAGGAAGAAAATCGTCGCAGCGCGGAAGTGGCGGCGGAATTGGTAGATCGGTATTTCGTGGATAAAACACGAGTGGAAGAGTTGATCAGTGTGAACTTGCCGAAGGCGATCATGGAAGGATTTCCAGAGATTTCGGAAACCTTTATTGGAAAACGAATGCACCAGGGCGGGACACTGATGAAGCGAGAGGATGGTCGATACTATATCGATATGACTGATTCGACTTTTTTGGAGGATCATCGAGAAGGATGTGATTCCAAAGCGGTTGCAGAAGGGCGGATCTCTGTAACCAGAATTCCATACGGATGCTAAAGGAGGCAAATATGAATCCAATTTTGGAAGCAATTGAGAAGCGGCAGTCTTTGCGGAACTTTGGCGGCCCTGCTGTAACGGATGGAGAGCGAAAACAAATTCTTCATGCCGCTATGCGGGCGCCGACGGCGGGAAATATGATGATGTATTCCGTGATCCAAATCCGCTCGAAGGAAACCTTACAAACCCTGGCGGAGACTTGCGATCATCAACCCTTTATCGGGAAGGCGAGTTTTGGGTTGCTCTTTCTTGCTGATCTGCAAAAATGGCATGATTATTTTTGTGCGGTCGGATTGGAAAAAGAATTTACGGCTGAGGAATTGGCACCGAAGGCTTCAGATTTGCTCTTGGGGATCAACGATGCCGTGATCGCGGCGCAAACAGCGGTGATTGCAGCGGAATCCCTCGGTGTGGGATCCTGCTATATCGGAGATATTATGGAGCAAAAGGAAATCCATCAAAAATTATTTTCCTTGCCACGGTGGGTATTCCCGGCGGCGTTTCTTGTTTTTGGAAAGGCGCCTGAGGGATCGAGTCGGCCGATGACGCCGCGGTTTGATGAGAAGTATGTAGTTTTTGACGAAACCTATCAGACCCTTGGATCTGACGATTTTGACGAGATGTTTGCACGATATACGGAAAAGGAAAAAGAATGGGGCGTCAGCTTTGGAGAAAAACTCTTTAAGCGGAAGATGGTGTCTGATTTTGCCATGGAAATGGATCGATCGGTTCGCGCATATTGGCGGGAATGGATGGGGGAGGAAGAATAATGAAAATCATTGCACATGGACATTCCTGCATCGAAATTCGGGGCCGTGAGCATCGATTGCTCATCGATCCTTTTTTTACTGAAGCGCAGCAATTACAAGGATTGGTGGATATCGATTATATTTTGCTGACCCATGCTCATGGGGATCATACGGCGGGCGTGTTGGAGTTGGCAATGCAAACGAAAGCTAAAGTGATTGGTATTTATGAATTGACGGCGCATCTGAATCATTTGGGGGTGGAAGTAGAACCCCTTGGAATCGGAGGCACCCTGGATCTTGGAGAGACAAAGATCACCATGGTGCCAGCGGTGCACTCCTCCTCCATTTTTCATGATGAACCTTTCTCCGTGGAGTATATGGGTGCTGCGGTTGGATTTATTGTCGAAATGGATGGAAAACGGGTTTACCATGCGGGGGACACCGCAATTTTTTCCGACATGAAGCTTTGGGCATCGCTCTATCCCTTGGATGCCGCCATTTTGCCTATTGGGGGAGTTTATACCATGGATATGCGTCAGGCGGCCATGGCTGCTGAGCTGCTGCAAGTCGATCAAGTGGTTCCAATCCATTATAATACCTTTCCTGCCATTGAGATTGAGCCGAAAAAATTTGAAGACCTTCTAAAAAAAGACGAACGAAAAGCGTGGTTTCTTGGGATAGGCGAGGCGTTTGTTCTCTAAAAATTCATCGATTTTTTTTGTCTTCTATGGTAAAATCATAGTGAATACTTAGACAGACTAAGTATTAGACACTCAAAAGAGATTGAAGAAAGGAAACGATAAAATTGAAAATAGGAAAGAAGGTAATGAAATTCCCCGTGATTCAAGGTGGTATGGGGATTGGTGTATCGTTAGGTCGATTGTCGGGAAGCGTTGCGGCATGCGGCGGCGCGGGTACCATCTCGGCGGTAGGTATTGGCTATCGTCAGGCCGATCATTTTAAGGCTTTTTTAGAATCTAATTTGCGAGCGATGGAAGAGGAATTCCAAAAAGCACGCAGCTTATCTGCAGATGGTGTTGTGGGTTTCAATATTATGACGGTGATCACGGATTATGTGACTTATGTGAAAAAAGCAGTTGCCCTGAAAGCGGACTTTATTGTTTCGGGAGCGGGTCTGCCCCTTGAATTGCCCAAATATGTCAAGGGAACAGAGACTCAGGCGGTGCCGATTGTTTCCAGCGCAAAAGCGGCGAAAATTATTCTCCGAACATGGAAAAAGAAGTGGGAATATATTCCTCAACTGATTATCATTGAAGGACCGGAAGCCGGCGGACACCTTGGATTCAAAGCCTCTTACTTTGAAAAAGGAGAGAAGGAATCCCTGAAGGATTTGCTGATGTCGGTACGAGAAGTAATTGCGCCATTTGAAGAGCAACTCAAAGAGAAGATTCAATTGGTGGTTGCTGGCGGTATTGTGACACCGGAAGATGTAAAGGCTGCCCTGGATATGGGTGCGGACGGCGTGCAAATGGGAACTCGGTTTCTCGCAACAGAAGAGTGTGACGCGGATCCGCGTTACAAGCAAAAGTATGTGGAAGCGACGGAAGAAGATGTGATAATTATTCAGAGTCCGGTTGGATTGCCTGGCCGAGCCTTGAAAAATCCATTTACACTTGAAGGGGCGAAAGATCGTATGCGATGTCGAAATTGTTTAACACCTTGCGATCCTGCAACAACCATTTATTGCATTGCAGATGCCTTAGAGCGTGCAGTGCGAGGCGATGTAGACAATGGACTCCTATTTACCGGGAGCCAGGTCGGAAAGATTCACTCGCTTAAAAAAGTGAAGGAAATTTTTGCAGAGTTTGAAGCAATTTTATAAAGGACGTAGAGAAAGGAGAAGGTTAATCCCTCTCCTTTTTTTTATACAAATGAATGGGTCTGTCAATTCCGCCATGGGCGGCCTCCATAACCGCTTCCGATATAGTAGGATGCGGATGAATAGCATGCGCCAAATCTTGCAAGGTGCCTTCCAATTCCATGGTGGTAACGGCTTGTGCAATCATATCCGTTGCATTGGGAGCCACGATATGGATGCCGATTATTTCGTCATAGCTTTCTGTATCGGCAATCAACTTGACAAATCCGGTTGTATTTCCCTCTGCTAAAGCCTTGCCGTTTGCGGCAAGGGGGAAGGTGCCGATCCGAATCGAAATTCCTTCTTTTTTTGCTTCTTCTTCCGTGTAGCCGACGGAACCAACCTCTGGAAAAGAGTAGATGCAGGCCGGTGCTTTGCGATAATTTAGGGGCCGCGAAGTTCCTAGTACGGCATTTTCAGCTGCAATGATCCCTTCTGCGCTTGCAACATGTGCCAGCATCGCTTTACCATTCATATCTCCGATGGCGTAAATCGTGGGGATACTGGTCTCCATGGCATCTGATACGAAAATCTTATCATGCTCCATCTTTAAATCCAGTGCTTCAATTCCTTTCGTGTTGGCTTTTCGACCGATACTAAACAGAATTTTATCTGCCGAGAAGGTGGCCGAATCTCCGCTTGTTTCTCCTGTGAGGGTGTTTTGATTAACGGCGTGAATCTTGGTGTGGTAGATAATTGTAATCCCGGAAGCCTTCAATGTTTTTTCCATTAGCACCCGTACATCGTAATCTTGTTTTGATAGAATCTGATCGGAGTGTTGCAAAATAGTAACCTGGGTTCCAATCGATTGGTACAGGGTGGCGAACTCGATGCCAACGACACCTCCTCCAATAATAATCAGTGATTTCGGGATCTCTTTCAGGTCTAAGAGCTCGCGGCTCGTCGTTACATATCCAGCATCATAGGACTCTTTCAGCCCTGGAATTTCAGGTAAATAGGTGTGCGAGCCCAGAGCGAGAATAATGTTTTTGGTTTCCAAGGTTTCTTCGTTTACGCGGACGGTCCCTTTGCCCAGCACTTCGCCGAATCCTTTATACAGGGTAACGCCATTTTTCTTCAATAAGGTACGAACGCCGCCGGTTAGTTGTTTAACGACCTGATTCTTTCGTTTTTGTATGGCGGTCCAATCCAAATGGATCTTTGTTTTATCATCAAGAATGACCCCGAAGTCTTCTGCATGAAGGAGTTCTTGATATACTTTGGCGCTCTTCAGAAGGGTTTTGGTGGGGATACAGCCCCAATTGAGGCAGACGCCGCCATAGGCCTCCTTTTCGATTAGGGCGACATTGGCGCCAAGTTGAGCCGCTTTGATGGCAGCAACATATCCGCCGGGTCCCGCCCCGATTACAATGATGTCATACATGAAGATCTCCTTTCTACCGCATCAACAATTCCATGGGATTTTCCAGGGATTTGCGCAAGGTTGCTGACAAACGGCCTGCATCAGCGCCATCAAGCGCACGATGATCAATGCTGATGGTGATGGGAAGCTGATATCGAGGTACAATTTGTCCTTCAAACACACTGGGTTTTTCCTGTATGCGACCAATGCCGAGGATGGCTACTTGTCCAACTGGAATGACTGGAATGCCTACGCTGGTTCCCACGGCGCCATAATTGGTGATGGTAAAGGTGGCACCCTTCATTTCTTCCAGAGTAAGGGTTCTGGCTCTTGCTTTCTCTGCTAGTGATTGAATCTCTTGAGCCAATTGTAGAATTCCTTTTTGATTTGCATTTCGAATGACCGGAACGATCAATCCATCGGATGTATCAACGGCAATGCCAATGTGAATGCCAGTATGAAGAAGGAGTTGATTTCCTTCAAGATCGAGAGTGGCATTCATATGGGGATGTTCTGTTAATCCGTGAGCCAATGCCTTGATGATAAAAGGCAAATACGTGAGTTTGATTCCCTGAGATTGTATGGACTCTTTTTGAGACTTTCGAAACGCGACGAGATTTGTTACATCCAGCTCATCCATGGATACCGCATGAGGGATGGTTTGTTTCGATAATGTCATGTTTCTTGCGATCGCCTTTCTGAGTTGAGAAAGAGGGCGAGCGATATCGGATGATGATTTGGTTACTGATTGGTTGTTTACCGGTTCTGCTGCTTGAGCAGGTGTTGTCGATACTAGATCGGCAGCGGCGTGGATATCAGACTTCATCACACGATTGTTTGGTCCGCTTCCTTGAATGGATTGAATATCAATATTCAGGTCCTTGGCCATTTTTCGCGCTACTGGCGTGGCAAGCACCTTTCGATTGTCCTTCGGCTGAGATACTTGTGCAACTGCGGGAATCACCTCGTTGGAAACCTCTAGCTCACCAACAACGCCAACCGAATCGTCTCCCTCTGCCAGGGGTTCTGATTTTGCTGTTACATCCGGTTTGAGGGACTCGGTACCATCATCGATGACTACCATCAAATCCCCAACATGGATGGTATCTCCTACTTCATGGTTTCGTTCTTGAATTGTTCCGGATGCAGGGGATGGAATATCGGCCGTGACTTTATCCGTTTCTACCAGAAAGAGGGGTTCTCCCTCTTGAATGGAATCGCCAGACTCGACATACCATTTTAACAATTGTCCTTCATGGAGGCCTTCTCCAATATCGGCAAATCGAAAATCAAACATTTTCTCACCTCCTTAGTATGCGATTAATCGTTTGATTTCTGAAACGATTTTCTTTGGTGTGATCATAAAATGGTGCTCCCCTTTTGGGAGGGGAACGGGGATGTCGTATCCTGCCAATCGAGTTGGTGGGGCTTCCAGAGAAAGGAAGGCTTCTTCTGTAATCAAGCTGATCAATTCTGCGCCAGGACCAAAACTGGATACGGCTTCATGAACCACCAAAAACCGTCCGGTTTTTTTCACTGATTGAATGAGTGTATCTCGATCAATAGGAGAGATGGTGCGCAGATCGATCAGTTCGACGGATATTTCGGTATCCGCTAAAAGATCAATGGCTTTTTGTGCTTCGCGAACCATTGCACCCCACGCGACCAAAGTTAAATCGGACCCGGGTTGAACAATCCTTGCTTTTCCAATTTCAACCGTATAGGATTCTTCGGGAACTTCTTGTTTGAAGGCGCGATAGATCCGCTTGGGTTCCATAAAAATCACGGGATCGGGGTCTCGAATTGCTGCAATCATCAAGCCCTTTGTATCATACGGAGTCGATGGGATGACGACCTTCAATCCGGGGATATGAGCGAATAAAGCTTCGATACTCTCGGAATGATGTTCGAGGGCGCGAATGCCTCCGCCATATGGCATGCGAATGACCATCGACAATGGATATTTGCCACGAGTTCGATTTCGATAGCGCGCGGCATGCGCGACGATCTCATTGAAAGCGGGTAATACAAATCCAGAGAACTGGATTTCGACCACCGGTTTTAGTCCATAAATTGCCATACCAATGGCGGAACCAACAATTCCAGCCTCGGCTAAGGGCGTATCAAAGCATCTTTTCTTTCCATATTTTTCTTGTAGTCCTTTGGTTGCTCGAAATACGCCGCCTTCGAAGCCGGCGTCTTCTCCATAAAGTACAACGCGAGGGTCGAGCTCCATCTCTTGGTCAAAAGCTTGAGTCAGAGCGCCAATATTATTCAGTAGAGCCACTTTATTCACCTCCTCCTAAAAATTGTTTTGCAGTTTCCAATTGTTTTTTCAGAGTGGGGGTCAGGGAATCGTAGGTATAGGAAAAAACTTCCTCAAGATCTGGCGATTCGCTGCTCTCAACTTGTGAAAAAATAACGTTGATTTCTTCTTCAAAATCCTTATATAATTGTTGATCCTCTTCTTCGCTGAGTGCTTTTTTTGAAAGTAAATATCGCTTTAGTCGAAGAATGGGATCCTTTTCTTTCCATGCTTCCACCTCTTCGTCGCTTCTATAAATGCTGGGATCATCGGAGGTCGTGTGAGGTCCAAGACGATAGGTGACAGCTTCAATTAAAGTAGGGCCTTCTCCGGCACGGGCTCTCGCCACCGCTTCTTGGGTGGCAGCGACCATGGCAAATAGATCATTGCCATCGACTTGAATCCCCGGGATTCCATAAGCGACTGCCTTTTGAGCAAGAGTTTCTGACCGTGTCTGATCTCTTCTGGACACTGAAATTGCGAATTGATTGTTTTGGATGACAAAGATGACTGGGGCTTGAAAGACACCTGCAAAGTTCAAGGCTTCATGGAACTCACCCTGGCTGGTTCCTCCGTCTCCACAAAAGGCAAGTACCACTTCATCCTTTTCTTCATAACGAATGGCCATGCCCAACCCAACGGCATGGGTGAATTGGGAGGCGATGGGAACTGAAATGGGGAGCATGCGGACAGAAGCTGGCAATAGAGAGCCGGCTTCGTTGCCATACCAATATAAGAATAGTTTTTCCAATGGAGCGCCTTTATGGAGCCAGGCAGCCAATTCTCGAAAAGCAGGTACCAACCAATCGCGTTCTTCTGTAGCAACAACAGCGCCAAGGCTGGCAGCTTCTTGTCCTATGCTGGGTGCATAGGTGAGCATTCGTCCTTGCCTTTGGTATTGGAGCGCTTTTTGATCAGCAACACGAGCAAAAACCATCGTTTCATACCATTTTCGAATGGTTTCAAGTTCTATTTTTGGCATTAGATTCGGTTTCGTCACCTTTCCTTCCGGAGAAAGGATTTCGAGTCTTTTTTTCTTTAATGGATCATAGGTTTTGCTTAGCATGGATTCCTCCTTTTTTTACTACTTGTCGTATTTCATATATATCCATTATTCACTTAATCAAGCAAACCCCCACGGGGTATTTAAATGTGAAATGAAAGAGGGCAAATTGATCGGGATGGATTGCACTTTTGAGGGTTTCCGTTATAATAGAAGAGTATATGTTGGGAAGAACTGCTTAGAATTGAGAGGGGTTAGGGAATGGAAAATCAAAATCGATCAAGAATGATGACCGAAGGCGCCATGATGGTTGGGCTTGCTGCGGTTCTTGGATATTTGGGACAGATGTTATTTACACCATTGTTATTTTTATATCCATTGCCATTTTTGGTCTTGGGATTTCGCCAGGGAGTGAAAACGACAGTCATTGCAGTTTTGGCGAGTCTAGGCGTTTGTTCGCTTCTGTTTATGCCGATTGCGGCGTTGTCCATGACCATGAGTCTGGGACTTCCTGCGATTGCAATCGTTTGGGGAATTCATAGAGCCAGAAGTTTTGGCGAGATCGTTATTATGGGGGGGCTTGCAGCCTTAGTTGGTTTTGCCGGAGCAGCTGTTCTTTTTCAATTGGTTAGCGGAATGGATATGGTGGAGTATGTGCGCGTTCTCACCGATGAGATGCAAACGGTGATAGAAACGACGGTAGCTGCTCAAGCTAATTTGGATGCGGCTCAAGCGGAGACGATGATTGCACAGTTTACAGCAATGATCGCAATGGTGAAGCGAACTTTGCCAGCAAGCTTATTGATTACATCCATGCTGATCGCATATATCAATATGCGATTGATGGTTGTGGTTTTAAAACGAATTAAAATGCCGGTGCCTGAAGCGCCTAGGCTAAAGTTATTCGTCTTGCCGCGGGGCATAGTGTTTGGGATACTTGGCATGTATGTGGCGGCGTTATTCTTAGAATATAGACACTTTTTTGAGCCTGGAATCCTGACACAAAATATCATGATTTTGGGAATGTCAGCGTTTTTGGTGCAAGGGTGGGCTGTTGTGGCGTATCTGATAGAGCAACGGACAAAAAATAAAACTGTGATTGTTCTGATTTTTGTTATGAGTTTGATGTTTGCAATCGTTCAGTATGCGGTGTTAATGCTGGGAATGATGGATCGATTCTTAAATTTCCGCCGATTGCCAGGTTCAGGACGCTAAGGAGACAGATATGAAATTGAAACGTTGGATGCGTATCATCAAAAAGAATCGAAAAAATCGTTTGGAAAAAGAAGAAAAAAAGATTCAGCGCGTTGTGAAAAAGGCGTGGTTTGAACAGCGACAGCTTTTAATTGGTGTTGGTTTGTTGGCTTGTGTGGTGGCGATTATTGATCTAACGCTGGGACTATTGCTTGGGTTTCTATTTTTCTATGGATTTTCCTATTATTTGATTCGGAAAAATGGAAACAAGCATCAATGGATGCGGCTCGAGGAGGGCATGGCCGGGGAAATGGACCTTGTGACAAGGGATCTGATCTTTAATCTTCCGATACCCTTTTCTCTTGTATCAGAGAATGGTTCCATCCTCTGGTATAATGAAGTATTCCAGACAACCATGGAGAGCCAGGAGTGGATTGGCGAGAGTATGGGCCGGATCATTCCCAATTTTTCTTTTTCTCTATTTGATAAGGAAACGGTTATGGTTTCTTTGGGTGAGCAAACGTATCAGGTATTGTGCAACGTGATTGAACCCAAAGATGAGAAGAGCTCACGTCTCGCGATGCTGTATTGGATCAGTCGAACGGAGCTAACGGGTCTTAAGGAACGTTTGGAGATGAGTCAGCCATGCATTGCCATGATTCAGATCGATAATTATGAAGAATTGGGATCCCTCGGAGAAGAGTTTAAGATGTCTGAGATTGATGCGGCTGTTCATCGAATTTTGGATGGATATGCGGTACGTACGAGCGCGGCTCTGCGGGAATATGACGCCGGCAAGTATATGATGGTGTTGAATTATCGCCAATTGAATTGGTTGGTGGATCGTAAATTTGAGCTCTTGGATGAGATTCGAGAGATTGATGTCGGTAATTCGATGCCGGTAACCCTCAGTATGGGGATTGGAGCGGGAAACGATTCATTTACGAAGGTGTATGAATTTGCGGGAGTTGCCATGGAAATTGCCTTGGGAAGAGGCGGGGATCAAGCCGTTGTGAAACAGGCGGATACCTTGAATTTTTATGGAGGAAAATCGAAGACCCTGGAGAAACGAAATCGTGTCAAGGCGCGGGTGATCGCCCATGCCTTAAAAGAATTGGTTGCGGAAAGTGAACGCGTCTTTGTTATGGGGCATAAGGTGCCGGATATGGATTCCTTGGGTGCGGCAGTGGGTTTCTTGGCCATCGCGCAAAACCTAGATAAAAAAGGATATATTGTTTTTAATGAGAGCAATCCCTCCGTTGACAATATGATGCGAAGATTGCGGGAGGAAGACGAGGAATATAGTACAAACTTTTTGACTCCTGCGCAAGCGGAGGAACTTTTTCAGCCCAACGATCTTTTAGTCATCGTCGACAATCACCGTCCGGAGTCGGCGGAAGCGCCGAAACTGATTCTGAAGGCGAAAAAAATGATTCTGTTTGATCATCATCGCCGAACGGCATCCTTTATTGAGCCGGTGACATTGATGTATATGGAACCCTATGCGTCTTCAACTTGCGAATTGATCGCAGAGGTCATCAGTTATATGGGGGACGCTATGAAGCTCTTGCCTTATGAGGCAGACGCTTTATTGGCTGGAATTACAGTGGATACGAAGAACTTCACCTATAAAACCGGGGTGAGAACCTTTGAGGCAGCATCTTATTTGAAACGTGCGGGCGCCGATACCATGGAGGTTCGAAAGTTTTTCAAGGATGATTTGTCGATTTTGATTCAAAAAGCTTCTGTAATGAAAGAAACGGAAATCTACAAGACCTGTTTTGCCTTGTCTCAATTTGATCAGGATTCGGATATTTCTATTCTGGTGGCGGCGCAATCGGCGGATGAATTATTGAAAGTCCGCGGTGTTCGGGCCTCCTTCGTTGTTACCAACTACGGAGGGCGGATTCATATCTCCGGCCGATCGATGGATGAAATCAATGTGCAAATGATTATGGAGAAATTAGGGGGAGGCGGTCATATGAATTCAGCTGCAACCCAAATCGATACCAGCCTTGCCTTGGCGAAGAATATGCTAAAGCAGGCGATCGATGAATATATTGAAGAGGAGAAGGAATAAGATGAAGGTAGTATTATTGAAAGATGTAAAAGACATTGGAAACAAAGGTGACGTGATCAACGCGAAGGAAGGCTATGCGCGCAACTACTTGCTACCTAAGGGGTATGCGGCGGAAGCGACGAGCGGAAAGCTAAAAGAAGTGGAAGAGCGAAATCGTGGAAAAGTAATTCGTGCCGAGGAAATCTTGGAGGAAGCGCGTAAAGTCAAGGAAGCCATTGAAAATGAGAAAATTGTAATCAAGAGCAAATCAGGTTCTGGAAGCAAATTATTTGGATCCATCACCATTAAAGAGATTGCTCAAGTTTTAACTTCCAAGGGATATGAGATCGACCGCAAGAAGATGAAGTTAAAGGGTGGAAAGATCAACATGTTGGGACGATTCCCAGTTGAGATTAAATTGCATCCGAAGGTGAAGGCAGAAATTACGATAGAAGTTGTTGATCAAGACTAGATAAGGAGAACCGTGATGGAAGAACTATTCAGCAAGATTCCACCGCATAATATAGAAGCGGAACAATCGGCCTTGGCAGCCATGCTTTTGGATCGAGACGCGATTGTGACGGCTTCAGAAATTCTTCATCCGGAAGATTTTTACCGTAAGGGGAATGAATTGGTTTTTGAAGCGATGATGGAGCTGTACAACACCAATGAACCTGTCGATTTGATTACCCTTTCCGAGGTACTGAAGAAAAAGGATATGCTGGAAGCCATTGGCGGAGAAGCGTATTTGATCGGAATTACCGATGCCTTGGCAACAACGGCGAATATTCGTACTTATTGTGAAATCATTGAAGAGAAAGCAGTCTTGCGTCGTTTGATAAAAACTTCCAATGAGATTATGGCGGAGAGTTATCGGGATCAGCGCAAGGTAACCGATATTTTGGCGCAGGCGGAAACTACGATTTTCCAAATCGCGCAGAGTAAGAATACGGGTAGCATTACTTCTATGCGGGAGATCTTGTCGACAACTTTGGATCAGATAGAAGAGATGTCGAAAAATGCGGGTAAGTTGACGGGTATTACCACGGGATTCAATAGTCTGGATGCCAAGCTAAATGGCTTACAGCGTTCGGATTTGGTTTTGGTGGCGGCACGTCCTGCCATGGGAAAATCGGCACTGGCCATGAACTTTGCAGAAAATGCGGCGATTCATGCCGATGCGACGGTTGTTGTTTTTTCTCTGGAGATGGCAAAAGAGCAGCTGGCGCAGCGGATGCTGGCCTCTATGTCAAACATTGAATTGACCCGAATACGATCCGGTGACTTGGATAATGAAGCCTGGGCGATGTTGATTGCAGCCATGCAAAAACTGGCGGAGAAGAAGATCTTTATCGATGACACTCCTGGCGTGACTCTTAATGATATTCGAGCAAAATGCCGACGGATGAAAGCAGAACGGGGACTCGACATGATTGT
Organism: Clostridiales bacterium; assembly: GCA_013619125.1. Lineage (GTDB taxonomy): Bacteria > Bacillota > Clostridia > Tissierellales > GPF-1 > GPF-1. The sequence goes on from JABXKS010000081.1 coordinate 60,494, forward strand.
GATTGACTACCTGCAATTGATGGCTTCGGATGGAAAAACCGAAAATCGTCAACAGGAGGTATCACAGATCTCGCGGGGCTTGAAATTGATGGCCCGGGAGTTGGATTGTCCAGTAGTAACTTTGTCTCAATTGTCTCGTGCTCCAGAGCAGCGGGCGGATCATCGACCGATTATGTCGGATTTACGTGAATCTGGCGCCATCGAGCAGGATGCCGATGTGGTAATTATGTTGTATCGGGATGACTATTATGATGAAGAGTCTGAGGATCAAGGTTTGGCAGAAATTATTATCACCAAGCAGAGAAACGGTCCAACGGGAACTGTGAAATTGGCATTCCGTGGAGAATACACGAAATTTATGTCGATAGAATCATAAAGCGATGAACGAGGGGAGGCGAAAATCTACATCCTCACGCAAAGAGAATGAATGTATTCATTCTCACTGCGCGAGGGGGAGATCATGCTTTCCCTTTTTGGGGGAAAGCAATCAGCCACCTCCCCTCGTTCTGGAGAAGGAGCAAGCAACTTCCCGAAGGGAATTATGGGGCGTACAGCGAATTCTCCTTTTTGGGGGAAAGCAATCAGCCACCTCCCCTCGTTCTGGAGAAGGAGCAGACAGATTTTCACAAAATGAGCCATAAACACGAAGAATAAGGCGGCACAGGCTCTCATCATTGTGGAAAAGGGGATGAACTGTGGATGGAGTAGGGGCATTATTCAGGTTTTGGGGATAATCCACAAGATATTCACAGAACGCCTGTGCATAAGTCTGTGGATACTGTGGATAATGTGGGAAAACCGTCCACAATATCTTGTGTTAAGCGAATGTCAATCGCTGAATCTAGGGATTTTCAAAAGTTTCAAACAATGATTGCAAAGAAATATTGAATATAATCCGTATGATTTTGACGATTCTTTGTAAAAGGTACGGATTTCCATTGCATCGAGCAACACTTTCTGGTAGAATAAGCACGGTCGAGAGACCCATAAATTATAGAGAAATGTGAGGTATGAATCATGTCAACCTATACAGTACTTGGCGCCCAATGGGGTGATGAAGGAAAAGGAAAAATTACGGACTATTTGGCGGAAAAAGCAGATTTAGTGGTTCGCTATCAAGGTGGAAACAACGCGGGTCATACAGTAGTGATCGGTGAAAATACCTACAAATTGCATTTGATTCCGTCCGGAATCTTCTATTCTGACAAACTGGCAGTGATTGCCAACGGTGTTGTGGTCAATCCATTTGCATTGTTGGAAGAGATTCAATACTTGAGTGATAAGGGCATAACAACAGATAATCTACGCATCAGCGATCGTGCACATATCATTCTACCAACGCATCTGAAATTGGATGCCTTGAAAGAAGAGAAACGCGGAAAAGCGAAGATCGGTACAACCATTAAGGGGATCGGTCCAGCGTATGTGGATAAGATGGAACGAAGCGGTTTGCGATTTGCAGATATCTTCTATCCGGAAGTATTTGAAAAAATCCTTCGCAAGAACATTGAAGACAAAAATGAATTGATCGAGATCTTCTACGGAGAGGAACCTTTCGATGTGGATCAAACAGTTAAAGAAGTAATGGCTGCCTTGGAAACATTGAAGCCTTACGTTGTGGATACAGTTGAGCTTTTGCAGGAAGCCAATCAAGCGGACAAGAAGATCTTATTGGAAGGGGCGCAAGGCACCCTTTTAGATATCGATTTTGGTACCTATCCCTATGTAACGAGTTCGCATCCGACAACCGGTGGTGTATCGATTGGAACAGGTCTGTCGCCATTTGATCTGGATGGAGCCATTGGTGTGGTGAAAGCTTATTTAACACGAGTCGGCAAGGGACCTTTCCCGACAGAATTGGAAAATGAGACTGGCGAATGGATTCGAGAAAAGGGATTTGAGTTCGGAACCACAACAGGCCGCCCGCGACGTTGCGGTTGGTTGGATACCGTGATGCTTCGCTATACAGCACAGATCAATGGATTGACTTCCTTGGTCGTAACCAAGCTGGATACCTTGGGTGGATTGGAAGAATTGGAAATCTGCTCCGGTTATAAACTAAACGGGAAGCTTGTTAAAACCTTTCCGGCATCGTTGCAAACTTTGGCGCTTTGCGAGCCTGTTTATGAAACACATCCAGGCTGGAGTGTCGAGAGCATGCAGGGAATTAAAACCTATGAAGATCTGCCTGAAACGGCGAAAAAATACCTGGCACGGATTGAGGAATTAACTGGGGTATCGGTGGATATGTTCTCCATTGGACCGAAGCGATCCGAAACCATCATGAGAAAAGAAATCTTTTAAGAATAAACAAAAACTGGATGGAGACATCCAGTTTTTTTATGGAAAGAATATGGTAAAATAGGGAAAAAAGGGAGGCTGAAATATGGAAAATTGGTCAATAGAAACAAAAGAGATGATTCAGGACTTGCAAACCTTGATTCGCATTCGAAGCGTGGAGGGAGAAGCGGAACCGGGGATGCCTTTTGGTTCTGGACCGGCCGCAGCATTGGAAGAAGCTTTACGAATCTGCGATCGATTGGGATTTCGAACGGAAAATATGGACGGCTATGCAGGCTTCGCTGAATTTGGTGAAGGGGAGGAAGTTGTAGGCATCTTGGCGCACTTGGATGTTGTGCCGGAAGGCGATGGTTGGGAATTTGCCCCTTATGAAGCGCATATATCAGACGGCAAGATCTTTGGACGCGGGACCATCGATGATAAGGGACCAGCAGTGGCTGCGCTGTATGGCATGAAGCGAGTTTTGGATTCTGGAATTTCATTAAATCGGCGGGTGCGTATGATCTTCGGCACCAATGAAGAAACTGGCTGGGGTGGAATCAATTATTATGTCGAAAAAGAGGGCGGCGTGACCTGTGGATTTACACCGGATGGCGCATTCCCACTTATCCATGGAGAAAAGGGAATCATGGATGTGAAGTTCAGCCAAACTTTTCCACAGAGGGAAATGGGAATCGAGATTCTGTCATTGGATGGCGGCAACGCGGTAAACATGGTGCCGGATGCGGCGACAGCGATACTTGGCGGCGACGGTGTTGAAGCCTGGATTCAGGCGATTCAAAAAGAGGTAGGGGAAGATTCTCCATTTAAGCTGGAAAGCCAAGGGGAAGTTTGGTCGATCAAGAGAATTGGGAAATCTGCCCATGGCTCCACGCCGGAAGTTGGCGAGAATGCCATCTCGCATTTGATTGATTTTCTCGTTCAACACGGGATTCAAGATCCATGTTTAAACTCTTACATGGAATTGATTGGACTGGAAACAGACGGCGATTCCTTCGGTTGCAAGATGAGCGACGCGTATGGTGCCCTAACATTTAATGTTGGTCTTCTTCACTACGAAAAGAGCGAAGCGAGCTTCTGTGTGAATATCCGATATCCCATTAGCGTAAGCGAAGAATTGGTTTGGCAAGTGATGCAGTCGCATGCCAGTGTGGAAAAGGGCTGGGAAGCGGAGAAATACAGTCATTTGGCACCGATCTATCGAGAAAAGAACGATCCTTTGGTACAAACCTTGATGGACGTTTACAGAGAAGTAACCGGGGATGTGGAGAGTGAGCCTTTTACCATTGGTGGCGGAACTTATGCCCGCGCCATGGACAATGTGGTTGCCTTTGGACCGGGACTGATGGGTTCAGACAAATTGGCGCATCAACCCAATGAGTATATTGCCATTGAGGAAATGATCGCTCTTGCGGAGATTTATGAAAAGGCCATTACAAAATTGGCGAAATAAAAATAATCTGACTATTTTTCAAGCTATTGAAAATTTCCCCGCTCTACGGTACAATAAGGCTAGCGTGAGGGCGCTTAGCTCAGTTGGGAGAGCACTAGCTCGACAAGCTAGGGGTCGCTGGTTCGAGCCCAGTAGTGCCCACCACATGAAGACAATCCTTTTGGATTGTCTTTTTTTTGCATTGAACGCAAACACCTTGGGTAAATAAGCCATAGAAAGGCGGTGTGAAAAGATGAAAGAAAAAAATCTACCTTTATGGACAGGCATCAATGGAGCGGGAATGGCGGTGTGGTGGGTTGCCTTTGCAAGCCTTTGGACAGGTCGATTTGGGGAATCCCTGATGGATCTCTATGGTCGTGTGGAAACCTATGTAACACCGACAGAGATTACCTTTTGGGTGTGGCCGGTTGTGATTCTGACCTCAGCGATCTCCTTTGTCATGATCCATCAAAAAGGTCAATCTGATATTGCGGGAACCCTGGGTGTGCCTTATTTGCTTGGACAGGGATTTGCAACTGGGTGGGCGTATGCGACAGGGACTGGACGACTGGGCTGGGCTGCCGTATTGATCAGTATTTCGGTTCTCTTTTTTGGCATTGCCTACCATCGATTGAATGAAAAAGAGGCACCGCTTCGAATGACTTTTGGGTTGAGCATTGCTCTGGCGTGGATGAGTGCCAGCACCGTTCTGGCTTGGGCAGTCTATTTGCGTGAAGTGGGATGGGAACCATTTATTTTTGAGCCAAAGCAATACGCCTTGATCGTGATCATTGCCGCGCTTTATATCGCGTCGATCCTGATCTTTCAAAAACGAGATTGGATCTTTTCGTTGGTTGTGGTCTGGGGCATGGAGGGAATTTCGGAAGTCACAACAGACGTGGGTTATCGAATGGTGATTGTGATGTCCATGACCCTGTTGATTGTTTTTATCCTCACCATGTTTACTTGGCGGGTACGGGGACATAGCCGTACATCCGACAGTTATTTAAATTAAGTCGATTCTGTGAAAAAATTATGACAAAAGATTAACGAATTCGCTGTCTCAAAGCCGTCAATTCTGTGTATCATTATATTGAGGTGAACAATATGATGACAATTATTATTACATTCGCAATTGCCGGTTTTCTTGCCTTGATTTGGGCGAATCCGATCAGTATTGAAGAAAAAAATTACGAAACCTTGATCCATGATATCTTACAGCGCTAATTGAGCCCCCCGCTTTGCGGGGGATTTTTTTTGACAAAGCGAAGCCATGGGTTTGGCATGTGCTTGTGGCACCGCCAATGCCTTGGAGGAAAAGACAGGATGGATTGAGTTGAAAAAAATTGATCAAATATTGAAAAATATGATCGTTTCAGTGAAAAAGGCTTGATTCTTGAGAGCATACTGGATACGCTTTCGATGAAGGAGTGATGACGTTGAATCATTTATCATTGGAAGAAACGCTAAAGCAACTCCCAAAACGTCCGGTTCCGAAGGTTGTTATTTTTGATCGGGATGGAGTTTTATACGATACCATGCAGGGACACCAGGACGCCTGGGCTGCAATTTATTTGAAGCATTATCAGGTGACGTTGAATCTGGATGAGATTTTTTTAGAAGAGGGACGCCCGAACGATGAGACCATCGATCGTGTATCGACGAAGTATGGGATCCCCATTCTACCGGAAGCAGAAAAACAACAGATGGTACTGGAAAAGGAAGCGGTCTTCAGCACCTATGATGTGGATCACCTCTTTTCTGATACCATCGTCATGTTGGATGCTGTGATTGCGACGGGGCAAGTGCCGATGATTGCCACAGGCGGTTATTATAAAGGGATAAAAGAGAAGCTGCTGGTTGAGCTGGAAGGCCGAATTGATCTTGCCCATATGGTAACGCGTGTGGATTATGGGAAGGGTAAGCCGAATCCAGAACCCTACTTGCGCGCCATGGAGATTGCAGGGGTACAGCCACTTGAGGCAATTGTTGTTGAAAATGCGCCTTTGGGTGTGCGTTCAGCGGTTGAAGCGGGTGCCTTGGTCTTTGCCATCAACACTGGAGTGTTGCCGGATCAGATCCTTTATGACGAAGGTGCGGTGTGGGTCTTTGATTCCCATCAAGAATTGATCGAAGCCTGGAGCCTGATTATGGCACAATGGAAATAAAAACCAGAAATCACCTTGTTTAGCAAGGTGATTTTTTCTATATCTGATGTATTTATGATATGATAGAGTTGAATTATACACAGAGAGAGGGAGGTAAGCGGATGCACTATAAGATCGTTGGAGATAGCAGTTGCGATATTACCAAGGAAATGGAAAATGAGATGAACATTGAATTGGCACCCTTGACATTCACCTTGAATGGTGAAGAGTTTGTGGATGATGAAACCTTGGATTTAAATGATTATTTAAAGAAGATAGATGAGAGCGATGAGGTGCCAAAGAGTGCTTGTCCGTCGATTCAGACCTATTTGGAGAAATTTGAAGGACCGCATGATTGGTTGTTCGGTGTGACCCTGTCATCAGAATTAAGTGGCAGTTACAACAGTGCCGTTAATGCGATGCGCATGTTTTTGGAAAAGTTCCCTGAAAAAAAAGCGCATATTTTCAATTCTAAATCCGCAGCCAGCAAGGAAGTATTGATTGCATTAAAGATTGATGAGCTGGCAAAAATCGGCAAGAAATTCGAACAGATTGTAGAAGAAGTGGAACAATATATCGAGCAAACAAAAACCTTGTTTGTCTTGGACAAAGTCGACACCTTGGAGAAAAACGGTCGTTTATCGAAGATGAAAGCGACGATCATTCGAGTATTGAATTTGAAATTAATTTTGACGACGGACAAGGATGGCGCCATTATCTCCGCAACACAGGCTCGTGGCAGCAAAAAGGCGTTGAAAAAATTGGTGGATGAAATGCCGGAATACGGAACCATCTCCAAAGATAATTTAGTGGCGATTGCGCATTGCAATGCACCGGAGCGGGCACAGTATGTGAAGGAATTAATCGAAAACGTGTACGAGTTTCGCGATGTGATCATTGTGAAAACCCGGGGACTCAGCTCAACCTACGCCAATGAAGGCGGCGTGATTGTATCATATTAAAGCGAAAGGACTGTCTATGACAGTCCTTTTATTGTGGCTCAAAAGAAATGTCACAATGCATGCAATGGCTTATATTTATTCAACGGCAAGAAAATAGGAATGATCTTCACCCAACAGCCTGATTCCAAATAAGGCGAGAAGAAACAGTAGAACAAAATTGTTAGAATTTGGATCTTAATGTTTATTTAAATCGGATAAGCTATTTGTGCTTTGAGGATTGACAAGGGGAGTGAGTTTCGGTAAAATTGGTATATACATTATACCAAGAAGGAGTAAAGAGATGAAGATAATCGTAACTAAAAATTATGAGGAATTGAGCCGCAAGGCAGGGAATTTATTTGCAAGCCAATTGATCTTGAAAACCAATGCAGTGATTGGATTGGCAACCGGCAGCAGCCCGGTGGGCATGTACAAGGAATTGGTTCGGATCTATCAAGCCGGCGATATTGACTTTGACGAGGTGGTATCCTTCAACTTGGATGAGTATATCGGAATTTCCCCGGACAATGAACAAAGCTATCATTATTTTATGAAAGAGAACCTATTTAACCATATTAATATTCGGCCGGAAAATATTCATATCCCAAGCGGGATTGCGGTGGATATGACAGTTGCAGCCTCGAGCTATGACAAGATGATTGAAGAAGCCGGTATGATTGACATACAGATTTTGGGCATTGGTAACAATGGACATATTGGATTTAACGAACCCGATGTGAAGTTTGAGGCTCGAACCCATATTGTGGAATTGGAACAAGAGACCATTGAGGCCAATTCGCGTTTTTTTGATTCTATTGAAGAAGTGCCGACCCAAGCGATCAGCATGGGAATCAAGAATATTATGCAGTCTCGAAAGATCGTATTGATTGCGAGTGGAGAAGGCAAAGCTAAAGTCGTTCAACAGATGATTGAAGGACCGATCACACCGGAATTGCCTGCATCTGTTTTGCAATTGCACCCAGATGTTACCGTTATTCTCGATGAAGAAGCAGCTAGTCTTTTGACTCGATAGCAACAGAATCTGAAAACCACCTCTAGATGATCGAAGGATCTATTGTTTGGGGTGAGTTTCGGATTTTTTTTTGGAAAAGTAAATTCTTGCCTGAGTGGTATCGGAAGTTTTCTAATATATTGACAGGGATCGGGAAATCAACGAAGATAAGATAGAATAAGAAAAAACAAGAAGAAACAAGAATGGAGGAAATGCGATGTTAATCATGTTGGATACAGCGGATCATCAAACGATTCGAGAAGGTTTTGAGTTTTTCCCTTTGGCGGGAGTAACCACAAACCCATCAATTGTAGCAAAGGCAAAGGGAGATTTCTGGACGATTCAAGAGGGAATTCGAGACTTGATCGGAGCGAAGTCCTTGTTGTTTGCACAGGTTATTGGTGAAACAGCGGAGGAGATGTTGGCGGAGGCCAAGTTGCTTCAAGATCGCTTGGGCGAAAATACCTATGCCAAGGTGCCCGTAACCAAAGAGGGTTTGAAGGCAATGACGATGATCAAAAAAGAGGGAATCGGCGTTTTGGCAACCGCGATTTTTACACCGATGCAGGCTTTATTGGCGGCACGGGCTGGTGCGGATTGGGTTGCTCCTTACGTCAACCGCATTGACAATATCTCGGGAGACGGCGTTGGCGTAATTGCAGCCATTCGAGACATCTATGATCAAGCGGGGATTGAGACCAAGATTATTGCGGCAAGCTTCAAGAACGTGCAACAAGTGTTGGAATGCGCGAAGTTGGGCGCGGAAGCCGTAACGGTTCCCGGCGATATTTTGGAGAAGATGTTGGAACATTTGATGACGGATTGGTCAATGGATCAGTTTAACAAAGACTGGAAAGCGCAATATGGAAACCGAACAATCTCACAGTTGTAAGTCTATTCCTATGGTATAATAGGAAGAGAATGTCAACGAGGAGGCTAAACGGGATGAAGCGATTGATGATGATTGGTTTGATCGTGATACTCTGCATGCAGCCTGTGTTTGCGGGATCCTTTCAGGATGTGGCGGGCACCGATTATGCATGGGCAGAAGAGTATATCGACGCGATGAATGGAAAGGGAATCTTAAAAGGGTATGAAGGCGGTGTCTTTAAGCCTGGGGATTCAGTTACCTATGAACAAGCCCTTGTAATGGCGGGACGATTGTTTCAATACTCGGCAGATGAGGTGACCCAGGCGAGCAAGGCGTATCAAACTACCTTGGTAACCTTGGGAGCGGCCAATTGGGCCAAAGCGGATATTGCGATTGCTTTGAATGAAGGATTGGTCTCGGTTTCAGAATTGACGGCAATCTATGACAAGGATCGCGCGCAGGACGTGAACAAGGGAGAAATTACTCGAATTCTGGCAAGAGCTTTGGGATTGGAGCAGGCCGCAAATAATGTCTTGATCTATCAAGAGGTTGAAAAATTTACGGATTTTGCGAGCAAGAAGAGCAATATGAATTGGGCGTACGTGGAAGTGATGGTAGGTGAGGGAATCATCAATGGATTGACGGATCCTCAGACCGGTCAGCTTATATTTCAGCCTGATTCCAAAGTGAGCCGTGCAGTTATGGCTACGCTTCTGTCCAGAACCTATACAAAGATGGAAGCGAAAGGGTTGGTTCATACGGGTACTCAAACCCCGGCAACATCGACTCAAACATTAACCACTACGATTTCAAATTTGATTCCAACAGGAAGTAATCATTTTGTTCAATTGCAGGAGACGGGAGAGTGGTATCGTGTTGGAACTGATGCGGGATTGACGAGAAATGGTCAATCGACCGTTCTGGAGAGCTTTTCCAAGGGGGAATCTGTTGTAGCAACTTACGCAACAGATGATCAGCCGGCGAATAACACGTATAAACTCTTGTCGATGACCGTTGGGGCGACGGCAACAAATCCGCCAGTGTCACCAGTGGGCACGGTGGTGTATGAGGGCATGGTTACGCAGCGCTCCGAGAGCAACGGCATGATTACCATTGTGCAAGATAGTTTTGAAAATGGAATGAAGGCTTACAAAACATGGACGGTTAATAAGACCCTTCCAATGACCCTTGGTTTTGAACCGACGACAGCCTCTTCATTGATGCGAAATCAATTTGCTCAGGTGACGGCAAAGGATGGTCAGGTTGTTTCCATTGCCCTTTGGTCGGCGACGACAACGATCAACGGAACCTTCAAGGGTGTTGTTTTTGGAGAACAAAACAGGGTGAAGATTCTAGCCAATGGTGTGAATCGGGAACTGGTATTGGGAAAATCGGTTTATGTGATGAAAAACGGCAAACAGATTCTGGTCACGGAGTTGGCGGTCGGTGATTCGGTTACCATGACCTTAAGCTATCAGGAAGTTTCTGCAATTATGGGAACGGCAACGACGGCTCAGACCATTCAGGGAGAAGTTGTTTCTGTTACAATTTCTGGAACGACAGAACTGAGAGTGAAGACTTCTAATGGCGTGGAATCAACCTATTCCGTTACTTCTGCCACACCGGTATATAAAGGGAATGGACAGATCCAGATTTATGATCTGCGTCCTGGCAACCAGATCACCCTTTATGTGATGGGAGATCAAATCCTGAATATTTCGGTCCAGACGCAAACGGGATCTGCAGCATTTGTTGGAAAGTTGCTTTTATCGGATTATGGCCTTCAGTTGATGATGGTCGAAAAATCTGACGGCACGCAAATGAATGTGTATTATGACAATCAGACGAATTTTATCAACTCATCGGGACAATCGACTTCCTACGGGCAATTGACCTTAAGCAGTCAAATATCGATCGCGGGTGAGTATAACAGTGAAGGCAAATTGATGGCCAAGACTGTGATGATTCTAACGCAATAGAACAAAGGTCTCCGTTTCATCTTGGATGAAACGGAGCTTTTTTATTTTTGGAAGAGATGGTGTACAATGAGAAGAGAAATTAATGAGAATTTGGAACAAAAGGAGTTGCTATGAAACGAGTTTTGGGGATTGTGATAGCAAGTATGTTGATCGTTACGGGATGTCAACCACCCCTTGAAATGACGGAAGAGCCCTACGTGCCCGTCGAAATTGAAATGGTGCAAACTATGGATCTGGAACAACGAGCGGCGCTTTCTGGTGTATTGACGGCAAATCGGGAAGCGGTGATTATGGTGCCTTTGGCGGCGATTGTTGAACGCGTTGATGTGCGATTGGGGGAATGGGTTGAGAAAGACGAGCCCCTTTTTCTTTTGGATGCGGAAGCCATTGAGGATCAAGTGGAGCAAGCTGCGGCAGCCTTTGATCAAGCGAGGGCTGGATACGAGAGCAATCTGGAGCAATTGCAATTGGCTCAAACCACGGCTGAACGATTGAAGCGGCTATATGAGGCTGGTGCGGTATCGAAGAGCGAATGGGAGCAGGCGGAGCTTGCGGCATCCCCAGAGATGATTGCGGCACTGTCTGCAGGTTTTCAGCAGGCGAAAACCATGTATGATCAAGCGACATCCATGATGAGTGATTTGGAGGTTCGGGCACCTATTTCTGGTAAGATTTCTTTTCTTGGTGTATCGGAGCAGGGATATGCGGCGCCAGGTCAACCGGCAGCTGTGATTTCAGATGCGTCCATCATGAAGGTGGCTGTGAATTTGCCCTCGAAGTTGATTTCTTCGATTTCAGTCGGTGATTCGGTTTCTCTTGAGATCCCCGCGATTCAAGCGCAGGCGGTTGGCGAGATTCTGGCCATCGGTTCTGCGGTGGATCAGCAGACCTTTTTGTATCCCGTAGAAATCAATCTCGAGAATCCGGAGGGGAAAATGCTGCCGGGCATGTTTGCGAAGGTATATCTGGTTACAGATCGGCGAGTAGGCGTAGTATCGGTCCCTATTGAAGCGGTTGTTGAAAAGCTGGGGCGGCAAAAGGTGTTTGTTCAAGAGGGAGATCGCGCGGTGGAACGCGTGGTGGAAACGGGATTGGATGACGGCACCTATGTTGAAATTATAGCGGGGGTTTCCGCGGGGGAATCGCTGATTGTCAAAGGACAAAACTTTTTGGATGATGGGTCTTTGATCTTGGTTGTGAAAGAGTAGGAGGGCGAAATGTTATCAAAGTTTGCAGTTGGTCGTCCCACAACCATTGTGATGATGACCCTGGTCCTTTTGCTATTGGGGATCATTTCATTTTTGAATATTCCGGTTGATTTATTTCCGGAAATTGAAATACCCGTCTTGATTGTCTTGTCGGAATACGAAGGCGTATCACCGACAGAAATTGAAAAACTGGTTACGCGGCCATTGGAAGGAGCTGCCGCCGCCGTAGAGGGGCTTGTGGATTTGCAGTCCATCTCATCGGAAGGGCGTTCTT